>NHBO02000068.1 GCA_002167845.2 Phycisphaera sp. TMED9 | reverse complement strand
GAGCCATGACTCGATCGCGATTTCATACTCGCCCCGCAAGTCTTCGTTGGCTTCGATGTTCACGGCATCGTTCATGGATTGAAACGGTAACGAGCGAGCGAATCGCGTGCGCGAGATTTTCTGGGAGTTCGGATCAGCGTGTTTCTTCGCTCAAGAAATGAACAGGCCGCCTGCGACATGAGTCGCAAGCGGCCTGATGGTCTTCTCGGCTTTCTGCCAGGTTCTCTTGGATCACGTGTCGGCGAGGACGGCGTCCTTGAGGCTGTCGGGCATCACGCGGTATTCCGCGGGTTCCATCGAACTGGTGGCGCGGCCGGCGGTCATGGAACGAAGCGTCGTGGTGTAGCCGAACATCTCGGAAAGGGGGACTTCCGAGGTGATGATTCGCACGACTCCGCGAAGTTCGGAGTCGACGATGTGGCCGCGACGACTGGCGATATCGCCACTCACGGTTCCAAAGTACTCGTCCGGCGTGGTGACGGAGAGTTTCATGATCGGCTCGAGCAGCGCGGGGCCGGCCTTGGTCACCGCTTGTCGGAAGGCCAGAGCGCCGGCTTGTTCGAACGCGACCTGGCTGGAGTCGACGTCATGGTAGGAACCGTAGACCAGTTCCACCTTGACGTTGATGAGCGGATAGCCGCCGATGACACCACTGGCCGCAGCGGCACGAACGCCGGTCTCGACCGACGGGATGTACTCGCGGGGAATGACGCCGCCGGCGATCTTGTCGACGAACGCGACGCCGTTCTTCATCTTCAGTTCCTGTTCCTCGGCTTCCGCCTCGGTGACGGGACTGACGGTGATCACCGCATCGCCGAACTGACCGCGGCCACCGGTCTGCTTCTTGAACAGGCCTCGAACGTCGGCGGCGGTTCCCTGGATCGTCTCGCGGTAGGAGACCCGGGGGCGTCCGACGGTGACGTCGACCTTCATGTCACGGACCAGCTTGTTCTTGATGATCTCAAGGTGAAGTTCACCCATGCCCGAGATGATCGTCTCGCCGGTCTCATCGTTGTACTGGGTACGGAACGAGGGGTCCTCGCGGCGGATGGTCACCAACGCATCGCCGAGCTTCTTCTTGTCGTCGGCGGTGTTGGGTTCGATCGACATCGAGATCACCGGCTCCGGGAAGGTCATCCGTTCCAGGATCACCGGCTTGTCGGGATCGCAGACGGTGTCACCGGTGAAGGAGTTCTTCAGCCCGATCAATGCCACGATCTGACCGGCCCCGACCTCATCGAGGGCGTCGCGGTCCTTCGCATGCATTTCATAGATTCGGGAGACGTTCTCCTTCTTGTTGTTTCCGGGATTGAGCACCCGGCTGCCCTTGGCGAGGACGCCCGAGTAGACCCGGACATAGGTCAGGTCGCCGTGGGTGTCGTTGACCACCTTGAAGACCAGTGCGGAGAACGGATCGCTCTCGCTGTGGGTCCGAATGAGCTTCACATCGGGATCCCGGGGGTCCGTGCCTTCGATGGCCGGGACTTCGGTGGGATCGGGGAGGTACTCGATGACACCGTTGAGCAGTCGCTGGACACCGATGTTCTTCAACGCGGAGCCGCAGAAGACCGGGTTGCATTCGAGGGCGATGGTTCCCTTGCGGATCGCGGCCTTGATCTGTTCGATGGTGACCTTGTCGGGGGTGTCGAGATAGGTCTCCATGAGCTCGTCATCGAGTTCGGCGGCCTTCTCAAGAAGATCGGAACGCCAGAGTTCCGCGTCGTCCATGAGTTCGGCCGGAATCTCTCGCTCGTCCACCTTCGCGCCCAGCTCGTTCGCGTCGAAGTAGAACGCCTTCATTTCGAGGAGGTCGATGATCCCCGCAAGGTCGTCGCCGGCACCGATCGGGATCTGCATCGCGATCGCGTTGGCGCCGAGACGTTCTCGGATGGTCTTGAAGCTGTAGTCGAAGTCGGCACCGAGCTTGTCCATCTTGTTGACGAAGCACATTCGGGGGACTTCGTACCGGTCGGCCTGTCGCCAGACGGTCTCGGACTGCGCTTCGACGCCTTCCTTTCCGTCGAAGACGGCGACCGCGCCATCGAGCACTCGGAGGGATCGTTCGACTTCGATGGTGAAGTCGACGTGGCCCGGCGTGTCGATCAGGTTGACCTTGTACTCGTTGTCGTTGAAGGTCCAGGGGCAGGTCGTCGCCGCGGACTGGATCGTGATGCCACGCTCCTGTTCCTCTTCGAGGAAGTCCATGGTCGCCGTGCCTTCATGCACTTCGCCCAACTTGTAGTTCATGCCGGTATAGAACAGGATCCGCTCCGTGACGGTGGTCTTGCCGGCGTCGATGTGGGCGCAGATGCCGATGTTGCGGACGCGGGAGAGGTCGATGGACATCGTTGTTTCCTGGATCAGTCACTCGGCCTGGGCGAGCCAAGAGGCTCTCTTGAGAATCACATTCCGATCGCAGGCCTCGATCGGGGCGAAGGAGGTTCGGAAACGTTCCGAACGTCCGGGACTTTGATTGTTCACTTGAGACCGTTGCGGGGTGAGGCGATGCTGGCGCGGAGGCTGGGGTTAGCAGCCAGCGTCATCATCGTTGTCGGAGTCACCTGGCATCGGAATCGCTCCTTTGACTCCATCGCCGGTCGGCGATGGCGGGGACGGAGCCCCGAGTGGAGAATTCAACATCTTAGGGAAACCGTCGGTCGAATCAAGCGCAGCGGTTGAATAGAGGGGTTGAATACCCGGAACCGGATCCCGCCCGGGATCGGTCGGATCGTCGGAATCTCGCTCCAAACGGGGTTTTCCGAGGCGTTCGGATCAGGAGGTCCGGATGAACTCCAGCCGGTCGATTCCCACGGTTTCGATCACCGGCCGGACCTCTTCCACGAAACGGCGGCCGTCCTGGACATAACCGGCGGTGGGTCGGAGTTCGGGAAGGTGCTCCTTGAAGAACCGGTTCATCCGGACCATCGCGAGTTCCCGGAGGTACTTCGCGGTCATCGACGCCAGCGCGATCGGCAGGTGCCGATCCTCGGAGCCGGTCTCGAAGCCGATCACGAATCCGCCGCCGGAATCGTCCAGCCGATACCGGCTGATGGTCTCGGTCTCCCCGAGGATCCGAATCGAGGCATCGGGGAAGCAACCCTGCAGCCATTCGCGGTAGTGCGATCTTCCGCCCTGGCGATCGCAGACGATCCGAGGAACGGCGTCCGGGTCGGCCGCCCGACTCGCCCGCCGGACGTCGGCGACGTGGCGGGCGACCGCGTCGAGGTTGATCGACGCCTTGTTCGATCCGGCCGAGAGTCGCCGGTTGAACTCCCCGGCGTCGATCGCTTCGCAGCGGAGTTCGAGCAGTCGGACGCCGGCGGCGGACAGGCCGCGATCGAGTCGGGCCGCGTCGATCGCGAGCGCGTCCGCGTCGTGGGCGACCGGGAGCGTGGTGTTCGACTGATACCACGGCGTCGCGACGGTGGTCGGAAGGTCCGTCCCGGTGAGGGCGAAGAGTGCGTCGTCGGTCGCGGGCGGGGCGTGTCCGCGGTCACCCGGCTCGTCGCTGGTCCGGGTGGACAGGAACGACAGCACGCCCCGCTCGAGATGACGCAGTGGGTGGGCCTTGGCCTGGTTCGAGCCCTTGAGTTTCTTGCTGTCGTCGACCGCGATGCGGCGGCGGGCGTCGCGGGCCCCGCGGGTCACGACGTCGTCGAGGCGGTCCCAGAGGTTCGGTGGGCCGTCGGCGGGGTCCGCGTTGTCGATCGCGAACACCGAGCATCCCACGCACAGCGGCCCCAGCATGGGGCCGTAACCGGCTTCGTCGATGCCCGCGTAGATGAGCATGTTTCCGTTGTGCCACGGCCCCGCACCGACCGGGGTCAGTCGACAGAAAATGCACAGGGGCGTCGCGTGTGGCGACGCCCCTGTGGCGAATCTCGGATCGCTCGTTCGCCCGTGGCGGGTGAACGAGCGTGGGCCCTGGCGGGCCCTGCGGTCGCCTCAGCGACGTCGACGACGGCCGATCAGGCCGACGCCCGCGATGGCCGCGAGGCCACCGATGCCGGGAACGGCCTGGGAGCCTGCGGGCTGGGCCATCGTGAAGCCTTGGTAGTTCCCCGGAGTCGACGGCGCGGCTCCAAGGGTGATGGTCAGCGTGGTGACTGGTCCCGAGAAGGACAGGATGCCACTGTTCCACTCCGAGCCCGTGAGGGTGTCTCCGACCACGGTTCCGCTGAAAGTCGCGTTGGCCGTGAATGACTCGCTCAGGGTGTATACGTCAGTCCCTCCGGTTTCTGAGCCTCGCCAGTAGTACGTGTAGAGAGAGAGGCTCGAGATCGCCGAGTCGAACGTGATGGTGAAATCCTGGCCATTGGAGTATTCAAGGTATTGCTGGTCGCCGGTGTCGTCCCAGTAAATGGCATTGAATTCCGCGGAGCCGACGTACGAGTTGTTGAGGGTCCCTCCGCCGCTCTTGGCGACGGTGAAGTTGACTCCGTTCAGCGATCCGCTCCCGGCATCGGCCCAGGATGCGAACGTGGGGACGACGCCTGCGAGCGAAGTGGACGAGAGTCCACACGCGGCAGCCGTGACCAACATCAAGTGAGCGCACTTCTTCATCTTTCTCTCCTCAATTTCCACGTCTGACTGGCCTGACTGCAGTGTCATTCTTCAGAGGCAAAGACACGAGTCGACTGCACGAGCGGTCGACTATATCTCGACGCATTCAACTCCCGATTCGCCGACGGACATTATTGTCAGGAAATCGTTCTAAAGTGCTTTCGTTCGCCGATCTTGATCGTTGAAATCAGTTTTTATCGGCAGATGGTCCGCTACGCAGCCCGGAGCGGGTCGACGACTTCCAGCATCGGGAATCGGTGAAAAAGCGCGTCTCGAGTCACGATTCGCCGGACGCCGTGCTCGATCATCGTGGCGGCGATCTGGGTTTCGTGCATCTGTGCTCCGCGGAGATCCGGGAGATCGGTCAGCAGCTGATCGAGGATCTCCTGATGGCGCTCGCCCGCGCTGATCATCGACAGGGACGGTGCGGCCAGAATCGCTTCAACGTACTTCCAGGAGTCCTCGACGGTCCAGGGTTGTCGGTAGATGCCAGGGTGGGTGGTCAGCGCGAGAAACTCAAAGACGATCGGCCAGGTCAGGTACCAGGGGCCGGGTTGAGCTCGCCAAAGATCCAGCCTCGCGCGGCACTGGTCATGTCCCGGATCCTGGCGATCCGCGGCGATCGCCAGCACGTTCGCGTCGACGACGAACATCTCTAGCGGCCTTCCTTGGCGCGCCAGAGATGTTCGCGGTCGGCGATGTCAACGGTGGTGCCACCACCGTCGAACGAGGGGAGGGGGGGCAAATCCTTTGCCCCGGTACCCCTCGTCAAAAGAAGACGCAATGCCGACTCGACAAGCTCGCTCATGGTCCGACCAGAGCTCGCCGCCTCCGTTTTGAGCCGGGTGAAAACCGTGTCATCGATGTTCAGCGTTGTCTTCATATGATATGGAAAACCATATCACATATATGGAAATATGGCAAATATGCCTTCGGCGTTGTGCCACTCGGATTTTCGAGGTGATCCGCGACTTGTGGAGTCGGATGAGGGATTCCCTGGATTTGACATGCGGCGTCCTCCGGCCCTCGATGGAAGGGAGGGCCGATGAACACCATGCGTGTTGTCTCAAGGGGGCGCCGAATCAGGTCTTCAATGGAAGGAATCGTCTGATCAGGGCTGGGACTGATCTGTCGCCTCGGGTGTCCGCACCCCGTCGGGATGGAACCATCGGCGGATGAACGGACGCCGGGTCTCGTCGGTCGTTCGGAGCGGGCGAGTCACCTCGCCCGCCCACCACCGGGTGAAGACCGTGGGATCACCGCCTTGATTCACCACCGACGCCCTTGCCAGGCGGGCGAGTCGAGCGTCACCGCGAATTCGCATGAACCAACTGCTTCCAGGCGTCGGGTCGAAGGCTCGAGCGAGCGCGTCGGCGTCCTCTTCGGAGATTCCCCAACGTGACCGCCAGTTGCCGTTCGGTCCCATTCCACCGGGCATCCAGATTCTGGAGCGACGTCGCACGAGTTCCGTTCCATCAGGCATGCGTTCAACGATTTCGACGACGAAGCCCAGAAGCGTGGACTCGAATCGTTGGTCGGCGGCTCTTCGGAAGTCGAACCGGATCGCGTAGGGCCGGGACATCTTCTCCCACCTTCGCAGGCCGGGAGCGAAGATCACGCGAATCGCCTCGTCCGTCGCATCATCGCCCGCCCAGGGCGAGGCATCTGGAAGCGCGAGGTCCAAGGGCCGGAGAAGCTTCGTGGAAGATCGGACCACGGGCATCGATGCGAACGGTGGAATGTCCGGGAGCATGTCACCGTCTTGATCAGATTCACCGGTCGATTCGATTCCCGCGTCGGCGAGCAGGAGCGACTCCGCATCGACGAAGCGGGCCTGAATCGTGGCTTCGACCGTCGCTTCCTTCGGCCATTGGTTCACGGGTGGGAGTTGGATCGAATGGGGGCGACCGACGGAGGCTCGGTTTCGATAGCCGATCCTGGCGATGGGGGCCGAGGATGAACCACCGTCGTCGGTCCGTCGCCATCGCAGTTCAATCACGCACTCGGTTCCGATCGGCCACCAGTCTTCGACGTCGAGTTCCGCCGGCACCGTGAGATCAAGCGGCCATTCGCCAGGAACCTCGATATCGATCCTTGGCGGGATCGAGAGGAGCGTGGCCGCTTCCGGATCACCCGGTCGGACCAGACGGCTTCGCCAGGCATTGACGAGTCCGCCGTATCGAGCCTGCCAGGCCTCGCTTCCCGGCGTCGCCCATCCATCACCAGTGGCGATTCGATCGAAGAGAAGATCAACCTCGGCCTCGTCCAGTTCGTCGATCATGAGGCGGCGTCGGAGTTCTTCGGCGATCGGTCCCTGCATGGTCCCGTCCGCGGTGGGATCCAACGGAAGGAGCATGATCAGCATTCGATCCGGCGCCAGGAACATCGGGTTGCCACCAGCCGCATGAAGTCTGATGAGGGCGGCCGAGGCGAACAGGAGTACGGCGCCAAGGACGGCTTTGCGCCAGTGCCGTCGGGTCCGAAGCGCATCGCGGGGGGATCGGGCGGTCCAACCGCACTCCGTGCAGGTCATCTGGTCGTCACGCCCGAACGCATGGCCGCAGCGGAAGCAGCGTGGATGTCCGCGGGCTCGATCTCCGAACAACGCACGCGTGATGAACCCGATCAGGATCAGGGCGATGAAACCACCGATGAGCCACGGCTCCCATGACGCCCACGAACTCATGTGCGGCGCCTCACGCCTGGCGGATCCAGCGGATGAGCTCCAATGGCGAGGGTGGTTTGCCCTGCATCAGGATTCCCACGCGGAAGATCCGCGAGGCAGCCCAGACCAGTCCCACGACCGAGCCGATGCCGATCCCGGTCGAGAGCAGGAGTTGCCAGACCGGGACCGGGTCCGTCGCGGCGCCGATCCGCATGACCATGGCGAACGGGAGGATCGGCGGGAGCATGCTCGCCACGACGGCCAGGGTGCCGTTCGGATTTTCGCTGATCGGCATCCAAAGAAGCATCGGGACGATCAGGACGACCATGACCGGCGCCATGAAGGTCTGTGCTTCGCTCAGTTCGTTCACGGCGCTTCCGATCGCGGCCATGAGTGCGGCGACGGTGAAGTAGGCGATCAGGAAGAACACCACCGCCCAGAGAAGCACGGTGATTGAAAGCAGTTCGGTGAGGGCGAGGGCCGCGATCCCGGCGATCGCGAGACCGCCGTAGGTGATCAGGATGACCAGGGAGACCAGGGCCAGTCCGAGGATCTTCCCCCAGAGGAGTTGCAGCGGCCCGACCGCGCTGAGCACGACTTCGATCACCTTGTTGGACTTCTCTTCGATCGTCGAGGTCAGCAGGAAGTTGCCCGCGGTGAAGGTGGCGATCCAAAGCAACATCATGAACCCGAACGGAATCAGCATCCGAAGTTTCGAGTCACCTGATTCCTTGCCGGCCTCGCTTCCCAGGCGGCGAACATCCACCGTCGGGCGATCGAGCATGGTCTGGACGCGTTCGAAGTCATCGCCCGCGGCCGAGAAACGCACTCGAACCGTCGTGGAGCGGATCAGGTCGCTGATCTCGTCGCCGTGGCGGGGCGACGTCTCCTTGGGAAGAAAGAGGTCGATCATCGGAGCCTTCTGTTCTTCGGTGGCGTCCGCCTCGTCGAGAAGTTCCTCAGGGATCACTGCGACGGCGATCCACCGGCCGTCGCGGGCTTCCTTCTTGAGTCGTTCGACGAGGTCGTCCGAGTTCGGCTTGAAGTCCGTCGCGGTCACCTCGCCGACCGCGGCATCCTCCGCGGCGGCGGCGATCCCACCACTGAGCATTCCGCCGCGATCATCGATCCCAAGTCTTCGGATCACCTCTTCCGCGTCGCCGGATCGATCACGATCGCGTCGTTCCACCACGAGGGCGTCGAAGGCCCCCGCGAAGCTGCCGGTCGAATCCACCACGGCGACCTCGCCGATGAGTGGTTTGAACTGCGAGGCGAAGAGCAGCGGCAGGACGAGAAGCATGCCCATCATGCCGATGGGAAGAATCACGGCACCGAAGAGAAACGCCTTGGTCAGCGCGGTGTGACGGAATTCCCGCCAGGCGATGACGCCGATCTTGGCGAGGTTGCGATCAGACATGTGCGGCCTCCGCGGGATCCGCTGCCCCGTGCTGGAGCGGGCGATTGACCAGATGAAGAAACACTTCGTCGAGGGTGGTCCGAGCTCGTTCGATCGAACGCAGCGGTCCGCCCGCGATGGCGGCAGCCATCACGCGATCCGCGTCGATGTCCTGCCGCAGTCTGGCATGCACCCGCCCCTCGTCGTCGATTTCGATCGATTCGACTTCCGGCGCATTCTTGAGAAGCGAACTCAACTCCGCAGGATCGCCGAGCGGCTCGGCGATGATCGTTCGAGGATCGAATCGTTCGCGGATCGTCTCGAGTTCGTCGTCAAGCACCTTCGATCCCTGGTCGATCATCACGATCCGATCACACATCCGCTCTGCTTGATGAAGAACGTGCGTCGAGAACAGGATCGTCCGTCCTTCGTCATGAAGTTCCCGAATGAGATCGTGGAGCAGCATCGCATTCACGGGGTCGAGACCCGAGAAAGGTTCGTCCAGGATGATCAACTCCGGCTTGTGGATGATCGCCGCGAGGAACTGCACCTTCTGTTGCATGCCCTTGCTGAGTTCCTCGCACCGCTTCTTCTCGACTCCGGGAAGTCCGATTCGCTCCAGCGATTCGGTGATGAGCTTGCGAAGACTGGCGGCATCGACACCCTTGAGCCTGCCGATGTACCGCAGGTAGTCGGCGACCTTCATCTTGCGATAGACCCCACGCTCCTCAGGCAGGTATCCGATCCGGTCCTTGTGATCGAGCGCATCGCCACCAAGGACGCGAAGTGATCCTCGATCCGGTCGGATGATCGACATGATCATTCGGATCGTCGTGCTCTTCCCAGCGCCATTGGGCCCGAGGAAGCCGCACAGGGATCCAGACGGGATCTGAAGGTTCAGATCCCGCACGGCCCTGGTCCCGCCGAAGGTCTTGGCGACTTCGCCCAGATCGATGCAGTTCGAGCTCATTCGCCGCCGCCGGACCTCGAGGACCCGGACTTCGAGGATCCGGACTTTGAGGACCCGGACTTCGAGGATCCGGACTTCGAGGACCCGGACTTCGAGGACCCGGACTTCGAGGAGGACGAGTCCTTGGACGAAGAGGAGTCGCTGGAGGAGGACGAATCCTTGGACGAAGAGGAGTCGCTGGAGGAGGACGAATCCTTGGACGAAGAGGAGTCGCTGGAAGAGGCGGAATCGGAATCGGAATCCGTAACCGTCTTGGACTCGGCATCACGGGCCTTCTTGTCGGCGACCAGCGCCTTGATGGCGGGGGGCAGGGCGAACGTCGCGGGCGGGATCTCCGCGAAGTCCATCTTGTCGACTTCGATGACCTGCTTCTGGCCCATCACCGCCATGCTCATGCGGACCGGGATGTTGAGTCCGTCGAAGTCCTTCCAGGCCTCGATGGTCGTGACGATCGGAATCTCACCCATCGGCGAAGACTGCACGGTGCGGCTCGCGATCATGCGGCCCGTCTTCTCGTCGATCAGTCGGACTTCGCGTTCCTTGCCGCTCTTGAGTTCGAGAAGGACGCAGTCGGTGTCGGCGAATCGTTCGCGGCCGGTGACCTTGACCGAGTCCCACATCTTGAAGAGATCGAGATCACCGCGGCTGTTCGACTGGCGCTTCATCGATTCGAGCATCGATCCTTCGAGCAGCTGGGCGCCCGAGGCCGGGTCGATCGACCAGGCCACGCCGTCGCTGTAGCCCTGGAGGGACTTGCCGAAGCCGGCGATGTCGATCTCGATCCGCATGCTGCCCTTCGAGGTCTTGATGCTCATCGGGCCACCCATGCCCATCGCAGGCATCGAGAACTTCCCGGTCATCGACGCGGTGGGATGCTTGGTGAGGGCCTCTTCGCCGCCCTGGGCCTTGATCATCATGGCGACGACTTCCTTCGCGGTCGGAAGGGGGGCCGTCTTCGCTTCGTCCTGGGCCGGCGCCGAGGCGACGGCGGTCGCGGGCGCGATGGTTCCGGCGATGCAGGTGAAGGTCGCGGTGAGGATGGTGATGGCTGCGGTTCTACGCATCTGATTCTGCTCCTGGAGGTGTCTTGGTTTCAATCGGTACGGGGACGTCGGTCTTCGGCACGCCTCCCGATTCAGTCGGTGCGGCGTTGTTGGGGAAAACCATGGTGGAGTTTCACCGGTGGTCGCGGTTCGGGGATTTCAGGGACGCGTCGGCTCCGCGTCGAGGATCCACTCGACCGCGGTGGCGAGGTCGGGATCACCGACCTCGAGGAGTTCGTTCCGGGTCAAGGTTACTTCGAGGTCCGGCTTCACGCCGCCGCCTTCGATGCTCTTGCCTTCAGGCCCGGTGAAGTTCGCCATCGCGTACATGAACCGATCACCGTTTGGAAGGTTGATCACGATGGCGGGCAACGCCGCGCCGGCGGAGTTTCGCCCGACGACCGTGGCTCGATCGAGCTGCTGGAGGCCGGCCGCGAAGATCTCGGAGGTGCTCGCGGACGCGTTGTCGATGATGATCGCCAGCGGGCCGGCGTAGGGTTTCACGATCCGACCGTCCGGCGTCGAACGCTGCGGGTTGACCCGGAAGTGCATCGTGGTGTCCCGGGTGATCATGTCGCCGAGGCTCGCCGCCTCGTCGATGAACTGACCCGCGACGCCCATGGAGAGCCCGCCCACCCCGCCCGGGTTGCCTCGGAGGTCGATGATGAAACCGTCGGCGTCGCGGTGCGCGTCGACCGCCGCCGCGATCGGCTGCATGATCGGGAACATCCAGACGTTGAAGGTGACCAGCACGATCCGCGGCGTGGTAGCGCCTTCGGCCAGATTCGCTCCGAACGCCTCGAGTTCCTCTCTGGAGAGGACGCGGGAGGTGCATCGGGTGGTCATTGCGGGAAGGTTGCCGAACTTCACGGCGACGCCGGGCTCGCCGGCGAACCCGAGCTCGATCTCGGTCATCTCGTCGTCGTCGTCGAGGAAGGTGAAGGTCCGGGTCTCACCGATCGTTCCCATCATCGATCCATTCAGCATCTGCACGGCCTGGAAGTCCGCGATCGCCGCGTCGGCTTCGCGGGCGGCTGCTCTCACCGCGGCGATTCGAGTCGAGGGATCACGTCCATCGATCTTCTGGAGACGCCAGCCGGGGCGGACGCCCGCCTGATCGGCGGTGCTGCCATCGCGGACGAAGGCGACGGTCGGTTCCTCGTCGGCCCAGTCCAGCCGGATGCCGGTGTCGCCGCGATCGCCTCCGTCGTCGGCCCGGTCCTCCTCGGCGGTGGTGGGAGGAAGCTCGACGTTGGAGGTTTCGTCGGCCGCGGCTTCCGTCGACGCGGCGGCTTCGGTCGATCCGGCGTCCTCCTGCAGGTCGTCGTCCATCGCGTCGTCGGTCTCATCCGGTCCGGGGATGATCACGAAGTGCGACTGGCCGAGCTCGCTGATCATCTGAGAAAGGACAGCTCGAACCTCGGCCTCGGATCTGGTGTCTTCGACCATCGGTCGATACTCCAGTCGGACGGCATCCCAGTCCACGCCGTTGTGCTCGGGGTCGAAATGCCGCGTTTCGATCGTCTCCCAGACGACATCGAACGTCTCGTAGGCGTGCTCGGGCGGCGACCCCGGGCGATGCTCGTCGGCGACCGTTGGGTCGGGAATCGACGCCGTGGNGGTCTTGGAATCTTCGGCCGTGGTCGTGGTTTGACAGCCGCCCAGGAGCGTGGCGCCGACGATCAGCCCCGAAACGGGCGGTAGGAGGCGAAGAGGATTCATTCGATCGGATTCCAGTGAAGGAGAATCTGGGAGGGTCAGACGTCGTGGTCCCTCGAAGATCAGGCAGCGTGACATGGTAGCCCAACCGATGAACCTCAATGTTGGTGGATTNCGGGGCGGTTGCCCCATCTAGATGGCGGGAACCCCTTTATCCGTTTATCCGGATGAACGGTTGAAAGAATGTTGTAGATGCCCTACCGTTCTAGATGGTCAATCATGGTGACTACGTCCACAGAACGTCCGGTAATCGATGAAAGGTCCCGATCGAATGTCGACCAGTCCGCTTCTTGACGCACTCTCCCGACGAGTTCTGGTGATCGACGGGGCGATGGGAACGAGCCTTCAATCGTGCCCCGATTGTCACCATGACGATTGGTTGGGCCGGGAGAACTGTTCGGAGATTCTCACCAAGAGTCGGCCGGACATGATCCAGCGGATCCACGAGACGTTTCTGGANGCAGGTTCCGACTGCGTCGAGACGAACACCTTTGGCGCCAACCTTCTGGTCGGTGCGGAGTTCGACGATGAAGTCGTCGCCATGACTCGGGAGTTGAACCGAGAGGGTGTCGAACTGGCCAGAGCCGCCTGTGAGAAGTACGCCACGTCGAGTCGGCCTCGTTTCGTGCTCGGTTCGATGGGGCCGGGGACCAAGTTGGTCAGCCTCGGGCAGACGGACTGGGATCTGATGTCTCGCAGTTACGAGGAGCAGGCTCGCGGNCTCCTCGATGGCGGCACCGACGCCTTCCTGATCGAGACGTGTCAGGACCTGCTCCAGGTCAGGTGCGCCGTCAACGCCTGTCTCAAGGCGCTCGACGAGCGAGGTCTGGGACCGGAGCAGGTTCCGATCATGGTGTCGATCACCATCGAGACCACCGGNACCATGCTTCTCGGAAGCGACATCGCNTCCGCGGTGAATGCATTGCGAATGCTGCCGATCGCCAGCCTCGGACTCAACTGTGCGACCGGGCCGGTCGAGATGACGACGCACGTCGACTTCCTTTGCAAGCATTGGGATCGATTCGTTTCGGTGGTACCGAACGCCGGTCTTCCGGTACTGGTCGACGGGCAGGCGTCCTACCCTCTTCAACCGAAGCCNTTTGCGCAGGCGATGCGTCGGTTCGTGGAGGAACGAGGGGTCAACATCATCGGCGGTTGCTGTGGAACCACGCCCGAGCACATCGCGGCGTTGGTCGAACTGGTCGGCGATCGTTCGGCGCCGGAACGCGCTTCGGAACTGATGCCGGCGGGTTGTTCGAGCCTCTACGGATTCACCGAATTCCAGCAGGACAATTCCTTCCTGATCGTCGCGGAGCGAACCAACGCCAATGGCAGTCGGAAGTTCAAGCGACTCCTGGACGCCGAAGACTGGGATGCGCTGGTTTCGATGGGACGTGAAGAGCTTCGTGGAGGCTCGCATCTTCTTGACGTCTGCGTCGACTTCGTCGGGCGGGACGGGGCGATGGACATGGCGGAGATCGCGAGTCGATACGCGACCAGTCTCAATGCGCCGATCATGATCGACTCGACGGAAGCCGCCACCATCGAAGCCGGGCTCAAGCGACTGGGTGGGAAGTGTGTCGTCAACTCGATCAATCTCGAAGACGGCGAGAAGCGGCTTGACGACATCTGTCCGCTGCTCAAGGCGCACGGNGCCGCGTGCGTCGCCCTGACCATCGACGAGGATCCTCAGGCCGGCATGGCCAAGACCGCCGAACGCAAGTTGGAGATCGCCGCTCGCATCCACGAACTCTTCACCGGCAAGTGGGGACTGGACGAGCAGGATCTGCTCTTCGATCCTCTGACGTTCACCATCGCGACCGGGGTCGAAGACGATCGTCGGCTCGGACACGAGACGCTCGAGGGCATTCGTCTGATCTCGGAGCGGTTTCCCGCGTGCGGCATCATCCTCGGGCTTTCGAACATCTCCTTCGGACTCCGCCCACCAGCCCGCGCCGTCTTGAATTCCGTCTTCCTGCAGCACGCTCGGGAACGGGGGCTGACCGGTGCCATCGTTCACGCCTCGAAGATTCTTCCCCGAACGAAGATCGACGAGGAGAAATGGCTTGCGGCGGAGTGGCTGATCTTCGATCGACGCGGAGATGATCGCCCGGAAGGCATGAATGAGGATTTCGATCCGCTTCTCCACTTCATCGGCCTGTTCCCGGAGGGCGAGGATGCCGTGGAGAAGGTCTCGCTGGAATCGCTTCCACTCGAGGAACGTCTGCAGCGGCACATCATCGACGGTGAGGATCAGGGGCTGCCCGAGACGCTGGATGAAGCCCTGGTGGACATGTCGCCGCTCGACATCATCAACAAGCATCTGCTCGAGGGCATGAAGGTGGTCGGCGAGCTCTTTGGAGACGGACGGATGCAGCTCCCGTTCGTACTGCAGTCCGCGGAGGTGATGAAAAAAGCCGTCGCCAGGCTCGAACCGCTCATGGAGAAGGTCGAAGGGGACACCGGGCGGGGATCGATCGTCCTTGCGACGGTCTCGGGCGACGTTCACGACATCGGCAAGAATCTCGTGGACATCATTCTGACCAACAACGGGTACACGGTTCACAACATCGGAATCAAGCAGTCGCTGCAGCAGATCGTCGACGCGCTCAAGTCCACGAATGCGACCTCGATCGGAATGAGTGGACTGCTTGTGAAGTCGGTGACCGTCATGGAGCAGAACCTGAAGTCGCTCAACGACCTCGGGATCACCGTCCCGGTGATCCTGGGCGGTGCCGCGCTGACGCGATTCCACGCGGAGAAGCGTCTCCGAGACATCTACGACGGCCCGCTCTATTACGGCAAGGATGCGTTCGAAGGGCTTCGCGTCTGCGAGAAACTCGCGAATGATGAACTGGGAGTACTGGATTCCGAGATCTTCGAACGCCTGGAGAAACGAGCGGCGGCCGAGGCCACGGTCGCTTCCAGTCGTCTGGCGGCGATGGACCGTGGTGACGTGACCGAGACTCTGGTCACGCCCACCGCATTGGCCGAGGTGGCCGAACTTCCGGTGGCTCCGTTCCTGGGCTCGAGGCTGGTCGAGTCGGTTCCGCTGGACGAGGTGTTCGCGTACGTGAACCGCACCGCGCTCTTCCGAGGTCAATGGGGCTTGAAGAAAGGGGCGATGAGCGCGGATGAATACGCGGCCCATCTCGCGGAGCATGCCGAACCGGTCTTTGAGCGACTCAAGCAGGACAGTCGGGACGAACCGATTCTCGATCCGAAGGTGGTCTATGGCTGGTGGCCCGCGAACTCGCAGGGAGATGACCTGGTGGTCTTCGATGCCGAAGATGCGGATCGAGAAATCGCTCGTTTCACGTTCCCTCGACAGCAATCCAGGCAGCAACGCTGCCTCGCCGACTACTTCAGGCCGCTCGATTCCGGCGAACGNGACGTGGTCGGATTCCACTGCGTGACCATGGGCGAGGAAGTCTCACGGCGGGCCAGAACGCTCTTCGAGGAGGATCGCTACGCCGACTATCTCTATCTGCATGGCTTCGGAGTCGAGTGTGCCGAAGCACTGGCTGAGATGTGGCACAAGCGGATGAGGGCGGAGATCGGAATCGGGCACCACGATGATCCGGAGATCAAGAGACTCTTCAGTCAGAAGTACCAGGGCTGTCGGTACTCGTTCGGATATCCGGCATGTCCCGAGATGTCCGACCAGGAGACGTTGTTCCGGTTGCTCGAGCCTGATCGAATCGGCTGTCGGTTGACGGAGAACTGGCAGATCGATCCGGAACAATCCACCAGCGCCCTCGTCGTGCATCACCCTGACGCCGTCTACTTCAGCGCTTGAGGTGGATCGAGGCGGCGGACGTCGGGTTGAAGAATCGAAAGCCGGCACGTCCGGGTCCGGATAGAATCGTCGCCCGAAAGGCTCGGCGTCAGCATGAATGGAAACGCGATCAAGGTGCTTCTGGTGGACGATCAGGCGATCGTCATCGAAGGAATGCGCCGGATGCTCGCGTCCCGGCCTGAATTCGAATTTGAAGCGGAGCAGGATCCGGCGGCCGCGGTCGAAACCGCCAGGCGGTTCAAGCCGGACGTCATTCTCCAGGACCTGGTGATGCCCGAGGTCGATGGATTCGATCTCCTTCGAGCCTATCGACGCACGGCCGGACTCGCGGACGTGCCGGTGATCGTTCTCTCNAGCCGGGAGGAGGGGGCGACGAAGGCCGAGGCGTTCGAACGGGGCGCGGACGACTACCTGGTCAAGATGCCCGATGTGGTGGAGCTTCTGGCCAGGATCCGGATTCACGTCGAACGACGGCGGGCGACGTTGGAGCAGCGGCGTGCTCGCCGAAGGCTCGAGGAGGCGAATCGCGACATCGCCAGGCTCAACGAGCAGATCGAGACCGAGAAGGAGTCCATCGAGCTCGAGGCGCAGCGTGATCGGGAACGCCTCGCGGCGATCACCTCGCTCGGTGCCGACCTCAATCGCTATCAGGACTTCGAGCTCCTGCTCGATCGCATCCTGTTGGAGGCGAGAATGTGCTGCGACGCGGAAGCGGGAGCGATCTTCACGATCGCCGGCGACCGGTTGGAGTGCAATCACATCCAGAACGAGAAGGTGGAGAATCGCGGCGACAGTTCCTTCACGCATCGCATGAGTCGGTCGCTCAGTCTGGAGAGCGTCGCCGGCACGGTCGCCCTGACCGGGCGGGTGATCCGGGTGGAGGATGCATACTCGATTCCACCGGAGCTGGACTGCTCCTACGACACCGGGCGTGACCTGGCCTCGGGCTATCGCACCAAGGCGTTGTTGAGTCTTCCGTTGCGGACCCGCGACGGAAAGATCAGAGGCGTCCTGCAACTCGCGAACCCGGGAGGAGAGGATGCAGGCCTCCCGTTCACCGATGAGGACCAGCAGATCATCGAGCACTTCGCGGGCCTCGCGACGGTGGCGATCGAACGAACCGCCATGACTCGGGCGCTGGTCATGCGGATGATCGCGATGGCCGAAGTCCGTGATCCGACCGAGACCGGAACGCACGTTCAGCGGGTCGCGGGATACTCGACGGTCCTCTATGACGCCTGGGCCCGTCGGCACGGAGTGACGGACGTCGAACGTGAGAAGAACCGCGACCGGCTTCGAACCGCGGCGATGCTGCACGACGTCGGGAAGGTGGGCATTCCCGATGCGATCCTGAAGAAACCCGGTCGACTTGACGACGCGGAATTCGCCCACATGCAGCGGCACGCGGTCATCGGCGCCAGGCTCTTTCGGGGAATGCGAACCGATTTCGATGACGTGGCCCGGGAGGTCGCGCTGCACCATCACGAACGATGGGATGGAACGGGGTATCCGGGACCGATCGAGCCGGATG
Organism: Phycisphaera sp. TMED9; assembly: GCA_002167845.2. Classification (GTDB taxonomy): domain Bacteria; phylum Planctomycetota; class Phycisphaerae; order Phycisphaerales; family SM1A02; genus UBA12014. The sequence goes on along the minus strand of NHBO02000068.1, from coordinate 717 downwards.
CGGAGCTCGAGCCACCGGTGGTTCCGACTCGAAAGGGACTGAAGGGGAAGGAGATTCCACTCTTCGCGCGAATCGTCGGTCTCGCCGACGTCTACGACGCCCTTTCCTCGAAACGGGCGTACAAGGATGCCTGGCCGGAAGCGAAGGTTCTGAGTCTGCTCACCGAGGAATCAGGCGGTCACTTCGATCCCGAGCTCGTCGAGATCCTCATGGAACGAATCGACGAGATTCGAGCGGTGCACGATCGCTATCACGATTGACCGGCACGGGGGCAATGGTGATTCGAGTCTCGATCTCACGCGCCTGCCCGTCGTTCTTCCGCGGCGAGATTTTCTGACCGGTCGGCCAGTTCGATGCGGCTCGCGGCGCGGTGGAAAAGACCCTTCGGGCGCGCTTTAAACAACGCTTTTGAATTCACGTGAAGTTTCACTCGAACTTCCTGGTGATGCCTCCCGTAATGGAATTCAACCAAAGGGAGGTTCAATCATGAACGAAGATCAAGACAACAATCATGACTTCAACAATCATGACTTCANCAATCATGACTTCAACAATCATGACTTCAAGGAGCGACTCGATCTCGAGGGCGTCGCGAATGAATCGGACATTGATCCTGAAGCGATGGATGAGTCGGGTGACTCGGAGGTCGACGAAGGCCAGGAGTCACTCCCGTTCGGGATGTCAGGCGTGACCGGACTCCTCCAGCGGCTGGCCGCC
>NHBO02000067.1 GCA_002167845.2 Phycisphaera sp. TMED9 | reverse complement strand
CGAGAACTTTGAGTTCCTCTGGAGAGACATCGCCATCAGACTCTGATACGTGGATCAACTCTATGAGGTTGAGGGCACGTTCTTTCTTCGATTTCGGGATCGTGAGATTGACGGAAGTTGGGTTATCAATCACCGACTTGACTTCAGATTCAGTCAGGCCAATCCTTGCAGCAATCAAAAAGCACCACGCGGATTCTTTAGGATCCAGATGGCCATCCGCCATCGCCATCTGGACGGCGGCAAGAAACATCGTCTTCTTCTCATCCTTCGATCGGTCCGAGAAAAAACCCATTTTGAATCTCCATTCTTGTTTTGATGACGCCAGAAGAGCGGCATGGTCCTTGTTGTCATGCGTCAAGCTCCGACGCTTGGCGGAAAAACTGCGAGAAACAGCTGGGTTTTCTCGCGTCAATCCTTGCGGATCGACTCGAAGCCCCGGTCGAACTCCGCGATCTTGTCGGCGAATGCTTCCGCGCGCCCGATGGCGGAGGTGTTGATCGGTCGTCGGAGCTGCTGTTCGGAGAGGGTCGGTGCGAAACGGCCGCTTCTCTTGTCGGTGGCCGCCTTCTCGGGCGAGAGGCAGGCGTCGTTCCACGGCAGCCCGCACGCCTCGATGACCAGGGGGACCTTTTCTTTCGGGTTCTTCGCAAGCTCCCGGTAGTCGACGGTCATGATGGGATTCGGAAGTGCTTCGGTCCAGTGGTCCATCATTCGCTGGTGCAGAGCCGCCATGATTCCGATCCGCTCCAACTTGTTCGTCCAGGCCATGCGAATGGGGTCGAAGAGGTTGGCCCAGATCGAGATCGCGGTGTCGTGGAGGTCCCGATCGGTGACGAGAATGGTCGACTTGGGAAACAGAAGTCCGATGATGCCCGCCTGCCGGGGCAGCATCAGGCTCTTGTTGGCGATTCGTTTCTTGCTGCGACCGCCCTGCTGTTGAAGGCCCCGAAGGTAGTCCGCCCGGATTCGCTCGAGCGTCACGTCATCGGCCTTGGCCGCCATGAACGCCTGGTTCGGGCCGACTTCGCCAAGGTGGGTCGCGAGAACTTCATCGAGCAGCGTGGTCTCGCCGACGCCATGTGCATCGGGATGGCCGCCGACCACCCGCTCGATCAGCGACGTGCCGCTGCGGGGAAGCCCGACGATGAAGACCGGGAGTCGACTCTCGGCGTTGGGTGACGCCTCCCTGCCTTCATAGAGACTGGCCGGGAACGCCTCGATGAGGCGATCCGTCAACTGTTCGGCTTCCGAAGGCTCGAACCGGCCATCGACCAGAGCGTTCATTCTCTCGAAGACGACCACGGCCTCCGCCGGGCGGCCGGCCTTCTCCAGTGATCTTCCGAGGAGTGAATTGAGCGGGCGGGTCACCACCGGCGGCTGGCTGTCGCCATGAGCGCCCAGAAACTCCTGGGCGGCCTTGATCGCTTCGTCGTAGAGGCCGAGTTCGAAGCAGGCGCCGACGAAGGTGCCGGCGGTCCCCGGGGTGAGTCGTCCGGCGTCGGCCCGCTCCTGAAGGAGATCGACGCAGGTCTGATACTGCCCCGTCCAGATCAGACACTCGGTGTAAGTGCCAAACGCACGGGAATCGTTGGGCGCGACCCGCAGGGCGATCTTCGCCTTGGCCAGCGCTTCCTCGAACCGCCCGCCGGCGATCAGCACGGTCGAGCAGGTGGCCAGGACGCCCGGATCCTTGGGGGAGATCTTCAGAGCTTTTTCAGCGGCTTTCATCGCCTCGGGCCATTGAAGGGAGTTCACGGCGGAAAGGGCGAAGATCCGGAGGGCGTGAACGTTCCGGGGTTCCTTCTTGAGGACCTCCGTGGCGACTTCTCGCGCCTGGCGCGACCGGCCTCCCTCGAAGAGCGCGGCGGCCTGTCTCAGTTGGGCGATGATCTGTGGGGAGCTCTTGGCCATGCTCGGAAGGATACCGGATCGATCGTCTCGTCTCTGCGGCCGGCGGCCATCCCATCGATCCGACTTCGGGGATTTCAACCCCGATTTGTCCACACTTCGCCGGGTCTCCTCGAACGATGNCGCCCGCTTCCGGTAGGGTCAGGGGAAGGACGCTTGATCCAAGCCGATTCCTCGATTCCATCAAGTGATCAGGAGAGCCATCGTGACCGCCACAAAGCCGAAGCCGATCGCCGACCTGCAGCCCGCCTCGTCGACTGGAGAAAAATCCGTCGTCGGCCGATACGTGGCCAACGGTCGAACCTGTGACGCGCCGGTCCACTTCGATACCGAGCGCATCGAGACCATGGTCTTCGAGCGAGCCGCGGATGTCAGTGTCGCGATCGCTCGGGAGATCGCCGCGCTCATTCGCGAGCGACAGGCGTCCGGTGATGCCTGTGTGCTCGGGCTCGCGACGGGTTCGACACCGACGCAGGTGTATGGCGAACTGGTTCGGATGCACCGCGAGGAGGGGCTTTCCTTCGCGAACGTCGTGACCTTCAATCTCGACGAATACTGGCCGATGAGGCCGGAAGCGCTTCAGAGNTATCGCCGCTTCATGGACGAGCACCTGTTTGACCACATCGACATCGACCCCGCCAACACGCATGTTCCCGACGGCACCATCGCCTTCGAGGAGATCCGGTCCTATTGCNGCGCGTACGAGCAGGCGATCGCTGACGCGGGCGGCATCGACCTGCAACTCCTNGGCCTCGGCCGGACCGGTCACATCGGATTCAACGAACCCGGATCCGGCGCGGACAGTCGAACGCGTCTCATTCATCTGGATCGCGTCACGCTGAAGGATGCGGCAAGCGACTTCTTCGGTGAGGAGAACGTTCCCACTCGCGCGATGACGATGGGCGTGGGCTCGATTCTCGGTGCTCGAAGAGTGNTGCTCATGGCCTTCGGCGAAGGCAAGGCGAAGGTCGCGGCAAGTGCCATCGAAGGCGACATCACCGACACCGTCGCCGCGTCCTTTCTGCAGCGACATCCCGATGCGACCGTCTATCTCGACGAAGGCGCCGCCGCGGCGCTCTCGCGCCTCGCCACGCCGTGGGCCGTGGGCCCGGTGAACTGGTCGGAGCAACTCGTCAAGAAAGCCGTCATCTGGTTGGCCGATCGAGTCTCCAAGGCGATTCTCAAGCTGGAGGCCGAGGACTACAACGAGAATGGTCTGCAGGAACTGCTCGCCGAGCGGGGAAGCGTCTATGACCTGAACCTCGAGGTCTTCCGCTCGGTCCAGCGATCGATCACCGGCTGGCCCGGCGGCANGCCGGCGGGCCGAAAGCGATCCGGCGACATCGATCGACCGACCAACGAGATCTTCCCGAAACGGATTCTCGTCTTCAGCCCGCATCCCGATGACGACGTGATCTCGATGGGCGGCACCCTCATCCGGCTCGTCGACCAGGGTCATGAAGTCCACGTCGCGTATCAGACTTCCGGCAACATCGCGGTCTTCGACAGCGAAGCACTCCGCTTCGCCGACTTCGTGGCGCACTTCAATGCGACCTTCGGATTCGGCGCGGCCGAGGCCGAGGCGCTGGAACGTCGGGTCGCGGATGTCCTGCGAAAAAAGAGCCCCGGCGAGGTCGACATTCCCGAAGTCCAGCAGATCAAGGGGTTGATCCGCCGGATCGAGGCGACGGATGCCGGTCGCAGCTGCGGCGTGCAGGACGACCGCCTTCACTTCCTCGACCTTCCCTTCTACGAGACCGGCCGCGTCACCAAGAAGCCGCTGGGTGAAGCCGACGTGTCGATCATCACCGAACTGCTTCGCACCGTGAAGCCCCATCAGGTCTACGCCGCAGGGGATCTCTCCGATCCGCACGGAACTCATCGGACCTGCCTGGCGGCGGTGTTCAAGGGGATGGAAGCCGTCGCAGATGACGCCTGGGCGGAAGAATGCGTGCTCTGGCTCTATCGCGGTGCCTGGCAGGAGTGGGCGATCGAGCAGTTCGACATGGCGGTTCCGGTCTCTCCCGGAGAACTCAAGAGGAAGATCACCGCGATCTTCAAACACCAGTCTCAGAAAGACAAGGCGTTGTTCCCCGGTCCTGACGAGCGGGAGTTCTGGCAGCGGGCGGAGCAGCGGAACCGTGGCACGGCGGCGCATCTCGATCAGCTCGGCTTCGCCGAGTACGAGGCGGTCGAGGCCTTCGTGAAGTGGGACGGAAGGCCCCTCGACTGATGCCCGGAGCCGTGAAGAACAATCCCGGAGAAGTTCCGCCGTCGTCGCCGCCATCGTCCCCGGCGCTTCGCGTGCAGGGCGTCCGCAAGTCTTTCGGGAAGGTGACGGCGCTGGCCGGGGTCGATCTCGAACTCGGCGGAGGAGAGTGGATCGCGTTGCTCGGTCCCAATGGCGCGGGGAAGACGACGTTGATGCGGTGCATCGCCGGCCTGCTTCAGGAAGACTCCGGGACGATCTCCGCATTCGGTGGTGGCCGGCCCACGGCGGGCGACCTCGGATTCGTTCCGCAGCAGATCGCGTTGCACGAGACGATGACGGCGCGCGAGCATCTTCTGAACTACTCGGATCTCCTCGGGGTGGCACGACGTGATCGCGCCGACCGCGTCAAGTGGGCGCTTTCGTTCAGCCAGCTCGAAGATCGAGCCGACGATCAGGTCCGGCACTATTCGGGAGGAATGCAGCGACGGTTGAACCTCGCCGTGAGCATTCTGCATCGTCCTCGCCTCCTTCTCCTCGATGAGCCGACCGAGGGCGTCGATCCACAGGCTCGGGCGGCGATCTGGCGAATGATCGAAGAGCTTCGAGTCGAAGGGGCCACCATTCTTCACGCGACCCATCTGATCGAAGAGGCGGAGACGCTGGTGGACTCGGTGGCGATCATCGATCATGGGAATCTGGTGGCGAGGGGCGATACCGCTTCGCTCGCCGCGGAGCATCTCGTGTCGTCATTCGAACTCGAAGTCCGGCCGGTGAACCCGGTCAAGCCGGATTTCGCCCCGCCGATCGGCGACTGGAACGGGCGAACGATCCGGGTGCCGCTGCATGGTCTTGGCGATGAATTGCACGCGGCAATCGCCGCGTTGGAGTCGATTCCCGGTGGCATCGAAGGCGTCCGTCTTCATGAGGCGAGCCTCGAAGAGGTCTTTCTGGCATTGACCGGTCGGGACCTTCGCGAGTGAACGGGGCCATGACTGCGATCGAATCGCCGGTGGACGCCGATCCCGAGGTGATGCGTCTCTATNACCGGGCCGCGAAGCGATACGACCTGCTCAACAATCTGATCAGTTTCGGAACCAGCAACTGGTATCGACGCCGAACCGTGCTTTCGCTCGACCTTCCGTCGGACGCTTCCCTGGTGGATGTGGGTTGCGGAACGGGTTCGTTGGCGATCGCGGCCCAGACGTTCCTTCCCGACTCGTCCGACATCGTCGCCGTCGACCCGTCGCCCGAGATGCGGTCCCTGGCGAAGAAGGCGGGAGTTCGTGACGTCAGGGCAGGGTCGTTCGCCACCATCCCGGTCGACGACGCGTCCATGGATGCGATGGTGAGCGGCTATGCCATTCGCTACGTCCAGGACTTCGGAGAGGCGTTCGCGGAGGTCCGTCGCGTGCTTCGGCCCGGCGGCCGTCTGGTCNTNTTGGAGATGATGGTTCCTCGNTCACCGGCGAAACGGCGGCTCCTGAGATTTCTCCTTCGGAGTGTCGGGGCCCGCGTCTTCTCGCTCGCCTGCGGTTCGCGGGCCACCGGGGAGCTGATGCGTCATTTTTGGGACTCGATATCCTCTTTCGAGTCTTCGGATGTGGTCGTCGAGGCGATGGAGAAGTCCGGATTCGTCGACGTCGAATACCGGTACGTCGGTGGCCTGCTTGGAGAGTTTCGTGCTCGTGTTCCCGTGGAGTGAATCTCCAGAAGCATCTTCGGTTCGATCCGCTCGACGCCGCGTCGTCGCTCCTCTGACGCTGGCGTTGGTGGCCGCTCTGGTCTCCGGATGCCAGAGCCCGCCGGTCGTCGAGCCGATCACCGAATCCCTCGAGACCACGACGCTTCGAATCGAGTTCGAAACCCCCAACGATGCCGACAAGCAGATGAAGGTCGCCGTGGTTCAATCGCGCGATGGCTGGTTGAAGCCAACCGGGTGGGCCGCGGCGAGGTCGATCCCGGTGACGCCGCCGTTGACGGTCGTCGAATTCGAGGACCTTCCCGTTCGTCCGACCGCCATTTCCGTCTTCATCGACGTCGACGAAGACAACGACCTGGGGCGAGGGGCGTTCGGCATTCCCATCGAACCCTACGGATTCTCCAACAACGTCACCGTGCTCTTCGGGCCGCCCCGGTTCGGAGATGCGACGATCGAACTCACGCCGCCCTTGACGACGGCCCGGATTCGAATCAGAGGTCTTTCGAAGGGGAGTGACGCATCGGATCTCGATGGCCGTCCCCAACGTCTGACGATGTCCGATCGGACGGCTGCGATCGGCGTGAAGACGGTCTCGTCTGGAGTTCGACGATGAGCCCGTCTCAAACCATCGCGGAGTTTCGCATTCCGATGTCGGTGCCGTCGCGCGTCGTCGCACGGAGCCTGCTGAATTTCCTTCACTTCGCCGGGCGATTCGTCTGCAGGGTGCCGATTCGGCGATCAGGATTCGATCGAATCAATCAGATGCCGCAGTCGATCGTGGTGTCGAACCATCACAGCCTCGTCGATACGCCCTGTCTCTTCATGTCGATACCCGGGAATCGTCGGAATCGAACCGCGACGGTCGGAGGCCTCGATTTCTTCAAGGCCGAACCGGGGCAACCGTGGTTTGAGCGACTCTTCCGCGGAATCGTGATCTGGTTCATCCGAAGCGCGATGAACGTCATGCTCATCGACCGGGTCGGGGGCGAGTACTCCGAACTGGATCGAATCGACGCGATGATCGCGGCCGGTTGGAGCCTGGTCATCTTTCCGGAGGCGACGCGAAGTCGTGATGGCCGGCTCGGACGTTTTCGGCATGGCGCGGCCGAGCTCGCACGTCGCAACGATCTTCCAGTGATTCCGGTTCGCATCGAAGGGACCGAGTACATCCTTCCTCCCGGAGTCTGGTGGCCCCGCTCGGCGCCGCTCCGCATGGTCGCCGGCGAGCCGATGCGGGCGGAGGCCGATGAGAGTGCCGCGGCGTTCACCAAGCGGCTCGCGACGGCGATCGCGGAATTGTCCACATCGATGGAATCGCGACAGTCGCTCGGCGTCGAAGAGCGGTCGTCGGAGCAGGTGGCATGAAGGACTCCGGCGTCTCGAAGATCGAACGGCTGGCGGTCTCGTCGCTCCTGCAAGGGTACGCTCGAGCGCCGGGCGTCATGCACCGGATCCGCCCCTTGATGGTGCGTCAGACCTGGCGGCGGGCGCCGGTCTGGCGGAAGGCGCTGCGTGAGAACGGTCGGATCATTCTCGGCCCGGAAGCGGACGACGCCCGTCTTGACGCCTATGGTCTCGGCGTGCTGGAACACATGCAGCGATACATGGAAGGGTTGGTGATCGCGTCGCGATCGAATCCCGAGAAGTTGCTGGAGCGCATCGACACCGTCGAGGGCCTCACCGACTTCCGCGAGTATTTTCAGGACCGGAAACGTCGGGGGCTGATTCTGCTTTCCATCCACATGGGCGAATTCGAGCCGGCCGCGGCCTTCATGAGCCGTCATGCGCCGGTGCACGTCCTCTACCGGCGGGATCGGATCAAGACTTTGGAATCGATCCGCTCGCGAGCGCGTGGTCTGCTCGGGGTCATCGGTCACGCCGTCGATGACGGACTCGGTGCGTGGATGCAGCTTCGCGATGCGCTCGAGCAGGGAGAGGTCGTCGCGCTGCTCGGTGATCGCGTGCAGCCCGGCCAGACCGGGACGTTCATGCCCATGTTCGGGCGGCAGATGGAGATTCCGGTCGGCCCGTTCAAACTGGCCCAGGCCACGGGGAGTCGGTTGGTACCGGTCTTCAACTGGTGGTTGCCGGATGGACGTCTGGGCATGCGGATGGAAGCGCCGATCGACGTGGATGGCGATCTTCGCCGTGATCCCGGCGCGAATCCCGCCATGCGCCGATGGGTGGAACTCGTGGAAGCGAGAATCCGCGCCATGCCGGAACAGTGGCTCAACGTGCATCCGGTCTGGCGTGGCGATGCCGCATCCTCTGACGATCGGAACGCCGCATGAAACGTCTTGCGCTGCTCCGAATCGCCTGGATCACGTTGCACCGAGATCGGCTCGGCCTCCTTCTTTATGCGATGGTGCCGATCATCTTTCTTTCGATCTTCGCAAGCGTCTTCCAGGGGTTCGGTCGAAACGGTGACAACCAGATTCGCATCGCCCTGCTCGACCTCGACCGGAGTGACGCATCGAAGGCGCTCGAGGCTTCGGTGAAGGAGGCGAGCGCTCGGGTGAATCTTCAGGTGATCGAAGGCGCGGGCGTCGCCGAAGCGGACCGCCAGGTCGCCAGTGGCGCGTTCCCGGCGGCGGTCATCATTCCCGCCGGTTTCGGGGCGGCGCTCGCCGATCCGAAGGCGAAGATCCCGCCGTTGCTGGTTCGATTCGATCCCGCGAATCCGATCGCGCCTGATTTCGCCAAGGGCGTGCTGGCGTCGGCGACCTGGAAGGGGTTGGCGCCGCAGATGCTCGGCCGCGAGATTCGCGTGCTCGAGATGATCACCGGCGACCTCACTCCGCCGCAGGAAAAGCTCGCGAAGACGCTGCAGTCGTATTCAGTCGGCTCCAAGGCGCCGCCGTCGCCCATGGTCGCCCGACTTGCCGAGGCGACCCAGGTTCCGATCGACGGAGGGCCGGTCACGGTGGGACAGGGCGGCCCGAGTCTCGTCACGTACTACACCGCCGCGATCGGCGTGATGTTCATGCTCTTCAGCGCCTTGTCCACCACGGGTTGGCTGCTCGAAGATCAGGAGCGAGGGGTGCTGGATCGGATGCGAGCATCGGGAATCGGACCTTGGTCCGTGCTGCTCAATCGCTTCGTCTTCGCGGTGATGGTCGGTTCGGTGCAGATCGCGGTGATGCTTGCGTGGGCGGCGATGGTCTTCGGCGTTCGGTTCTTCTCGTTCCGTCAGGTGGTCGCGCTGCTCATCCTCGTCCCGATGGTCGCGGCGGCCGCCGCCGGCCTCGGATTGCTGATCACCGGAATCGCGAGGACCCGAAGGCAACAGACCACGATCGGGACGATCACGGTACTGATCCTGAGTGCGGTCGGGGGGAGCATGATTCCCATTTTCCTGATGCCGCCGTCGCTGCAGGCGATCGGAGACTGGGCCTTCAACGCCCGTGCCATCAAGGCCATGCAGCAGGTACTCTGGTACACATCCTCGGACGACACGCTGGCCGCCATGCTGGGTCGGATCAGTCCGGCGCTCGCGTTGATCTTCGGGACCACCGTGGTCTGCCTGGTGGGCGCTCGTGTGGCCATCTCGCGTTGGCATTGAGCGGCAGGAGAGTCGCTGGCAGAAGCAGATCGAGTAGACGGCGCACTCGCCGCCAAGGAGACAGGAATGAGCAATGACACCGCGGATCTTCAGGAAATCGTCTGCGAAGTCCTGAGAACGGACTTGAAGCTTGGGATGGTCGAACTCGGTCCCGAGACGCCGCTGGTCGGCGATGAACTCGGCCTCGACTCGCTTGACCTTCTCATGGTCGTCACGGGTACGGAGAAACGGTTGGGCATCAAGATCCCCAACGAGAAGCTGGGCAAGGACACCATGGGAACCATCGGCGACTTCGTCCGATTCGTCGGCTCGCTTCGGACCGAGGCGTGACCGAGGCCGTCAATGAACAGTTCGCATCGGCGTTGGAGAGTCTTCCGCACCGGCCGCCGTTCCGCTTCCTCGATCGAATTGACGCGCTGAGCGACGAGTCGGCCCGCGGGGCCTGGATCGTTCGTGGCGACGAGGACTTTCTTCGGGGCCACTTTCCCGGCCGTCCTCTGGTTCCCGGCGTGTTGATCACGGAAGCGGCCGCGCAACTCGCGGGCGTCGTCGCGCACCGGCACGTGGGTGGGGACGGCGGCGGGATGCTCGTGTTGAGCGAGTCTCGATTCCGACGTCCGGTCGAGCCGCCGTCGACCATTCTCCTCGAGGTGACCTCCATCGGACGCTTCGGCTCGATTCATCGATTTGATTTCGAGGCGATGGTGGATGGCACGCGGGTGGCGAGCGGGTCGGTCGGAGTGAGCCTGCAGTCCGACGCCGAGGATGGGACATCGTGAAACCGGAAGATGGGCTCGTACTCACGGCGGCGGCGGCGAGTTGCTCGCTTGGCGAGCATCGATCCGAGATTCTGGCGGCGATGATCGATGATCGGACCGCGATCGAGGACGCGCCGGCGATCGAGGGGGAATTCCAGCCGGAATCACCGGGCGGGCCCGTTGCGAAAATCCGGGCGGCACAGGTCTCCGAGTCCGCCCCGGTGGTCGGCCCGGTGCCGGATCGGGCCGAGAAACTTCTGAACCGTTCGATTCGACAGGCCCTGGCGGAAGCCGGTCTCGATCGGGCGACGATCCAACGGATGAAGTCGGAGGGCCGGCGGATCGAGACGGTCTTCGGAACGACGCTCGGGGGGATGCGGCATCTCGGCCAGGGACTTCGCGACGGAAGGCTCGAGGCATTGTCCAGAACCACGACCGCGACGGTCACTCGAGCCGCGCTGGCCGATACCGGGCTTCCGCTTGGAGGTTCGACGGTCTCGGCGGCGTGTGCCTCCGGCGTCAGTACGCTCGCGATCGCCGCGACGGCGCTCCTGGCCGACGAGGCCGACCTGCTGCTCGCGGTGTCCTACGACCCGATCAGCGAGTTTGCATTCGCCGGTTTCACGTGTCTTCGTCTGGTCAGTGAGGGTCCGCTTCGGCCCTTCACTGAGGATCGAACGGGAATGCGACTGGGCGAGGGCTACGGAGTGTTCATCGTGGAACGGGCGAAAGATGCGAAGGCCCGCGGCGCGACGCCCCTCGCGCGAATTCTGGGATGGGGCGGTGCGAGTGACGCGCATCACCTGACCCAGCCCGCACCGGATGGGCGTGGCGCCGCTCGGGCGATCCGCGAAGCGACCCGCGCGCTTGAAGATCCACCCCGATTTCCCGACCTCGTCGCCGCGCATGCCACGTCCACACCGGCGAATGATGCGGCGGAATACGCGGCCTTGTCTTCGGCATTCGGCTCCGGTCTTCCAGGCATTCCGGTCACGGCGCTGAAGAGTCGTATCGGTCACACCCTTGGTGCCGCCGGGGCGGTGGAACTGGCGGTGGTGATCGCCGCGATGGAAGAGTCGAGAATTCCCGCGGCGGCGAACGCGGAAACCGATCGGGCGTCCTTTCCAGATCTCGATCTCCTGCACGGCGATGGGCGGGCGGGAAGCGTGGAACGCGCCGCGGTCGTCTCATTGGGATTCGGTGGCGCGGACGCGGCCATTCTGGTGGAGGCAGGGTCGGTTTCCGAGCCCACCTCCCCGTGCCTCCCCGGCCGCGCCGTGGGAGGCTCCGAAACGGAAGTCGAGGAGGTCGTGATCTCCGGGTGTGGCGTGCTCGTTCCGACGGCCGACCAGACGCCGATCCGACCGGGGGAACTCGGGCTCGACGAGTCGCGACTGGAAGGACTCGACGATGCACGTGCGGTTCGTCGCCTCGCTCGTTTTTCAAGATTGGTCAGAGCGGCCGGCATCCTCGCGGTTCAAGATGCCGGGCTTGATGAGGACGAGATCAGATCGTGCGCCGGATTCGTGGGTACGAGATTCGGAGCCCCCGAATACACGCTCGACTTCTATCAGGAACTGATTCGCGATGGCCTGGGTGCGGGGAACCCTCTTTATTTCGCCGAGAGCGTTCCGAACATCGGCAGCGCCCAGTTGAGCCTCGGTCTGGGCATCGAAGGACTCACTCTTTCGGTCGGCGGGACGGTCATCGCGGGGATCGAAGCCATGCATCTGGCCCGCCGGCATCTTCAGACCGGCCAGTCCGATCGGGCCATCGTGGTCGCTGCCGAAGAGTCGCATCCGATGGTGCGGAAGATCCTCGACGACCTTGGGCACGGGAGTGAACAGCCAAGCGCGGAAGGCGCCGTCGCGTTCGTACTCGAGCGGGCGGACTCGCTTCGAGATCGCGGCGGTGTGTCGAAGAGCGTCTTGCGGGGCTCCGAGGTCGTCTGGCCCGCATCCGCCGGAACTCTGGCGAGCATCGATTCTCTGGCGAAGGTGATTCCGAATGTCACGGCGCAGGCGATCATGGGTCCGCCGGCCGGAAGCCTGGCTGGCCGCATGTTCGATCTGGCGATACGGCGGTGTGGAGGTCCGGAATCAAAATCGGGGCGCTCCTCGGCCTCGAAGGTCTCGAAAGTGGAACGTGGCTCCGTCGGGCCGCTCCTCGCGGTCGCAGACGCGATGGGAGCGGGGGCTTCCACGGTGATCGCGTGGCCGGATTCGGCTGGTGGTGCGGGATCTCTGGAGGTCGGGGGAGTATCATCTCCCTCATGAGCTTCAACGTTGGTGAAGACAGAGGGAGTAATGCGACCGCTTCATCGCCGGGCGAGGCCGCGTTGAAGTGCCATCCGGATCAGTCTCAGGACTGGGTCGCGGCGGGCACGGTTGCCGACCTTCCGAACTGGACGAAGGCGTTCGTCGCAGATGACGCCCCCGTGGTCGAACTCGATGGCTCTTCGGGCATCCGTGTCGCGGAACGTCGATCGGGAGATTGGGCGATTCGAACCGTCACGGTGCCGGCGGCGACGCGGATGCATGGACGAGAGTTCGAGCAGGCCACCCGAGAGGCATATCGGCGACTGTTGGCGGGCATTCCGCATGGCCATCTGCTTCGAGCCTGGAACTTCGTGCCAAGAATCAATGATTCCGCAGAGGATTCAGCTGTGGAAACGGCTGGTCATTCATCCGAAGGCTCTGCGTCGAGGGATCGATACATGGTGTTCAACGCGGGTCGCTTCCAGTCCTTTCAAGAGGAATACCAGAGTCCCGAGTGGTTCCCGGTGGCTTCGGGTGTCGGCCACGCAGGAGAGGCCTTGGTGCTTCATCTCCTTCACGGTGACGGACTGCCCTCCCCGGTCGACAATCCCAGGCAGGTTCTTCCCGCCGAGTACTCCGAGAAATTCGGAGACCTTCCGCCGGCCTTCGTCCGCGCCGCGACGATTCAGGCCGATCACGGCGAGTGCATCCTGATCAGTGGTACGGCAAGCGTGGTGGGCGAAGACTCGGCGCATGTCGAGGACTTCGATCGGCAGCTCGAGGAGACGCTCGACAATCTGGCGATGGTGGTCGATGCCTGCCAGGCGGGACGAACGCCGGCGGATCTGGGTCATTGGCTGGTCTACCTTCCGGAATCCAGCCGCAAGACCGAAGTGCTGGCGGCGATGGACCGTCGTTGGCCCGGCCATCGGTGCGAGGTCGAGTTTCGAGCCCAGCGCCTTTGTCGGCCGGAGCTTCTGGTCGAGATCGAGTGCGCGGGGTTGGCCACCGACACGGGAGTCGGATCGTGATCGCCCCATCCAACGCGATCGATCCGGAGGAGTCCTGGGACGTCGTGATCATCGGGGCCGGCCCGTCCGGAAGCATCGCCGCCCTTGAGCTGGCTCGCGCGGGCAAACGGGTCCTGGTCGTCGACAAGGAGTCGTTTCCACGGTTCCGCATCGGTGAGTCGATGCTTCCCCATACCAATCGGGTGATGGAACAGCTGGGTCTGATGGATCGGGTCCGTGAGCTTCCCCATGTGGTGAAGCGAGGGCTCGAGATCTCCTTCGGAGATGGACGAAGAGATCCCGCCGCGATTCCATTCGAGCGGATGCTCGGCGACACCATCAAGCAGACCTTCAATATTCGTCGGTCGCTGTACGACCAGATGCTCGCGGATGTCGCGATGGAAGCGGGCGCGGTCTATCGATTCGATGACTCGGTCGAATCGATCGATCATCTGGCGAGAGGGGATGTCCGCCTCCAACTCGGTTCCGGGCCGATCCGTTCGAACTGGCTGATCGATGCGAGCGGGCAGGCGTGCGTGCTCGGGCGGCATCTCGGAACCCGGAAGCTCCTCGACGGATATCGCAACGTCTCGTACTTCGAGCACTTCGAGGGTGTGGAACGGCCGAGTGGTGATCGGGAGGGATTCGCCACCCTTGCGATGTGTCGCGAGGGCTGGTTCTGGATGATCCCCATCGACGAGAAGACCACCAGTGTGGGCGTGGTTCTGGATGAAAAGTTGGCAAGGCTCATTCCGGTTCCCGCGAATCAGAGGTTGGACTGGTGCATCGAAAACTGTCCATTGGTGAAGCATCGACTGCGGGATGCGGTCGGACCGAAGACCAACGAAGTGGTCGGCGACTTCTCCTACACCTGTGAGCCCTACGCCGGTGACGGTTGGTTCATGGCCGGAGATGCCGCGGCGTTCATCGATCCGGTCTGGTCGACGGGTGTCAGCCTGGGGATCGACAGTGGGTTGCAATCGGCGCGGCGGATCATCGACGTGGATTCCGGCCGCATGGCCGCCGACGCGGCATCGCGCGCCTATGGAAAACGAGTGACGCGATTGCGTTCGAGTTTCCTTTCCCTGATCTCCAACTTCTACGACCACTCGTTCCGCGAACTCCTGGTGAGCGGTCACAGTCCCTTTGAAGTCGATGCGGCGGTGGTCAACATGCTTGCCGGCGAGATCTTCGAAGGTGTTCCGTTTCGAGTTCGCTGGCGGTGGGAACTCATGCGTTGGTTCAAGGAGCTGAATCGGTACCGAAAGGTCGTGGAGTGGATTCGTCCGCATTCCGTCCTTCAGTCCGGCGGCGTCGCGTTGCCTGCCCCGCATTCGGGCGTGGTCCGCGGCATCAAGAGGCGGCATCGCGGACAACCGTCGTGGCAGCCGAGCTGATCCGAGATTTCATCGCGTCGGTGGATCGTGACCCGGATCGGGTGGCGGTTCATGACCTCACGTCGGGACGGTCGACCAGCCGTGGCGATGTCCTGACGGCCGCGGGGCGAATCGCTCGCCGGCTGGATGCCGCCGTTCCGGAAGACGGCGTGGTGATGCTCCATGGTCCGAGCGGCGCCGGGTACTGGGCGGGCCTGCTCGCGATTCTCGGTTCGGGACGACGGGTGCTGCCCATCGGCATCGAGACGACCGCGCGGGATCGTGCCAGCCTGCATGACGCCCATCGAGTCGATGCGATCATCGAGACCGACATGTCGGTCGGGTGGGAGGACTCCCCGGCGACGATCCGGATTCCAGCCATCGACGACGAAAATGGTCTGTCGGCCAATGAAGTCGATCTTCTCGATCGAGGCTCGCGGGGTTCGCTCCTGCTTCGGAGTTCGGGTACGACGGGGCGGCCGGCGGTCGCGCTTCGAAGCGCCGCGGCTCTGGATCGGGTGTCGGCGACTTTGCTCGAGGTTCTCGAGCTTGATCATGACGACGTGGTGCTCGCGACACTTCCGATGCAGCATGCCTACGGCATCGAGCATGGCGTGCTGGCACCGATGCGATCCGGCGCATCGGTGCGATTTCGTCTTGGATTCGATCTGGCTGGCGGAGTCGACGCGCTCGCAAACGGCGTGACGGTGTTTCCCGGTGTTCCTGTGACGCTGGAAGCGGCGGCCCGGGTCGGCCGCCCGGGCTCGAGCCTTCGACTGGCGTATTCCGCAGGAAGCACGCTTCCCGTGTCGGTGCGAGAGGCATTCGCCGAAGCATGGGGATGTCCGACCGGGAATCTCTACGGTGCCACGGAACTCGGGACGATCACCTACGGGATCGGCGGTATGGACTCCGCGGTCGAAGGCGTCTCGGTGCGGGTGGCCTCGGTGGTCGATGAGGATGCGGGTGAGACGCCCGTGGTCACGAGCGAAGGAGCCGGCGAACTCGTGGTGAAGAGTGATGCGATGTTCGCGGGATACCTGACGGCACGCGGCGAGCAAGTCGATCCCGGCCGACGGTTGGAAGGGCACTTCCGCACCGGCGATCTGGGGCGGGTGCGTTCCGATGGGCGGGTCGACATCACCGGTCGAGCGAAGATCCAGTTCGATGTGGGTGGGTTGAAGGTCAATCCCGCGGAGGTCGAACGCGTCCTCGCGGGGCATCCTGCGATTCGAGAGGTGGCGGTCATTCCGCTGCCGCTGACCGAGACCGTCACCCGGGTTCGCGCGGTGGTGGTGGCCGACCATCCGACCGATCCGGAATCGCAGTCGTCAATACGCCGCGAACTCGGCGGGCTGGCGGCTCGTGAACTGGCGCCGCATCAGCGTCCGAGGGTCATCGACTTCATGGATTCGTTGCCGCGCACCTTGACCGGGAAGCTTCTCCGAGGCCGGCTCATCGAGACGGTCGCTGGTTCCACCGGCGTCTGACTTCAGTTCCGGCGGGCGGCGGAGGCGGGCGATCGGATGACCCCCGAGAGCAGGCAGGCGACCGCGAACAGCACGACCCATTCCATCCTTCCGTCCAGGTGCTCCGACTCGAGCAACGTGGGAAATGCGGCGATCGTCATCGCGGCGAAACCCGCATGCCAACGCCATCCGATCCATCCGATGGCGGCGAGCGTCACGATCGACGGTGGGGCGAGCACCGCGGTGAGCCCCCCGGCCAGAAGGGCGGTGGTCTGAAACCAGCGTTCCGTCGCGGCTTCCAATCGTCGGCCGCGAAGCGGACCGGGAGACAGAAGCCGATCGAAGCGACGAAGAAGCCCGTCCCGGAATGGACGCCGCCCATCAAGTGCCCGCGGAAATCGTGGCAGGATGGCTTCAAGAAGGAGCAGAAGGTAGATGCCGATTCCCTCGGACCAGTCGCGTCGAAAGCGGTAGTGGCTCACGCGTGTCGACGGTGGGTGGTAGATGGCGGGGACATCGATCGATGTGATCGGCCATCCGGCCCAGGCCGCCCTGGTGATCATTTCTTCTTCCCACGCGTATCGTCCGGAAAGGCCGCGCACCGTGGCGGGAAGTTCCAACGGCCAGCATCGAAATCCGCAGGCGGCGTCGCCGATCGTCACGCCGGAGTGCGCTCGGATGGCGACGTTGCTGAGAATTCGCCCGAGAAGATTTCGGCGAGGCTGGTCCGGATGAAGAGGAAAGCGGCAGCCCAGAAGGTAGGAACCGGGGTCGGTTCGGGTCGCCTCGGCGAAGACCGGAATCAGATCGGTGTCGTGTTGGGCATCCGAATCACAGGTGATCGCATGGGTGAAGCCGTCCTGCCGGCAGAGTTCGAAACCGGCACGGAGAGCGCCGGCTTTGCCGAGGTTCCGGGGGAGCCGTAATCGTCGATGGAGCACGCCCTCGGCTTCAAGCTCGGCGAGGACCGACTCGCTGTCGTCGGTTCCGGCGTCGTCGATCACCACGACGGGAAGGCCGTGTGCGGCCGCTCCGCGGAGCACGGCATCGAGGGTCGATCGGTTGTTGTAGGTCGGAACGAGGACGGCGATGGACGGGCCGATTCCCTGGACAGTCGCCTTGGTCGAGATCTCATCCGGTTCCGTCATCGTGATTCTCAAGGCTCCGGGGTTCAGGCATTCGGCGTCGGGCAGGCTCTTGCGGGATCGGTGGGATCGACGCCGAGGGAGGATCTTACGTCGTCCAAGTCGGTTCTTCCGATTCCACCGGGCACTGATCTTTCGTGCAGGATTCCTCCACGACCCGGTACCATGATCCCATGACCTTGATCCACACCCTCATTCTGTCCATCCTTCTCTCCACCCCCGGTATGACGCAGGATGATCCGCTGAAGACGATGCCCAAGGGGGATGCGAAGCGCATCACCAGGAGCCTCCCCGGCGTGGTGCTCGGCCCGGATGCATCCATTCCGTCGATCGCCGATGCGGAGCAATGGCTTCCGCTGGAGTCGACGGTGTATCTCTTCGATCATCCGAGCGACAAGAGCAAGACACTCAAGCATGTCATGACGAGGATCGATCGGGCGCCGGGAAGCGAGCCGGGCGCTGGGACCAAGGGTTGGGCGGTCGAACTTCCAACCGGTACCACCAGGTACTTGAAGTCGGAAGAGGGCAAGGGGATCGTCGCGGCGACCGACGTCTCCAAGCCGAATGCCTTCATCATCCGTCTCTCGCCGCCCGAGCCGATTGTTCATGCCTCGAAGGGCGCGAAGAACGAGATCCAGGAAGAGATCAAGATCAGCATCTGTGACCTCGATTCGCCGGACAAGACCAGCTACTCCGGCAAGGTGAAGTGCACCTGGGCGGATCTGGGCGGTTGGAAAGTGAAGGTTCCGCATGGGACCTATGACACCAGGTTGATCAAGATCGTCTACGACGGGAGCATCGGGCCGGCATCCGTGAAGGCCTGGAAGTACGTGTTCATGGCCAAAGGCATCGGCCCCGTGGCGTTCACCGACAGCCGGGACATTTCGGCATTCATCTTCTACAACAATGACACCGAGCACGCTGGAGTGCTTCGTTCGTTGGACCGGGTCTCGGATGGCTGATGCCCGCAGTCGGTGGAGCGCCGACGAGCGGAGGAGGAAGCAAGGGTACGCATGGCGCCATTCGACTTGCAGGCGATTCTCGATTCGTACGGGCCGGAATCCGGCTCAGCCTATGCACGCCATCTGAACCCCCGTTTTCATGACCTTCTGCGTCTGGTCGGTTTCGAGCGGCGATTCGTCCGTGGCGAGGGCCCCTATCTCTTCGACGAAGAGGGTGATCGCTATCTCGATGCGATCGGAGGATTCGCCAGTCTCTCACTCGGACGCGACCATCCCGTGGTTCGAGAAGCGCTCGAACAGGCACTGCGGATCGCGCCCCCGGCGCTGATTCAGTTCGAGACGCCGCCGCTCGCGGTCGCCCTGGCGGACTCGTTGAAGCGATTCGTCGGCCGCTCGGATGATCGGGTCTTCTTCGTCAACAGCGGCGCGGAGACGGTGGAAGCCGCGATGAAGATCGCCCGGGCCGCCACCGGACGTCCCGGATTCGCGTATTGGTCGAATGCTTTTCACGGACTGACGCTCGGCGCATTGTCGATCAACGGTGCGGACTGGCTGCGACGTGGATTCGAGCCCTTGATCCCGGGATGCCGGGAGGTTCCCTTCGGAGATCTCGACCATCTTCGTCGCGCATTGAGTGACGAGTCCGTGGCGGCGTTCTTCTTCGAACCGATTCAGGGCAAGGGCGTGATCCCGCACCCGGCCGGTGTGCTCAAGCAGGTGGCGGAGATCTGTCGCGACACCGGAACGCTCCTGGTCGCCGACGAGGTGCAGACCGGCCTGGGCAGGGCGGGGGCGGCGCTCGCCAGCGTCGTGGACGGTGTCGAAGCCGACATCGTCTGTCTCTCCAAGGGGCTCTCTGCGGGAACGGTTCCGGTCGGGGCGGTCCTCGGCAGGGCCGCGATCTTCGATGAGGTGTTCGACTCGGTGGAACGCTCCGTGGTTCACAGTTCGACGTTCCGCGAGAATCCTCTGGCGATGACCAATGGTCTGGCGGTCCTGCACGTCCTTCGCGAGGAAGGCCTCATCGAACGCGCGACGCAGTGTGGCGAGGCCCTGATCGGCGGACTTCGGCGAGTGGCCGAAGAAGTCCCCGGCATCCGTGAGGTGCGCGGCAGGGGATTGATGATCGGCGTCGAGATCGATCCTTCGGCGCTCTCCATCGATCTGCCCGGGCTTTCGAGGCGAACGCCGACCCTGGTGGCGCAGGCTCTGGTGATGCGTCTGTTGACCGAACATCGCCTGCTCACCCAGTCGACGAGCAAAGGGAGCGGCGTCATCAAGGTCGTTCCCCCGCTGGTGATCTCGAACGAAGACGTCGACTGGATGATCGACGCGTTCCGGGAGTCTCTGGCCGAGATCGGCCGGGGTCGGGGTGCGGCCGTCCGCGGCTTGCTCGGGATGCTCCAGCGGGCACCCGGAGTGGTGCTGCGCGAGTCCATGCACTGATTCCCGAAGGGCCTGCCGTTTCAGGCTGGCTCCGGGCGAGGATCTATGGCAGACTTGATCCGGTTCGACTCGATGGTTCGGCCCCCGGCTTGTCGCCCGGATCCGAGTTCATCCCAGGAGCATTCCATGTCGTATCGCCTCGGATTCACCGAACGGCTTCGCGTTTCCGTGGTGGCATTCGGGATGTTGCTGCCGATCGGCGATTCCGCGATCGCCGCGCCCGATGCATTCGATCGAATCGCCGCCAGGCATGTCGCCGACGCCCGGAAGGAGACGCTCGCGAGGTGTCGCGAACGCGGGATCGAACTGCCACCCGACTTTCTCGCCTGGATCGATGGAGATCGAATGCTCAAGGCGTCGGTCTACGGTTGTCGCAAGGATCCACTTCCCGTTCTGCTGGCGCTTCGTTCTCTGGAGATCGATCTCGGCACGCAGGCCGTTCGAGAAGAGCACACCCAGCTGGCCCTCGCCTTTGCGATGGCCGGTTCATATGCCTCCTCCGATCGAAAGGCATCGGGATGGAACGACGGCGACACCGGGCGGCCCGGCGATGACCTTCCCGATGTCTCCGCACGTTCGCCACTGGTGCTCGAGTGCCCGGGAGATCCGCGGATCCCGGTGGACACGAAGGATGCGGCTCGTGAGCTCGACGCTTTTGATCATGTGATCAACTTCCTCGAAGATCACCCCCTGATTCAGGTGGAAGTCGAGGTCAAGGAACTTCCGCCCCTCGAGTACGACGATCGCGGGATCGCAAAGCCCCGTGGAAAGCCGGTCAAGATCCGCAAGATGATCGAGCGGGGGCTCGTCGGGGCCGATGTCATCGCTTCCGCGGAACTGCAAGGTGAATTCAACGCCTGGATGGCGGACAACGGGCATCCCGAGATCTCGCTGGATTGCGGCGACGGAGTGGTTCATCGGAAGTCGACCGCCGCGGTTCGCGACAAGAAGGTCCGTGCCTCGATCAAGGCGGCGCACGATCTCTTCCACGACGCGTACCGCGCGAAGGGGCGCATGCCCCGGGAGCGGGATGCCGCCCCGACCCCGAGTGAATCCATGGCGTGGTTCATTCGGAATCATCGCCACGACTTCTCCGGTACCGATCGAGTCTGGCCGCGATTCCCGCTCGAGGCGCCATGGCCGATTCTGATGATGCTGGCCGCCGATGATCAGCCGCTCCGGGAGCGGGAGGAGATCTGGAGCAAGTATCGCGATGAAGGCGAGTTCCGGACCTATGGCGAGTACATCGGCGGGATCGCCCAGCAGTTCGACATGCAGTCGGCTCGACGGGTATCGCCATTTCCGTTCAGCTACGGGTCGATTCAGATGATGTGGAAGGACGGGGGTGTCTGCGGCACCATGGGAAACATCGGGGCCCGGACCCATCGGATCTGCGGCGTTCCAGCATCGACCGCCGGCCAGCCCGGCCACTGCGCGATCGTCTTCATGGAGCAGGATCCGGTGACCGGTCGCTTCCGTTGCCGAGGCGGGCAATACGCCACGGGGGGCGATGAAGTCACCACCGTGCATGCCGGATGGAACTACGACGATGTCGGGGGACGGCGCCCGATGGTGTTCCACCAGTCGATCGCATGGGCGGTGAATCATGACTCCGAAGCGTTCATCGACGCGATGGTGCTTCGTCGTGCGTGGGATGCCCTCGACGAGGCGTCACGATCTCGTCAGTGCGTTCGATGGATGCGGGAGGCCATGAAGACGAACCCCTTCGCGTTGCCTCTGGTCGACGGGATCATCGCCGCCGCGCCGGACGCCATGACCGCGGTCGAGCTTCTCGATGTGTTCGAGGTGGGGTTCGAACGGTACGTGGCCAAGGAATTCGAGCTGTATCGGCGAACGGTGCGGGATCTCGCCCACGCCAGGATTCTGGCGCTTCCATCCCCGGCGACGAAGGCGGCGAATGAACGACTTCTCGAAGAGCTCGATCGTCAGGGATGCGAGAACGCCCGGTTGCTGGCCCGATGTTGGAAGGATCTGGGCGGTGACGTTTTTCTTGAGGAATGCCGGGTGGCATCGGTCGAGTACCTCGGGGCGCCGGAGCGGACGAAGATCAAGCGGACGTCCCAGCGGTTCGCGGGCATGATGCGTGCGTGGGGAAGGTCGGTGAAGTCGGGCCGGCAACGAAAAGCGTGGGCCGAAGCATTGTTGACGTCGTTTGCGGGACACGAATTGCTGGTGGTCGGGCGAAAGAAGTCGGTCGACCCGGCCTTCGTGGTGCTGTGCGGATTCGCGGGACGACCGGTTCCGACCGTCGCCGAACTCGAAGCGGCGACCGCGTCCGACTCGGCGACGTGATGCTTCCAGAACGGAGTGTTCGTCCGTTTGGTTCGGTCAGTAGTGAATGCGATCCGGCATCGCCTGGTAGGCCCGCCAGACTTCGAGCATGTCGGCTCGGCAGAGTTCGGTGGAGGGCAGAGGGCGAGCGTCTCCGGGAAGGGCCAGCGCGTCGTTGATGTGCCGGTCGTCGAACCCGCCGAACTCCAGTGCGTCATCGTGATTCGAAGCGAAGCGAATGGAAGCCACGCGTGCCCACCAGCAGGCGGCGTAGCACATGGGGCATGGCTCGCCAGTGGTGTAGACCGTGCATCCTTCGAGGACGTGACTGCCGAGCGCCTTCGATGCGGCGCGGATCGCGACGACCTCCGCGTGGGCGGTGGGGTCCCGGTCCGCGAGTACCTGGTTCGCACCCTCGGCGATGATCTCGCCGTCTCGGACGATGACGCAGCCGAAGGGGCCGCCCGCCTTCGCCTCGAGGGCGTTGTGGCGGGCGAGCTCGATCGCTCGCTGCATGAACTTCACGTCTTCCGGCATGGAGTCTCCTTGCGGTTCAGTCGCCGGTCTTCGGGATCTCGATCAACGTGTAGTACGCATCGGGATGAAGAAGCGGTTCGCCAGCCTCGTCCCGGACCCCGTCGAGACGAAGTTCGTGCACGTATCCGGCACGAAGAGGCTCGCAGATCAGATTCACGGTCAGGTTGTCGCCGGAGACCTGCGCGAGCTTGACGGTCACCGGAGCGGTGTCGGTCTCCGGGCTTCCATAGGGCGAGTGGAGCAGGTAGGTGTAGCTCTTCATCGAGTAGTTCGAAGGTTCGCTTGCGGTCGCAGGGTCCGCGGGTCGCGTGAAGGTGAGCCGGAATCCTTCGGGCGTCGCTTCCATGGTCCGGATCTCGAATGGTGTCTCGCCGGTCCACTCGAGCCGCTGCATGCCGTAGGGGCGATTTCCCTTCGAGCCCCATCCCCGGTTGGTCATTCCGGCGATCAAGGAACCGTCTTCGCCGAGTTTCACGCGGATGATCCCACACTCGAAACCGTTTCGGAACGGGAAAACGGCGCCCTGGACGTGGCCGTTCACCTCTTCGGTGAAGATCCGGTAGACCGCGGCGTGATGCTGGTCGCCCATGAACGCCTGGCCCTTGAAGAACGGCCCGAGCGTGCCCTCGGTGTCCCAGAGAACTTCCCCGGGGCTCTTTCCGCACTTGTCATACGGAAACCAGACGACCGGGAGTTTGAAGTTGGGGATTCGCTTCGCGGCTTCCGGCATCGGAATGCCGTCCGGGATCTCGCCCGGAAACTCGACGAGTGACTCCGGGCGCTTGGTGCTCGCGACGCCCCACGGGTGTCCATGGAAGTCGCCGCGTTCGATGATTGACATCTTGCTGGCGCCGCACCATTCGCCCTGGTTGTCCGTGTAGTAGATGTTCGAGTCCGGGCCCATCGCGACGCCGCATGGTGATCGCAATCCCGCGGCTTCTGGGTGCATCACGCCGTCGCCGTCGATCCGCATCGCCCATCCTCGCCAGTCCTTCTTGCCGAACGGCTCGCTTCCGAACGGTCGATTCAAGGTCAGCCAGAGATCGCCGTCGGCTTCGAAGACCGGTCCGAAGGTGTACTCGTGGTAGTTGCCGCTGATCGCCCAGTCGTCGCAGATCGTTTCGATTCGATCGGCCCGCCAGTCGCCGTCGTCATCGGCCATTCGCGAGACTTCGCCTCGTTGTGCGACGTACACGGGGCCGTTCCAGGATTCGCCCGCCGCGATGGCGGCTCGGCGTTTCGCGTCGTCCACTGGATGAACCGCGAGCCCGAGGGGCTCTTGAAGGCCGTCGGTGTATTTGATGAACCGCACGCGGTGGGGGTCGTTCGCGGTGGCCTCGTCTTCCGGAGTTCCCGCCAGTACCGCGATGGAAGGTGCCGGGTCGTGGGCGTTCTCGATGATCCAGACGTCGCCCCGGCGAGTGGAAGTCATCACGCGTCCGCCGCCCAGAGGAAGAATGCCGCCGACTTCGTGCACCACGCCGTCGGGTTCCGGCACGTCGATGAAGCGCCAGTAGTCGGACTCGTCTCCAGCGACCGCGGCCGACGTGAGCATGGTGACGCAGACGAGGGTTCGCAGGCGGCATGCCGTCGGGATCGGGCGACTCGGGTGGGGGTTCGGCTGTTTCATGTTTCGCTCCAGGCTCGGATCGATCGGGTGTGCGTGTTCGATGGAAGGGTCGTCGTGCCGCATCACCACGACATTTCGACGTCGAAGACGCCTTCGAATGCGACGTCCTCGCGTCCGACCATGCTGAGGGGGACCTTCACGAGAAGTTCTGCGCCGCCGCCGGGCAGCGGTCGGACGAATGACTCGGCGCCGTTGATTCGGATCATGCGTTCGCCGTTGATGGTCCAGACCCGTTCTCGGCCTTCACCACCGACGGGGTCGATCGATGTGGCCACCGCGGCTCGCATGTAGAGGTCGCCTCTTCCTTCGTCGCTTCCGACGGTGAATCGCCGAACGAGTCGCGTGCCGCCTTCTGCCAGACGCGGTATCGGAGTCTCGGTGATGCGGACGCCGTCGAGTTCGCTGTTGAAGGCGGGGCGTCGGTCGCGGTCACGGGTGGTTCCTGCGAATCGCCATGCACCGTTCCGGATTCCCGCCGCGTCGCGGTTGAACGGAGATGGCCAGGCTTCGTCACGGGTCGAGAGAACGGCGATCGCGGGGCCGGCGGGCATCTGGAGGGTCGATCGGCCTTCGGGGCGTTCCAGTTGACCGGCGCGCCCTCGCCAGGTTCCCTCCGCATCCATGAATCCTCCACGCCAGGCCTTGGCGAGTCGGGCATGCTCCGCATCCCAGGCGTAGTGAACGTTTTCGGGAAGACCGACGGCGATCGTTCTCGGGCTCACGTCCCGCATGAACGTTCCGAAGAGGATCGGTTCATCGATCGGTACCAGTGCGTACTCGCCGGCATCCGGTACCACGCCCGAAGGGAGCGGCATCGATTCGCCGAGCGAGAGATAGGTGCGGATCGCGTCGACTTGTTTCGTGGGATCGCCGCCGAGGTGCTCGGGGAAGATTCGTTCGGTGCCGCCGTTGCCCCAGAACGCGGTCATGCGGGTCCCAGGGTTGGTCTTCTGAGGATCAAGAAGGTGCTTGCGGAACCAGCCGGGACGAATTCGGGCGTGCATCGAGGCGAGATCGACTGCGGGGACGCCCAGGGCGGGATGTCCGGCGACGGTGTGGCATTGGACGCATGAGACGCCATCGACTCCGGTGAGCGCGTGGCCGGCCGCGACCCGGGCCTCGTCGAAGACCGGCTCGCGTCCATCAGCGGCGATGGCGTCGGCGGCGACGAAGTGCACCACGAGGTCATCGGTCTGCTCGGCGCCGAAGACCGGCATCCGAGCCTTCATGTACGGCCGGACTTTTTCGCCATTGGCCAGCGTGTTTCGCAACGCGTTGAGTTGGAGCTTGTTGCCGACGTCGTCGAGAGAAGGCGGGATGCGCCCTTCGTCACCGAGCTCTGCTTCGTCATTCGCGGCGAATCGCGTGAGGGCTTCGGTGGTCGGCCCGCCGACGTCCGGTCGCGCGTGGCAGGCGATGCAGTTCAGTCGGGTCATGGTGTGCGCCACGGCGAGATCGGCGGGAAGCGGCTCTTCGAGGGCGGCGACGTTGGAAATCAACTCGTCGAGCAGGCTTCGTTCGGTCGCGGTGAATCCAAAGTCCGGAGCGGCTGCCGGGACTTCTGCTGCGAGACAGCCGCGGCCCGCGATCAGGGACGACAGCGGTGCGATGTTCGCGAGGTCGCCGAGTTTCGGCATCTCCGGGACGTGGCAGGTGCCGCACCCGGTCTTCGCGAAGCGCATCATCCCTCGCTGGGCCGACGCTTCGTCGATTTCGAAGGGAGCCCAGTCGGGTGCGAGCACGGTGGTGTCGCTGAAGAAGGCTTCGGCGGGAATCGGCTGTCGAGCGATCCCGGGCCCGCTCCAGGAAAGAGAGAGGGCTTCGCCGCCGGAGGCTTCGAAGAATCCGATGTCGATGGCGTGCCTTCCGGCGTCGAGCGTGGCGGAGCCTCGCTTCATGACGGCGCCGTGGATTCCGCTGTTGTCGACGATCGTTTTTCCGTCGATCTTCAGTCCGGAGCCGTCATCTGAAGTGAGATAGAAGTTCCAGACGCCGGTCGTCGGAATCTCGATCTCGCCCGAGAGGCGAAGACCGAAGGTGTCCTCGCCGACGTGAGGGCCGACGCCGGGTATCGGGACTCGGATCGGGTCGATGGTGCCACCGATCTCCTCGATGGGGCCCATCCCGTCGAAGTCGCCGTCGAAGTAGTGGAGTTGCAACCCCGGACGGGACGCGACCGTCAGTACGCCGTCGCCGGCGAGGAGATAGGCCGCGAGAGACGACGCTTCGTCGTTGGTCAGGTTGAGCGACGGCATTCGTCCGCCGGGATGCACTGCCAGCGGGTCGGCCAGATAGGTCGTCAGGCTGCCGTGGGTCCAGGACGTCGTCAGATCTTCGAGGCCGATGGCATTCGCGGGGTCGACCCCATGGCAGGCGGTGCAACCGACCGACTCCCAGAGCGCGGAGCCTTGGGAGATCTGTGTGGAGGAGGCTTCCATCGCTCCGGCGATCGGATCGATCGGGCCTCCCTGGCTCACCAGAAAGTTGACCAGGTCCTCGACCGCGGCGGCTTTTTCCCCGGGTTCGAGTCCGTGGAGGAGATCTGGCATGCGGAGGCCGAGTTCGCCGCCATGAGCGCCGAGTCTTCGCCGAATACCGTCCGCGGAAAGCCGGGATCCGATGCCCGTGTCGCCAAGAAGTTGCGGAGACCGGCTGACGCCGAGGCGTCGGATGGTGTCGGGTCCGGCGGTGTGGCATGCCGTGCAGGATGAATCTGCGGCGAGGGCCTCGCCCGCAACCGATCGCCAGGTCGCCGTTGTTGATGTCGCGGTCGGGCCGGAGGCTGGTTCGCCGCATCCGGCGAGAAGAACGGCCGCCCCGCCCACGAGAATCCCGGAGAGGTTCGAGGGCGGCAGCTCACGCAGGCTCGGATATGTCATGCTTCGGATGTCCACAGGTCGCTCCGGGGGATTTTGGGCCTCCACAATGGTACCGATGCCACGCCATGCGGCTTCACGGCCGATCTGCTCGATTGTCGGGATTTGGCGTCGGTCGGTTCCAAGGTTGCGGTGGGCCGAGTACCGTGCCTTCCATGAAGGCTCCAGTTCGAAGAACCGCATCCCGAAGACCGAGGCGCCGGGCCGGAATCGGCTTGTTTCAGGTCTCAGCCCTTCCCGGCGCGATCGCGTGTCTGGTCCTCGGATCGACCGGTTGCATGGTCGGGCCGGATCCGACGCCGCCGACTTCGGTCAATCCGGACTCGTGGCACGAAGAACTGGTGGAGGGCGTCTCTCGCGAACGAGTCGATCCTGGCGCCTGGTGGAAGCGCTTTGACGATCCGATGCTGGTCGAGTTGATCGCGGTCGCGGAGCGGAAGAACCTTGATCTTCGAACCGCCGCCAGTCGGATCCGGGAGGCGAGATCGCGCTACGGCATCGCCGCCGCCGACCTCTATCCTCAGATCACGGCTGGAGGAGAGGCGGAATTCACCGCGGGCAACCAGCTCAGCAACCCGGCCTTCGGAGCCGAACGGACCAACCTCTATAGCGCCGACCTCGACTTCGGATGGGAGATCGACGTGTGGGGAAAGGTTCGTCGATCGATGCAGGCCGCGGAGTTCGATGTGCTGGCCGAGATCGAGAATTCCCGCGATCTGCTCATCACGGTCCGTGCCGAGGTCGCGCGGAGTTACATGGAAGGAAGATCGCTCCAGGGACAGATCAAAGCCCTGCGGAGCATCATCGAAGCGCAGAGCGAGACCCTCTCGCTGGCGAAGAAGCAGTATCGACAAGGTGTGGTGACCGACTTCTCCGTGCTGCAGGCCGAAGCGCAGCTGCAGACCGCGGAAGCCAAGCTTCCGTCGTTGCAGTACGAACTGGCGGCCGCGGTCAACCGCCTCTCGGTCCTGCTGGCCGAGCCGGCAGGTCCGCTGCTGGCCCGTTTCGCCGCGACTGCGGAGGAGTTCGGGGTTCCACTGCCGCCGGACACCATCGCGGTCGGAATTCCCGCGGACGTGATTCGACGGCGTCCTGACATTCGAGCCGCGGAACGCACGTTGGGAGCGGCCGCCGCGAACATCGGCGTCGCCGAAGCGTCGTTGTACCCCTCGCTGCGTCTGACCGGACAGGGCGGATACAGCAGCACCGAGTTCGATCAACTGGTCAGTCCCGGGAATCTCGGCGGGTTGCTCGGGATTCAGATCAACTGGCCGATCTTCACCGCGGGACGCCTTCGTTCGGTCGTGGATGTTCGAAACGAGCAGGCGTATCAGGCGTTGCTTTCCTACGAATCGACGGTTCTCAACGCGATCGCGGACGTGGAGACGGCGCTGGTCGCGTATGGATCGAGCATTCGAGAGCAGACGAGACTGTCCAAGGCCGAAGCGTCGTACGACCGAGCCGCGACTCTGGCCACGGACCGCCTGGCCCGCGGCGTCTCGGATCTCGAATCCCTTCTGAATCTGGAGCGGGAACTGCTTGCGGTGCAGCAGGAGCTTGCGGTGGTGAACGGCCAGGTCGCCTCAAACGCGGTCGGTCTCTACAAGGCGCTGGGCGGATCTTGGAACATCGAGGAAAACACGCTGGACGTCACGGCGGCAGCCGGAACAGCGGAGGATGCAGGATGAAGATGATGAGACTCGAAAGAATCACCCTTGGAGGCGTGGTCGCCGCCGGGCTCTCCGCGGCGATGTTGGCGAATGGTTGTGGTCGCCGAACTGCTCAGGCCGCTCCCAAGGCTCCGGCGGTTCCGGTCACCTCGGTCGATTCCGAGAAGATGGACGTCCCGGACCTGCGTCGGTATCCCGGAAACACCGAGGCGATTCAACAGGTCACGCTCGAAGCCAGAGTCGAAGGCTTCCTGATGGAGCGGCTCTTCGAAGAAGGAACCTCGGTCACCGCGGGCGAGACGCTCTTCGTGATCGAGCAGCCGCCCTACGAAGCGAACGTGCTCGAGGCTCAGGGGCAGTTGCGTGCGGCGGAGGCCGCATTCGACTTCGCCCGAAGCGAATTCACCCGGAACGAGCCGTTGGTGTCATCGGGTGCGATTTCGGCCCAGGACTTCGATCAATACCGGTCGAATCTCGCGTCGGCGGCCGCTCAAATGCAGGTCACGGAAGCCGAACTCATCAATGCGCGGATCAATCTCGGATACACCGAGGTGACGGCTCCGTTCGCGGGACGGATCGGTCGGCGGCTCGTCGACGTCGGCAATCTCGTCGGCCCCGCAATCAACCAGAACCTCGCAGTGCTGGTCGATCTGGATCCGATGCGGGTGGTCTTCCAGCCCGCGGGCACCGAACTTCCCGACTATCTCGCCGCCTGGCCATCGACCAAGGTCGGCGTCAAGGTCACGGTTGAGGGGATCCGGACCACCATGACCTTCGAAGGCGACGTCGACCTCGTCGACAACGAAGCGGCGGTCGACAGTTCGACCTTCATCGCCCGGGCATCGTTCCCGAACACCGATCTGAAACTGGTCCCGGGGTTGTTCGCGGAAGTCGAGGTCGACCTCGGAACCATGAAGGACCAGGTCGTCGTTCCGGTGGAAGCGATCCAGAGCGAGCCTCAGCAGGCCTACGTCTGGACGGTCAAGGACGAAAAACTCGTCCGAGCGAACGTCACGCTCGGTCCCCAGTGGAAGGAGCTCCGGGTGGTCACGGGTCTCGAGCCCGGGATTCCAGTGGTCGTCGAGGGCAATCCCTACAGTCTGAAGACCGACGTCGCGGTTCGGTCCAAGACCTTGTCGCTGGACGCCTGGCGGAAGGAAGTCGCCGAGAAGAAGTCGGCCAAGTCGAACCAGACCAAGGGTGGCCGCCATCCCGCCCAGACCCATACCGCGAAGCACGGCGTCGAGCCGTCGGCCGCGACCGGCCATGAGAACGGCACCAAGTGAATCAGCATCGGTTCATCCAGACTCGGAGTGACGCGTGACTCGTTTCTTCATCGCCCGCCCGATCTTCGCCAGTTCGATCGCGATCCTCATGGTCGTGGTCGGTCTGGTCTCGATCTTCACGCTTCCAATCTCGTTGTTCCCACCGATCGTTCCGCCGACGGTCCAGGTCACCGCCGGATATCCCGGCTCCAGCGCGGAGGTGGTGGCGCGGGTGATCACCACGCCGCTCGAGCAGCAGATCAACGGCGTCGAGGGGATGATCTACATCTCCAGCAACTCGACGTCCAACGGCGCGAGCGCCATCACGGTGACCTTCGAAGTCGGGTACGACGTCGACATCGCCGCGGTCGACATTCAGAACAAGGTGCAGACCGCCATCGGGCAGTTGCCCGAAGTCACCCAGCGGTCGGGCGTGTCGATCAACAAGGCCGAGACGGACATCACCTGTCTGCTCACCCTCCACGACACCACCGGCAACTACGACAGTGCCTTTCTCGGGAACTGGGCGCAGATCAACATGGTCGATGCGCTCAATCGCCTTCCCGGCGCGGGGCAGGTGACCAACTTCGGCCTGCTCGAGTACTCGATCCGCATCTGGCTCGATCCGGACAAGATGGCCTCGATCGGGGTGACCCCGAACGACGTGGTCAACGCCGTCAAGGCCCAGAACGTCGACGTCGCGGCGGGGCAGGTCGGCGCGCCGCCGATGCCGGAATCGATGGCTTTCACCTATCAGTTGACCACTCTGGGCCAGTTGAAGAACGCCGAGGACTTCAATGACATCGTGGTCGCGGTTCGCGACGGCGGAGTCGTCCAGATCAAGGACATCGGCCGGGTGGAACTCGGCGCCGAGTCGTATGCCTCATCGACGACCTATCAGAACAACCCGACGGCGCTTCTGGGAATCTTCCAGCGATCCGGCGCGAACGCGATCCAGCTCAGCAACCAGATCCAGGAACTGATCGCGGAGATGGAGAAGAAGGGAAGGTTCCCCGACGGCGTCAAGGCGCTCATCACCTACGACAGCACCGACTTCGTCAAGGACAGCATGTCGGACCTCGTCGTGACGCTGCTCGAAGCGATCGGGTTGGTGGTCATCGTCGTCTTCGTGTTCCTCCAGAGCTGGCGAACGACGATCATTCCGATCATCGCGATTCCGGTCTCACTCGTGGCGACGTTCGCCGTTCTCGCCGCCTTCGGCTTCTCCATCAACACGCTCACGTTGCTCGGCCTGGTCCTGGCGGTTGGATTGGTGGTGGATGACGCGATCGTCGTGGTGGAGAACGTGGAAAGACAGTTGGAGGCGGGGCTGAGTCGTCGAGATGCGGCGATCGCCGCGATGAAGGAAGTCACGCCGCCGATCGTCGCGACCACGGCGGTGCTGCTCGCGGTCTTCGTGCCGACCGCGTTCATGCCCGGCATCGCCGGCCAGCTCTACAACCAGTTCGCGTTGACCATCGCATTCTCCGTCGCGATCTCCGCGTTCAACTCGTTGAGTCTCAGCCCGGCGCTGTCGGGCGTGCTGCTTCGCCACACTTCGCGAGAAGATCGAGCCAAGCCGTTCCGGATCTTCAACGACGCCTTTGATTCGGTCTCCGGTGGGTTCAGCCGTTTCGTCGGCATGCTGGGTCGGAAGCTGTGGTGGGCGGTGCTCATTGCATTCGCAGTGCTGATCCTGTTCACTTTCAATCGGTTCAAGGAGACGCCGACCGGCTTCGTGCCCGAAGAAGACCAGGGCTGGTTCTTCGTCTTCGTGGCGCTTCCGAGCGGTTCATCGCTCGAGAGAACGGAAGAAGCCTGTGCCAGTGCGGCCGACATCCTGCTGGACACCCCGGGTGTTCAGTACGTGAACACGGTCTCGGGCTACAACTTCCTGGACGCCTACGCGGATTCGGCGACTGGTGTGGTCTTCGCGATCCTCGATCCTTTCGCCGAGCGAACCGTGGTGGACGAACAGGTCCCCGGAATCATCCAGAAGTCGTTCAAGGACCTGCTTGCCGTCGACGGCGCGACCTGCATCCCGATCAACCCGCCGGCGATCCCCGGGCTTGGTTCGACGGGTGGATTCCAGTTCGAGATCCTCGACCAACTCGGTCAGGGATCCGATGCGTTGCTCGCGGCGACCTTGGAGTTCGTCGAGAAGGCGGAAGCGATGCCGGAAATCGGGAAGCTCCTCTGTGACTTCAAGACCGATGTTCCGCAGGTCAATCTCGACATCGACCGTGTGGAAGCCACGCGGCTGGGCCTCGAGATCTCTGACGTGTTCCAGACGCTTCAGGTCCATCTCGGCGGCTACTACGTCAACAACTGGAACAAATTCAATCAGGTCTATCAGGTGAACCTGCAGGCCGAGGGCGCGGATCGGATGACCTTCGAGGACATCCTGGAACTGCGGGTCGCCAACAAGCAGGGTGATCAGATCCCGCTTTCGCAGTTCGTGAAGCTCGAGCAGGATGCCGGGCCCATGAACATCGCCCACTACAACCTCTTCGAGTCGGCCCAGGTCATCGGCGGGCCGGCGAAGGGCAAGTCCGGTGGTGAAGCGGTGATCGCGATGATGAAGGCCGCCGACGAGGTTCTCGCGCCCAACGGCTGGGGCTACCAATGGACGGGTACGGTCTATCAGCAGGAGAAGGTCGGGAGCATCGCGCCGATGATCTTCGGTCTTTCGCTGATCACGATCTTCCTCGTGCTGGCCGCCCTCTATGAGAGCTGGGCGATGCCCTTCGTCATTCTCCTGTCGGTTCCGCTCGCGGTGCTCGGCGCGCTGATCGCCTTGGACATTCGCGAGCTTCCGTTGGACGTCTACGGTCAGATAGGCTTGTTGATGCTCGTGGGTCTGGCAGCGAAGAACGCGATTCTGATCGTGGAATTCGCCAAGACATTGCGCGAAGACGGATGGGGAATCGTGGAAGCGGCCATGGAAGCGGTTCGCCTCCGGCTTCGGCCCATTCTCATGACCGCGTTCGCCTTCATTCTCGGCGTCGTTCCGCTGGTGGTCGCGACCGGACCGGGCGCGAATGCGAGGCATTCGATCGGCACGACGGTCTTCGGCGGCATGATCGCGTCGACCTTCCTCAGTCTGCTGGTGGTTCCCGTGATCTACATCGTGGTCGAATTCGCCCGCGAGCGCATCTTCGGCGTGCGGGGAGACGATTTGCCGGCGGGTTCCAAGCCGCCCGAGAATCCTCTCTGATCCCTCCACGTTGAAGGTTGACGGGTATTCGGCATGATTCGTGAATCGGCCCTTGCGGGCCGGCCTCGTTTCGGTACCGTCGAGGAATGAAGAAGCCTTCCATACCGAGCCGTCGCGAGTTCATCGCCGCCACCGCGGTGGGAGCCGCCGGGGCGATCCTTCCATCCCAAAGCCCCGCCGCCGCACAGAGCGCGCCGCCGGAACCGGAGTCCAAGGCGACTCCGCCTTCGGGGTCTTCGGACGATCTTCGAGTCGCGGTGGTCGGGCTTCGCGGTCGAGGTTGGAACCACACCATGGGGTTCGCCCGGTTGCCGGGGGTTCGTGTGGTCGCGCTCTGCGACGTCGATTCGGATGTTCTGGACAGGCGAGCGGCGGAATGCGCCGCCGGCGGGAAGAACCGCCCGGCGTTCGAAGTCGAAACCACCGGCGATGTTCGCACGCTGCTCGACCGCGACGACATCGACGTGATCTCCATCGCCACGCCGAATCACACGCATTCGATGCTGGCATGCTGGGCGCTCGATGCCGGCAAGCACGTCTATTGCGAAAAGCCCGTCTCCCACGTGGTCGAGGAAGGGCAGCGGATCGTCGACGCCGCGAAGCGGAATGGTCGCATCTGCGCCAGCGGCACTCAGGGGCGATCGGCATCGAGTGTTCGGTCCGCGATCGACTTCGTGCACTCCGGCGGTCTCGGGAAAGTGCATTGTTCCCGTGGACTTTGCTACAAGCCGCGTCGATCGATCGGGGCGGACACCGGGCCGAAGTTCGTTCCATCGTCGATCGATTACGACCGTTGGCTCGGGCCGGTGGCCTATCAGCCGCTGGATCGACGGCAGCTCCACTACGACTGGCACTGGAATCTCGCGACCGGCAACGGTGACCTTGGAAACCAGGGCATTCATCAGATGGACATCGCCCGGTGGGCGTTGGATCAAGGTGCGATGCCGAATGCGGTGGCGTCGGTCGGTGGGCGTCTCGGTTACCAGGATGCCGGTGACTCGCCGAACACGCAGGTGGCGATCTTCGACTGCGGCGAAGCGCCTCTGGTCTTCGAAGTCCGCGGTCTGCCCAAGGACAAGGCGTCGCAGTCAGGCAAGTGGGAGATGGACCGCTACGAGGGTCAGTCCATCGGCAACATCGTTCATGGTGAGAACGGAATGGTTCGAATCTCCAACTCGTACTCCTGGGCGGATTTCATCGATGGAGATGGAAAGAAACAGCAGGAATGGAAGGGGGGCGGCGATCACTTCGCGAACTTCGTCGAAGCGGTGCGGGCCGACGATGAGGCCATCCTGACGGCGCCGATCGTCGAGGGGCATCTCTCGTCGGCCTTCTGCCATCTGGGAATTCTCTCCCACCAGCTCGGTGACGCCGCGACGCCATCGGAGATCGACGTGGCCTGGGCCGACGACCCGATCGCGACGGATGCATGGAACCGAATGCGTTCTCACCTGACCGCCAACGCCGTCGACTTGTCCGCCACGCCGGTGGTGCTGGGCCGGCCGCTTCGAGTCCAGGCTTCCGGAGACACGATCATCGGAGACCCTGAAGCGACCGCGATGCTCGTCCGGAACTGCCGCGAGCCCTATTCCTTCTGACGTCGCTCGCCACGATGCGACGACGGTGGAGTCACGCATGCCGAACATTTCGGAACGGAATCGACGCGAGTTTCTGGCGACGTCCGCGGCCATGCTCGTCGCGGGACCAGCGGGGATCGCCGCGGTGGCGCGGGCTGCCACGGGCGCGACCACGGAATCGCCACGACCGTTGTCCTTCGGGATGGTCACCTATCTCTGGGGAAGAGATCTTTCGCTCCCGGAACTCCTCGTCGCCTGCGAAGCCAGCGGGCTCGAGGGGCTCGAACTGCGAACCACTCATCGGCACGGCGTCGAGCGTGACCTGGGTGCCGAAGAGCGGCGGGAGATCCGGAAACGATTCGCCGATTCGCCGGTGGCGATCGTCGGAATCGGAAGTGATGAACGCTTTGATTCGCCTGACCCGGATCGGCTCGCCGCGGCGAAGCGGTCCACGATCGCGTTTCTCGAACTCTCTGCATCGGTCGGCGGGTCGGGGGTCAAGGTCAAGCCGGACTCCTTTCACAAGGGCGTCGACCAGGCGACGACGATCCGGCAGATCGGTCAGAGTCTTTCGGAGCTCGCTCCGGTGGCCGCGGATCTCGGACAGGAACTCCGGTTGGAGGTTCATGGGCAGTGTTCGGATCCCAGGCACATCCAGCGAATCGTCGAGATCGCGGACCATCCCGCGGTGCGGGTCTGCTGGAACTCGAACGCCCGCGATCTGCGAGGTGACGGATTGCAGCGAAGCTACGAGCGGCTCCGCCCGTACTTTGGCGGAACGCTTCACGTCAGGGAGCTCGGTGACGAACGGTATCCATACGTCGATCTGATCGAGATGCTCGTGCGCGACCGCTATGCGGGAATGGTCCTGCTCGAGGCGCACTCTTCGCCGCCCCGGCATCGGGTGTCGGCGTTGGCGAACCAACGCGCGGTGATGGACGAGATGTCCCGGCGGGCTTCGGTCGTGGTGAGTGATGAACCACTGCCGGTGGTGATCGCGCCCCGTCGACGAGCGCCTCGTCAATTCGACGTTCGGGCGGGTGGTGAACTCTTCGGGACGGTGCGTTTGGGGAGTGGAGACCGGACACCCACGGTCTTCCCGCTGAACGCTCCCGGTGGGAGGCTCACGGTCAGGGCGTTTCCGTTCGAGCGTCGGGCTGGTGAATCGAACGATCACCCGCATCACCGCGGCCTCTGGTTCGCTCACGGTGACGTGGATGGCCACGACTTCTGGCATGACGAGAACTGTCGGGTGGTGGTTCGAAATGTCGTGGCCGAGGGGGACAGTCTCCGGTTCGGCGCCGACTGGATGGCCGGTGATCGTCGGGTCGCGGTGGAATCGAGGACCATGCGATTCGCCGCGACGCCCTTGAAGAGAAGAATCGATGTGGACATCGAATTGACGCCGGTCGCCGAGACGATGGTTCTCGGCGATACGAAGGAAGGAACATTCGCCCTGAGGTTGGCGCCGACGCTTCGAGTCGATGGGCCGCAGGCCCTCGGGCGGCTCGAAAATGCCGAGGGCCTCCTCGATGGAGATTGCTGGGGGCGGCGGTCGAAGTCGATCGTCGCCGAGGGGCCGATCGACGGACGTCTGGTCCGGGTTCGGGTGACCGAGGCGGATGGCAATCTCCGCCATCCAACCTGGTGGCATGCCCGGAAGTACGGTCTGCTCGCGGCGAATCCGTTCGGTCGTCGCGCCTTCGAAGGTGGTGGAGCTTCGGGGGCCATGACGATCACGAAGGAGTCGCCATTGCGACTGCGGTACGCCGTCGAACTCGGGACGGGGCTGGATTCCACGTCAGCCGAGGCCTGACTCCGCCATGAACTCGTGAACGGGGCAGGAGGTCGTGGCGATTCTCCGGGCGACCCCGTCTTCGTCGCCGAGTCTTTTTCCGAAGAACCGCGGGTGTTCCGGTTCTCGGCTCGTACCATGCACCGATGCCTCCCCGAGTGATCAGCCTGCTTCCCTCCGCGACCGAAGTCCTCTGCTCCATCGGCGGGGAGTCGTTGCTCGTCGGTCGCAGCCATGAATGCGACTTCCCCGGGTCGATCGCCGACCGGCCGATACTCACCGCGGCCCGCACCACGGCGACTTCGAGCGCCGAGATCGATGCCGAGGTCCGGGCGGCGCTGAACGGAGGGGACGGCGAGGTTTCGGCGTCGGCCAGCCTGTATCACCTCGACGCAGACCTGCTCCGCTCACTGAAGCCCGATGTCATTCTCACTCAGGATCTCTGCGATGTCTGCTCGATCGATCTTGCGACGGTTCGAGCGATCGCCGCCGGAATGGACGATCCGCCGGCGATCGTGAGCCTTGATCCGAAGACGTTGATGGACGTCTTCGACGATTTTCTGAAGGTTGGATCCGCGGTGGGTCTGGAACAGGAGTCGGAGGTCGCAGTGGTTCGGGCGCGAGACGGCTACTGGTCGGCGGTCGACTTCGTGAACCAGTACATCCCCGGTCCCGAAACCCTCTTTCTCGAATGGACGGATCCGCCGTTCGTCGGCGGCCACTGGACGCCGGGGCTCATCGAAGAGGCGGGCGGAACCCATTCCCTCAACACCGTGGGGTCCAAGAGCCGGCAAGTGACGCCGGAGGACATCGTGGCGGCGCAACCCGAGCGGATCATCATCTGTCCGTGTGGGTATGACCTGGCCGCGATTCGTCGCGATCTTCCAGCGTTGCAGGCCGCGGACTGGTGGAATGCACTGCCGGCGGTGGCCGGCGGTGATCCCAACGCCGTGGTCATGGTCGACGGCAATGCGATGTTCAATCGCCCCGGGCCGCGGCTGGTGGATGCATTTCGCTGGCTGGTGAGCTGGTTCAATGATCGACCCGAGGTGCTGCCCCGGGGTTTTCCCGTGGANTCCGTTCCTGCGTCGAGTTGACGGGCGGGCGGGATCGGGCTGCCCCTTCGGCAGGACGGGCCCGTTTTTTCGCNCAGGAACCGGCTCTGAAGCCCGGAAAGCGGCGTCCGTCGGGATCATGAGAACGGCACGGGACTTGCGACTCTGAAGACCGCTACGGCATCCCGCGATCCTGAATCGCGACGCCGAGAATGGAGTCAACGACATGCAGATGGATCGATTCACAACCCTCGCTCAAGAGGTTCTTTCGAATGCCCAGTCGCTTTCGACCGGGCGAAGTCACGCCGAACTCACGCCGCTCCACCTTCTGGCCTCGATGCTCGAGGATCGGAACGGGGTCGCGTCTTCAATACTTGCCAAAGCCGGCCTTCAGCCGGAACGCGTCCGCGATGTCGCGGAGGCGGAGCTCGCCCGTCAGCCGCAGGCGAGTGGCACCCAGCCCAGAACCGCGAACGCGACCATGGAGGTCCTGCAACGTGCGGAGCGGGAAGCGAAGGATCGGAAGGACGCGTACGTGTCCACCGAACATCTCCTGCTGGCGCTGATGGAGGTTCCGAGCGCCGCCCGCGAAGTGCTCTCGAGTTGTGGAGCCCAGCGCCAGAACATCGACGCCGCGATCGATGCGATTCGAAAGGCGTCCGGTGTGACTCAGGTCAACGACGCGGATGCCGAGAGCAACTTCGAAGCCCTCAAGAAGTACGCCATCGATCTCAACGAACGGGCGGCGGCCGGGAAGATCGATCCGGTCATCGGCCGCGACGAAGAGATCCGGCGATGCATGCAGGTGCTGTCGCGCCGGACGAAGAACAATCCGGTGCTGATCGGGGAGCCGGGGGTTGGAAAGACCGCCATCGCGGAAGGGCTGGCCATTCGGATCGTCGACCATGACTGTCCGGAAGGGATGCGGAATGCGCGGATCATGGCCCTCGACGTNGGCCAGCTGCTGGCGGGGGCGAAGTTCCGTGGTGAATTCGAGGAACGCCTGAAGGCGGTCCTTCGAGAGGTCGCGGCGGCCGAAGGCTCGATCATTCTCTTCATCGATGAACTTCACACGATCGTCGGCGCAGGCCAGGCGGACGGGGCCGTGAGTGCGGGCAATCTCCTGAAGCCGGCCCTCGCCCGGGGCGAACTCCGGTGCATCGGCGCGACCACGCTTGACGAGTACCGAAAGCACATCGAAAAGGACGCTGCGTTCGCGCGGCGGTTCCAGCCGGTTCTCGTCGGCGAGCCGAGCGTCGAAGACACGATCGCGATTCTCCGCGGCCTGAAGCCTCGTTACGAAGCGCATCATGGGATTCGAATCCAGGATGGCGCCCTGGTCAATGCCGCTCGCTTGAGTGATCGGTACATCAGCGACCGATTCCTTCCCGACAAGGCGATCGATCTGCTTGACGAGGCCAGCTCCAAGCTTCGGATCGAGAACGACTCGATGCCGACCGAACTCGATGAACTTCGGCGCCGCATCATGCAGTTGGAGATCGAGCGAGAAGCGTTGAAACTGGAGAGCGCCAAGGATCAGGATGCGCGGAAGCGGCTCGAGGTCATCGTCGAGGAGCTCGCGTCATTGGAGGAACGAAATCAGGGTCTGACCGCCAAGTGGGAAATCGAGAAAGGCGATCTCGACCTGATCAAGCAGGTGAAGGCGGAGATCGACCGGAAGCACACGGAGCTCGAGCAGGCGAAACGGCTCGGCGATTTCGAAGCGGCGAGTCGAATNCAGTACGGCGAGCTTCGCCATCTCGGCGAACANCTTCTTGCCGCGGAGGACGCGTTGCATGAACGGCAGGCCTCGGGTGATTCGCTGGTGAAGGAAGAAGTGGACAGTGAGCAGATCGCCGCGGTCATCGCCCGCTGGACCGGAATTCCGGTCGATCGTCTCGTCGAAGGGGAGCGGGAGAAGCTTCTCCGAATGGAATCGGTGCTCGAAGATCGAGTGGTCGGCCAGGATCAGGCGGTTCGAGCGGTCAGCGAAGCGGTCCGGCGGAGTCGCGCCGGACTCGGTGAAGCAAGTCGTCCGATCGGTTCCTTCCTCTTCCTCGGTCCCACCGGGGTCGGAAAGACCGAACTCTGCAAGGCGCTCGCGTCGTTCCTCTTCGATACCGAGGATGCGATGATCCGGATCGACATGAGTGAGTACATGGAGCAGCACGCGGTCGCGAGATTGATCGGAGCGCCTCCGGGATACGTCGGGTACGAGGAAGGCGGGCGATTGACGGAAGCCGTTCGCCGTCGCCCCTATTCGGTCGTGCTCTTCGACGAGATGGAGAAGGCCCATCCGGATGTGAGCAACGTGCTTCTGCAGGTGCTCGACGACGGTCGCCTGACCGACGGGCAGGGGCGGACGGTCGATTTCTCGAACACCATCGTGGTGATGACCAGCAACATCGGTAGTCACAAGATTCTCGAGATGTCCGAGACCGGTGCGGTTCACGAGGAGATCGAGGCGCATGTCAAGGATGCCTTGAAGCAGCATCTCCGGCCGGAGTTGATCAATCGGATCGACGACACCGTGATCTTCCACCAGCTGCGTCGAGACCAGCTCGAGGGAATCGTGGGCATTCAGATCGATCTGGTCCGCGATCGTCTTGCAGATCGGAATCTCCATCTGGAGATCACGGACGAGGCGCTGAAGGCCCTGGCCGCCGAGGGGTACGACCCGCAGTTCGGAGCGCGGCCGCTGAAGCGTGTGATTCAACAGCGGATCGAGAATCCGATCGCGACCCGTATTCTGTCCGGGCAGTTCGAGGACGGAGACACCATCCTGATCTCCAGCAGCGGCGAGCAGTACCTGTTCGACCGACGGCCGGCGCCCGAGCCGGAGCGAGAAGTGATCGACGCCGAACTCGTCGAGGAATGAGTCCGATGCCGCTTCCGGCGGCAAGGCGGCCATCAGTCAGTACGCTGGTGGGCATGAAGAATTCCTCTTTTCGACATCGGGTGCGGGCTCTGGCTCTTGGGATCGTTCTGATGATGATGCTTCCCGCCCTGCGGGCGGGGGCGGCCGTTCCCGCGGGTGACGATCCGCTCACCATCGATCGGATCTACGCGTCCGGCGAATTCTCGGCCAGAGGTTTCGGCCCCGTTCGCTGGCTTGAGGATGGTGGTTACACGGCGCTCGAGCGTGATGCCGAGGGCCGGCCGATTCTGGCGAGGTACGAGCCGGAGACCGGTGACCGTTCGGTTCTGGTGTCGGCGGCGGGCCTCACGCCCGAGGGGGCCACACGGGCATTGTCGGTCGCCGACTACCAATGGTCGGCGGACGGCGGCAAGTTGCTCATCTTCACGAACACCCGCCGGGTCTGGCGTCGCCACAGTCGGGGTGATTACTGGGTGCTCGATCTCGCGGCGGGAAGCCTGCGGAAGATGGGCGGCGATCTCGAAAGCACGTGGCTGCAGTTCGCGAAGTTCTCCCCCGATGGAAAATCGATCGCGTTCGTTCATC
Organism: Phycisphaera sp. TMED9; assembly: GCA_002167845.2. Taxonomy (GTDB): domain Bacteria; phylum Planctomycetota; class Phycisphaerae; order Phycisphaerales; family SM1A02; genus UBA12014. The sequence continues at coordinate 79,338 of NHBO02000067.1, read as the reverse complement.
AGAGTGATCTCTATGTCCAGAACCTGCCGGACGGCGAGCCCATGGCCTTGACCACGGATGGATCGGCGACGTTGATCAATGGCACGTTCGACTGGGTGTACGAAGAGGAGTGGTCGCTGCGAGATGGGTTTCGCTGGAGCCCGGATGGTGAGCGGATCGCTTTCTGGCAGATCGACGACGAAGGCGTCGCGCGATTTCCGCTGGTCGATCTGACTTCGGGGCTCTATCCCGAATTGAAGTGGATCCACTATCCCAAGGCCGGCACCACCAATCCGAAATGTCGCGTCGGGGTGATCGATCTGCGCCGCGAGTCGGCCGGTTCCGAGGTCATCACCGGGAGCATGCCGGCGCGTTGGTTGGACCTGCCGGGAGATCTTCGCGACGACTACGTGGCCAGAATGGAATGGACGCCCGACGGAGATCTTCTGATCCAGCAGGTGAATCGGCGGCAGGACACGGTGAGCGTGCTGGAGGTGGATCCTTCGGACTCGACGGTGTCGACGGTGTTTCGCGATCATGATCCGGCCTGGGCGGACGTCTGCGACGACGTCGTCTGGCTTGATGACGATGGGCGAGCGTTCACCTGGGTCAGCGAGCGAGGCGGGTGGCGGCAGGTCTGGATCATCGATCGAGACGGCGCCNAGCCACGATGCCTGACCACCCGATCGCAGGACGTCATCTCGGTGTTGAAGATCGATCCGGAGAACGACGCGNTGTGGTTCCTGGCCTCCCCGGAGAACGCGACCCAGCGGTTTCTTCATCGCCAGTCACTCTCCGGCGGTGAGCCGGTTCGAGTCACGCCGGAAGACCAGCCTGGTTCGCACGATTACCAGATCTCGGATGACGGGCGATTCGCCATTCATCGCTGGTCGTCGAGATCGCAGGTTCCGCAGGTGGAGTTGGTCCGGCTCCCGACGCACGAACCGGTCAGCCGATTCCCAACGGTTCGCAACGAAGCATTGGCCGAGAAGGTCGCGGAACTTCCGACCGTCCGAGAGGAGTTCTTTCAACTGGAACTGGCGGATGGCGCCGTGGTCGACGGTTGGATGATGTACCCGCCGGACTTCGACGCCGAAGTCGGGAAGTGGCCGTTGTTGATGCATGTCTATGGGGAGCCCGCCGGGACCACCGTCAATGATCGATGGGGTTCTGCAAGTCAGTTGTGGCATCGCCTGCTCGCCCAGGAGGGGTACGTCGTCGCGAGCATCGACAATCGCGGGACACCAGCGCCCAAGGGACGGGCGTGGCGCAAGAGCGTCTATGGCGAGATCGGAGTTCTGGCCTCGGCCGATCAGGCGGAAGCGGTGCTCGGCCTGATCGAAGCGAATCCGTGGATCGANGCCGAGCGAGTCGGCATCTGGGGTTGGTCAGGTGGTGGATCGATGACGTTGAATGCGCTGTTTCGGTATCCGGAGATCTACTCGGCGGGAATCGCGGTCGCGTTCGTGGCCGACCAGCGGTACTACGACACGATCTATCAGGAACGGTTCATGAACACGCCGCAGGCGAACCCGGAAGGCTATCGAGCGGGCTCGCCGATCCACCATGCTTCGGGGCTGGAAGATCCGGTTCTACTGGTCTACGGGACCGGTGATGACAACTGTCACTATCAGAACTTCGAAGCTCTGGTGAACGAGCTCGTGAAGCAGGGCAAGCAGTTCGATCAGCTCGCCTATCCGAACCGGAGCCATGGAATCCATGAAGGCGCCGGGACCAGTCTTCACCTCCGCCGCTCGATGCTTCGTTGGTGGAAGCAGAACCTGCCACCCGGCCCCGTGGTCGCCGATTGAGCATCTGATCGGGCCTCCGCCGACGGGGCATTCGATCGCCGGCGATCAGGATCGCGGCCGCACAGGCCGCATCATCGGCATCATCGGAACGGCGTTCAACCGCGGAATCGATACAGCCCACACCCTCCGAACCGAGCCTTGAATTCCCGGTTGGTGTGACTTGCCGGGCGATTCGCATGGGGCATTCTTGGGTCGTGCCTTTCCGGGCTCCGTGTTTCCGTTGCAGGGAGCGGAGTCTTCGGAAGGCGTGCTCAAGGAATGAAAGAAATGAAGATCCGACTGCGCTCGCTGTCCTGCATGATCCCCGTGGCCATCGCNTCCATCGCCTCCGCCGACGTCATCGAGATGAATCTCGGTCGATTTCAGTTCAATGGTGGCGTGGAGGACTACGCCTACGAGGGTGATCATGCTGATGTTCTGGGGACGGACTACGAGGGAGATCCCCATGTCCGGACCGTCGCGACCGTTGATCTGGGATCGCTCTTCGGTCAGCTCANCATGAGTTCGATCTCCTGGATCCGAATCTCGGACATGGGTGACAACTACTACAACCCGAACAACGACCCGGGCGCCGACATCGATCTCTTCGCGCTCGGCGGCCTGCCCTCCGACGTCACGACCACCTACGAGTACGACGGGCCGAATTCTCGATACGCGTCGTCGACCAGCGGGGAGATCGCATCCGAAGTCGCGGTCGTCGACATGGACTACGGCGGCGGCGATGCGGCGCCCTGGTGGATTTCGCTGGGTGAGAACGGTTCGATCACCATGTGGCTTGATGGATGGGCCTCCGACGACTCCGACGGCCCCGGTGACTCCGACGANCCGGGTGATGGAGACGATCCCGGCGACGGCGACGACTCCGGTGGCGGCGGTGATCCGGGAGATGGCGAAGACCCCAGTGACGGCGGTGACGGCAGCGATCCCACGTGGTCGATCCTCACCGGACTGAAGTCGAGTACCACCCCCGTCGATGGTGGTGGCATCACGTTGCCTTCCTACGATCTCTCCGGATTTCAACTTCGCATCAACGAAGTCTCGCCCACACCGGAGTGGGTCAATATCTCGATCGGTTACGAAACCGCAGGTTCCACGGTCGTCCCCGGCCCGGCGATGCTCTCCGTCGTGGTCGCAGCCGCAGGTCTGGTTCGTCGTCGAAGACGATGAATCGGCCAATTTCGCGGCGTTCCCCGCAACCCGTCATGGCCGCTCGATAGAGTGGTGGCCATGGCGGTGTTCGCTTACCAGGCACGAGATGAAACGGGTCGTCGGGTCGACGGTCGACAGGAAGGCGCAAGCCGGGCGGCGATCGTTTCCGAGTTGCAGTCAAGGGGGTTGTCGCCGATCTCCGTCCGCGAGAGCGTGGTCTCGGAACGCCGTCGTCGCAAACGTCTTCCCGATCGACGACTGGCCGCCGCATACGGCCAGCTCTCCGACCTCCTCAAGGCAGGCGTGCCGCTGCTCCGTTCCCTGGCGCTGGTGGGTCGAAGCAAGAGTGATCCGCGATTGGCGGCTGCGGTGAATGGCATCGCCGAGCGGGTCTCCGAGGGCGAGCGGCTCGCCGACTCGATGCGGGCCATCGGCGGATTTCCCGAGATCCACATCGCGATGGTCCAGGCCGGTGAGCGGGGGGGCTTCCTTGAAGAGGTTCTCGCCGAACTCTCCGTCTTCCTCGAGCATCAGTCCGAACGCCGGGCGACGGTGATTGGAAACTTGATCTATCCGGTCATTCTTCTTCTGGTCGGATTCGGCGTGGTGGTCTCGGCCCTGGTGTTCTTCGTTCCAAAGTTCCAGGATTTCTTCGACGACATGGAGCTTCCCATCGCGACCCGGTTGCTGTTGGGAATGTCCGACTTCATCACCGGATGGTGGCCACTGATGCTGGTCGCTTTCGCCGCCTCGATCGTTGGATGGCTCTTGATTCGCGACCGGCCGGATGTCCGTCGGCGCCTGGCGATCTGGCAACTGAAGATTCCGGTCGCGGGTGAACTGACCCGCACGATGTCGGTGGCGAGGTTCACGAGAATGCTGGGGACCTTGCTGGCGAATGGAATNCCGTTGCTTGCGTCGATGCGGATCAGCCGGGAGGCCGCAGGTAATCCATTGTTGACCGATGCGATCGATGCAGCCGCGGAGGCGGTCGGTGGCGGAGAGTCTCTCGCGAAGCCGTTGGAGCAGAGCGGGCTCTTCGGTGAGGAGGTCGTCGAGATGATCTCGGTGGGAGAGAGCGCGAACAATCTCGACGTGGTGCTGGTCGGCATCGCTCGAAACGCCGAACGAAAGACCGATCGGCTTCTGGACACCATGCTCAAGTTGATGGAACCGGCGATGCTCCTGCTCCTGGCCGGAGCCGTGATGTTCATATTCATGGCGCTGGTGGTGCCCATGATGTCCCTGAGTTCCCAGATCGACTGATTCGGTCTCCTCGCCGGCCTTCGGGACCGGATGGGCCCATGGCCAGGGGGCTTCCGGTGGAAGATTGAAACCCATTCCGGGTGGGGGCGGTAGACTTTCGTGCGGCTCTCCTCCGGGAGGGTCGGTGGGCGGAAGGAACCGTTCATTCGAAGAGGCCGTTCAGCGTCGGCGGGAGGAACTTGCCCCGATCCGACAGAAGGAAGGATTCACGCATGCTCGACAAGACTCGACGCTTTCGCCCGGCTCATCGCCGTGGCTTCACGATCATTGAACTCCTGATCGTCATCGGGATCATCCTGGCCATCGGCGGGCTGGTCCTGGTCAACGTCGTTGGGGCGAGCGAGAAGGCTGACAAGTCTCTCACGCTCGCGCAGATTCAGGCTTTCAACCGGGCGCTTGAACAGTTCAAGGTCGAGATGAAGCGATATCCCTCCGAGGAGGAGGGGCTCGTCGTGCTCTGGAACGGTGAAGAGCTCGAGGACGAAGATGACTCCTCCAAGTGGGGCGGGCCCTACCTCAAGGAGGGAACCCCCAACGACGTCTGGGGAAGCGAGTGGATCTACCGGAACCCTTCCGAGGTCGAAGGTGTCGCGTATGACATCGTCTCGATCGGGCCTGACAAGGAGGAAGGTACCGATGACGACATTTCCAGCAATGACGGTCGAGTCGGTGCCGATGGCGAGCCGTTGGACGACTTCAGCGACTTCTCGCCGAGTGGTTCCTGACCGAAGCGCCGTCTCCGCCGCTCGCGGCTTCACCATTCTCGAACTGCTCGTGACTCTGGGGATTCTCCTGGCGGTCGGGGGCATTCTGATCCCATTCACGCTTGCCGAGTTGGAGCGGCGGGAATTGGTGCTTGCCGAAGATCAGCTTGGAATGGTCGTCCAATTCGCCCGGGTCGAATCGAGGCGAAGCGGCACGCCGGTCGAAGTGATGATCGACGCGGATGGCCGCCACGTGGAGGTTTTTCGACTCGATCCGAAATCTCTCGGTGGCGGAGGTTTCGTCGACGCGGAAGGCGCGGGAGTCGCCGCCGCCTTCGAGAATGTCGCCGAGACCGACGACTCCGGATTCGATCGTCGGTTGTCGTCTCGTTGGGCTCGACGCGCTCTTCCCGAAGTCGCCTCTCTGAGGCCAGCGCCCAGCGTCGATTCCGAATCGGCCGGATTTCGTTCGGAAGATCTTCTGGGCGATTTCGAACTGGATTCTCCGGCCTCGGCCTTCGAGTCGGAGTCCGATTCGCCCTGGCCGGGACCGACGCGGTTGGCGGTCGCCTTCCCCGACGGGTCCGTGGTGACGGTCACGACTGCGGTCCTCGTTTCCCCGGGCCGGCTTCGCGCCTGGGACATCGATCCCTGGAACGGGCGTTCGAGGTTCGGCCCGTTCTCCGCTCGAGGTCCAGAGGAGTCGGATGAATTCGAAGCCGAAGTCGANGACGCGACNTCGATCGATCAGTTCGACCTGGACGCCGANCTCGAATCAGGGGAATCGTCGTGAGGCGGTGGGGCAGGAAAGACCGCTCCGCCCGTCGTGGTGGTCTGCTTCTGGAGACGCTGATCGCCATCGCGATCTTCGTCGGGCTCGCCACCTTCTCCCTCGGTGCGGTGCGGGATGGCATTCTCGCGGCGGAACGCGCCCGGCTTCGCATCGTCGCCGTCGACCTCGCGTCCAGTCGCATCGCGGAAATAGAGGCGGGTCTCGTGTCGCCCTATGGCTCCGACGATGCGGTCGAGATCGAGGCCGAGGAATTCGAGGAATCGCCATCTCCGTTCCGGATCGAGATGGAAGCGGAACCCTCGGGTTTCGCGGGCCTCGTTCGCGTGGTGGTCTCNGTGTTCGCCGTCGACGAATCCTCTTCGGCGTCGCTCGATGATCGCCGACTGGCGCGGCTCGTGTCGCTGGTTCCCGACGCTTCAGAGGCCGCAGAGCCGGAGATGTCTTCCGAGTCATCGTCGCAAGGCGAGGAGTCGCGATGAACATCCCGATGAAGAATCGTCTCCGCTCGTCGAGGGCCGCGGGCTTCACGCTTCTCGAGACGCTTCTGGCGCTCGCGATGGTGATCACGCTGCTCTTCGTGATGACCAGGGTCTTCGATGATCTCGTCGACGCGCGGCGCCGAATCGAGCGCAGTGCTTCGGTGGTCGAGGGGGCGACGTCGGCGTTGGAACTGCTCGCCCGCTCGGCGGACACCGTGGTGGCATCCAGCGATTCCGGAGGGGCCGGCGTGGTGGGTGATGCGACGTCTCTTCAAATCACGCGAAGCGGCATCGCGACGAGCCGGCTGTCTCGTGCGGGCTCCGACGTCTCTCCGCTCTTCGACAAGCATGCCATCGAAATGGCATTCCGAAACGGCGGCTTCGAAGTGAAGGACGGTGATGGCGGGGATTGGTCGACATTGGTCCCCGAAGTGTTCGCGGTTCGTTTTCGCTATCACGACGGGGCGTCGTGGACTGAAGCCTGGAACAGTGGCGATTCGGGATTGCCGGTCGCGATCGAATGCGCGATCTGGACGGCTCCCTGGCCGGATGATCTGCGACCGGCCTGGATTCCGGATGCGGAAGATGACGAAGCGTTCGCGGTCGACTCGGAAGACTTCTTCTCCGATGACGCGATCGCATCNGAGTTCGGAAGCGATGCTGACGATCCGTTCTTCGCCTCGGCCACCTTTCTGACCGCAGACGATCCGATGCCTCGCCCCGATCATGTTCGAGTGGTGGCGATTCTCGATGCGATTCCCGGTTCGGGGTCTCGTGATGAAGACGGAGATCGTCGATGACTCGAGGCACCAGAATCCGGTCGGAAGTGGGCGACCGCCGAGGTGTGGCGCTTGCGGCGGTCCTGCTGGTCGGCATGGGGATCATGCTGCTGGCGCTCGGNGTGATTCATCTGGTGCGATCGGAAGTCGCGGGCCTTGGTGCCGCGGAGGACCTCGAGCAGTCGCGCTTGCTGGGTCGAAGCGCCATCCGGGCNTTTGCCGTCGAGCTGGATCGCGAGCGGGAATTCATGTTGCGGGGAGAAGCTCCTCGCCTGCCCGAGAACATCGAGTTGTTTGAGTTGGATGACGGTTCGGGATCCGGCGTCGCCGTGGCCCGTCTGCTTCCAACCGGCCCGGGCGGGACGCGGGTGCTGGCCGAAGCGGGAAGACTCGATCTGAACCTGGTCGATGCGGAGGCGCTCGCCGACACCGGTTTCATGACGATCGAAGAGGCGAGAACGGTGGTCGCGGCTCGGAGCGCCCGTCCGGGTGGCCGGTTCGATTCCGTCTTCGACCTTCTCTCGCTGGTCGGCGACGTCTCCTTCAGTCCCGCCAGACTTCACGGCCCGCTCGATGAGATCTCGATTCTCTCCCTGGTCGATGCCGAGGAGGAGACCACCGGCGAGCGGGTGCTCACTCGCCTCGATGCCGATCTCGGTGCCGAGGTTCGTGGACTGGCCGATCTCCTCACGGTTCACGCCTTCGAGCCGGACGTCTGTCGCGATGGCCTGCCGCGGTTGGTCGACGGAGCCGCATCGTCCGACGACGTCCAGTCGTTGGCATTGGAAGATCGAGACACGGTGGCCTTGCTTGAGAAATTCCTCGGCGCCGGGGCTTCCGGAAGTGGGGAGGCCACGGCAGGCTCGGGCGAGAGGAGATCNGCAAGAAATCGAAGAAGGCGGGAATCGTCGGAGGCCGACCCTGAGCCAGCGATCGCGAATTCGGTGGGAAGCGAGCTGCTACCCAGGCTGCGTTCGGCGCAATCTTCGGATCGCGGTGATCTCGGACTGGCCTACGACTCGGTCACCGATGTGGAGGGGGGTTGGCGGAATGGCCTGCTCGACATCAACACGGCGAGTNCGGAAGCGCTTCTGGGCATTGAAGGGATCGGACCCGAACTGGCGGCAGCCATCGTCGCGCGACGGGAGNCCTTGGCGGCGGATCGCCGATTCGATCGGCTCTGGCCCGTGGCGGAAGGGCTCGTGGACCTGACGGAATGGGATGCGATCGCGCCTCGGATCACCACCCGNTCGCTTCTCTGGCGAATGACCATCGCGGTCGGTTTCGTCCAAGACGATGCGGTCGACGAATCGCTCGAGCACCCCACGGTGTGGGAGGTCGTCTTCGATTGCGGCTCGCAACCACCACGGGTGGTCGAGCTCCGGGATGTCACGATGCTCGAACTCGTGGCGCGGATCGTCGCCGCGGAATCGGACGATCCGGAATTCGAATCGACCGAGATCGCCCTGGACGGGTCGGCGGGCGTGGATTCCGGGGAAGGGCTCTTCGAGGAGGATCCGCTCTTCGAATCCTCATCGTTGTTTGACGCGTCACCGGGGCTCTTTGATGGTCAGCCTTCGTTGTTCGAGGGGGATTCGCTCTTCGGTGCGGAATCCGAGCCTGCGGGAGGCTCGGATCTCTTCGATTCGGAGCGCCCGCTCTTCGGTCCGGAGAATGCGGGCGGGAGCGACGATCCGGAGGAGACGGGCGGCTCCGGGGGGGCGTCGAAGGATCGCGGGCCGGGTGGGCGATGGCGTCCTGCAACCGGAGGCAGGTAGGATCGGTTCACGTACCTGTCACCCCCGCGGGTAGAGGAAGGCGTCACGCATGGCTCGGAACATTCAACTCGCCGTCGATGTCGGACGTCGCGCGCTGCGTGCGGCCAAGATCCGCCCCGGTCGGCGGACCACGCTGGCCGCGACGGTCTTCGAGGCGATTCCTCAAGACGTCGCGACCGATGACGCTGCGGCGATCGGCATCGCNCTGGGCGCGGCGATGGAACGTGCCGGTCTCGGGACCGGCCCTGCGGTGTTCGCGCTCGATCGTTCGATCACCAGTTTCAAGCGGCTTGAACTTCCAACGGATGATCCGGACGAACTGCCGGAGATGGTCCAGATCGCCGTGGAGCGGGAACTTCCCATCGAAGCGGGAGATGCGGTGATCGACTTTTCGGTCATCGAGCGCACCGCGGACGCCTTCGTGGTCGAGGCGGTGGCGGTGCCGAAGCGGGAGATTGAGAGAATTCACGCGATCGCCGATGCCGCGGGTCTGAAGGTCGCGCGAATCGCGCCTCGATGCCACGGCGCCATGCGTCTGGCGGATCCGGTGGAACCGACCTTGTTTCTGGATGTGACCGGGGAAGGCCTGGAGCTCGGTCTGGTCGAGGGTGGATTTCTCAAGTGGTCCAGAGGGGTCGCCCTGGACGGGGTCGATGGCGCCCCGCCGACCGCGGATGAACTCGTTCCCGAGATCCGACGAAGCTGGCTGAGTTACCGCGTCTCCGCAGGCGACATCGACTCGCCGATGCTTCTGGTTCTGGGCGGCGAGCAGATCGCGGACTCCATCGGTCGCATCTCCGAAGCCACCGGCCTCACCACGCAGCGGTTCATCGGTGATCGCCGAGTGCAGGCCGACGTCGACATGCGCGGAGTGTGGCCGTTGGTGGGGCTGTTGCTTCCGACGGCGAGCGATCGGCGGGTCGATCTCGCGGCGCCGCGGCGGAAGCCGGATCGCGCGGCGAGGCTTCGCCAGAAGGCTCTTGCCGTCGCCGGCTTGGCGATGGTCGCAGGAGGCATCAGTTGGACGGTCGGCGTCTCGCAACTCGAGGCGTTGCGGTCGGAGGCGGACGATCTGCTCGGCAAGGCGAGGGTCGCCAAGGACGAACATCTTCGCTTCAAGAGAGACGTCTTGAAGGCCGACCACGTCGAGGCATGGACGTCGGTTCGGCCCGCCTGGCTGGAACATCTCCTGGTCGTGGCCGCGCCGGGCATCGACATGGGTGGGACCGTGCTCGACGAATTCGGGGGTTTTCTCGAGGATGAGAAGGTCGCTTTCACCTCCGACAAGACGTTCGTGGTGGATCCGAACGTTCGCATCATCGTTGAAGGTGAATCGCGGAGCCGGGATGCCGCCGCGGAGGTTCGCGACGTNCTGGTCGCGGACGATCGGTACGTCCTGCGGACCACGGGGGCGGATGCCGAAGGTGGAAGGCGGCTTCCCTATCCGTTCGGATTCTCAATGCGGACCAAAGTGATCGATCCCGGCCCCGCCGAAATCGCGCCCGAATCGGAGGGTGCGGAATGAACCGTCGGCAACGAAGACTGGTGATCGTCGCGACCATTCTGGGCGTGCTGGGTGGTGCCGGCTTGCTGGGATGGGCGGTCGGTTCCGGCAGGATGGACGGCGCTCGCACCGAGATCCTGCGGAAGACCGACCTCTATCGGAACGTCCTGTTGACCGTTCGCAGTGAACGAACGGAGCGTCCGTCACTCGATGAACGACTTGGTGCGGTCGTCGATCGATCACTCGGCGGAGAGCTGGAATCCGTCGACAGTGATCTTCGCCGGCGTCTTGCCATGCTCGCGGAGTCGTCCGGTGTTCGGGGGGCCAGTGTTTCGACGGTCGGTGCCGTGGTGATTGCGACTCCGGCAGCGCGAGAGTTCTCAAGATCGGGGAACGAGCGGGCTTTCCGAGACGAGCCGGACTTCGTGGTGGTCCGAGCGAACGTCAAGGGGGTCGGGACGATCGATGCCGCGGTGCGTTTCATTCATGAGCTTGATGCTGCGCCCTGGTTGAAGCGGATCGAGCAGGTGAGATTCGATCCCGACCGGGAGGGGAAGTCGATCGGAATCGCCGTCCGTGTCGCCACGCTCTTTCTTCCTGGTCTCGCCGGTGACGGGGNACTGGACCAACGCCCCCCNTCTTCCCGGCGGCCCGGGTCGAGATACGACTCGCTCGTGGCGGCCAATCCGTTTTCGCTTCCGGCGTTGCCGGCGCCGCCGGCGGCGGATGTCGTATCGGCCCCACGGGTTCCGGTGGCCCCGAAAGATCCTCGGGCGGCCTGGCTGCTGACCGGGATCATGGAAGGACCGGATGGGACGGAAGCCTGGCTTCGGCAGATCGAAACCGGCGAGACGATCGAAATGTCCTTGTCGGCCGAAAAGCGAATCGGCGGGCGGATCGTGCTGCAGCTTGATGCGGCGTCCGGCGACATTGCCAGTTTCCGAGTCGGCGAAGAAACCTTCCGGGTGCTGGTCGGTTCGACTCTGGATCGTCCGCTCCCCTGAAAACCGCCCTTGGTTGGCCCAGAACTGATGATTTTTGGGTAGATAGCCACGATGGATGGGGGTCCATGGGTACCATGACCACCATATGTTGGGGAGTTGGAGTTTTCTTGTTGTGACGCCCTGATCGCCTGGGAAGGATTCCCAGGTCTTCGGTTGGGGTGATGGCCGCTTCGGCGGTTGGGAACGACGGATCTGGATGCTCATCAACCGGTCGGAGACCGGGGTCCTGATCCGCTGGAGCCAGATATGCAGACGACCCGGAAGTGCGTTCGGCGGACCATGTTGGCAGCGGCCTTGACCGGCTTCTTGACGGGAATGCCNACGGCATACTCGCAGGAAGCGGGCGAACCGCCTCGGCCGGTCCTCGATGATCAGGGTGTCCCTCAGGTTCGGTTCAACTTCAAGAGCCAGACCTGGGATCAGGTACTCGACTACTTCTCGCGGGTGACGGGCCTTCCCATCGTTCGCGATGCGAAGGTTCCTGACGGAACGGTCGACTACATCAATCCAACTCCATACCCGCTGCCCAAGGCGCTCGAGACGCTCAACCTTCTCCTGCAGACCCGAGGGCTCGTGCTTCGTGATGAAGACGGCCGGTTGGTGTTGGAAGATCTCAAGGAGATCAAGAAGGAGAACATCCCNACGTTCGTCGGCGACCTGCCGGAGNANGTGACCGCGGACACGCTGGTGACGCTCATCGTGCCGCTGGTGAACGCCACCGCGGCCAGCGTCTCCGAGCAGCTGAAAGAGATGGTCGCCGAGTACGGCATGGTCGTCGCGCTCCCGCAGCAGAACTCACTGCTGCTCGTCGAGACCGCGGCGAACATTCGTCGCATTCAGTTGATCGTCGACGAACTCGATCGCGAAGACGTCGAGAATCAGGTCGAGCAGATCCCGCTCACCTACGCGAGCGCCACCGAACTTCTTCCCACGCTCATGAAGTTGATGAGCGAGCGAGTGGTCAAGACGGTGACGAAGGGCAAGGCGAAAGTCCAGGTCGAAGAGGATGTGATGCCCGCGGGGTTCCGCATCACTGCCGACGAACGAACCAATTCGATCATCGCNCGAGGANCGCCGCGCCGCCTCGACCGGCTCCGGGGCGCCATCGACCTGCTTGACTCCGAAAAGATCGGTTCCGTGATGTCGATGCGGACCATCCAGCTCGAACGCCTCACCGTTGCCGAGGCGAGGGCGAAACTGGATGCGCTCTTCGCCGGGGTTCCCGAGGAGCAGCGGCCGACCTACGTCGCGCTCGAAGACACGAATCGCCTCACGATCTCCGCCGATGCGGGATTGATCGAGCAGGCCACGAGGTTCCTGGCCGATCTCGAGAACGGCGGATCCCCGAACGATCCGGGGGCGGCCACCGTCACCCTGCTCTCGCTCGCCCACGCGTCCCCTGAATCAGCGATTCAGGCCTGTCAGGCCGTATTCACCCCACGGCAGGCGGCCGTCGTCAAGTTGGTTCCGGGACCGGATGGACGAAGTCTGGTGGCTGCCGGGCCGGCAGGAGACATCGAATCCGTCCGGAAGACGATCCTGCTCATCGATCGACCCGCGCGGGTCGATCGCCAGGTTCGGTATCTCACTGTGGATGCCGTCGACCCCACGGTCGCGGTGGCTCGGGCCACGCGGATGTTCGAGGCGGAGACCGCCGGAGAGCCCACGTGGGAAGTGCAGTCGGACTTCGACCTTCCCTCCCGCCGCCTGGTGATCGAAGGAACCAAGGCGGCGCTCGACGCATTCGAGCGATCTCTTGCCGCCGCGGAAGCGTCGGTCGAAGCCAAGACGATGGTTCGGCAATTCACCGTGAAGTCAACGGCGCCGAGCCGTCTTGTGAATTCCATGTCCACCCTCTCGCGGTCCATGCTGAAGCCTCGTGACGGAAGCCCGTTCACGCCGCCGACGTTCGAAGCGGTCGACGCGCTGGGTCTGCTGGTGGTGACCGCGACGCCGGAGCAGCTCGTCACCATCGACACGCTCTTGACCACGCTTGATCGTCCCCAGCCTGGAGATGTCACGTATCGCGTCATCCCGCTCGGCACCAGCGACGCCACGTCGCTCCTGGAGCGAGCGATGGCGGCGTTCGATCGGCAGGCGGGTTCGCTGGCGACCGGCGAGTTGTCGCGCCCCGAAGTCTCGGTCGATCCGGCCGCAGGGGTGTTCGAAGTGATGGGCTCGACGAAGTCGGTTCAGGCATTCGAGCGATCCCTTGCCGAAGCGCGACGGCTGCTCCCGCCCGCACCGGTGAGTCGAATGATCGCGATTCGGCAGGCGCGAGCCTCGGAGATTCTCCCGCCGCTTCTCGCCATGATCGAAACGACGACGGATCTCAGCGATGGTCGGGTGATCGCGCCTCCGACGATCGAGGTCGTCACGCCGACCAACAGTCTGTGGGTTCGGGGTGATGCGGCCCAGGTCAAATCGATCGAGTCGTTCGTCCGTGAGCTCGACGTCTTCGAGCCGACCGACATGCCGCCGCTNCGAATGCTCCAGCTCGCGGGGAGCGACGCGACGCAGATTGCGCGACTGCTGACTTCCAGATACGACGCTCGGCCCAACGACATTCGCCGCGAACAACCGGTTCGGGTGGAAGCGGATGCCGCCACCAACACCCTGGTGGTCACCGCGCACGAGGCGGTCTTCGGCGAGATGAAGGAGTTCGTCGAATCGTTGAACCGAAACACCGAGACCGAGGCGGAGCGGGAGACCATGATCTTCCCCTTGCGGCTCGCCCGGGCGATGGATCTCGCGAAGGCGCTCGGAACCCTGTATCCCGAACCACCGATGCCTCTGGATTCCNGAGGGCGTCCGCTCCCGCACCTTCGCCAGCCNCGAGAAGTGTTCGTCAGTGCGGATGCGGGTACCAACACACTGATCATCGAAGCGCCGAGCGGGCGCAAGGCCAGCTTCGAAGAGTTGGTGAAGCAGCTCGACCGGATCGAACTTCCGCCGCAGGCGTCACTCAAGACCTGGAACGTGGTTCGTGGCGAAGGGGCGCAGATCGCGACCACGCTTCAGAATCTCGCTCGGCAGGGGGTGCTCAGTCGCCCCGGCTCCAATGGTGAGAAAGCGGTCGAAGTCACCGTCCAGTTCGAGCCTCGCAGCCGGACCCTGATCGTCGCGGGTGATGACTTCACCTTCGGAAAGATCGAGGAGATTCTCGCTGATCTGGAAGCGGTTCCGGTCCGTCGAGCCTTGCGAGTGATCGAGATCACGGCCGGGGACGCTTCCGAGATCGCCACCCGTGCGACTCGGCTCTTCGAGGAACAGACTGCCGGAAACCCGGACTTCACCGAGGTCGAAGTCGAAGTCGATGCGGTCAACGGGACGATCCTCGCCGTCGGCGAGGATGAATCGTTGAACCGGTTCAGTCAGGTGGTCGCCCAGCTCGAGTCGACCCAGGCCAGGCCGCCCGACGTCCGGCTCATCTCGCTGGAGCACTCTGATTCGATCCAGGTCGTCGAAATGCTGACCGAGCTTCTCGGGAACGAGCTTGCCGTCGCGACGCTCGGCGGTCCGCCGCCGGTCATCGAGGCGCTTCCGCAGGTCAACGCGATCCTCGTCGCGGCGGAGTCCCGGGAGCACGAGATCATCCGCCAGATCGTCGACACCATCGACACGGCGGATGAAGCGCTTCCGCCGATTCGCATTCTTCAGGTCCGAACCGCGGACGCGGCCAACCTCGCGTCCGCGCTGGGCCAGACCTATGAACGGCGATCCAACGAGGAAAAGGCCGCCAAGCCCGTCCGGATCAGCGCCGACACGGCGACCAACGCGTTGATCGTCGCGGCACATCCCGATCTTCTCGACGAGATCAGGACGATCGTGTCGGATCTGAACGACGCCGACCGACTCGATGCCGAGGGACGCGAGATTCGCATCTTCCCGCTTCGAATCGCGCGGGCCGAGGATCTCGCCAAGACGATCGACCAGATGTATCCCGAGCCGCCGATGCCTCGAGACAGCCGAGGTCGGCCTCGACCGGATCTTCAGCAGACGCGGGAAGTCGTGGTCCGAGCGAACCCGCAGATGAATGCGTTGATCGTCGATGCCCCCATCCAACGGATGGCGGGATTCGAGAAGCTGGTCCAACAGCTCGACCAGACGCAGCTCGTCGAAGAGACGGAGATCCGCACCTGGAAGCTCCCTTCGCTCGAGTTGGAAGCGGCGGCGAAGACGCTTCGCGAGCTCGCCGACGGCGGGCATCTCGGCGGCGGCGAGCTGGGCGTGGCTGGTTCCATCTCGATCACCGTGGATGCGGCGACCGATACCCTCCTGGTCTCGGGGCCGACTGAGATCTTCACGCGAGTCGCGAAGGTCATCGAGTCGCTCGAAGCCGGACCCGTGGTGCCGACCACGAGTCTTCGCACGTTCCGGCTCGTCCAGGCCAGGGCCGATTCGCTCGCTCCAATGCTTCGGGAGATCCTGGTGGCCCGGCTGATCGAGTCGGCTCCGGGAGGTGATCGTGAGATTCAGCGTCTTCTCACCGTCACCGCCGACCGCAAGACCAACACGATCATCATCTCGGCCCCCGATGTGGTGATGCCGGTGGCCGAGGAGTTGATTCGCACGCTCGATGCGAGCGCTTCGGCGGTCGGTGACCCGACGGTTCGAGTGCATCCATTGATGTTCGCCGATGCGGCCGTGGTCGCAACCGCCTTGCAGCAGGCGATCCCCGGCATGACCAGCCCGGCGACGGGAGATCCCATGGCGGTCAAGGTCGTGCCGGCGGCGGGTTCGAATGCGTTGCTCCTCGTCGGCATCCCCGAAGAGATCGACGAAGTTGAACTCCTTATCGAGCCCCTGGACGCCCGGCCCGCGATCGACGCGATGGATGCGCGGACCTTCGAACTCACGCATGCCGAAGCCGCCCGGATCGCGCCGATCGTCCAGTCTCTTCTCGACGACCAACAGGGGAACGACCCTCGGATTCTCATGGAGCGCATTCGACGGAGCCGCGGGGAGGTGGACCTCACCCCGAAGATCCGAGTCGAAGCCGACGATCGAACCAACAGTCTGATCGTCAGTGGGCCCCAGCAAGCCGTCAATCTCGCGGGAGGTCTGATCGAGAAGCTTGATCGGCCTGACGTGGATGCGGAGCGGACCTACGCCACGTTCACACCTCGCAACGCCAATGCGGAGCGAATGATCGGGACGGCCCAGCAGGTTCTCGATCAGACCCGGCCCGGCGGAAGCCGGTCCAGCCTGGAGCTCATGCTCGAACCGGAAAGTGGATCCATTCTGGTCGTCGGTACCGCCGAGGAATCGGATCGGGCGATCGCCTTGCTGAAGGAATGGGACGCCAACGTGCCGACGCTTCCCGCCATCGACTTCGGCGTCATCACGTTGGAGAATGCGGACGCGGCCGCGGTCGCGGCGACCCTCGGGCCGATTCTGCGAGATCGCAGTCGCTGGCCCGCCTCGCTCCGAGATGCCATGCGGTCGGGGATGTTGATGGCCGAACCGAGCGTGACGGCGGACGTCTCTGGAAATCGATTGCTGATTTCGGCGCCAGCGGAACTGCAGGACATTGCGACGACCCTGGCCAAGGAACTTGACCGCAACTCGGTGGGTGACGTGGTGGAGGTCCGGGTGTATCCGGTTCCCACAGGAGGGGCCGAAGGAATGGCGTCCGCCATGCAGTCCGCCCTCGACGCGGCGGCGGCGGCCCGGCCCGGCGAACCAATGCCGGTGGTCGCATCCGCCGGGCGGTCCGATGCGATCGTGGTGACCGCGTCGCCTCGTTTGCAGGAGATCGTGTCCACGCAGTTGACGGTCATGGAGACCTCCGGAAGTGGTGTCCAGGTCCGGACCGTGTTCCTCAAGCACGCGTCAGCCGCTCGAATCGCACCGCTCATTGAAAGAATGCTGGCCGAACAGGCGATCATCAATCCTCAGGACCTTCCCGGATGGATGCGGGCGGAGTTGATGATCGCGAAGGTTCGCGGACAGGTACCCGACGAAGCGCCGATCCGCGTGCTTGCCGACGATCGCCTGAACGCGGTGGTGGTGACCGGGCCGAGTGCGGTCCTGAATGCCGCCGAGCAGCTGGTTTCGCAGCTCGACGTTCCGGCCGGTAGCGGCGGCGGCCGCTCGATTCGGGTGCTGGAGATCAGAAATGCCGATGCCCGTGAACTCGCGACGACTCTCGACGAACTCTTCGTCGAGGATGACGACGGGCAGGCTCCTCCGGCGATTCGAGTCAATGCCTCGAGCAACACCCTGCTGGTCCGGGCCACGCCGGATCAGTTCTCGGAGATCCAATCGATCGTGAACAGCATCGACGACGCATCCTTGAACGTGGCTCGAGAACTGAGAACGGTTCCGATCGACCCCAGTCGAGGGTCCGCCGAAGACATCGCTCGGATGATCGAGCGGATGCTCGATCGAGAAGATGATGACCGGGTGCGAATCGTGCCCATCGACGAGTTGCTCAAACGATCGGAATCCAAGACCGGTACCGATGGAAAGATCTCCCGGGCGACCACTCCCGGCCCGATGGGGCTGCTCGGAATGGCTCGCTCCGCGGTGCTGGCGGCTTCATTGGCCGTCATGCCGGCGGCCGCTCAGGATGAAGCGGCGCCTTCGCCGGTTCAGGATGAAGCGGAGGTGATCATCGCGATCGATCCGGCGACCAATTCCCTGGTGATTCTGGGGTCTCCGAGAGAGCTGGATCAGGTTCAGGGACTCGCCGACGAGGTCGAGGATTCACTTCCCGACGAGGGAAGCGTCATCAGGACGGTTCCGCTGCCGGTGAACGTGGACGTCCGGAACGTCGGGAACGTCGTGACGGCGACGCTTCGCCAGCTGGTTCCGGCGGGAGGAAAGCCCGGCGATCTGAGCAGGCGAACCGCGGTCGTCCCGGATCTGACCTCGAATTCCCTGGTGATCGCTTGTCGCGATGACGATTTCCCGCTCATCGCGGAACTCATCGCGTCGGTCGCCCGTCCCGCCGAAGCCGCGAAGGTGGTGGTTCGGGTCTATCGGTTGACCGACATGAGCGCCGATCGGGCGGCCAGTGGGCTCAAGGCCTTGTTGCTGGGGCCCGGCAAGGGACGGTTCAACGAGCTGGCGGTGACGCTTGATGCGGACGGCCGAACGGTCCAGGCCCAGTTCGACCCGTCGCGGGTCAAGGCGGTCGCGGATGTGGAGGCGAACGCGCTGGTGGTGATGGCGCCGGAAGCGGCGATTCCATTCGTCGACCGGTACATCGAATTGGCCACCCAGTCCCCCAAGAGTGACCGAACGACGCTCCGGCTCTTCGAACTTCGCTACGCCCGGGCGTCCGAACTTCAGAGGACGTTCCGGCAGATCTTCCAGACGCGATTCCGGAACATCCGAAGAAGCGGATCCGCCACGGCGGCCGAGCCGGATTTCGCGGTCGATGAACGAAGCAACCAGTTGATCGTGACGGCAAGCACCGAGGAACTCTCGGAAGTCGAGAGCCTGCTCAAGCAACT
This sequence comes from Phycisphaera sp. TMED9, assembly GCA_002167845.2. GTDB lineage: Bacteria > Planctomycetota > Phycisphaerae > Phycisphaerales > SM1A02 > UBA12014. Next base: position 60,629 of record NHBO02000067.1, on the reverse strand, counting down.
CGATGTCGAGGATGGAAGCGAACGTAATCCCCTGACCGTGATCGAGCTCGCATCGGCCCAGCCGAGCGCTGCCGCAAGAATTCTCGATCAGGCGGTGATCGGAAACGACGAACGGCTCCGGTCGACCACGCTGGTCCTCCCGGATGACGCTTCGGGGATTCTGCTGGTCAGGGCGGATGGCCCGACACTCTCCGAGATGAATGATGTTCTGGGGAGAATCGACCGCGAGGCGACGAGCCGGTTCCCGGTTCGGACGCTGGAACTCCTGCGGGCGGACGCCGGCGAGGTCGCCGAGGCGATCCAGCAGTTCTACGACGATCGGGCGAGGCTCTTTTCTTCCGGCCGTGGACGTCGGGCCCAGTCTTCGACGGTCGCGATCACCGGCCGTACCGGAGGCGCGACCTTGCTGGTCGCCTGTGACGACGCGGCGTTCGAAGAAGTCAGCAAGCTCGCCTCGACCTTCGATGAGAAGGACGCGACGGCGGGATACGAGTATCGAATCTATGAGTTGAAGCACGCTCGCGCCGCGGATGCATCTCAGACCGTCGAGTCGCTGGTGCAGTCGCTCACCATGAGCGACGCCAGCATCGTTCGTTCCTGGATGTCACGCCGAACCGACCAGTCCCGCAACAGTCTCGGGACGATCGCGATCCAGGTCGATGATCGGCTGAACGCGCTCATCGTGAGCGGCCGCGGAGACCGGTTCGAGCTGGTCGAGGAGCTGATCAATTCGCTCGACGTTCCGACGCCCGATGACGAGAAGCGGGTCGTCCGGTACTACCGGCTGGCGGGCACGGATGTGGGGCTCATGGAGAACGTGCTGCGAGATGCCCTCGGGGTCGAGGAGTCGCAGGGCCGCCGCTGGTGGATGTCGGACGACTCGGAGGATTCCGAGGCGAAGATCTTCGCGGACGAGCGTTCCGAGACGATCTTCGTCGTGGGCAGTGAAACCCAGCAGGCGGGTGTTCAAGCGATCATCGCCGATCTCGATGACATGATGAGCGGCGGCGATTCGTCGGTCGAGGTGGTGCGTACGGAATTCGCCGACGCGGAAGATGTGGCCGAGGCCGTCGATCGATACCTTCGAAGCCGGTCGCGAGCGACGGGCCGGTCGGCCACGGTGATCGTGACGGAGATTCCAAACTCCGGTGCCATGCTGGTCGCGGGAACGGCCGACGAAGTTCGGATGATCAAGGATCTGGTCGGCCGCATCGACGCGCCGGATCTTTCCGGAACCCGATCGATCGAGATCGTGCCGATTCAACGCGGCGATGCCGCGGAAATGGCGTCGCTCGTCGGGGCTCAGTTCGAGCGACGAGGTGGAGAGGGCGTGGTCATCACGCCGGATTCCAGAACCAATTCGATCCTGGTCAATGCGCCGAGCCAGATCTATCCGCAGATCGCGGCTTTGATCAGTCGTCTCGACGCGCCCGACGACACCACGGAAAGCGTGATCCGAACCTACAACCTCGAAGTCGCCGATGCGTCCGAGGCGACCCGCATCCTTCAGGAGACGCTGCGTCTGGATGAAGACGGTCGGACCACGGGCATCTCGATCGAGATGGAAGGCGCGGAAGCCGGTTCCTCACCCATCGAGGTGCAGGCGACGATCGTCGCGGATCGCCGGTCGAACTCGATCGTGGTCACCGCCACCAAGGCCAGTCTTCCGGTGATCGAGTCGATTCTCGCGAAGCTGGAAGAGGCGCCGGCCCGAAGCCCGATCGAGTATCGCATCATCACGCTCGAACATGCCCCGGCGGTGGACGTGTCGTACACCCTCGATCGTCTGCTGATGGCTCGTGGATTCGAGTGGCAGGATGTGGCGGTCGACTACAACCGGTTCGAGAACCAGCTCATCGTCGGTGCCACGCCGGATCAGTTCAAAGTGATCGACTCGGTTCTCGCGGAGCTCGACACGCCCGGAACCCGGACCCGCCGGACCGATTTCGTCGCATTGCAGTTCGCCGATGCCACCAAGCTCAAGGAGGCGCTCGCCAATTTCTACGGTCCGTACGCGATGGAAGCCGACACCCCCGGCAAGCAGAACGTCCGGATCATCGCCGACGAAGCCACCAACAGTCTCGTCGTGACCGCGGCCGAGCCCGAGTGGAAGGGCATTCTCGCCCTGGTGGACCAGCTCGACAGCGAGGAGTACGACGCGTCGCTGCAACTGGCGGTTCTGCCGCTGGTCTATGCGGATGCTCGAAGCGTCTCACGTGCGATCAACGACGCGTTTCGACCGCAGGTCGAGGCGGCCCGCCGAAATCAGAACGGCAACCGAAATGGGAACAAGCAGCCCGAAGGCGACCGGCCGAGTCGCGAGCGGGAGGAAACGGCCCCGCCGGTCCTGATGCAGAGCGAAGAGTGGGTCAGTGCGAGTGCCGAGGTTCAGACGAACTCGCTGGTGATTTCCGCGAATCGGCAGAATCTGGCCAAGATCCAACGGATCGTCGAGCAACTCGACGTCGCGGACTTCGTTCGCCTTCCGGCGCCACGACTCATTCCGGTGGGTACCGGCGATCCGGAATCGCTCGCAAGGGCGCTTCGCACGATCTATCTGCCCGAAGGCGAGAATCGGGGCGGGACGCTTCGCATCGTCGGCGACCGTCCTGCCAACGCCGTGATCGTGCGAGCGGACGAAGAGGAGTTCGCACAGATTCAGGCCTTGGCGAACGCCCTTCAGCAGGAAGCCGACTCGAAGGGACTCTCGGTTCGTGTTCTTCGCCTTGAGTCGGCTCCCGCAGCGAGAGTGGCGGAATCGGTCCGGGGAGCGTTTGCAGCGAAGGCGAAGCAGGCGCAGGTTCCCTTCTCGGTTCAAGTCGACCCCGTCGGCAATGCATTGGTGGTCGCTTCGACCGCCCCGTTCTACGAAGAGGTGGCGGCCACCGTTCGAGAGATGGATCGTCTCGCGCCGGCGGCGGGCCAGGGCATCTTCCTGATCGATCTCGAGAACGTGCCTGCATCAGTCGCGGAACGAGCGGTGCAGCAGATCGGGCTCGACAAGCCGCAGCCGGCGGACTCGACGTCGCGACTCGTGGTCGAGCCGATCAAGATCTCCACGCTCAGCGGTCGCAACGCGGTCCTGGTCGTGGCGAACCCCGCCGACAAGGAGACGATCCTCGGGATTCTCAAGGCGATCGATTCGGCGCCCGGCGAGGAACTCGGAACCTCGGAGCTCCGCGTGGTCGCCTTGCAGCGAGCAAACGCGGTCGCGGTGATGAATCTGATCGACAAGGTGATCGACCCGGCCGGTGGCCCCGACGGCAACGCGATCGCAGCGGCGGTCAAGGAGCAGATCCGGCGACTCAACATCATGAGTGGCCGAGGAGAGCCGGTCTCGCTGGATCTCACCAAGCCGATTCGAGTCACTGCCGATGAAGCCGGCAACTCGATCCTGATCAGTTCGACCCCCGACAACGTGAAGGCGCTGGTCGAGGTGGTGGCGCTCTTCGATCGTCTTCCGAGCACCGAAGCGCTCACCGTTCAGATCTTCCCGCTTGAGAACATGTCGGCCGAGCGTTTCGTGACCATCGTCGAGGAGCTTTTCGAGCAGGGCCGCGATCTCGCGGTGCTTCCGGGAATCGAGATTCCCGCATTGCCGGAAGGTGCGTTGGGCGCGTCCTTGACGGAACGAGTGGCGTTGACCGTGGACGAGCGGACCAACACCGTGATCGCCGCAGGCAAGGAGTCCGCGGTGGCCTTCGTGGAAGTCATGAAGGGGAAGCTGGACTCGGAGATCGGAACCGGTTGGGTCGAGCCGAAGTTGATCCGGCTCGAGTATGCCGACGCCGCCGACCTCGCGGAGTTCATCGAAGCCGCCGTGGTGGAAGGCCAGTCGGATCTTCCGGGCGCCACGCCGATGCAGAATCAGGTCGCACGCCTTCGGGCGATGCGAGAGGGTGGCGCGAGAGCGGTCGAGAGTGACGTCTTCGTCCCACTCTCGCGATTGATGGTCCGGGCCGATTCCCAGTTGAACGCGTTGGTGGTGGTCGCCAGCCCCCCGAATCTCGGACTGGTCGAGGAGCTGGTCGCGATGCTCGACATCGAGGCGGCGGCTCCGGGTGCGGGGGTGCGGGTGTATGCGGTCAAGCATGGATCCGCCGGTCGAATCTCCGCGGTGATCAGCGAAGTCTTCGAGCAGCAGTTCAAGACCAACGTGATTCGCGATGAAGACCGGCTCAAGGCGATTCCAGATCCGCGAACGAATTCGATCGTGGTCTCCACCAGTGGTCGGAGCTTCGAACTCTTCGAAGATCTTCTGATTCGTCTGGACACCGAGGTTCCGATCGATTTCAGAGAGATCCGGATCATCAAGCTGGCCAATTCAAGCGCTGCTCGTCTGGCGCCGATGGTGCAGCGGCTCATGGATGCCCGGCTGGAGCGGATGCGGAAGGTCCAGCCGGAGACCGCGGATCTTGAAAAGGCCGTGGTCATGGCCGATGACCGATCGAACTCCCTCGTGGTGGCATCCGGCAATGACACCTTCGAAGTGATCGAACGGCTGGCTGCCGATCTTGATGTCGATTCGATCGGAAGCGTGGCCGACATCCAGGTCGTGCCGATCATCCGGGGTGGCCTTGATCGAATCGCCGACGCGGTGAATCGCGTGATGGAACGGCGCTACGCGGACTTGCCTGCGGACGTCGCCCGGCGACAGAAGCCGCTGGTCATCACCGATCCACGGACCAACTCCCTGCTGGTCGCCGCCAGTCCGGAGGACCGTCGATCGATTGAAGATCTCGTGTCGCGGCTCGCGGACACGCCGATGAATTCCGCGGTCGAAATCGAAGTGCTCACGCTGGAGACCGGTTCCGCCCGGGAGATCGCGCCGAGGCTCGAGTCGCTCATGCGGGATCGCATGCAGAGTCTCGGGGAATCGGAAGCGCCGAGTGATCGCGTCTCGATCGAGCCGCTCGAGGGCAGCAATGCTCTGGTGATCGCGGCGAGTCGCGAGAACCAGATCGTCGTTCGCGAGCTGGTCGAACTCTTGAAGAAGGCCCAGAACGACCGAATCGGCGGACAGTCGGTGGAGATCATCGCGGTGGCTCGGAACCGTGCTTCGGATCTGGTCGACCTGGTCGACGAGCTCTATGTCAGCACCGAGAATCGGCGCCGTGGTGAAGAAGTGGTCCGGGTGACCGCCGACGACCGGCTCAACGCCATCCTTGCGTCGGGGGCACCCGCGGACATCGAAGCGATTCGCGACCTCGTGTCTCGGCTCGATTCGGAGCGGCCTGGTGCGGTCGTCGAGGTGAAGTACATTCCGCTGGCATCCGCCAACGTGCTCGAGACGGTTTCGCTCATCGAGAGCGTGCTCAACGGCGGCGGTCGTCGCGGTCGCTCCGGCCAGCTCGGCACCGTGATGCGATACCTGCAGCAGATCGAGGGCGTCGATCCCGAGTCCGAAGTCGGGAAGATGGATGTCGAAGTCTCGAGTGCCATTCGCGACTCGATCTCGCTCACGCCGGACGTGCGAACCAACACCGTCATCGTCAGTGCTCCGCGAGAGTCGATGGAGCTGATCGAACGCATGATCAGCGATCTCGACACCAGCTCGACCGGCTCCAAGCGGATCGAAGTGTTCAAGTTGCAGAACGCCGATGCCGATGCGATGGCGGAGATCCTGACGGAGCTCTTCCAGCTCAAGCAGCAGGGCAATCTCTACGTGCTCAAGCCGCGTGAGGAGATCGCCGGCGCGGCTGCCGTTGCCGGTTCGGGCATCGGTGCTCCAGCTTCCGGCGACGGCGACATGTTCGGGACCGACCTGACGATGGTTCCGGATGAGCGGCAGGCCCTGTCGATCACCGTCGACAGTCGGACCAACGCCTTGATCGTCTCCGGAACGCCCAAGTACCTCGAGCTCGTCGGCGAGGTGGTCACGGAGCTCGACGCCGAAGAGGCGAACGAGCGGGAGACCCTGGTCTACACCCTGCGGAACGCCCAGGCCGACGAGGTCGCGCGCGTGGTGAGTGAATTCGTCAGTGAGGACCAGCGAAAACTGGTCCAGACGCTCAACTCCGACCAGCTGCCTTCCGCCGCTCGGTTGCTCGAACGTGAAGTCACGATCGTCGGCGATCTCAAGAGCAACGCGGTGCTGGTCAACGCGTCGCCTCGATACATGGAGCAGGTCCAGTCCATCATCAAGGAACTCGATGTCGATCCGCCGCAAGTGCTCATCCAGGTCATGCTGGCCGAGATCACGCTCGACGACGACTCCGATTTCGGCGTGACGCTCAATGAAAAGGTCGGAGTGATCCCGCTGAAGACCACAGGGTCGGCGAACTACAACTCCGGTGACGTGTTCAATTTGTTCAACCAGCCGGTGACCGGTTCGTTCTCGGTCGGATTCTCGGATCTCAATCTGGTACTGAGCGCCATGTACGCTCAAGGCCGGTTGCAGTTGCTCTCAAACCCATCGATCACGGTGGCGAACAACGAGGATGGTCGAATCCAGGTGGGTAGCGAAATCCGACTTCCGGATTCGATCGCGACGTTCGATACCGGGACGCAGAGCACGACGGTCACCGCCGAGGACGTCGGGATCATTCTGGAGGTGCGGCCCACGATCAATCCGGATGGATTCGTCCGCATGGACATCCGGCCCACGATCTCCCGGCTCAGCGAGCAGACCACGGACATCAGTGAGACGTTCAGCAGTCCGATCATCATCAAGAGGACCGCGGACACCACGGTCACGGTGAAGGACGGCGAGACGGTGGTGATCGGCGGGTTGATCGAAGAGAACAGCGAGCGGCGGGACATGAAGATTCCATTGCTCGGGGACATTCCATTGATCGGTGGATTGTTCCGGTCGGAGTCCGAGGTTCGGCGGCGAACGGAATTGATCATCGTGCTGACTCCTCGGGTCATCGGCTCGCCGGCAGACGGAACGCTCGAGTCATGGACGGACTCCATGATCAATGATCTTCCGCTTCCGGAGTCGATTCGAGAACAGGTGCGCGATGGGCGACTCAAGGGGGGCGATGGGCCGCTCGGGGAGGCCTTCGAACCCATCGAGGATCCGAAGGTCGGCCGCGAGGAGGATTCGACGCTGGATCCCAAACCCAACGACGAGGACAGCCCTTCACCATCGGCGTCTGATCTTGAGATGTGAATCGCTCGGCATGAACTTTCGAACCAAGAAGCTCTGTGCATCGGCTCGAACCACGGCCTTCATCCTGGCGGCCGTGGTGATGTCGGGATGCGTGACGGACGGGGTCGAATCGACCACGGGCCGTCCTCTGCCACCCGCGCCTCGTGATGTGGCGCCGGCGTCGGAGTCGTCATCCATCAACGCCATTTCGGTTCTCAAATCCCAGCAGCCGATGGACACCACTGGAAACGGTTTTCCCAATCTGCTGGGGGTGGGCGTGTACCTGTTCGCCCGTCCGTATCCCATTCCACGATTCGCCGATGGCACCTTGGTCTTCAGCCTCTTCCCCCCGGGCGAGTTCGACCAGTTGAATCCATCGGCAGGCGAGCCGGTGGTGAGCTGGACCTTCGGTCCGGACATGATGGCGGGGGCACAGGTCGAGAATCTGATCGGCCCCGGGTATCAGTTGTCACTCGATATCGGCGCGGTTGGCCTGAGTAGTCTGGAAGTCGACAGCGCCGACATGGTGGTGCAGTTCATTCCAGCTCAGGAAGGTGACGGCATCGTGTACTCCTCCGTTCAACGGGTGCCGTTCCGTCTGTATTGATCGGGGCGTCGAGTCGGGATGATCCTGGGCCGCCGTCTTCGTATTCCCATGTGAAAAAAAGAAACCGACCCGGCGAATGGCCGGGTCGGTTTCTCTTGATTCAACTGGGGATCCGAGATTCGAACTTGGACTAACTGAATCAGAATCAGTCGTGCTACCGTTACACTAATCCCCAAGGTCAGCGGTGCTCAGGCATCGCTCGAGTGAGATTCTACACCGGTGCGTGTGTGGGTCAACCGTGATCCTTGGCTCCAGAGGCCGTATGAGGCATCATGGACCTCATGGACCTCATGGACCTCATGGACCTCATGAACCTCATGGGCGTCAGTCCCAATCGTTCGACCCCGACCGACATCCCTTCATTCGTCGGGTCCTTGTCTCGGTCGTCTCGGTCGTCTCGGTCGCCTTGGCCGACTTGATCGTGGATGATGGACTCATGCCTGCTCGCCCAGATTCAGAACCCACCCGATCGCTGCTCCGTCGCCCGGGAGCGTTTGCGATGCTCCGCCTCCCGGTCGGCGCCAGTGTTCCTCCGCCAGCGGCGAGCGAACACGGGCTGGAGGCCGTGGTTCGGACGCCCGATGAGACCAGTGTTCTGAGGGGCTGGTCTGATCCACTGGTGACTTCCACGGAGGCCGCCAGATGCGCGGGGCCGTTCCTGGCCTGGTCGATTCCAGGCGTGCTCGACTTTCAGCTGGTCGGTGTGCTGGCCGGATTCATCGAGCCGCTTCGAGAAGCGGGAATCCCGGTTCTCGCGATATCGACGTTCGAGACCGACTGGATTCTGGTCGATGCGACTCTGGCCGACGCCGCCGAATCAGCGTGGATCGCCGCCGGCGTCGAGATCCTTGACGTGGCGGATTGAGAATTCGGGATCGCATTGATCTCGGCCGCCCGGCGCATCCTCCTGATGGTGTTCGGAGGCCGACTCTGAATCCCATCCTGCTACTCTCCGTTGATGCAAGGAATCACCATCGTCGGTGGCACCGGGGCCGTCGGCCGCGAACTTCTTGAAATCCTCGCAGGTCGGGGTATCGCTTCGAAGAGGTGTCGGTTGCTGGCCTCGCCGAGCAGCGCCGGCCGCACGATTCCGTATCGCGGCGACTCGCTCCCCGTTCATGAGGCGGACGAGAGTGCCTGCCGGTCGATCTTCGCCGAATCAAGCGTGGTCTTCCTTGCCGCGGGTGCGACGGTCAGTGCGCGTCTCGCGTCGATCGCGGTCGAATGCGGTTGTGTCGTGATCGACAATTCAAGTGCGTTTCGATCGGATCCCACCTGCCCGCTCGTCGTGGCCGGAGTGAATGATGCCGCGCTCGATGGCTTCGAATCCCCGGGCATCATTGCGAATCCGAACTGTTCGACCATCATCGCGGTCACGGCGATCGCGCCGCTGCGGAGATTCGGCCGGGTTCTCCGAATCACCGCGAGTACCTATCAGGCGATTTCGGGTGCGGGCGCTGCGGCCATGGAGGAGCTCGAAGATCAGGCCCGGGCCTGGGCCTCGGGAGATCGACTCCCCGTCGAGCGGTCGGGCCGTCAGATGGTCTTCAATGTCTTCAGCCATGATTCGCCGGTCGATGCCGACGGTGTCAACGAGGAAGAACGGAAGCTCGAACGAGAGTCGCGACGGATCTTCGCCGACGAAGACCTGCGGGTGTCCGCCACCTGCATCAGGGTTCCGGTGCTGCGGGCACACGCAGAAGCGCTGCATCTCGAGTTCGATCAGGCGGTCGATCCGGGAGCGGCGCGGGCCGAACTTCAAGGAGCGTGTGGTGTGACGGTGGTTGATGACGTGGAAGGAGCGAAGTTTCCGGAGCCGATCGACGCGTCGGGCCGCGATGAGATTCTGGTCGGTCGGATTCGCCGCGACGCAGGAGTTCCGGATGATCGCGGCCTGGCGATGTTCGTCTGTGGAGATCAACTGCGAAAGGGCGCGGCGTTGAATGCCGTGCAAATCGCGGAGCTTCTGAGACTGCTCTGACCAGCCCGAAATCGAGCGGGATCAGGTTCGGCGATCGCCCTGATCCGGCCGCTCAAGGCCGCGGATGGTGGCTCTTCACCACTTCTCGGAGTTGGGTTCGATCGACGTGGGTGTAGATCTGCGTCGTTCCGATGTCGGCGTGCCCGAGGAGATCCTGCACGACTCGAAGATCAGCGCCGCCCATCAGTAGATGAGTCGCGAAGCTGTGGCGGAGTTTGTGAGGATGGACGTCATCGAGGCCGGCGACCGCGGCGTACTTGCGGACGATCTGCCAGACCGCGACCCGTTCGAGCGGCCGGCCGCTGAAGGACAGCATCAGATGGCTGCGATCGCGCCCGTCATCGAAGCGGAGAAGGTTCGGGCGGACCTCCTCGAGGTACTTCAGCGTCCACTTGACGGCGGGATCGCCGATCGGAACCACGCGTTGCTTGGATCCTTTGCCGGTGACGGTCAGGCTCGCAAGCTGTTCATGGAACTCGTCGAGCCGGATGGCCGTGACCTCGCTGGCCCTGAGGCCCGCTGCGTACATCAGCTCGAGCATGGCGCGGTCGCGGACCCAGAGTCGCCCGTGCTCGGGTTGAGGCGCTTCGACGAGCCGTCGCATCTTGACCGGGCTCATCACGCCGGGCATTCGTTTCCATTTCGTCGGGCGTTCCAGCAGTCGGGCCGGGTCGCGTTTGATCCTCCCGTTGGCGCACAGCCAGCGGAAGAAGACTCTCGCGGTGGCGAGGTGCCTGGTGATCGAGGTCGGCTCGAGGCCTCGGTCGCGGCTCAATCCTCGCAGGTGGTCGGCGACATCGTTCGGCTCCACGGCATCGATCGAGTCGATTCCGTTGGAGACGAATGAAGCGACGAGATCGCCGAGATCCCGACCGTACGCTTCCAGCGTGGCAGGCGCGAGGCCGGCCTCGATGCGGACGTAGGTCAGGAAGTCACGAACCGGTCGGTCGAAGCCGGAGCGATTCGCCGTCATGGGTGATCATCACAAGAGGAGGAACGGGGGAGTTGGAGACGACGGTGCCTTGCTCGTCCTCCATTCGAAGTCGGTGGTACATCAAGCAGCCCGAAGAGCCGGTCCCCAGACAGACGTCGATCATCTGCTCCAGGTGGCCGAGCGAGAATCGCGAAGCGCACCGTTCGTCGTTGCGATCGAGAAAGGGGCAGGATCCGGAGAAGGTCTCGCGGGAGTCAATCGGGCTTGTCGGCGGGCTCGCCGCCGGGCCTGAACGGTGCGACCTTGGAAGATGCACCGAGGGTTCGAAATGCAATGACGGAGGATGAGAGAGCATCTTCGGCATGCGGCGGTCCTTCGCCGATCGGCTCTCCGAGCCTGGGTGGTGATCGAAGCCGTGGTCGCTCGGTTCTCTGCACTTCCGAGCCCGACATCGAGTGGCACGACGCGATCCATGCGACGTGCCTTGGCTGCGTGAACTGCATCGGATGAACGCGTGGCTTCCGGCCATATTCGGGGGTCTGGAGCGGCCCGCCGACACCGCGTTGAAGTCAGCGATTCCAGCCTCTACAGCGGGAGGGATTCGGTGCTCCGGCCAGAAACACCTCCTGGGGGCTCCATGAGGTGGATCTCCGGCTCTCTGTGGAGTCGGTCCTCAAGATGGGACGCCAGGGCTGATCGGCTCGGCGGCGCAGATCCTGCCCTGAACTGCTGCTGGAGGTGGTCGAAATCGCCGGTCGAAGCGGGTGAGTTTCTCCAAAAACAGCCCTGAATCACTCTCCCGCCATGTTCAGCCGGTTTCTGCCGGGTGGGCACGGTGGTTGCTATTCCCCTCGTTCGCACCGCTTTTTGGCAAGGAGTGCCCATGCGGATCGAACGACCTCGGGCGGTCGGAGAGGATCTCCGTCCCACCCGTCACCAATCTGGCGGCATGTCGCATGGATGCGATGCCGCGGCACCGCCGGCTTCGGACCTCATCGAGGATCGCCCGTCGGCGTTGGATGCGCAACTCCTGCGGATCTTGCGCGATCAACTGGCATCTGATGCGCCTGCGACCGCGATCGGCGGCGAGGTACTTCGCCTCGCAAGCCTTGCGGCCGCGATGCATCGCGGAATGACCGACTTTGGCGCGACTGGCGCATTGATTGCAACCAACCTCCCGTCCGAGGCTGGATTTTCCAGCCCCGAAGACCTGGAGACGCCTCGATGAACTATGGACTCTGGATGTCGGCCGCAGGGTTGTCCACCGAGATGCATCGGCAGGATGTCATCTCGAACAACCTCGCCAATGCTCAGACGCCGGGATTCAAGGCGGATTACACCTTCACCCGGGAACGCCCGGTCGCTCGCGAGGAACTGGGGATGGATACGCCGTCTCAGCTTCTGCTCGAGCGCCTGGGAGGCGGCGTCCTCGCCGAGCCCACCTGGACCAACTTCGAACAAGGTGGTCTGACTCGTGGTGGCGATCTGGACGTCGCGATCTCGGGATCCGGTTTCTTCGTGGTCCGCGACGGTGACGGCGAAGGCTTCACTCGTGATGGCGGATTCACCAGAGGCGGCAACGGCGAGCTCGTCGACTCGGAAGGACGTCCGGTGCTTTCCACTCGGAACCGTCCGATCCGCCTTCCTGAGACCGGGTTGATCGCGATCGGCGGGGATGGAATCGTCACCGTCGATGGTGACGAGGCCGGGAGAATTCGGATCGCCGCCCCGGACCCCTCGCTCCTCCGGAAGGAGGGTGGGAACATCTTCCGCTACGCCGGTACCGGCAAGGTCGCCGATGCATCCGTCGAGGTTCAACTCAAGCAGGGTTGGATCGAGGATTCCGGCGTCGACCCGATCAAGAGCATGACCGACCTTGTCGCTTCGAGTCGGGCCGTTCAGGCCTCGGCTCGATTCATCGACCTTCACGACCGCATGATGGAACTCGCCGTCAACCGTCTCGGCACGGTCGGCTGATCCCACTCCCGCTTCGGCGCTTCGCCACTTTCAGGAATCATTCCCATGAGTACACTCGCCCTCAACACCTCCGCCAGCGGCATGTCCGCGCTGACCACCCAGTTGGACGTGATCGCGAACAATCTTGCGAATGCGAACACCACGGCGTTCAAGTCGAGCCGGACCAACTTCCAGGACCTCTACTACATCGAGAAGAAGCAGCCTGGCGTCGAGAGCCAGATCGCCGACGCGACGAGTCCGATCGGTCTCTTCGTCGGGCTCGGTGTTGAAGTGGCCGGAACCCAGCTCGACTTCGAGCAAGGCCCTGCGATCTCCACCAGCAAGGCGTTGGACGTGATGATCGAAGGGGACGGATTCCTTCAGGTCGACGTCGGCGAACTGGGCGACGGGGTCGCCTACACCCGCGCGGGTTCGCTCAACATCGACGCGGACGGGAACCTGGTGCTCGCGAACAACACGGGTTATCGAATCGAACCAAGCATCGTGGTTCCGCCCGAAAGCGTCAGCACCGTCACCATCGGGACCGATGGGAGCGTCTACTACAAGGACCCGAATGCGGTCGATCTGGTTCTCGCGGGGACTCTGGAACTCGCCATCTTCCAGAACAGTGCGGGTCTCGAGTCGGCGGGGCAGAACCTCTATCTCGAAACCTACGCCTCGGGCACTCCGGAAGTCTCCGACCCCGGAACCGATGGAGCCGGCACCATTCTGGCTGGATATCTCGAGGGCTCGAACGTCAATCCGGTCACGGAACTCGTGGATCTGATTCGTACCCAGCGGACCTTCGAGATGAACAGTCAGGCTCTTCAAGCCGCGGATGAGACCCTGCGTACCGTCGTCAACATCGCCAACTGATCCTCGTCGATCCCCTCGTGTCGGAGACCGAGCCATGATCAACACGCTACGCAACATCCTTCTCTTCACGGTCATCGCGGCCGTCGCGGTGATTCCGAACGTCCTGGCGGCGGATGTCATTCAGTTGCGGCACTCCGTCCGGCGAGCGGCCGTCGATCAGCCCGTCCGGCTCGGCGACATCGCGATTCTCGATGGGGTTCAAGCCGAAGCATTGGCCGGGATCGTGATTCGGCCGGCCGATTCTCGCGCTGCAACAGGCGTGGTTCGCATCCGGGTCGCGGAGGTCCGCGCGGTCCTCGACGACGCCGAGGTGTACTGGGGCACCCTCGATCTCGAAGGAGGGCTCACGCTCGTCCGGCCGCCGGCGTCGACTCGTCAAGCGGTTGGTCGGGAGTCGGAAGGCCACGCGGTCGTCGCCACGAAACTCAAGGGCCTCGCCGCCGGGCCATCGAAGGGACCAGCGGATCACACGCCGTTCATCGCCGCCGCCGATCTGCTCGAAGACGGCGGCATGGTGGCTCGCGAGATCGCGAAGGCGATGATCATGTCATGGGGCCCGGAGGCTTCGGGCCTCCAGCTCGCCATCGACGCGACCGCCGCCGAGGCGCTCGTCGCCGACGCGACCGGCTTCAGTGTCGAACTCCTCGGAAATCCACGCAGTGATCGGTGCAACGCACGGATCGCGGTGCGACGCGAGGGTGGACGACCTTCTCGAGCGGCTCTGGCCAGGGTGGATGTTCGAATCATCCGCAGCGTACCGGTCGCATTTCGGGATCTGCGGGCGGGCCGAAAGCTCTCCCGATCCGACTTCGAGATGGCGAGTCGTCCCGTCCGGCCATCCGAGATCGTCCTCGACATCGGCTCGCTCGAGAATCGGAAACTTCAGGGATCGATGGTTGCCGGAGCGGCGATGACCGCTGGTCTTCTGAAGGCCGAGTTCGTCGTCGAACGACAAGGGAACGTCCTCATTCTGGCTTCCGGAACGGGGGTCCAGGTGGAAGCTCCCGGCGTCGCCATGGAGAAGGGTCGCATCGGCGACACGATCGAATGCCGCCTCCGCACCGCCGGTGATCGTGATCGAAACGCTCGATTCTCCGCGGTGGTGATCGGTCCCGGGCGTGTCCGGCTTGCCGATCGATGAGCGATGAGCCAGTGAATCAACGACGACCTCTCGCGTCGTCTTCGGAGTCCAAAGTCATGCAGAACGTCTCTTCTTCCGTCCGGTCCGGTTCTGGTCTTCCTCGCGTCCGATCTTGCATCGGCCTGGCGACGGTGTTGTTCTCGGCATCGATCGTCGCCGCCGCGAACGAAGCCGCCCCGGTGGTTCTCCCCGGCGAGCGATCGGTCGCAGCGAACGCGGTATCGGCGTCCGACTGGTTCCTCTACGGGCCGATTCAGGCCGGCGATCCGCGACTCGGAACCGCCTCTCAAATGCCCGAAGCTCGAGAGTGGGAGGAACAGGATCTGGTCCAGATCATCGTGATCGAGAAGAGCCGTTCGAAGATCGATCAGAAACGCGAGCTCGAAACGGACGCCGGGGTCAGCGCCGAAGTCGCGGAATTCACGAACTTCGACTTCGGATCGTTCAACTTCAGTCCGGCCAGTTCATCGTTGCCGGGCGTGGAGATCGGCGCCGAGAAGGAGTTCGATGGTGAGGGCAAGTACCAGCGCCAGGATGAAATGACCGATCGGATCACCGCCCGCATCGTCGAGGTCAAGCCGAACGGCAACCTGGTGCTGGAGGCTCGGGTCGTTCGCAATTGGAGCGGCGACAAGACGGAGATTCGATTGACCGGAATCACTCGTCCGGACTGGATCACCGCGAGCGGGACGATCGCTTCAAACCAGCTCTACGACCTGGCGGTCGACAAGACGCACTCCGGTGCGGTGGAGCGATCGACGCAGCGGGGCTTCATCGCCGAAGTGCTTGACTTCCTGTTCGCTTTCTGACCGAAAGCGTCATGCCGTTCGGCGTTGGTTGCGATACGCTCTGGGTATGAGTGGCCAGCCAGATTCCGACAACGTGCCGTGGGACTCCAGTACGGTCGCCGGTTTCTATTCCGGCGAGACCGCCGGATGGAGAGAAGTACTCGGGCCCGGAATGCACTACCACTTCGGCACGATTGATCCGGCCAGGCCGGTCGATGATGCGGAATCGCATTTCGCATTCGCAATTCGACAGCTCTACCCCTGGATTCCGGTCCGGTCAAAGGTGATCGATGTGGGGTGTGGGTGGGGAGGCCCGGCCCGGATGCTGATCGACGAGCGGGACTGCTCGGTCCACGGGATCACGATCTCAAAGACGCAAGCGAGCGAATTCGCAGCCCGAGTTCCAGAAGCCAGGGTGTCGGTGATGGATGCGCAGGAGCTCGATCTCGAGCCGGTCCGTGATGACGCCGACGTGGCGATCATGTTGGAATCACTCACCCACATGCCTCGTCCGGATCTCGTCTTACGAGGCTTGCGGCCGCATACCGGCCGTTTGCTGATTCGAGATCACGTAGCGCGCGGCGAGATCGGATTCACGAACCCCAATTGGAACATGCGATTCCCTTCCCGCGTGGAGATTCGGGAGCAGATCAAGGAAGGTGGTTTTCGTCTGGAACACGAAGAAGCCTTGGAAATATCGTGGGAAGTTTCGGCCGCGTTCTGGTTGGAGAACATTCGTCGCGCGTTCCCGGTCTTCACGCCCGACGGGCAGTTCAAGGTGCTGCAACGGCTCTGCGAGTCGATCGTCAATCACGGGCCTCCCAACGTCGACATCATGATGTTCGTCGCGGAGTGAGGGCCGTCGCGCGGATCGGAATCGTCAACTCAGGTGCGCCCCGCACTCGGGGCACGCGTCGTCGCCGCTGCCGCGAAGGTCGTAGTCGCAGGCTGGGCAATGGCCGGCGGTCACTCTTCGGCGGAGGGCCAGCCACCAGATCGCGATGATCAAGGCCAGCAAAACGGTATCGAAGACCAGATAGCCGATGGTCCAGCCGATTCCAGCGCCCGGTTCCTGCGAAACCAGGAGTCCGAAGATCCCGAATCCGAGGCATGGAAGCACGAGGGCCGTGCCGACGACCGCGGCGATGATTCGAAGAGCGATCGGTCACCTCAGCTCAAGGGTGCGTTTGAAGAACCCGAGTCCGCAGGCCTCCTTGGCCATGGCGAGGGTCTCCTCGGTCAGGGTATTGGCCCGCGAGGTCCCGGACTTGAGGACGTCGATGACGTAGGCGTCGTCGCCTTCGTACTTCGCTCGTCGTTCCCGCATGGGTTCGAGCATCTCATTGATCGCCGCGCCGAGTTCCTGCTTGATGTGGCCGTCACCGATGTCCGCGCCGCGCGAGTAGAGATCTCTCAACTCGGCGACTCGATCGGTGTCGGGAATGAAGATGTCGCAGTACTGCATGAGAACGTTGTTCGGATCGCCGGGTTCGGTGGCGCTCTGGCGGCCGGTGAAGATCTTGTTGATCTTCTTCTGGACCTGCTTGGCGGTATCGGAGATGTAGACCGCGTTGTTGAGCGACTTGCTCATCTTGTTCTCGCCGTCGGTGCCGACGAGCCGGCCGACCTTTCCGACGTCCGCGCGGGGGATGGGGAAGACGCCGCCCTCGGCGACGTGGTCGTCGTCTTCGGCCTTGTCGTTCACGCCGCAGTACATCTGGTTGAACCGGCGGGCGACCTCGCGGGTCAGTTCGAGGTGGGCGACCTGGTCTTCTCCGACCGGCACGCCCACCGGGCGGAAGGCGAGGATGTCCGCGGTCTGGCCGACCGCGTAGAGGGGAAAGCCGAAGCTGTAGGTCTCGCCGAGATTCTTGACCTTGATCTCCTCCTTGAGCGTGGGATTCCGCATCACCCGGTTGTAGGGGAGGAGCATCGCGAAGAGAAAGGTGAGTTCCGCGATCGCGGGCACTTCGCTCTGGATGAATATCGATGCGCGTTCGGGGTCGATCCCCATCGCCAGGAGGTCGCGGACGATTTCGAGGGTGTCTTCGCGGATCGCATCCGGTTGATCGGCGCGGGTGGTGAACGCGTGGATGTTCGCGAGAATGAAATAGCAGTCGTGGGTGTTCTGCAGTTCCACGCGACGTTTCACCGAACCGACCCAATGGCCGAGGTGGAGTTTCCCGGTGGGAGTGTCGCCGGTCAGAATGCGGGCACGTTCGGTCGGTTTGGGTTCGGTCATGGAAGTCGAAGTATACGGGTGGCGGAACCGGAGCCTCGGCCGGCGAGAGGTGGAGTCAGGTGATCAAGATCGCGAGGCCGAGATTGAGGGCGTTGAACATGGCGTGGGCGATGATGCAGGGCGCGATGAGGCCGGTTCGTTCCCGAATCATGCCCAAGGCGATGGCGAGGATGAGGAGCGCGGTCATGGCTGAGATCGCGCTGTCCGGAGGGAGGACCGAGTAGTGCATCAGGGCGAAGATGCCGCTGGTCAGGAGAATGGCGGGCCAGGGCCCGACCCCGACGCGGCGGAACGCCTGTTGCAGGAAGCCTCGATAGAGGATCTCCTCGATGACCGGTGCTCCGATCACCGCATTGGCCGCGACCATCCACCACCAGACGTCGGGGGTCACCGACACCAATGCGTCGAGAAGCTCGTGGGCGATGAGATTCGGCTCGGAGGCGGAGATCCACTGCTGGATGAACTGCCCGAGCATCGCCCCCGTCTCGATCAGTGGAAGGGCGATCAGGAATCCGGCGGCACCGATCATGATTCCGCGGGATACCGGAACGGCGTGAGTGGCGTCAGGCGGGGGCGGCAGTGTTCTTGCGACCAGCAGGGCAGGAATGCAGAAGAGGAGGCTGCCGATGGTGGCCGTCCAGCCGATCAGGGCGAAGGACCGGAGCGGGGCGGCCGTGGGCGGAATCCAGGACAGCGGAATCATCGACGTCGCCAGCCCTCCGCCCAGAATGCCGAGGCCGAACATGCCCAGGCTCGCGACCGCCGGAAGCCGCCAGGGCGAGACCAGTGGCCCGGTCGAAGTCCGCAATCGCCAGCACCCGGTTCGCCACAGGATGAGTATCGATACCGGCGCGAAAATCAAGGACATCCATGAGATCCATGCGGCGCCGGATCCATCTTCAAGGCTTGATTCGGTCGGGCTCGGCTCGAGGGATGCTGCGAGTAGAATGTCGCTCGAACCGAGCAGGGTGATGGCCGCGATCGCGACCATCCATCCGATCGGGAGCCGGCCATGGAAACCGTGCTCGTTGCCCGAAGATCGAGAATCCGACTTCCCGATGGAAAGCGTGCTTGAGGAAATCGTCGCTCGCAAGCGAGTCGAGGTCGAGAAGGCCCGGCTGGTCACGCCGATCGAGTCCATCAAGGACCGGATCGCGGAGCTCGGTCGACCTCGCAACTTCTTCCGGGCGGTGGTCGCCGATCGGGCGCCGAAGAACTTCCGGATCATCGCGGAGGTCAAGCGTAAGAGCCCGTCCGCCGGGGTCATTCGGGAGGATTTCGATCCGGCGGACATTGCCTCACGCTACCACTCCGGTGGTGCGGCCGCGATCTCCTGCCTCACCGACCACCACTACTTCGGGGGTGATCTGGGCCACATCCTTCCCCTCAAGGATCGAATGCCGCTTCCCGTGCTTCGGAAGGACTTCATCGTCGACGAGTATCAGGTCTGGGAATCCAGGGCCGCTGGTGCCGATGCGATTCTGCTCATCGCCGAGGTGCTGAGCGAAGCTCAGATCATTGACTATCAGATTCTCGCCACCGAGCTCGGCATGACGTCGCTGGTCGAAGTCCATTCGATCGACAACCTCTACCGGGTGTTGAACCACGTCGGGTTTCCGCACTCGGGATACTCGTTGCTCGGCATCAACAACCGGGATCTCTCGACCATGACCACCGATCTGGTTCATACTTTCCGGATGCTGGATCTGATCGAGGATCCGCGGGTCCTGGTGAGCGAATCCGGGATCAGAACGTCCGATGATCTCCGGCGGCTTCGGGATCACGGCATCAACATCGCGCTCGTCGGGGAGCATCTGATGCGTGAAGAGGATCCGGGAGCGGCGCTCTCGAGCCTTCTCGCCGGCCTCGACGAGGAGTCAGGCTGATCGCTCGCGCGGGCGGGGAGGTCCTCGCCGGGGTTCGTCCATCACCTCCGACGATTCAGCTCGTCGGCGAACACTTCAAGGATCCATCGAATGTCCGATTCTCCGCTCGCCTCCAATCACGCCGTTGATCCGTGCACGCTGGTCATCTTCGGTGCTTCCGGCGATCTCACGGCCCGGAAGTTGATCCCGGCGATGTATGAGATGGCCGAGATGGGATTGCTCCCGGCCGAGACGCGAATTCTCGGCGTGGCTCGTCGCCCGAAGACGGATGATCAGTGGCGTGAGGAACTGGAGCCCTGGGTCCGGAAGCACAATCCGGATCTGGACGAGTCGGTCTGGCGGGAGATCGCCCAGCGGATCCACTACCTGCCGGCCGACGCCACGACTTCCGAGGGCATGGCGGCGGTCGGGAAGCGCATCGCGGAGTTGGATTCGGACTCGAAGACCACGGGGAACGTGCTGTTCTTCCTGAGTGTCGCGAGTTCTCTCTACGAGCCCATCGTCGAGAAGATCGATGAAGCGGGGCTGGTGGTGGAAGGCAAGCGATGGTGCAGCATCAATCCTGCGCAGGCGAGTTGGCAGCGGATCATCATCGAGAAGCCTTTTGGAAACGACGACGTCACGGCCAAGAGTCTCAACCGGACGCTCGGCCGAGCCTTCGAAGAGGAGTCGATCTATCGGATCGACCATTACCTCGCCAAGGAGATCGTCCAGAGCCTCCTGGTCTTTCGATTCGCCAACATCCTCTGGGAGCCAGTCTGGAACCAGCAGTACATCGATCACGTCCAGATCAGCGCCGCCGAGACGGTGGGNGTNGGNCAGCGNACNGCNTTCTACGATCAGACCGGGGCGATNCGCGACATGATCCAGTCGCATCTCTTCCAGATCCTGGCGTTCGCGGCGATGGAACCGCCGACGGACTACACGCCGGAACACATTCGGAGCGAGAAGGTCAAGGTGATCGATGCCCTGGTGCCGACTCCTGTCGACCGGGTCGCGGAATTCTGTTCGCTCGGCCAGTACGGGCCGGACGGAAAAGACGATCCGGGATTCGCCGCCAGCGAGGGTGTCGCGCCGGGGAGCACGACCGAGACGTTCGCCGCGTTGGAACTGCAATTCCAGAACTGGCGTTGGGCCGGCACGCCGTTCTATCTCCGCAGCGGAAAGCGGATGGCGAAGAAGCGCACCGAGGTCGTGGTCCAGTTCAAGCCGCCNGCGGCCAATCTCTTCCGAAAGTTGCCGGCGTTCGCCGCCGGCGATCATCTCGAGCCGAACCGACTGGTCTTCACGGTGGCGCCGAACGAGCAGCTGAGCCTCCGATTCGAGACGAAGCGTCCGGGGCTGGGGATCCACATCGATCCGCTGGAGATGATGGCGGATGTCGGCGCGAGTTTCGACGCGCCGGTCGTCGAAGCCTATGGGCCGTTGATGATCGATGCGATGCGCGGAGACCAGACGTTGTTCAAGAGTCGAACCGAAGTGGAGAGCGCCTGGGATGCGGTGATGCCGTTCCTCGGCGAATCCAGTGCCGCCGCACGAGCGGGGATTCGAGACAATTACCAGCCTGGTTCATGGGGGCCCGAGTCCTCCAAGGCGTTGCTGGCCCGGAAGGGACGACGTTGGTACGAAGACGGCGTCGCCGATGGATCATGAAGATGAGCGGTCCGGCATGTGGTCGGGCCCGACGTTCAAGGCTGAAAACACTGTGAGAGCGAATCACCGATGAGCGATGGCTACCAGATCGAACCGGATGGCTTTGAAGTCCCCTCGCTTCCCGGCGGNGTCAACGTCGGCGCGGATGCCGAAGACGCCCAGGAGCGACTCGGAAGAGACCTTCTGGTGATTGCCAAGCAGGCGGTCGGAAAGAGGGGAGTGTTTCATCTCGCCTTGTCGGGTGGGGGAACGCCCATGCCCTTCTACCGGCGATTGATGATCGATCCGCTCTTCCGAGAGATGCCGTGGAGCCACACGCATCTCTGGATCGTCGATGAGCGGCGAGCCCCGTTCGACAGCGATACCAACAACTTCAAGCACATCCACGAACTGATCGTCGAACACGCGGACATTCCCGGCTGCAACGTGCATCCGATGCCGGTGGATCAGGAGGATGCGGCCGATCTCTATGACGCCGAACTTCGTGAGCACCTGGCCATCGGCGGCGTTCCCGGCGACCCGGATCGTGGGCGGCTTGATTTCGTTCTTCTCGGGATGGGGCCGGATGGGCATACCGCAAGTCTCTTCCCGCACAGTACGGCGCTCAATGTGGAAGATCGATGGGTCGTGGACAACGACGGTCCGAGCGTGGTGCCGCCNGCGCGGCTCACCATGACCTATCCGCTGCTCAACGATGCGCGGTCGATCGCGTTCTACGTGCTGGGATCGGAAAAGGCCGAGATGATCAAGCGGATCGCGACCGGGAGCGAGGGTTTCGAGACGCTGCCCTGCAAGGGCATCCGGCCCCGGAACGGGGAACTGATCTGGTATCTCGACCGAGCTTCCTGCGGCGGTTGAACGCGGTCAGCGGCGCATCCAGTCCTGCAGGATGTTGGCGGCGGCGATCGCGTCCTGGACCTTCTTCTTTCCCTTGTGGGTCAGGCCCGANCCTTTCAGTGACTCATCGGCCTCGAAACTCGAGAGTCTTTCGTCGTGGAAATCGACCGGAAGGTTCGTTCGTTCGGCGAGCCGCGCGCCGAAGGCGCGGGCGGCCAGGGCCCGTGGCCCTTCGGAGTCGTCCATGTTGATCGGGAGGCCGACCAGGATCAGGTCGGGGCCGAACTCGGCGATCGCGACCGCGACCTTCTCGAGACGGGCGGATTCATCGCGTTCGACGATCACTTCCAGAGGCTGCACCGTGCCGGTCACATCCTCTCCGGCGGCGAGGCCGGTTCGAACGTCTCCGAGATCGACGGCGAGGATCCGCATGGTGTTCAGCGAAGGTCCTCGGGAACGAGTCCTGCCAGCTCCTTGACCTTCTGGGCGTCTTCGGCCCGACAGATCATGGTCGCGTTCTTGGTGTGCACGATGACCAGATCCGAGCAGCCGATGGTGCAGATCCGATGGCCGGGATCTTCGCTGAAGACCACGAGGCCGCTTGAATCAAGATCGGTATGCAGCGTGTTCGCCGCGATCCGGTTGCCCTGATCGTCTTCGGGAAGCGTCTCACCGAGGCTGGGCCAGCTGCCNACGTCGATCCACGACACGTCCATCGGTACCGAGCAGATCTCGATCGCGTCATCCTGCGAGGCCGGTTCCATGAGACCGTAGTCGACGCTGATCTTCTTCAAGTCCGGATAGATCGCCGCAAGGGTCGCGGACTGCGCCGGCGTGCCCCAGGCGGCGGCGATCCGTTCGAGTCCTTCAAGCGTCGCGGGCTCGAAACGGCCGATCGCCTCGAGGACGGTCCGGGCATGAAACACGAACATGCCGCTGTTCCATCCGAAACCTCCCGTCTCGAGGTAGGCCTCCGCGGTCTCGCGGTCGGGCTTCTCCACGAATCGTCGTGCCTTGAAGGAACCAGGATGTCCATCGATCGGGTCACCCTGCTCCACGTATCCGTACTCGCTCGCCGGTCGGGTCGGGGTGATCGAGAACGTGACGAATCGGCTGGGATCCTCTTCGACGAGCGAGAACCCCGCGGCGAGTCGATCGGCGAAGACGGATTGGGGTTCGATGACGTGGTCCGCGGTCAGGACGGCGAAGATCGCATCGGGATCGGATTTCGCCAGAACCGCGGCGGTCAGGCCGACCGCGTTGAGCGTGTCTCGCCCGCACGGTTCGCCCAGCACGTGGTCAGGGGCGACTCCGGGGACCATCGCCTCGACCTGGTCGCGAAACCGCTCGGCGGTGCAGATCCATCGTTCGCCGTCGCCGNCCACGTCGGCCAGTCGATCGCTCGCGAGCCGCAGCAGGCATCGGCCTTCGATGAGCGGGACGAGCTGCTTCGGACGATTCGTCCTGCTTGCCGGCCAGAGTCGGGTGCCGGATCCGCCAGCCATGATCATTGCGTGTCGCATGGTTCTTTTCGANNGGATNNGNGNNGGGNCNGTGNNGAGNTTCNNCGNNAANNTCGGCAGGCCGGGAGTGGTATCGACCACCGAGGATGTCCTCGCCAGTCGGGAGCTCAGGAAACCGTGCTCTTGAGCCGGAGTGCCGCGGCGACGAATGCGTCGGCGTCGCTGATCGAGGGATCCGCACGACGGACGCGATCGACGAGTTCCGCGGCAACGGGTCTTGCTTCGCCGAGTTGGACGAGGACCGTGATGGCGTCGTGGCCGCCATCGGCGGGCCGTGATTCTTCGGATTCGGCACCACCCTCGGCGTGGCCGGCGAGCGATGCGAATTGCTCTTCGACCTTTTCGGCGAGATCGAGCACGATCGTCTCGGCGGTTCGTTTGCCGATCTCCGGGAGGGATCGAAGGGTGTCGGCATCGCGCTCTGCGACGGCCCTCGCGATGGTCGACATGGGCATCGCCAGGGCTCGAAGCGCCTTGCGGTAGCCGATTCCCTTGACCGAAGTGAAGAGTTCGAAGAACGCCCGCTCGACCTCGTTGGAGAAACCGATCAGCCGCGGCCGGAAGACCGCACCGTTCGACTGGCTCTCGAGATAGTGAAGGAGCGTGAATTGGACGTCCTGGCCGACGGCGAGACGGAGCCGGCCGACGTCACCCGCGGTGAGCATGATCTCGTAGCCGAGCGGGCCGACCTGGACCATCGCGGACTGGTCGCCCACGGATCGAAGTTCACCTTGGATACTGGCGAGCATGCCCGGACTGTAGCACGGTCGGTTCCGGCTTCCGGTTCGCGGGGGGCCGTCAGGGCTCTTCCGTCGGTTCTGTGTCGCCGATGGTCAGCGTGCTCTCTTCGTTTCGGGGCCATCCGCTGTGATCGGCGAGGGCATTTCTCAGGATGGCGGTGGCGGTGGCGGGGTCCTTCTCGCCCGAAAGATCGAAGACGCCGACGAACTCCACGACCGAGTGGCTTCGGCGGAAGATGGAACCCCCGGCGGTCTCGGTATAGGGCGTGTCATGGATCCAGAGCACCAGGACCGGGGCCTTGCTGAGCCGGGCAAGCAGTCCCACGCCGGGCTGGAAGGGGCGAATCTCGCGTGGGGGCCGAGCGATGGTGCCTTCGGGGAAGATCCCGATCAGTCCGCCCTCCTTGACGTGCCGAACCGCCTTTCGCAGGGTGGCGGCGTCCTGGCTGCCATAACTCACCGGCAACGCCTGGCCGGCCTTCCAGGCGAAGTCCAGCCTCGGATCCATCATCTCCGCCCACATCATCCAGCGGATCAACCGTCGGAGTCCGGTCTGGACGATGAAGGGGTCGACCCCCGCGGAGTGATTGGCGACGACGACGCCTCCGCCGACGTCTCCGTGGCGGAAAGGCGTCGGGAGGTCCTCGAAACCAACGTATCGAACGCGATGCAGGGTGCGGGAGAGCGTGCAGGACACCAGATCGATCAGGCCGACCAGAGGTCCGTATCCGATTCGGCCATCCAGTACCGACCGGATCCGGTCGCTGGCCCGCGGGATCGCCCACATCCAGAGAAGGATCCAGACGCCGATTCCGACCGGGATGACGATGGCGAGTGAGGAGGAGGTCACGTGTGGAGCCTCCCGGCATCCGGCTTCCGCGTCAAGCGGACGGTGGACGAGTGGTCGGACGGCGTCGCGGAATCCCGCGGTCGGGGTATGATCTCGGAAATTTGCGCGGATCGATTCCGAGGCGGTCGGAATCCGCGTGGATCGACGGGTCCGACGGGGGCCCGGGTTGGTGTTTCACCCTTTTTCGGCACCACGACGAGCACGGTCCTTTCATGCCAAAACGAGACGACATCTCGACGATTCTCCTGCTCGGTTCCGGGCCGATCGTCATCGGGCAGGGATGCGAATTCGATTACTCCGGAACGCAGGCCTGCAAGGCGCTGCGCGAAGAGGGGTATCGGATCATTCTGGTCAACTCGAACCCCGCGACGATCATGACCGATCCCGCCTTCAGCGATCGCAC
Organism: Phycisphaera sp. TMED9; assembly: GCA_002167845.2. Lineage (GTDB taxonomy): Bacteria > Planctomycetota > Phycisphaerae > Phycisphaerales > SM1A02 > UBA12014. Next base: position 35,119 of record NHBO02000067.1, on the reverse strand, counting down.
CTACATCGAGCCGATCACCGCGGACTCGGTTCGCAAGGTGATCGAGAAGGAAGCGGCGCTTGGTACGCCGGTCGACGCCATCCTTCCGACGCTCGGAGGGCAAACCGGGCTGAACTGCGCGTGCGAACTCTGGGATCGCGGAATCCTGCAGGAACACGGCGTCGAGATGATCGGCGCCGACCGCGAAGTGATCCGCCGCGCGGAAGACCGCGAAGCGTTCAAGAAGGTGGTTGATTCGGTCGGCCTGAAGAATCCGGAGAGCCGCACCGTCTCGACGGTCGAGGAAGCGGTCGGGTTCCTCGAGCAAATCGGTCTTCCCGCGATCATTCGTCCCGCGTTCACGCTTGGCGGCACCGGCGGCGGCGTCGCCTGGAATCGCGAAGAGTACGAGGAGATCGTTCGTTCCGGCATCAAGGCGTCGATGATCGATCAGGTTCAGATCGACAAGTCGTTGCTCGGATGGAAGGAATACGAACTCGAAGTCGTCCGCGATCGTCGCGACAACTGCGTGGTGGTCTGCGGCATCGAGAACATCGACGCGATGGGCGTGCATACCGGCGACTCCGTCACCGTGGCCCCGATCATGACGCTGTCGGACAAGGAATACCAGCATCTGCGAGACGGCGCGTTCGCGATCATGCGGGCGGTGGGGGTCGACACCGGGGGGTCGAACGTCCAGTTCGCGATCAACCCTGAAAACGGCGACGTGGTGGTGGTGGAGATGAACCCGCGGGTTTCCCGGAGTTCCGCCCTCGCATCGAAGGCCACGGGATTCCCGATCGCGAGGATCGCGGCCAAACTGGCAGTGGGATACACCCTCGACGAGTTGCGCAACGACATCACCGGCAACACCTCCGCCTGCTTCGAGCCTTCGATCGACTACGTCGTGGTCAAGATGCCGAGATGGACGTTCGAGAAGTTCCCGGAGGCGGACGAGACGCTCACCACCCAGATGAAGTCCGTCGGCGAAGGCATGTCGATCGGCCGCACCTTCAAGGAAGCCTTGCAGAAGGCGATCCGGAGCATGGAGGTCAAGCGATTCGGCTTCGGGCTTGACGCCAACGACCGCTGGCTCGCGTCGACGCGGAAAGGCTTGAAGTCGGTCACCGGTGACTGGACCGTCTCGGAGTGGCCGCCGCCGGAGGACCTGCTGATTCGGAAGCTCTCCGTGCCGAGCCAGGGCCGCTTCTACTACATCCGGTATGCGGTCAAACTGGGTTGGTCCCTCGAGCGGATCCGCGAACTCACCGGGATCGACCCGTGGTTCCTCGATCAGATGATGGAGTTGATCTCCTTCGAGGATCAGTTGCTCGCCTACGAGCGGCTGGAGGACGTGCCGGCCGATCTGCTGTTCGAAGCGAAGCGGCTCGGTTACTCCGACCCGCAATTGGCGAACGTCTATCTCGGTGCGATCTCGACCGAATCGATCCTCGCAGTGCGGAAGCACCGCAAGTCACTCGGAATCGAACCCGTCTACAAACTCGTCGACACCTGCGCCGCCGAATTCGAGGCGGTGACGCCGTACTTCTATTCGACGTACGAGCGTTCGTTCCGGATGGAGGGCGAAGGCGGCGAGACTCGAACCATCTTCGACGATGAGTCGCGGATGGGGGGTCGACCGAAGATCGTGATCCTCGGCGGCGGGCCGAACCGTGTCGGCCAGGGGATCGAATTCGACTACTGCTGTTGTCAGGCGAGTTTCGCAGCCGCGGAAATGGGTTTCGACTCGGTGATGGTCAATTCGAATCCGGAGACGGTTTCGACGGACTACGACACCAGTGACCAGCTCTTCTTCGAGCCGCTCACCCTCGAGGATGTCTTGAACATCGTCGAACGACTGAACGGCGGCGGCATCGAGGTCGCCGAACGATCGGGCGGCGTGGTCGGGTGCGTGGTGCAGTACGGCGGACAGACGCCCTTGAACCTGGCCCACGGCCTGGTCGCCGCGGGCGTGCCGCTGATCGGAACGGGTCTCGACTCGATCGATCTTGCGGAAGACCGTGATCGCTTCAAGGCGGTGCTCGACGAACTCGGGCTTCAACAACCCGAGAACGGCATCGCCCATTCGCTCGAGGATGCGATCGGCGTCGCCGCGCGGATCGGATATCCGGTCCTGGTCCGTCCGAGTTACGTGCTTGGCGGTCGTGGCATGGAGACCTGTTATGACGAAGTGTCCCTTCGTCGCTACATGGTGGCCGCGGTCGGCGCGAGCGATCTTCAGAATGCACCGGTCTTGATCGACCGTTTTCTCGGCGACGCCGTCGAGGTCGATGTGGACGTCGTCGCCGACTTCGAACCGGACGAAGAGTCTCGAGCCACGATGATCGAGTGCTCGACGGCGGCGCCGTCGGCGTTGGTCTGCGGCGTGATGGAACACATCGAAGAGGCGGGGGTGCATTCGGGAGATTCCGCCTGCACGATTCCGCCGTACTCCCTGAGTCCTCGGATCGTCGAGCGAATCAAGGACCAGGCTCGTCGCCTTGCGGAGCGACTTCGGGTGCGCGGCCTGATGAACCTGCAACTCGCGGTCAAGGATGAGGAGATCTACATCCTCGAAGTGAACCCGCGGGCCTCACGAACCGCACCGTTCGTCTCGAAAGCGAAGGGCGTTCCGTGGCCGCACATCGCCGCCAAGGTGATGATGGGTGCCTCGCTCGTTGAACTGAACATCGAGGAGGTCGCCGATTCCGGATTCTTCGCGGTGAAGGAACCGGTCTTCCCGTTCAGCAAGTTCCCCGGGGTGGACGTGATCCTCGGGCCCGAGATGCGGTCCACCGGCGAAGTGATGGGCGCCGACCGATCACTTCCCCTCGCCTTCGCCAAGGCGCTCATGGCGGCGGGTCTCGATCTGCCCAGTGAGGGAACGGTCTTCCTCTCGGTCCGGGATGAGGACAAGGCCCACGCCGTCGAGTTGGCCCGGGGGCTTCGGTCGATGGACTTCCGGGTCCTGGTCACCGGGGGCACCTTCGAGTATCTGAAGGACTTCGGGGTCGAGGTCGAATCGCTTCCGAAGATCTCCGAGGGCCTTCGGCCGAACATCCTCGACTTGATCGCCGATGACGAGGTTCACCTGATCCTGAACACCGCGACGCGGAAGGGCGCCGAGACCGACGAAGGTCGAATCCGGGCGGATGCCGTCCGGGCCGGGATTCCGATGATCACCACGATTCCGGGGGCTCGAGCCGCGATTCAGGCGATCACCGGCCTCCGAGCCGGAAATTGGAACGTCGCCGCCACCCAGGACTACTTCCCGCACCTTGCCCGTGGGCCACTCGTGCCGGCGGAAGTCTCCGAGCGGAATGGGTCGGCATCGACGGTTGGTTCTCCGGGCTGAGGCCGGCTCGTCGGATTATCGAGGCGTCGCCGAGGATCGGTCGACGGGGATGGAGCGAACCGCCCCCGGCTCGCTAGAATGTGCCCTCGCGCGATGTCGCTTCCAGTACAGAGTCGCTCGCTCCGGTCGGAGCGTTCCAGCATGGATTCGGGTCAAGAATGTTCACCGCCACTCCCGATCAGGTTCAACTCGTCTTCTCCATCCTCGTGATCGCGGTGCTTCTGCACGTGTTCCTCGGGGCCTGCGCCTATTCCATCATGCTCGAGCGAAAGCTCAGCGCCTGGATGCAGGATCGCGTCGGTCCCAATCGGGTCGGCCCCAAAGGGTTGTTCCAACCGCTTGCTGACGGCCTGAAGTTCCTCCTCAAGGAGGATTACACCCCGCTGGGCGTCGACAAGGCGTTGTTCACCATGGCTCCCGGGCTGATCATGCTTCCCGCGATGATCGGCTTCGCCGTGGTCCCCTTCGCTGGTCTCATCGATATCACCGGGCTCGTCAACCTGCTCGGAATCGCCCAGGCCAACACGGTCTATAAGGTTTCGGTGGTCGGCGCGGACATCAACATCGGCGTGGTCTACCTCATCGCGGTCGCATCGCTCGGCGTCTTCGGGGTGACCCTCGGTGGCTGGGCCAGCAACAACAAGTGGTCATTCCTCGGCGGCCTTCGGGCCGGTGCCCAGATGATCTCCTACGAGATCCCGATGGGACTTTCGCTGCTTGCGATCATCCTCGTCGCCGGTTCGATCAGTCCGATGGTGATTATCGGCGGGCAGATCGAGGGGGCCTGGAATCTGATGCAGCTTCCGGTGGCCGCGGTCATCTTCTATACATGCATGCTCGCGGAGAGCAATCGAGCCCCCTTCGACCTCGCGGAATGCGAGAGCGAGTTGGTGGGTGGGTACCACACCGAATATTCATCGATGCGGTTCGCCCTCTTCTTCCTCGCCGAGTATTTCCACATGATCACCGGTGCGGCCTTCTTCACCATGCTGTTCCTGGGTGGCTGGTCGTTGAATCCCTTCGGTGGCTGGGACCTCCCGGTCGAGGGCGCCTGGTGGATGGGGTTGATCCAGTTCGGGGTGGTGGCCTTCAAGATGTTCCTCCTCGTGGCCTTCGCGATGGCCATTCGGTGGACCTTGCCGCGATTCCGTTTCGATCAACTCATGCGGCTCGCCTGGGAAGGCATGATTCCCGTGTCGCTCCTGGTCATGCTCATGGTCTCCTTCTTCCTCTTCATGGGGTGGAATGACTACATGTGGGCGGGATCGCTGGGCTGCCTGGTGGTGATCTACGTGGTTCTTCCCTTCATGCCCCAGCAATCCGATCCGAACCACCGAACTCGGCTCATCGGCAGCCGGTTCAGCCCCGTGGAGGGTGGATCGGGCCTCGAACAGCTCTCCAAGCCTCCTGCCAGCTGATTCCGTCGGGAACTTCACGATGCGTCACTGCCTCTCCGGTCTGGTCGGTCTCCTCTATCTGGGGATCACGACTGGTTTCCGTCTCCGTGGCCGGTATTGGTCGTGGCGAATGGAGACGGCCCTGGGGTCTGATCGATCGACTTGGCCTTCTGCGGCGGAACGGCGACGATCGTTCATCGCGTATGGCGCCTGGGCGCGGCGGCTTCGGTTGGCGGCTCGGCAACGCTGATCCCGTCAAGTGCATCCTTTGAATTCCGATCTTCGTCCCTGAAGAAGCCGCGGCATTCCTGCCGGAGTTGGTCAGAGGCGTCTCGCCGGGCCGTAGACTTCAAGCCATGGCCAAGAACCGAACGTCCTTCGTCTGTCGTGATTGTGGTGGGACCCAACCCAAGTGGATCGGGCGCTGCCCCGACTGTGGTGCCTGGGATACGCTCGAGTCCTTCACCGAGTCCGCCGCCTCCGCCACCAGTTCGGTCGGCACCGTGGCGGGGATCTCACTGACCGGCTCGATCGAACCTGACGGCGTGGCGACGGCGGCGACGGGGGTCCTTGCCAAGGCCGTCCCGTTGATCGAGATCGATCAGCTTGATGTTCCTCGGATTCCGACCGAGATCAGCGAGTTGGATCGGGTGCTCGGAGGGGGGCTGGTTCCGGGGGCGGTGGCGCTGCTCGGCGGCGAGCCGGGCATCGGCAAGAGCACCATCTTGATGCAGGTCGCGGCGAGCGTCGTCGGCGCGGGGCGAACGGTCCTCTATGCCAGTAGCGAGGAAAGCCCGCAGCAGATTCGCCTTCGAGGGGACCGGCTGATCGGCGAGGATCTGGCATCCGCCAATGAACTCTTCCTCTGTACCGAGACCAATCTGGTTCGGATCATCGAGGAGATTCGCCGTGTGAAGCCCGATCTGGTCCTCCTGGACTCGATTCAGATGGTCTACCGCGGGGATCTGGATGCCCCGCCGGGGTCCACCACCCAGCTTCGCCGCTGCTGCCACGATCTCGTGCAGGTCGCCAAGATCACCGGTGCCGCCGTGGTCGTCGTGGGCCATGTGACCAAGGAAGGGCAGTTGGCCGGGCCGAAACTGCTCGAGCACCTCGTGGATGCCGTCCTCTCCTTCGAGGGCGACCGGGAACATGGCCATCGGATCATCCGTGCGACCAAGAACCGCTTTGGATCGACGCAGGAGATCGGCCTGTTCGAGATGACCGGGGCCGGACTCCAGGAGATCGACGAAGGCGGTATCGCCGTCGAGGTGGATGGCCCGGGCATCTCCGGCTCGATCCTCACCGCGACGATGGCCGGCACCCGGTGCCTGCCAGTGGAGATCCAGGCGTTGACTTCGACGGGGTTCCTCGGGTCCGCAAAGCGTCGAGGGACGGGACTGGATGCGAATCGACTGGCCATGCTGATCGCCGTCCTCGAGAAGCACGGTGGCCAACGACTGGCCGATCAGGACATTTTTGCCGCGGTGACCGGGGGCGTTCGCGTCGTCGAGCCTGCCGCGGATCTCGCGTTGGTGCTCGCCATCGCAGGGGCGCACCACGGTCGGGCGATATCGCGAGGGACCGTTGTTCTCGGCGAAATCGGGCTCACCGGCGAGGTTCGATCGGTCCGCAACATCGAACAACGGCTTCGAGAACTGGCCCGTCGAGGCGCCACAGCCGCGATCGTGCCGTCGTCGCAGGCCGCCCCAAGCCAGGGTCTCGGGCTGGAGATCCTTCCGGTTCGAGGAATCGGCGCGGCACTCGGCCTGTTGAGCTGACTTTTTTTCGAGGTCTTTCGAGCCCGATTTCAGCGGTTCAAGCCCCCAAAACATGGAAAACCTGACGGAATCAGGCCTCGAAGCCGTCCCCCACAAGTGTCGCTTGAACAGCACTTTACGGCGATTTCCCGTGAGCACCGCGCAGGTGTTTGGTTTTTGTTCGTGCTTCGGGCGACTGCCCGCATGGCGAAGTCGGTGGGAGTCGGTATAGTTCCGCTCTTAATCCCGAACGGCCATGTTGGTCGATAGGGAAACTCACGTCCGGCTTTTGCCATTGGGTGGTAAACAGCACACACGGGCGGGTGGATGAACAAGGGCAGTCGTACATGGGTCACACCAATTCGACATTTACGCCCAGGCACTTCTTGGAGAGTCACCCAATGAGTCTGACCAACAGGTTTGGGCTCGTCGCTGGAACGACCGCGCTGGCAATCGCCGGTACGGCATTTGGCGGCGCAGAGTCTGACAACGACGCACTTGCACAGATCGCTGAACTCAAGCAGGAGCTCGCGCAGCTCAAGCAGGAGAACAGCCAGGACTGGTTGACCGAGCAGCGGTCGGCCGAAATTCGTGGCATCGTTCAGGATGTCCTCGCTGACGCCGACACTCGTACCAGCCTGCAGAGCAGCGGTGCGATGGCCGGTTACAACAACGGCTTCTTCCTCGCCAGCCCCGACGGGAACTTCTCCCTCAAGGTCGGTGGTCAGGTCCAGATCCGCTGGACCATGAACTCGGCGAAGGAAGCCAGCAATGGCCAGGACACCCAGTGGGGCTTCGAGAACCGTCGCACCAAGCTCGACTTCTCGGGCAACGTCTTCAGCAAGGACTGGACCTTCCGGGTTCGGGCCGCGTTCAACCAGGGTGCTACTAATCCCGGTGGCTCGATCGCCGACGGTGCTGCAGCCCTCGACTTCGCCTACATCGAAAAGGCGATGGACAACGGCATGAGCGTTCGTGTCGGCCAGTTCAAGGCGCCTTGGATGCGTGAAGTCCTCGTCGACTCCGCGTACCAGCTCGCCGCGGAACGATCGATCCTCTCCCAGCTCTTTGGACAGGGTTATTCGCAGGGTGCTCAGTTCACCTACGCGATGGACAACATGCGGTTCATGGGCGGTGCCTTCGACGGCATCGGTGGTCAGAACAACGTTACCACCTCCACCTACAACAGCGCGAACACGAACTGGGACAACACTCCCACGAACTACGCGTTCGCTGGCCGTGGTGAATTCAAGATCTCGGGCGACTGGAGCCAGTTCGACAGCCTCTCCAGCTCCAAGACCAATGAAGCCGGCATGATGGTCGGTGTTGCCGTCGCGTACGAACGAGGCAACAAGAACGCCTTGAATGCGCAGGCCGTCAGTCAGGATGGCGTCAAGGAATTCGGCGTCACGGGTGACTTCACCTGGGACTTCGGTGGCGGTGCCACGCTGTTCGCCTCGGCAGTCTGGGTGAACACCGACGACCCGAACAACTCGGACACGGCAAACCCCTGGGGTGTCAGCCTTCAGGGTGGCTACTTCGTGAACGATGACATCGAGCTCTTCGGTCGCTACGAGTACATCAACTTCGACACCCCCGCTGGTGGCGATGACAGCAAGTACAACGGCTTCACCGTTGGTGCCAACTACTTCTTCGCCGCAGGCGTGAAGTTCACGGCGGACTTCACCTATAACTTGAAGGGTCTGACTGGCGCGAACGCCAGTGCTGCCCTGAATGGTGCAGGCCTCCGTCAGGACAGTGCAGGCGAGGACGGCCAGTGGGCCGTTCGTGCTCAGCTCCAGCTCCTGTTCTGAGTCTGAAGTTCATCCACCCGAAGATCGCCTCACCCCCCGAGAGGGGGGTGAGGCTTCAAGGGCTCGGCCGGTCGAACCGCAAGGTTCGACCGGTTTTTCTTTGGCCGGAGCTTCAGAAGTACACGGGCGTGCGTTGTATCGTTCAGAAAACATTTAGAGGCCATGAAGAAAAGGCTTCCTCTTAATTAAACGCATTTGAACTCCTTGTGGGCTCAACACCATCCCGTCATCCTGTTCCGGCACTCATACCGACCGCTGTTCGATGGCCGAACGGCAAGGTGCTTCGCCCGTTCCTAGAAACTGGAGCCGATTCTCGATGATCACTTCTCTTACCCCTTTCACCGTCTTTCAAGCGACTTCGCTCGCATTGATCATGCCGATGACGGCCCACGCCTCCATGGGACTCGAGTCATCGGATGTCTCGGGTCAGATCGCCGAACTCCGGGCGGAGATTGCAGCGATGAAGCAGGAGAACAACAAGGACTGGTTGACTGAGCGGCGGTCAGCCGAGATTCGCGGTGTCGTGCAGGATGTCCTCGCTGACGCCGATACCCGGACGAGCCTTCAGGATTCAGGAGCCACCGCGGGTTGGAAGAAGGGATTCTTTCTTTCGAGTCCGGATGGCAACTTCAGTCTCAAGGTCAGTGGGCAGCTTCAGGTTCGCTACGTCCTGAACAGCCGAAAGGGTGATCAGGACCTCGGGCCGTTCAATCCAGCCAACACGCTGTACGGCTTCGAGAATCGTCGGACGAAGTTGTCGTTCTCGGGCAACGTCTTCGACAAGTCCTGGACCTACAAGATCAAGGGGGCGTTCTCGAGGGCGGGCGGTGCGTTCGTTCTCGAAGATGCGTATGTGCAAAAGAAACTCGAGGGTGGTCTGGCGATCAAAGTCGGGCAGTTCAAGGCGCCGTGGATGCGCGAAGAACTCGTGTCGAGCTCGAAGCAGCTGACCGTGGAGCGATCGATCGTCAATGAGTACTTCAATCAGGGGTATTCGCAGGGCATCCAGCTGGGCTACGAGGCCGATTCCTTCCGGGCCTGGGTCTGGACGGGCGACGGCATCGGTTCGCGGGGTTTCGGTCCGGGGAGAGCCAACAGCAAGGACACGAATTGGGATCGAACCCCGACGAATTACTCGTTCGCTGGTCGAGCCGAGTACAAGATCTCCGGCGACTGGAGTCAGTTCAAGGACTTCAGCAGCAAGCAGGGAAGTGGATCGGGCATGATGGTCGGGCTGTCTGCCGTCACGCAGCGGGCGAACAAGAATCTCGGTGCCAATGCCGATGGAACCAAGGTCTACGGGGTGACCGGGGATCTGACCTGGGACATGAGCGGCGCGAGCCTGTTCGTTTCCGGTGTCTGGACCAACGTCGACTCGCCGAATGCGGGTGGCGACTCGAATCCGTGGGGCGTGACGATTCAAGGCGGGTACTTCGTCACCGAGTCCATGGAAGCCTTTGTTCGATACGAGTACATGGACTTCGACCCCACGCTCTTGACGAACGTCGCCAAGTACGACGGGTTCACCGTCGGCGGAAACTGGTTCATCAACTCCAGCGTGAAGTTCAGCGCGGACTTCTCGTACAACTTCGCATCGCTTGCCGCCGGGGCGTTTGTGGCGAGCAGCGCCGGATTCCGGACCGATGAGCCCGGAGAAGACGGTCAATGGGCCGTTCGGGCGCAGCTACAGCTCTTGTTCTGATCCTTCGAGTGCATCCACCCGACGAACGCAGCCCCTCGTGGGCCGCGTCAAGGGCTCGGCCGGCCCGGTCTCCCAATGGGGGGCCGGGCGGTCTTTTTGGTGGCTCGGGTCCTCTTGAGGGGGAGCTGTCGCCTGAGTGGAGTTGGCTGGAATCAGGGGGCGTTTCTCATGCGGAAGCCACGGGGAGGCCGATGTCACGGGGTCTCGATCCGTTCTTCATGACAAAGGAATTCCATGCGCAGGATGCGAATTGGACAGACGGCTGGAGTGATCGGAGCATCGCTCCTCACGCTCGCTGGAACGACCTTCGGGCAGGATGCCGAAACCAGTGACGCCAGTGCCATCCAGGAGATGGCTCGGCGACTCGCGGAGATCGAAAAGCAGAATGGCACGCTGCAGAGCCGAGTCAACGAACTCGAGGCGGCTGATGCCCAGACCTGGCTGACCCAGGAGCGTGCGGACCAGATCCGAGGCGTCGTCACCGATGTGCTCGCCGACTCCGAAACCCGGACAAGTCTTCAAAGCGCCGGCATGAACGCCGGTTGGGACGACGGATTCTTCCTTCAGAGTCCGGACGGACGGTTTCGGCTTGAGGTCGGTGGCATGGTGCAGGCCCGGTACCTGTACTCCCACATCAGGGAGGGATTCCCACCACAGGACGGCCAGGAATTCTCGGCCGAAGACGACCTGCAATCCAGATCGGGCTGGGATATCCCGCATGCCCGGCTGGACTTCAGAGGCCACGTCTTCGGCCCGGATACGCGATTCCGAGTGCAAGGGGAGTTCACCAATCAGCGGCCGGATGGCTTCCAGCTCTATTCGAACCCCCCAGTGGCGATTGCCCCGGAATACGGATCTGCGAACGGCAACTTCCAACTGCTCGATGCGTACATCATTCAGGAGTTGGGCAACGGATTCGCCGTCCGAGTGGGGCAGTTCAAGCTTCCCTTCGATCGAGGATGGGAAGTTCCCATCGCCTATCAACTCACTGGAGAGCGAGATACCGTCGCGGTGCACATGGGCCTCGGTCGCAGCCAGGGCTTGGAGCTTGCCTGGGGGAGCGATTCGGTCCGAGTGCGTGGTGCCGTCAGTGATGGTGGTAATGATCGGATCTTCAGCGGGCTCGCTTTCAGTACGACCCAGCCTGCGAATTCGCCGTACTACTTTTCACAGGCTGAAGTGGCTGTTTCCGCGCGAGCGGAATTCAAACTTGCAGGCCAATGGCGTGACTTCGAGACGATGACCTCGCCGCCCGGCGAAGAATTCGGTTTGTTGCTCGGAGTCGGAGCCCATTGGCAGCGGAGCGAGGTCTTGCTCAATCCCACGTCGCCTGCCACTCCGGATACGCAATACAACGATTGGCTGGCCTTCACGGCAGATGTGACGGCCAATCTTGGAGGAGCCACGATCACGGCATCCGGGTACTTCCACAAGGTCGATTCGTCGGCGGCGTACCTCTACCTTGGATTCCAGCCCGCCGGGTCGACCCAGAACCCGATATTCGATGCAGGCAACGTGAGCGTGCTCGGCCTCAGTCTGTACGGTTCGTTGTATCTCACCGAAGATGTCGAGGGCTACATCGGGTACGACTACATGAATGTCGTCGACAACGGAAATCTCGGTGAGCTTTCCCCGGCACCTCCCGGAAACATCAGCCCCCTCTACGGCGCCTACGCGAGGACCTCCTCGTATCAGGGCTTCACGATGGGGGCCACCTGGTACCTCGACGGAGAGGATCTGAAGTGGGGCTTCTCGGCCACCTTCATGCCCAACTCCGTCTCGCCTGCTTGGACCACTCCGGAGACGGGTATTCGCTCGACGCCGGTGAGCGACGCCTACGTCTTCAAGACCTATGTCCAGCTGCTCTTCTGAGCCGCGGGCCGACTGATTGCTTCCATTCATGCGGTCTCGCTGGTTCGCCGGCGGGACCGCATTTCTTGGTCGATCGTCGGAGTCCGCCAGTCGAACCGACGCGAATGGATGCCATTTTGGGGGATCTCGCGCCGCTCGCCGACCAGCCCGGGGCGGCCGGGCCTCGCTTCTCCTAAAATGGGGCGAAATGTCCACAGCCACCGCCGTTTCTTCGCCCATGACCGCCACCGTTCATCGCATCGAGATTCACCGTCGACCGGAAGCCGGCGATCCCGCCGCGGACGCGCTTCGGCGGGATGCCGCCGGGCTTCCGGATGCGATGATTCCGTCTTCGGTGGCCTGTGCCGCCGTCTATCTGCTGGAAGGTCCGCTCTCCGACACCGAGCTTCTTCAGATCGCCGAAGAGCTTCTTGCGGATCCGGTCATGCAGTCGCCGGTGATCGGGGCGGCGGCGGCGGAGCCGAATCAGGTGGTGATCGAGGTGCATCCGCTTCCGGGGGTGATGGATCCCGCGGCCGCGTCGATCGCCACGGCGATCGCGGCTCTGGTCGGTGAGGATCGGGCATCGGGCATCGTGGTCCGAACCGGTCGGCGATACACCTTCGGCGGAATCGACGCCGATGCCGGGCGGGAGCTTGCCACGAGGCTGCTGGCGAATCCGGTGATTCACGCCATTCACACCGAGCCCTATCAGCCGGATTCATTTCCCGTCGGCCATCATCATCCGTTCGAGGTTCGCGACGTCCCGCTTCGCGATCTCGACGCCCCGGCGTTGGAGCGGTTGAGTCGGGAGGCGCATCTCTTTCTGTCGCTCGATGAGATGCTGGCGATTCAGTCGCACTATCGAGCGTTGGGACGAGAGCCTCGTGAGATCGAGCTCGAGACGCTCGCGCAGACCTGGTCCGAACATTGCGTGCACAAGACGCTCAAGGCCACCATCGACTATCACGAGCCGGAGAATCTGTCCGATCGCGGGGCGGTTTCGATCCGGGAGTCGGCAGCGGACCGACCGGGTCACTCCGTTGGTGCGGATGGCGGTGTTCGCATCGACAACCTTCTCAAGTCGACCGTGGCGGCGGCCACGCATCGTCTGATGGCGGAGGGGTTGGACGACTGGTGTCTTTCAGTCTTCGTGGACAACGCGGGAATCGTGGGATTCGACGACGACACCGCGGTCTGCATGAAGGTCGAGACACACAATCATCCTTCGGCGATCGAGCCGTATGGTGGCGCGGCCACCGGAATCGGCGGGTGCATTCGAGACATCATGGGGACCGGCCTCGCCGCGAAGCCGATCGCGGCGACCGACGTCTTCTGTGTCGGCACGGATTCGCCGTCGGCCGTCCCGAACGGCTGTCTTCACCCGCATCGCATTCTGGGTGAAGTGGTCGGAGGTGTCCGGGACTACGGAAATCGAATGGGCATTCCCACCGTCAACGGTGGTGTCTGGTTCGATGATCGATACATCGGCAATCCGCTGGTCTACTGCGGGTGCGTTGGCGTCATGCCGCGAACCGCCATCGAGGGCGATGCCGTTCCCGGTGATCGGATCATCGCCATGGGCGGTCGGACCGGACGAGATGGAATTCACGGCGCGACGTTCTCCAGTGCCGAACTGACCGACACCCACGCGGATGAGTTCAGTCATGCGGTGCAGATCGGAAACGCCATCACCGAGAAGGTGACGTTGGACGCGGTGCTTGCGGCTCGCGACCACGCTGACGGTTGTCTGTTCACCGCGATCACGGATTGCGGTGCGGGCGGCTTTTCCAGCGCGGTTGGTGAGATGGGGGAGAAGATCGGCGCTGACGTCCAGTTGGATCAGGCGCCGCTGAAGTATGACGGACTGACCCCGGTCGAAGTCTGGATCAGTGAAGCACAGGAACGCATGGTGCTCGCGGTCCCCGCCGAAAAAGTCTCCGAGATCGCGTCCATCTGCGAGAGCCATGGCGTCGAATGGTGCGACCTCGGTACTTTCGGCACGCCCGATCGCGAGTTGATTCTTCGATGGAATGACGTCGAAGTGGGTCGGATCGGCATGGAGTTTCTTCACGACGGCGTGCCGATGCCGGTCCGCAAGGCGGTCTGGGATCCGGAGTGGGCGAGACAGGAAGCCGGTGGCGAAGACGTTGGTGTCGTGCCGTGTCCGAAGATCGTCGACACGGAAGGCCTCTTCGATGCCGCCGCGAGCCTGCTGGGTCACCCGAACCTCGCCAGCAAGGCCTGGATCGTCCGGCAGTACGACCATGAGGTGCAAGGCGGAAGCGTCGTCAAACCGTTCGTCGGGCCGAATGCCGGGCCGGGTGATGCGGCGGTCGTTCGACCGGTGCCGACGTCTCCGAAGGGGCTGGCGATCGGCAACGGACTGGCCACGGGATTGGCGCGGGATCCATACGAGATGGGCCTCGCAGCGATCGACGAGTGCGTCCGAAACATGGTTTGTGTCGGCGCTGATCCATCGCAGATCGCGATCCTCGACAACTTCTGCTGGCCTGGTTGTGACGATCCGCGGAACCTCGGCTCCCTGGTTCGAGCGGCGGAGGCCTGTCTTGATGGGGGGCTTGCGTACGGAACCCCGTTCATCAGCGGCAAGGATTCCCTGAACAATCAGTTCACGACCGACGAAGGCCGGACCATTCGGATCCCGCCGACCCTTCTCATCTCAGGCATGGGCATCGTCGAGGACGAGTCGTTGGCGACGACCATGGATGCGAAGCGGTCTGGAAACCACCTTCTTCTGATCGGCGAAACCACCGATCGGCTCGGTGGATCGCACTTCGTGCGGATTGGTGGCGACGTCTCGGTCGGTCGAGATGAATTGCCGACGGTCGATCTCGAGCGCGGTCCCCGAACGGCAGGGGCGGTACATGCCGCGATCAAGCAGGGGTTGGTCCGCAGCGCCCACGACGCCAGTGAAGGTGGTGTTCTCGTCGCCGCGATCGAAATGGCATTCGCGGGTGATCTCGGCGTCGAGGTTCGGCTGGACACGATTCCGGTCGGGTGTGAGGGCGTCTCCGACGCCGCTCGTGCGTTCGCTGAAGATCCTTGCCGGTACCTGCTCGAAGTGGAGGAAAGGGATCTCGAGGCGATCGCCGAGATCTTCGATGGAATTCCCCATGCGGTGATCGGCCGGTTCACCGAGGCCGGACCGAAGGGTGGTGAAGTGATGGTGTCGAGCAGTGAGTTGGGCGGGTCTTCGGCCTCGACTGAACGATTCCGTGACGCCTGGGAGAAGGGATGCGACCGATGACCGGCTCGAACCACGATCAACGTCCGAAGGCCCTGATCATCACGGCGCCGGGGATCAACTGTGATGGCGAGTTGAGTCTGGCGTTTCAGGAAGCTGGTGCGTCGCCGACGTCCGTGCTGCTCACCGACCTGATCGATCGTCCGGCCATCGTCGATGACTTCTCGCTGATCGGACTTCCGGGCGGATTCAGTTACGGTGACGATGGTGGCGCCGGGCGAGTGCTCGCGCAGTTGATTCGGAAGGGACTCTATGGCGCGTTGGCCGCCGCGATCGAACGCGGTGTTCCGATGATCGCTCCCTGCAACGGTTTTCAGATCGCGGTTCAGGCGGGACTGCTTCCCGGGCCGGGAAACGGCGAGAACTGGCCCGAGACGCCGGCTCGTCCGACCGTGGCACTGGCACCAAACGAGTCGGGACGGTTCCGAGACGACTGGACGGGAATTGAGATTCCGCAGTCGAGTCGATGCATCTGGACGGCGGGGATCGAAACGGCCGATTCAGCGGCGATGGTGCTGCCTTCCGCGCACGGCGAAGGCCGATTCGTGGCGGGGCCCGACGTTCTGGCCGACCTCGAGGGGTCCGGCCGAATCGCCTTGCGATACACGGCCCGAGATCACTTCAACGGATCCCGCGATCGCGTCGCGGGAATCTGTGATGCCAGTGGTCTGGTCTTCGGACTGATGCCGCATCCGGAGCGATACACCCGATGGTCACAACATCCGACCTGGACCCGGCTCGATCCATCGGTTCGATCGGGTGACACCCCGGGGCTCATGATGTTCAAGAATGCCGTTCGCCATGCGTTGGCTGCGGTGAGCTGAAACTCATGCAGGACCGACTAGGCACCTCGTCTCCAGGTCGGAAGAAATCGCCGTGTTGTGGCCGATGCGGGTATGACCTGACCGGGCTTCCGGTTCGGGCGCGATGCCCGGAGTGCGGTGTGGTCCGAGCCGCGGCGAGACTTCGCGATGCGAATTCGCTTGCCCGGTCCAGTTATGGAGTGATCCTCGGAGTGGGGTGGCGCGAGTTGATCGCGTTCGCAGGGCAGCTCGGTCTCGGCGTACTGGTGCTTTCGTCGATCTGGACATTTCCGATCTGGATCATGCTTTCGCTCGGGCTCGTCCCGCCGCTGGTCGCGTGGTTTCGTTGCAGTTCGGCGATGCAACCTCCCGAGTCCCTGACGCCGGCTCGTCGAACGGTCCGGAACGGGATCCTTGTGGTCAGCGTCCTGCCTTTGGCGCTTCTGATCGCCTCGGCGGTTCTGGGTGGCGTTGCTTCGGCTCGGCTTCTCGAATTCCTGGCCTTCGCCCTCGCCATGCTGGTCGGCGGCGCGGCGGCGATCTTCGCCAGTCGGACCGCCTGGTGGATGCAGGAAGATGTTGCGGAGATGACTCTGGAGTCGGCGGTCTGGTGCTACGCGTTGATGGTGGTCGGCCTGGTGATCATCGGTGGCTCGTATCTCTTCCAGCCCTGGATCAGTTTCGGGGACTTTGCCGGAAGGGCTCGGTTCCCGATCTTCATCGGTGCGATCGGCTGGTGGATCTGCGTGGTGTTCGGGGATCTCAGAATGCTCCTTGGTGCGCTCCAGAGTTTGAGTCATCGGGCACACTACGACGATCTCGAGCGCCGAAGAGCCGATCGTCAGGAAGCGGCCGATCGCGAGTTCGATGCGAGATTCCGGGAGATGGACGGCGGCTGATCGGCGCGAACCGGTCCGAGATCGAGGATGATCGAATCATGAAGAAGACTCCGAGTACGGCCGCCGAGACCCGAGAAGAAAACCCGGTCTCCGGTGGGCAAGGCCGGCCATGGCTTGGCTCGCATCTCTCCATCGCCGGCGGAATGCACCACGCTCTCGATGCGGTGTCGGAGTTGCAGTGCGACTGCGTCCAGGTCTTCACAAAGAATCAACGTCAATGGAAGTCGAAGCCGTTGTCGGATGCCGATGTCGAGGCCTGGAAGGCGGCGATCGAACGACTTGGNTGGGGAGAGACGCCGTCGCGTGTGGTGAGTCACAACAGTTATCTGGTGAACATGGCGTCACCTGATGCCGAGGGTTGGGAAAAATCGGTCACGCTTCAGCGGGATGAACTCGAGCGATGCGAGGCGCTGGGCATTCCGGCCTGCGTGGCCCATCCCGGTGCGCATCTGGAATCCAAGCGCAAGCCGGGTGATCCCAATCCGATCGGCGCCCCGCCGAATGCGGACGAGGAAAAGGGTCTGGCCAGAATCGTCAAGGCGCTGGATCGGCTCGAACTCGAGACAAGGGGGTTCGCGGTTCGGACGGCGCTGGAGAACACCGTGGGAAGCGGGACCAATCTCGGGTACGACCCCGGGCAGCTTGGATGGATCCGTGATCGCGTGAAGGTTCCCGAGCGAGTCGGGTTCTGCTTCGATACCTGTCATGCGGTTGCGGCCGGCCACGACATGTCCACGAAGGAGCGAGCGGAAGCGGTTCTTCGGCGGATCGACGAGACGTGCGGGCTCGACCAGGTGCTCGCAGTCCATCTCAACGACTCGATCGGCGCTTTGGGGAGCCGGAAGGACCGGCACGCCCATATCGGACATGGCACCTGCGGCGAGTCGTGTTTCGAGGCCGTTTTGCGGGTTCCGGCATGGAGAGGCGTGCCGATGGTCCTCGAGACGGAGAAGGAGGGCGGTCTGGAAGGCCGGTCTTGGGATGAGATCAACCTCGATACGCTTGGTTCACTGGCTCCCGGTACCTGATTGTGCCGACCTAAGGGTCGTGGGGGACTGGTCCTCCACTCGAGGCTTCTGACCAATCATGTCCCATCGAATCAAGATCATCGTTTTTCTGGCCGTCCCTGCGCTTCTCTTCGCCTGTCAGGGTGGTGAGAAGAACGGCTCTCCCCGTTCATCCCTTCCGTCTCCGACGAGGGTGGTGACCGATGTCCGCGAGCCGACGGCGGTGCAGAAGTTCCGAACCGACGAGGGCCGAGCCGCCATTGAAGGCGGGGATCACGCCACGGCGATCCGGATCTTCGAAGAATTGCTTGATGAGAACCCATCGCTCACCGTGGCCTACATCGGCATCGGTGTGGCCTACGAGGATCTGGGTGAGTACGAGCGTGCGGAACCGGCATTCGAACGAGCGACTCGGCTTGACCCTCGAAACTATGAAGCGCAACTCGGTTTCGGTGAGGTGCTTCAGGTTCTCGGAAAACTCCGCGATGCGATTCGGGCCTATCAGCAGGCCCTGTCGATCGATCCGGAAAGCGTCGACGCGTTGGTCGGCATGAGCAGCGCATTTCTCGGCCTGGACATGGCGAGCAACGCGATCGCTCCCGCCGAGCGGGCCGTCGTTCTCGCGCCGGACGATGGCCGGGCCCGTGCGGACCTCGGCGAGGCGTACATGCGGGTCGATCGGATCGAAGATGCGATCGATTCGTTCGAGATCGCATTGGAGCTTCTCGGCAACGAGCCCGCCGTGATTCGAAGTCTGGTCGAGTGTTATGCCCGCGAGGATCGATTCGCGGAGGCGATCAACGCTGGTCAGGTGCTCATCTCGATCGAGCCNACGGCACAGGCCTGGGAGCGACTCGGGCGAGCGTATTTCCGGAATGGCGATTACGACGCGAGCGTCGAGAGCTACCGCCGAGCGGTGGAGATCGACGCGGAATTCTGGCCCGCGCTCAACGGAATCGGCGTCAACGAGCTCAATGCGTGGCTTCGATCCGGAAGAAAAGAAATCGCGGCCCGGGATGCGGCCGGCGAGGCGTTCCGGTCGAGCCTCCGGGTGTACCCTGATCAACCGAAGGTCGTCCAATTGTTGACGACCTACCCCCTCTGACGATCCCGGAAGACCCATGCGACCGATCGCCGAAGAGATACTCGAGTTCTTCGACAACCCCGGAGCCGAGCCCTACGTCATCGAACACCGGCACGAGGAGTTCACCTCCGTCTGCCCGATGACCGGCCATCCCGACTTCGGNACCATCATGCTCCGCTACCAGCCCGCCGCGGTNTGCGTCGAGCTGAAGAGCCTCAANCTCTANTTNCANGCGTTNCGNAACGAAGGCATGTTCTTCGAGGCNGTNACCAACAAGATNCGCGACGANNTCGCTCGNACCNCGAGNCCGNNCTGGATGCAGGTGGTCAGCGACTGGAAGGGTCGCGGGGGCGTGAAGAGCCGGGTCATCGCGCCCTGGGGCGACGTNCCGCCGGANTTCCGGGCGGGCTGANCACGCTCANCCGCCGNTGAAGATCNCGCCGCCCNCGATCGNNTCGAGACCTTCGAGGTCTTGAAGACCGTNCAATCCNTCGAGCCCCCGGATNCCTTCGATCCGCGGTGCCGAGCGTCGCGCCTTCTCCACTTCGCCGGCCTGTCCGGGCGTGAGGATCGCCAGNAGGCTCCGAACGGCGCGTTCGTCGAGTTCGGTTCGGGCGAAGCGAATCTGCGCTCGATCGGCCGACGCCTTCGCGAACATCGACATGTCGATCTCGACGCCGGGCGACGCCATGCCGCCCTGCACCAGTGCATCGATCGCCACGAGCTTCCGGCACGCCTCGATCCAATCGGTTCGCCACCTCGTCTGGAGGTCGGCGATCGCGGATCGCTTCGATTCCTTCAGGTCGGGCAGCGACAACGCCTTCTCAAACATGGGTTCCGGAGAATCCGGATCTCGAAAGCACCCGGGATGCGCGGCGCGGTCGACGCCGAGCAGGAAATCCGCGGCGCGATCCGGCGGGAGCGCGGCGGCCATCCGGTCACGCCAGGCGATCTGCCGCGATCGCATCGATTCTTCGATCGTCGCACGACGGGCGTAGAACGCTTCGAGGTCCGACATGGCGTCGGGTTCCGAATTCATCTCGAAGACCATGCCCGCGTCGTCTCCACCACGCTCGAATTCGGCGAACATCTCCATTTCCGCGAGTCTCATGCCCCGATCGAGCTCGATGGTCGCCCGCGCTCTTTCGAACTGGGCGGGCGTCACCTCGGCGGCGTATTCCAGTCCGAGTGATTCGATCTTGCCGTCGCCGGTCTCCGCGAGAATTCGTTCCAGATCCAGATTCGCGAGTTGATCCGAGCCGGGGGTCATGCCCGCCTCGATGCTCGCGACCGCGATCTCCCGGCGTCGTCGTCGTTCCGCGTGCTCGAGTTCCCGGCGGTCGTCGATCAACACCTCGAGATCCCGGAACAGCGTCGCATCCAGGGCGTTCGCTTCGTCGAGGATCCGCAGGCGAAGCGAGGCGGCCCGATTGACGTCATCCCGCGCCGCACCGTCCGGCGCGTCACCGGGCCCCGCGAACATCGGACCCGGGTTCCGAATCGAACGCCATTCCGTGACGAGCCCCTCGTCGAGATCGTCCCAGGCATCTCGATAATCGGCGTAGAGGGCGTCCGCGATCGACCGCATCGTGTCGGCGAGGCCGAGGTTTCCGAGCATCAGGTCGTAGGCGGGTGGCTCGATCGGCCGGGGGATTCGCTCGCCACCGCCGGCCATTCCGAGGCCCATCTCGCCGATCATCCCCTCCACCGCCAGGCCGAGTCCGTCGAGATCGTCGAAATCGAATCCGCCGGCTTCCACGTTGATCGCCATGATCGGCATCCCCTGGGCCATGACGGCACCGCCATCACCGCCGAGGAAGACCTGCTGCGGAGTCGGGGGTGCATCACGCCGGGCGAGTTCCTTCGGCGCGATGGATTCGAGTCGGGTTCGAGTCTCGCGATCGAGGGTCGCGCGTTCCGCGAGGAGCCGTCCGCTGGCCGAGGTCGGCTCGGGGGCCGACTCATCGACCACTTCGCCGTCGGGACCGATCATGGTCAGGCTGATCGCGGCCGTTCCCATGCGCATCCCGCTCGACGATTCCTCGCCCTCGCGGATCTCCTGCGTGACCGCCCGAATCAGACGGGCTTCGATCTCGGCGTGCCGGGTCCGCCACGACGACTCGAGGGCTCGAATCTCCTCCATCGCTTCGGCGCCGATCGCGCCTCGTTTCTCGGCCTCGTTCGCGGATTCGAAGAGTCCTCGAGGTGACCCACGGTCTGGAAAGATCGAGGGAAGCGTCGCCTTGCGCCAGGCGTCGTCGATCGCGATGGCGAACGGATCGCCCTCGCGAAGGCCCGGGGTGAGTTCGTCGTGGAACGCGGTGTCGGCCTGGAGAATCGCTGCCTGAAGCACGCGAGCGTCCTCCGAAGCGACCGACTTCGCGGCCCGGCGGGCGGTGAACCACGAATTGAACGCGGCTTCGACGCCTTCCGGATCGTTCGCGGCCGTTTCCAGATCCGGCATCCGGACGTCACCCATGGCCTCGGCGATGCGGAGCGGACGATCGATGACGAGATCGGCAAGCCGCTGGAGGCGTTCGGTCCGGGCCCGATCGTGATCGAGCATCCGGTTCCTCGTCGCGTCGTCGACGACCCAGGCCGGATCGGCGTCGGCGACCACGCCCGCGAGGACCTGACTCGGCTCGATGCGGATCCCTCTGGAGAACCGTCGGCCGATCACCGAATGAGCGCGATCCCGCGCCCGGCGGTCGGCCGCCCGCTCGAGCGCGTCGGCGTCGAGGCCCGCGAGGCTCAGCTCGCTGAAGAGGGTTCGATCAAGGGCGGCGATCGCGGACAGCAGCCGCCGTCGGTCCTCGATCTCGTTCCGGATCAGCGTCGGGTCCGGTGATTCGAACATCCCGGGGCCTTCCCGCCGCTGGTCGAGCCAGGCTTCGATTCGACCGTTTCGCAGGGTCTCCATGGCCACGAGGTATCGCGACATCGGGCCGTCGATCGCGGCCGCCGGTGGATCCTTGACACCCACGCCCCCGAGAAGGCGTTCGAGGCCCGCGGACGAGATGGGGTCCGGGAGTCCACGCGCGCCCTGTGCCTGTGCGTCCTGATTGGTGGCCAGGGTGACGAGCAGGAATATCAGACAAGCGAACAGGCGGCGAAAGTTGGACAAGGAAGGATTCCGAGGGTGTTGGTGCGGGGCGGTGACCGTCTACCACCATGAATCGAGATGGATGCAACGAGTCCCTGAAACGTCACACGATACCGGGCGCTTGGTTGCCTCCAGCGGCCGGTGAGGCGATACTGCGGGGCTCGGACCGAATCTGGTCCTCTCCATCACAACCGATTCCCCCAGAAAGAGGCCGAATGTCCTTCGAAGCAGCAGTTCACGCCAAGGCCATTGATCTTGATCTTCTCTCCCTGGACATGACGGCTGCGGCCGGAAGTGGACATCCGACGTCGGCACTGAGCCTCGGTCACCTCGTGACCGTGCTGATGTACCACCACATGAAGTGGCTTCCGGACGACCCGCGAAATCCGTCGTCGGATCGGCTGGTGCTCAGCGAGGGGCACGCGGTCCCGATCATCTACGCCGCGTGTGCGGACATTGGTGTGGCGATCGGAAGGCCGGGCGAGACGCTGCGGCCGATGACTCGGAAGGATTGTCTCTCGTTGCGTGCCGACGATTCGATGATCGACGGCCATCCGAATCCCGTGGAGGGATTCCCGTTCTTCGATGCGGCCACCGGTTCGTTGGGGCAAGGTCTCTCGGTCGCCGCCGGCCTTGCGATCGCGGCGCGGCTCGACGAGATCGACAAGAGGATCTTCTGCATCATCGGCGACGGTGAGAGCCGCGAGGGTCAGATCTGGGAAGCGGCGGACTTCATCGCCGACCACGGCCTCTCGTCGGTGATCCCCATCTTCAACTGCAACGGCCTCGGTCAGGCGGATCAGGTCTCGGATCTGCAGGGTTCCGACGTGATCACTCGAAAACTCGAAGCGGTGGGGTTCACCGTCGAGGTCATCGACGGTCATGCTCCGAATCGCATTCTCGAGGCGCTGGAGACGGCGAGAGAGAAGTCGGGACGAAAGGAACGCGTCGCGATCGTGGCGAAGACCATCAAGGGATGGGGCGCTCCCTGCATTCAGGGCGGAGGCTGGCACGGGAAACCGGCGGTGGGTTCCAAACTCCAGCAAGTTCGTGCGGAGTTCGGCGAAACTCGTGCGAGACTCACGTCGGCACTCAAGACCTCGGATGCCTTCAAGTTGAATCCGCCGCCGCCGTTCGTCCAGATTCCCCGCGAAGCCGGCGTGCCGATCCGGCTCTCCGCCGCGATGAAGGAATACGACATGGGGAGCACGTTGGCGACCGGTCGATTCGCGACTCGAAAGGCGTTTGGCCTCGCATTGCGAATGATCGGCCATGCCAACGCCGCCGTTCACGTCTTGGATGCCGACGTCAAGAATTCCACCTTCACCGAGTGGTTCGCCAACGACCGCGAACTCTCGAAGCGATTCAGTGAATGCAAGATCGCGGAGCAGAACATGGCATCGGTGGCGGTCGGCTTGTCGGCCGCCGGCCGGATCCCGTTCCTTGCGACGTTCTCCAAGTTTCTCACCCGGGCCTACGACCAGATCGAGATGGGGATCAACAGCGGGGCGAATCTGAAGATCGTCGGTTCGCATTCGGGAATCAGTCTGGCCGCGGATGGGCCGAGCCAGATGTCTCTGCCGGATGTCGCGTGGTTCCGATCCTTCTCGACCGTGCGTAATCACCGTGGAGATCCGGGGTGTTACGTGCTGCAGCCGGCGGACGCGCATGCGGCCTACTCCCTCACCCAGGCCATGGCCGGTTACGACGGTCCGTGTTACATGCGGGTCTTCCGTCCTGAAGTCGAGTTCCTCTATGACGACGACACGGTCTTCGATCTGGGCGGATTCGAAGTGCTCAACGAAGGTCGCGACATCATGATCGCCAGCGCCGGATACATGGTTCATGAATGCAACAAGGCGATCGAGCACCTTGATCGCCAGGGGATCGACGCGACGCTCGTCGACTTGTACTCGCTTCCGTTCGACGAGGATGGAGTGCTTGATGTCGCCAACTCGAACGGGGGAAACATCCTCGTCGTCGAGGACAACTACGGCGGCGGCCTCGGCTCGGCCATCGCGGATGCGTGTACTTCCGGAGGCGACGCATTCACCGTCCGTCAGATGCACGTTCGGCGGATCCCCAAGAGTGCGAGATCCACGGATGACGTGTTGCGGCAGTGCGGTCTGGATTTCGAAAGCATCGCGGCGGAAGCGGCGAAGATGGTCGGCGTCACGGTCTGATCGTGATCAGGATGCCGGTGCCTCTTCGGTCAATCGTCGCAGTTCCGGATAGAAGCGGCGAATGGCGATCGGGACGACGCTGCCGTGGGTCGCTCCCGGCACCAGCTCCACGTATCCCGGGCCATCGGGATTCTCCAGTCCGGCGCGGGCGGCGGCGCTGATCTCGCTGAGACGCTCGACGGCGCGGTTCAGGTAGTACGAATCCGCGTCGCCGCAGATCAATCGCACGCGGTCCCGGAGGACGGGGCCGTGGAGATCGGGGTCTTCTCGAACCAGGCGGGCGATGTCGTATCGACTCCAGTCTCGATCGATGACCGTTCGGTCAATCACCCCGTTTTCGAGATCGAAGGCGGCGAGCGGAAGTCCATTGCTCGAATCACGGCCGGAGAACATCGCGTTCCAGGCGCCCCATTGTTCGCCGCTCGTGAAGTCGGGCGCCAATGCTCGCTCCATCGCGATCTCCTCCTCGATCGTCATCATGACGTGGTCTTGCGCTTCGGTGAGTGGCGCCCGGTAGCTGGGTTGGAGAAGGCCGTCCGCGTCGGTGAACAGCGTCTGGTCCGATGTGAGATCCACGGTTCCGAAGGCGGTGAAGTCGACCGGGTCCGGGGCGCTGGAGAAGCAACCACCGAAGAATTCGGGGTGGTTGAGTTGAAGCCAGAGACTCGACCATCCACCGCTGGAGTGGCCGGTGAGAAAACGCGCCTTGGGTGATGAGACGAGCCGGAATCGACGCTCGAGCCATGGAATGAACTCTTCCACCAGCGCCGTGGAGCGAGGCCCGAAGTTGTCGCTGTCGACGAAACCGTGGTGGCCGAGGCGATCCTCCGGATCGAGCACGATCCAGATGGCTTGAGGAAGGACGGCACGCATCGACGGGTCATCCAGCATTCGCGCGAATCGGGAGGCGCCTCGGTGGTCACCGCCGAAGCCCGGAATCACGTAGATCACCGGCCAGAATCGGCGATCGGCGTCGATGTCGAAGTAGGCGGGGGGAAAGGCCACGCCGGCTCGATGGGATACCGGTCGATCGAGCGCCTCGGACAGGATCGGGCTCTCGAGATCGACCCACTCCAGGTTCTTTCGCTGTGGGAGGGGATCCTCGGGAATCAGGGAGTTGATCGTGAGATCGAAGGTCTGAGCCGATCCTGCCTGGAAGACGATTTCCTCGGACGGAGAGATCGGATTTCCGGCGGTGTCATGGCTCCGCTCAAGTCCAAGATCAAGCACCGCCCGGGCGAGAAAAGGTCCCTTGAGGCGATCGAGACGATCCGGGACCATCGTCGTTCCGGGTTGGCCGCTTCCAAGCCGGAAGACTCGGCCCTCCACGAGCTCGTTGGCCGCGATCGGAATCGAGAGGATGGGCTGTGGTCGTTGGAAGAACGGCGCGGAGAGGGGGTCCTCCCGTCGCATACGCCCGGCCCGCTCGCACAGGAGCACCAGCAGCCGGGCCTGGGCCTTCCGGTCGGATTCGAGGACGAGGCGGGCTTCGTCGGCCACCTCGGGGGTCAGGGTCACCCGGAAGACCGTCGTGGCGGGTGGAGGCGGTTCTGCTTCGACATCACGGATTCTGGAGGGTTCGGCGGGTGGAAGGGGCGTTGATTCCTGAAATCCGGGGCTCCCGAAGGCTGGAAGACCCAACCCCAGGGCTGCCAGGCCGATGATCACAGGCTGAGCGATGAGGCTCATGGGCCGGGCATGGGCTCGAGGTCTCTGGTCGTCGAGAGAGGATCGCATGCTCAGATGCTACGGCCAGAAGGGCCAAGAGGGTGGTTTCGTCGAGTTTGGAGCCTCTTCGGCCTTGGAAACTCGTTTTGACCGCCTGATTGCGAGTTCAGACCCCGATCCAGCCGATACTTGAGCGGAGACCCCACTCGACAGCCTTCCCGGCTGTTTCCGTATTCAGTGGGATTGTCGCTCTTTCCGGAACATCAAGCAGGATCTCGTATGCAGCCTCACTCCGTTCCAATGAACCACTCGATCACCACTCGGCCCAACCGCTGGTCCAGACTGGGGCTCATCGCCTCCATCGTCTCGATCGCGGCACTTCAGGGCTGTATTGCGACACCGACCTCCGGGCTCGAGCGGATGAACAACGCGGTGGTGTACGGCGAGATGTCCATCGATGACCCGGAGATCGTGGTCGCGACCCAAGGTCCGGTGGACATCGATATCGATTCCTTCGGTGGCACCGTCGTCGTTGAATCGGTTCCGGGTCTCCAGAACACCATCATCGAGCCGGTTCGCCGTGCTCGCCATGGTCATCTTCGTCGCGACGACGCCGCGTCTTCGCTCGATGCGATGGACTACGTCGTTGAATTGATTCCGGGCGATCTCAACCGTGAGACGGTGCGGATCGTGGCGAGCAGCAGTGATCCCGAAGAGCATCACCAGGGCGTTGATTTTCGCATTCGAACCGCAGATCTCGGTTCGGTCCGCGTTCGGACCGACCATGGTCGAGTCTGGGTGAAGAACAACACCTCCGGGGTCGATGTCCAGACCACCCATGGTGACATCCGGGTGATCACCGAGCATCCGATGAACGACCCGATCATTCTGGTCACCAAGGAAGGCGAAGTCGACTATCGCGCGCCGAAGGGATCCACGGGGATCTATGACCTTCGTTCCATCGGCGGCCTGGTCTACAACCGGTTCACCGAGGCTCGCGTGATCAGTACCTCTGCGGAAAACGGGCCTGCGACCTTCGTTGCGGAGGTCGGAGGTGGGTTGAACCCGGTTCTCGTGCGAACCACCTACGGCGATATTCGAGTCGCGGTCACCGAGAATCCGACCGGAGTCGGCCCGGTCATCATGGAATGACCTGATCGGATTCCGGCGGCTTTTCGAGCCCTCGAGAGGACTGGATACGCCGTGCGCGATGTGCAAGATCACTGGTTCCGTCAAGCGAAACGCGAGGGCTATCGCTCACGAGCCGCGTTCAAACTGACGGAGATCGACGACAAGAAGAAGGTGCTTTCCAAAGGCGACCGAGTGCTCGATTGCGGGGCGGCTCCGGGCTCCTGGTGTCAGGTCGCCGCCCGGCGAGTGGGTCCGAGGGGATCCGTCGTGGGCGTGGATCTGAAGTCGATCGACTCTTCCGGCCTGCCGCCGAACGTCACCTTGCTGGAAGCCGACCTTCGTGAAATCGAACTCGAGTCCATCGGTGGCACCATGTTCGACGTGGTGCTCTCCGACATGGCACCCGATACCACCGGTGATCACTTCGGTGACCATCATCGATCGATCCGGCTCTGCAACGAACTTCTTGATCGGGCCCACATCTGGCTTCGGCCAGGTGGAAATCTGGTCATGAAGGTGTTCGAGGGAGAGGCATACCGGGATCTCCTCGACCGCGCGGGGTCGATGTTCAGCAAGGCCAAGGGGTTCAAGCCGGTCGCCAGTCGAGGGGAGTCGGTCGAGATGTTCGTGATCTGCGCTGGTCAATTGTCGGCTGCGGAACGTGATCAGGATGGCGGCGGGCCCACGGAAGCAGAGCAGATCGCACCACCGCGGCCCAAGCCCGGCCCCGGTTGGAGCAGTTGATGCTCGCGCAGTTCCTTCGCCTCGCGATGCCGATCAAGGCGCAAGTGTTGCCGCTTTGACCAGCCCGCTTCCCGCATGAATGCAAACCGATCGATGAAAGCAGCCTTCTTCGGGCCGTGAGCCGCGAGTGGCATGGTTGGCATGGGCTTTGCCTCTTGGAGAGGAACACGGAACCTTCCTCGGAGAACATCCATGCAGATCGGACCATCCAACCCTGAGCTTCTCAGTCCCGCCGGCCTCTCCAAGGTTTTGGGTACGGCATCCAACACGGTTCGCCCCGTGGAGGCAACGCCTCCCACGGAAGCGCCACCGACCGCCGCTGGAACCCAGATTCTCGACATGGATGCATTCATGTCCGCCTGGGGAAGTGAAGACCAGACCTGGGATGTTGATGGGTCCGGAACGGTCGATGGCATCGACCTCGGCCAGTTGCTCGCAGCACAGACCGCCGCGCAGTCCGGCGATGCCGAGTTGCAGGGGCTTCTTGGAGCTTGGGGCTCCGCCGACCCTGATTGGGACTTCAATGCAGATGGCGTCGTCGACGGCCAGGACCTCGGCATCTATCTCGACGGCGGCATTCCTGCGGATTCCGATGCCTCAGAGGCCATGACCGTCGAGGGCTTCATGGAAGCCTGGGGCTCCGCTGACCCGATGTACGACCTCAATGGCGATGGAACCGTCGATGGCCAGGACCTCGGGCAGTACCTCGAGCAGCAGATGGAATCGACCGCCGATCCGTCGCTTCTGGACCAGTTCATGTCCGCCTGGGGAAGTGACAACCAGGAGTTCGACTTCAACGGTGACGGCATCGTCGATGGCATCGATCTCGGCATCATGCTTGAACAGGCCGAAGGAACACAACTCCCCGCGACCGAGCTTCCTGGATCAGGCAGCAAGGTTGAAGCCATCGTCAATCGACTCGCGAACTATGCGATGTCCCGACTCGACCCGAACGGTGACGGCTTCGTCCCGCTGGACTCCCTGGACATCAAGGATGCCGCCAAGGCTCAGTTCGATCTTGACGGTGACGGCCATCTCTCACGATCCGAGATGTTCTCGATGATCGCAGCGGAAGCGAAGCGGGTCATGGACGGCGAGGGCGGTAATCTGGCCGACTTCGCCGCACGTTGGGAGTCCCTCTTCGATAACGGGCAGGACAACGGCGAATGAACCCGATGAAACGCGCCGTCGGTAGTCACGCGGCCCGCCGGTTCGCTGATGGGCCGTCCTCGGTCGGAGTCGATCCGGTAGTGGTCGCTCGAATCGCGGATCGGGTCGGTGGGATTCTCTCGGGTCTCGGACACCAATCGATCCCGCCGAACATTTCGTCGGTGCTCGAGCGTCTGAACCTGTCCGAGTCCTCCGCTGAAGCGGTTCTCGAACACTTGAAGCGGACCCGTCCGATGGGATCGGTCGAACTCACCGCCTGAATCTTCACTTCGAATCCAGAATTCCCTGTCGGCGGCCCATGGCGATCACGCGATGGGCCGCCGACGTTGGTTCGTTCAGACCAGGGTCTTCATTCTCGCCACCACCTCTTCGACGTTCGCCCGGCTGTTGAATGCGCTGATTCGGAAGAAGCCCTCTCCGCATCGACCGAATCCGGCGCCGGGAGTCGTGACGATCTGCGCCTCTTTCAAGAGGCGGTCGAACATTCCCCAGCTGTCCTGGCCCGGGGGGCACTTGACCCAGACATACGGCGCATTCTCTCCGCCATGAACGGTGAGTCCCATGGCTTCACAACCACCTCGGAGGAGGGTGGCGTTGGTCATGTAGTGATCGATCAGCATCGAGGTCTGTTCGAGACCTTCCGCCGAGTACAAGGCCTCGGCGCCACGCTGCACGGGCCAGCTGACGCCGTTGCTTCGGGTGCTCCAGCGTCGGCTCCAGAGCTGGTGCAGCGGAACGCTCCGTCCATCGCGGGTACGGCCCTCGAGAGTCTTCGGAACCACCGTGTACCCGCAGCGGATTCCAGTGAAGCCTCCGTTCTTGGAGAAACTCCTCGTCTCAATCGCGCACTTGTCCGCGCCGGGAATCTCAAAGATGCTTCGTGGGAGATCCGGATCCCGGATGAAATTCACATAGGCGGCGTCATAGACGATCAACGCGTCGTTCTCGAGCGCCCAATCAACCCAGGCCTGGAGGCGCGGGTGGTCGATCGTCGATCCGGTGGGGTTGTTCGGAAAGCAGAGATACACGAGATCGACGGGTGACTCGGGTGGATTCGGAACGAAGCCATTGGCTTCGTTTCCTTCCATGGTGACCAGTCCTTCGTATCCGCCGCCATCGAGCGGTTCGTCGGTGTTGCCCACCATCACATTGGTGTCGACGTACACGGGGTAGACGGGATCGGTCACCGCAACGCGGTTTCCGACCCCCAGGATCTCCAGGAGGCTTCCGCAATCACCCTTTGATCCATCGCTGACGAAGATCTCGTCGTCACTGATCGAGATTCCACGGTTTCGATAGTCGTGTTCGGCGATGGCCTGACGGAGAAAGTCGTAGCCGGTCGGTGGGGGGTACCCGCGAAACGTCTCATGCGACCCGAGGTCGTCGATCGCGTCGTGCATCGCTGCGAGGACGGCGGGGACGATCGGTTCCGTGACGTCGCCGATCCCGCATCTGATGATGCGGCCGGCGACCGCGGGATTCGCGTCGACATATTCGTTCACGCGGCGCGCGATTTCGGGAAACAGGTATCCCGCGGCGAGCTTGAGGTAGTTTTCGTTGATGAAGACCATGCGGGTATCGGTTCCGGATTCTGGTTCTGCTGGATCACGGGGAACAGTGGGCGCAGCATACGTTCCCCAGCGGTTCAAGCGGGGCGTGCGACGGGTCTGGGGGGGTTGGAATCTCCGTGGAGCTCGACCGTTCAGTTGGTCGGCTGGTGCAGTCGGACGGCGACCGCGGGCGGAAAGTTGGCCATGACCAGCTGGCGGGAGCCACGATGTCGGCGATGGAGCCTCTTGCCGTGAGCGTCGATTCGTCGGAGGTTTCGCCGCGACTTGGGCGTGGTGATGGGCGCTTTCATGACTCGGACCGCGGCATACTCGAAGTACGTCAGATCGCCGTCTTCGGCGAGAAGGCTGAGCATTCTCTTGAAGATGCCACGCACCAGCGCCGGCGGGAAGTTGTTGAACGGGAGTCCGCAGATGATGTGATCGAACGGCCCGTCGATGGGGGCGAGTTCGATCGGTGACTCGTGAAGTTGAACCTTCGTGTCCGGGTGCAGCTTCCGAAACGGTTCAAGCAGGCGTGTCTCGATCACGTTGCAGAAGAACGGGTTGATCTCGACGATGTGGAATTCGTCTTCGGGGTGAATGGACTGCAGGATCCTTGAAGTGAACGGTCCGGTTCCCGGGCCGACTTCGAGCACCCTCTTCGGGCCGCTTGACGCCCGAAGCGAACTGGTCATCTCGCGCGCGAGCTTGTCACCGCTCGGCCAGACGGCGCCAGTGTGCTTGAAGTTTCGGAATGTCTGAGAAAGGAAGTCAAACATGACGGATGCTCTGGACGGGGTGACACAGGATAGTGAGGAGACTCAGCCTCGGCCACGTCTTGGGCGTCAGGACGGAAGAATTTCGTCGGGTCCGGTCCTCGACTCAGGAAATGGCGGGTATGAACGAATCCCCGCTCTTCAGATCCCGGCAGAATCTCGCGAAGATGCGGGCGATCGCATCGAGATCCTCCAGGCTGGTGAGCTCGACGGTGGTGTGCATGTAGCGAATCGGCAGGCTCACCAGGCCGCAGGGGATTCCGCCGTTGCGGAGGAAGATCGCATCCGTATCGGTGCCGGAACGTCCCGGAGTCGCAGACCGCTGAATGTGAATGTCCTCCGCGGCCGCCGCGGCGAGCAGTTTCTCAACCACGATCGGTTGCGCAGGTCCGCCCACTGCGATCTTCGGGCCGCCGGACATCTTGAAATCGCCGTGCCGGTTCCGGTCGATGCCGGGCGTGTCGGTCGCGTGTCCGACGTCCGTGACGAGGGCGACGTCCGGCTTGAGTCCGTCCGCGATCATCGCGGCGCCGTGAAGTCCGACCTCTTCTTGAACGGTGCTGACCGCCACCACGTTGCACTGCAGTTTCTCGCGATCATCCGCCAGCATTCGGAGCGCTTCCGCCGCGGCCCAGGTTCCGATCCGATTGTCGAGTCCTCGGGCGAGAATCATGTCGTCGCCGAGCAGCATCGAACCATCCGCGAACACCCCGGGATCACCGACGTTCAATCTTGCCGCAGCCTCTTCCTTCGATCTGCAGCCGATGTCGATGAAGAGCTCGTGGAGTTTGCGAACTTTGGCATCGCGAGCGCGATCCTGGAGGTGGATCGCCGTCGCGCCGATCACACCCACGACGGGTTCGTCGACTCCTTCGACGCTCGAGACGAATCGAATTCGCTTTCCAACGATCGAGCCCGCATCGATTCCGCCGATCTGGCGGCAATAGATGAACCCCTTGTCATCGATGTTGTTGACCATCAGGCCGATTTCGTCGGCGTGACCACAGATCGCCACGGTCGGCGCGGCATCTCGGCCGCACTCAAGGCGGGCGAAGCAGTTTCCGTAGGCATCATTCCAGGTCGAGGTGGCCGATCGGCTCACTTCTTCGAGCCAGAGGCGTTGGCCGGCGGTTTCGTGGCCGGACGGCGACGGCGTGTCGAGGAGGCGTCGCAGGAAGTCGAGTGATTCTTTTCGCATTCGACGATTCTAACCGCAGCGCCAGCCGGGCATCGAATCGGCGAAAGGGCGATTTCAGTCGCTGGAGGGGCGCTTCGGTCGTGCCTTCAGCCGCGGGCCCTTGAAGTCGAACATCGTCTCGGCATCACGGACCGTGGCAGGCGTGTCATTACCCGGTTTGGCGGGAATCGAGTCGGCGATCCTGGTGTCGAGTGGATCGATCGATCGAGCGGCCGATTCGGTTCGGGACGAGATCGGACTGGCGACTCGTGATCCGAACGAGGTGTCGGTGGAGATCCCTTCCACTCGCTTGGAACGGGCGTCGTCGATCGATCGCTCCATTCGCTGCAGGATGGTCCGCATTCGGTTGCTGGGGTCGTCTGGTTGCCGATTCATGGTCTGGAGTCCTTCTTTTCGGGTTCAAGATGAAAATCGGACCTCGAGCGGTCCAACTTCCCTCCTGTTCCGACTTTCGGGGCGATCCATTGCCGGACGATGGCGGACAGGCGGCGTAACCGGATCAGATGGAACTTGATGGCCAATGGTCGATCGGGGAGGAGGTCGATGGAAACCACTTGCGGGGCGGGCGGTAGACTCACTCCCAACGCCCTCGTTGACTCCTGGGACGCCCCTTTGGCGACGCATGATTCAAGACTGAACAGTCGGTGATTTTGGAGATTCGTCATGAGCCGTCGATCCTCGATTCGTCCTGTCCTTCGCCTCGCCCTTCTGACGGGGGCGATCGGTCTTCTTTGTTCCGGGTTCGCGGTGTCCACTGCAGCGGCAGCGGCCTTCGGGAACTCCGGAATCCTTGGGGCGGAAGGAAACGTGGACCTTCCTCGATTCCCGAGCATCAGCCCGGATGGAGAGACCGTCGTCTTCAGTTGGCGAGGGGACCTCTGGAGGGTTCCATTCGGGGGCGGAACCGCGACGAGACTCACCAGCCATCCAGGCCGTGATCATGATTCGGCCTGGACGCCGGATGGTTCCATGATCGTGTTCGAAAGCGATCGAGATGGGACCACCAATCTCTGGAGAATGGCCCCCGATGGCACCGGACTGCGGCGAATCACGGATCTTGACACCTCCGTGGCCCTCGGAGGGGTCGGGCACGACGCGGACGGGGAGGTCGTCGTTGGATTCACGGGATATCTCGAGGGTGATCTGTATCGTTCCCCGCGGCCATATGAGGTTTCAATCGAGGGTGGCGAGCCTCGTCGGTTGCACGATGCGTTCGGTGGCCTGAACGTCCGAAGTCCCGATGGGACCCGTGCGGCCTTCGAGCGGGGCAATGCGAAGTGGGAACGTCGCCACTATCGAGGCGACGACCGTCGGAACGTGTGGATCCACGATGGCATGGAAGGTGGCTTCACTCCCTTGACCGACTGGGAAGGAAACGACGGGAAGCCGCGATGGTCGGGCGATGATGCGGTGCTCTTTCTCTCCGATCGCCAGAACTCGACTCACAACATCCACCGACAGTCGCTCGTCGAGGGAGAAGCTGAAGCCATCACCGACTTCGAAGAGATCGACGTCGCCGGCTTCGATGCCACCGCCGACGGTCGAAAGATCGTCCTGCACCGTTGGGACTCCCTTTACACGATGGATCTCGATGATCCGGATGCGGTACCCCGTCCGATGGTCATCATGGCCCCCGAAGACGCGCTCGACTCCGAGGAGAACCTCGACATCTCCCGACGAGTGACCGAATCGGCGCTCAATCCCGATGGAAAGTCGATCGCGGTGATCGCGTATGGCGAGGTGGTGGTTCGCGGTACGGACGACGGATCCCTTTCGCGCCGAGTGACGGAGACGCATGGTCGGGAGCGCGACCTTGCCTGGAGCCCGGATGGAACGACGCTCTACTTCACCTCCATGAACGGTGGCAATGCCTCGATCATGACGGCGACCGTGGCGCGGACCCGCGACGAGATCAAGCAGAGTTATACGGATCGAACGGCCCCCGACGAGGGCGAAGATCAGGCCGACGAGTCTGCAGACCCTGAATCCGAGGGCTCGAACGACGGAGTCGATGGTGACGCCGACCCGGATGAATCGGCGGCGGAGTCATCCGAAGAGACGCCGGCCGAGGGTGCGGCGCCGTCCGAAGGTGATGCGGAGCAGAAGAAGAACGCGGCGTCGGAAGACGACCCGGAGGCCGAGGACGACGCAGAGACCGAGGATGAGCCTGATCCGCTCCTCGACTCCGCTCGCTGGGCGGACGCGGTGAGTTTCCAGCTGACTCCCCTGATCCAAGCCGGAACCAACGATCATCGGGCCTCCCCAT
This sequence comes from Phycisphaera sp. TMED9, assembly GCA_002167845.2. Classification (GTDB taxonomy): domain Bacteria; phylum Planctomycetota; class Phycisphaerae; order Phycisphaerales; family SM1A02; genus UBA12014. The sequence goes on along the minus strand of NHBO02000067.1, from coordinate 411 downwards.
CGCCGGATGGCATGAGGTTGGGGTTCATCCGTGGTCTGGGCGATCTGATGCTGTTCGATCTGGCCACCGGCGAGGAGACGCTGCTCCGAGCCGGGTGGGATCGGGGGATCGAATTCGAATGGAGCCTCGATTCGGCTTGGATCGTCTTCGATCAGGCCGACATGAACTTCAATCAAGACGTCTTCATCGTGCCGAGTGACGGGTCGGCGGCGCCGATCAACATCTCCCGGCATCCGGACAATGACGGCGGCGCCAGGTTCTCCGCGGATGCGAAGGCTCTGGCGTTTTCCAGCGAGCGAGATGGGGAAGAGTACGACGTCTGGTACGTCTTCCTCGATCGTGAGTTGGAGAAGCTGGCCGAACCCGAACTCGAGAAGTACTTCGAAGACGCGGGCAAGGCGGCCAAGAAGC
>NHBO02000066.1 GCA_002167845.2 Phycisphaera sp. TMED9 | reverse complement strand
GCGGCGCAGCCAGCGGCAAAGCCAGCCGCGCTCGGACGAAGAGGCCCGACCGCAGGAGTCCGTCCGGATTTGGAATGACCCCTCGAATGGTCACCGTGCCGGTGTTTCGATTGATCTCGGGGGCGGCGAAGTCGACGGTTCCCGGCTGGTCGTAGATCTGGCCGTCCGGCAGAACCGCTTTGAACCGATAGGTGCCTCGAGCATCAGGCTCCATGCCGGCGTTGTTCATGCGACGACGGAATTCGAGAAAGCCGTTCTCGGGAACCGAGAAGTAGACGTTCATCGGGTCGACGGTGGTGATCTTCGCCAGGAGGGTCGGTTCGCCTCGGCCCACGAGGTTGCCCACGCTGACGAGGTCCTCGCCGATCTGTCCCTCGATGGGAGCGAGAATCGTGGTGTAGGTGACGTCGAGCTGGCTTCGGGTGACCTTGGCCTTGGCCTGTTCGACCTTGGCGGAGGCGAGTTCGACGTTCGCTTCGGACTCCAGAATCTCGATTTCGGTGGCCGCGCCCTGGTCGAAGGCGGCCTGGTACTTCGCCTGGATCTGCTCGGTCAGTTGGAGATTTGCTTCAGCGCTGCGAAGATCTGCATTGGCGATGGCGAGATTCGCATCGTATTCGTCCGGTTCGAGTCGGAAGAGCGTGGCGCCGGCTTCGACGATGTCTCCCGGCTGGAAGTCGCGTGATTCAAGGAAGCCGGAGATCCGCGCTCTGATCTCCACCGTCTCCCGGGGTTCGACGGTCGCAACGATGTCTCGATACGGTTCAAAGAGCCGCATCTCCGGGTGCATCGCCGTCACTTTCGGGGGCGGCGGCGCTTGGAAGGCGTTTCGCTGGTCGTCGCAGCCCGTTCCGCCCAGGGACAGGATGAGGGCGAGCGGGGCGGCGGTCTTGAGAATGGTACTGGTGGGTGTGTTCACCCCCGGATGATATCTGAACCGCTCAGCGGGGGTTTTCGATCAGATGCGCCCGGAAGAGCCGCCGAATTCTCCGATATTCGTCCAGCCAGCTCGTGGGTTCGCGAAAGCCATGGGCCTCGACGGGGTAGACGGCGACTTCCCAATTCTCTTTCTCCAGCTCGATCAGGCGTTGTGCGAGTCTCACGGTGTCCTGAAACGCCACGTTGTCGTCGACCATGCCATGGCAGATCAGCAGTGGGTCTTCGAGCCCTTCGGCGTGTTCGATCGGCGAACTACGCCGATAGGCCATCGGATCATCCTCGGGGGCGTTGAGGATGTTCCGGGTGTAGCCGTCGTTGTAGTGCGCCCAGTCCGTGACCGGTCGGAGGGCGGCGCCGCATGCGAAGGTCCCCGGCCGAGTGAAGAGACCCATGAGCGTGACGAAGCCACCGTAGCTACCCCCGTAGACGCCCACCCGTTCCGGATCGACGTCGTGCTGCTCGGAGAGCCATGCGATGCCGTCTTCGAGGTCGTCGAGTTCGGCGGGGCCCATGTCGCGGGCGATCGCCGTTCGCCAGTCGCGGCCGTAGCCGGCGCTCGCGCGGTAGTCGAGGTCGAGCACCACGAAGCCCTCTCGAGCCAGGAGATCGTGGAAGAGTCCTTCCCGGAAGTACCGACTCCATCCCGCATGGGCGTTCTGGAGGTATCCCGCGCCGTGCACGAAGAGCACGGCCGGTCGCGGCGCGTCCTGGGCCGATTCGCCGAGGCCGGCCGGTGGAAGATGCAGTCGGCCGCGGATCGGGCGGCCGTGTCGTCCGGGGATGTCGACGAGTGTGGGTGGGTGGCGTTCGATCGCGTCGAAGAGGGCCGTCGTGGATCGGGTGAGCGCCGGCGTGCCGGGTTCAGGATCAGTGGTCGATCGAACGTGAAGTTCCGACGGTGTGTCGAGGCTCGAGTGGAGGAAGAGGACTCTTTCGCCGTCCGGGCTGATCGCGAACGACTCGACCATCCCCGACTCGTTCACCATGGTCTCGGTCCAGCCGGTTCCGGGCTCGACCCGTTCCAGACGCCAGATGCTCGGGTCGTCGCGATTGGAAATGAACCAGAGCGCATCATCCGTGGGGTGCTGGCGAACGGATTTCACTTCGAATCTTCCGGCCACCAAGGGCGTGACGGTGCCCGCGATCGGAAGGGGTTCGGTCGAAGAGTCGGTGTCGTCGGACGGCGAACCCGACGTGTTCGCCGTGTCGAGGCCTTCGGTCGAAGAAGACTCGTCGGATTCGGTGGGCGGAGGTTCCGGGGCGATCATGTCACGCCGCCAGATGAGCAGGTCCGACCAGCCATCGGCTTCGCTGAGGAACCAAAGCGCCGATTGATCCCGCAGCCACCCCAGTTCGTTGAATCCCCATCCGATCCAGGCTGGATCATGCAGATGGTCGATCAGCGTGCATCGGCCGTCCTCGATCGCCGACGTCGGATCGAGGACGGTCGTCCATCGGTCCTTGTTGTCGTGGCTGCGGATCTGAATCGCGGCGAGGTCGCCGTTGGAGCTCCACGTCACAGTGTTGATCGAGACCGGGCGGGCTGGTGGAGACGTCGGATCCTCTTCGTCTTCTTCGAGTCGTTGCTGTCGAGCCGTGGTGGCGATGAGGCCGATGGCGGCGGCGACGCCGTCTTCCGGGGTCGGGTCGGCGTGGTTGGTCGAGTCGTCGTCTGAGTTGATCGGCTCGTCGAGGGCCGCTCGCCATTCGAGGTTCTCCGCTCGGATCCTGTCGAGGCGGTCCGTCGTTCTTTCGGGAAGCGACTTCAGATCGATCTCCCGATGGGTCGTCTCGAGGAGGTCGATGAGAAAGAGGCGCTCGGGAGTTCGGTCATTCGAACCGACCTTCGATCGAATCCTCCGTTGCTCGACGTAGCCATCGTCCGTCACGAAGACGGGCATCGCATCCGCTCGGGATTCGGATCGACGGGCCGGTGCGGTCTCGAGAAGCATCCAACGGCCGTCGGGGGAGAGGTGCTCTCGGACCGAGCGGAGGCCGGGGTCGAGTCGGATCGGGCCGGCGACGTCGTGTTCGTTCGCGTCGCGTCGCGCCTCGCGGCGCAGCCTCGACGTCTCGCGGTCGTCGGCGCGATCCCGAAGNACGTCGAAGATCCGCCTCTGGTCGGCGGTCAGCCCTTCGGGGTCGGCGGGTGGTTCAGGTTCATCCTCGAAGCGAATCCGGGCCGTCTCGCGCTCGATGCCGGTTTTCAGATCGCGGATGATCGTGACGCCGTCGCGTCGGAAGGCGATCCGCCCGTCGGTGAGGAAACGCGGGCGTGATTCCGAGGATGTGGTCCGAGTGAGCTGGGTCGACTCGCCCGACGCTCGATCGAAGAGGATGAGGTCGCCCTGGCGGCTCGTGATCATGAGGGTTCGCTCTGGATTCCAGTCGCCGCTCGGGATCATCGCGTCGGATTCGGCATCCGAGAGCACCGTCTCTTCACCGGTGAGCGGGTCGATTCGAATCACGTCTCGTTCTGACGAGTCNTCACGCCGCCTCGAGAAGACGATCGTCGAGGCATCGACGCTCCATTGCGGACGCTCGGGCGAGGCGCCGATCCATGCTGGATCCGACATGATCATCTCGAGCGTCAGTGGTTCGACGGTCGGGGGTGCGGTCGGTTCATCGGCGTTCTGAGGGAGGAGCAGGACGATGGTGAGGAGGAGCGTCATGGCAAAATCGTACGCGGTCGGATGCTCTCTGGTCGACCCGGGCCAGAACCTCGAAAGGGCTCTTGCGTCGACGCGTCGAAACCGTCTCGAGGCGGCCTTGCGGCTTCAGGGCGTCGGCAGGAGGGATCCGATGCCGTGGCCGGATCGTTCCAACGAGTAGCATCATGGATTGTCCGATGAGACTTTCATGACCGAACCCCTCCAGACAGAACCGCTTTCCGCCCGTCGTCGGGTGCTCATCCTGGTGGCCATGACCGGGTCGTTGTCCATGATCATGATGGANACGACGGTGGTCGGTGTGGCGCTGGCCGCGATCGGTCGCGACCTCGGGCTGGGTGAGTCCAATCTGGCCTGGGTCGTCAACGCCTATCTCCTCGCCATGGCCGCGTTGATCGCGCTCGGCGGGCGGGTCGGCGACATGATCGGGAAGAACCGGGCATTCTCGATCGGTGTGACGATCTTCGCGGGCGCGAGTCTCTGGTGTGGCCTCTCGACCTCGGGCTGGATGCTGATCTCTGCACGCGTCCTTCAGGCGGTGGGTGCGGTGTTGATGCAGCCCGCATCGAGCGCGATCGTCATCTCGACGGCGACGCCGGGCCGGGAAGGCCGGACGATGGGGATCTACATCGGGATCTCCATGCTCTCGCTGGCGATCGGACCGGTGCTCGGCGGCGTGATCACGGATCGNTTCGGTTGGGGCTGGATCTTCTTCATCAACCTTCCGATCGCGGCGGTGGCCCTCGTGCTGGCCGCGATCGCGAAGCCGCCGGCGATTCGATCCGCGGAACGGCGGATCGACCTGCTCAGTGTGATCTTGCTCGTGGTTTCACTCCCGCTCTTCATCGGGGGCGTGCAGCAGGCTGGTTCGTGGGGTCTCGGTCAGCCGGTCGTCCTTGGAATGATCTTCGGCGGCCTGCTCGGAATGACGATGTTTCTTCGCCGGCAGATCGCCGTGCCGAATCCGGTGTTCCATCTCCATCTGTTGCGCGATCGGGGTTTTCTGGCTGATGCGCTCATGCTGGGGTTGATGCAGTTCGCGTTGACCGGCACGGTCATTCAGCTCTCGGTGATGTTGCAATCGACCTTTCAAATGAACCCCGAGCAGGCAGGCATCGCGACGCTTCCCCTGATGATTCCGGTGTTGTTGTTCGTTCAGGTCTCGGGCAGGCTCTACGACCGATTCGGAGTCCGGCCGCTCGCCGTTCCGGCCGCGCTGGCGGCCGCGTCCGCGGTCGTGTTGCTGGGGTTGGGAGCGATCTTCCAGTCGATGGGGTTGCTGATCGCGGCGATGATCCTGCTCGGGACCGCGATCCCTTTCGTCAACATGCCATCCAATACGGATGGCATGAGCCGAAACGAAGGCGTGAATCGAGGGCAGGCTTCCGGAGTGCTGCAGACCTTCCGAATGGTCGGTTCGACCCTGGGGATCGCTTTGACCACTTCCGTGATCGGGATCGTCAGTCGTCGATCGCCGAGCGACGGGGCCGAGGTCTGTCCGGACATCGATCCGGAACTCCTCGGTCGTGCGTCCCGAGGGAATTTGAAGGAACTGGCGGAACTGGTCGCGACCGCGCCCGAAGCGTGCGTGGAATTCGTTCGCGAAGAGATCGCCCGCGGAATCGGGTGGGGGTTCATCATCGCGGGACTGGTGGCATCGTTGGCGACGATCGCCGCGTTGTGGTGGACGCCGAGCCCGCTCGGCTCCGAGTCTCGATCGCGGAAGATCTAGTCGTCGAGTTCCTTCGGCCGCCAGGTGCCGAGGTGTTCGATCACCTCACCGGTCCAGTCGGACCAGGTTTCCGTGTCGATGTGAAACTGCGAGAGCGTCGCCGTCGGACAGGTCGTCGCCTTGCCGACGAGCCGGCTGGTCAGTTCCTCGACACCGGGATTGTGCGCCACCACCAGCAGGCGTCGGCTCCCGGCCCCCTGTGACCTCGCCATCTCGATGAGGGTTTCCGGTGGGGCGTGGTACAGCTCCGGGCGAAACTCGATCGGCCCCTCCCAGTCGGATGCATCGATGAATCGTTCGACCGTCTCGCGAGTCCGGGAGGAGTCGGATGAGAGGATTCGGTCGGGAAGGATGTCGAGTCTCACGCAGAGTCGAGCCATCGTCGCGGCCGCCCGGATGCCTCGGTCGTTGAGGGGGCGTTCATGGTCGCTCTGGGCGGGCGAATCCCAACTGCTCTTGGCGTGTCGAAGGAGAAGGAACTCAACGGGTTGCTCCGGCATTTGATCCACTCCTCGCGCGGGTTCGGTCGAGTCAGGGCGTGCAATCGCCCCACGAGGCCAGAAGCAGACCAAGATCCGCACCGCTCGTGGTCCCGTCGCCGTCGAGATCGCAGTTGGGACCACCCCAGGCTGCCAGCATCAGGCCCAGGTCGGCGCCACCCACGACGCCATTGCCATCGAAGTCCGGCGGGCAGGGGTTGGCGGGTGGCGAGTAGCGAATCGGCTGGCTGCTCCAGCGAATCGTGATGAGGTCGCCGGTGACCGGGTCCGCGGCGAGCGCCACGATTGCGCCGGCGGTCTGATCGAAGAGTTCGACGCCGGTCGGGTTTCCGTCGGCATCGAACTTGATGACTCGAAGCCACTGATGCACGTAATCGGCGAAGAAGATGCCGCGCCATTCCGCCGGCCAGGCCGGATGCGTCTGCATCACGCCGCCGGTGATGGAATTCGCCGGGAATGCCGATCCAGAGACGGGAGAATCGCTCGAGCCGATCTGGGTCTCGGTCGCGTCGCCGCCGGTATAGGTCGGGACGCGAGTCTCCGGATTGTTGTGCCGGATTTCCAGCATCGGGCGGTGATGACTGAAGACCGGTGTGCCGACCACCTGGGTCACCGGTAGANCCGGCGTGTCCAGCCGGTCCACGTTGGGGCCGGTCGGAATGATGGTCCGAGCACGGATTTGATGTTCGCCGGGTGACAGGTCGGCGGTGAACCACGCGGTGCGCCATTCCTGCCAGCCNCCGGTTGGCGGGATGTCGAGTTCGGTGTGAAAGACGCCGTCGATGTCAATGGCGATCGGTCTTGGATCACCGCCGCCGTTGGCGAAGCGGATGCCGAGCTGCTGTACTCCGGTCTGGTCGACGTCGATCGTGAAGTTGATCACTTCGCCGGTGCTGAAGCCGAAATCAAGATAGCCCTCGCCGGTGTAGCCGCCGACTTCGGTCTTGAAGGTCGGGCCGGTCCAGTCGGTGGGGAATTGCCACGCTGGATCACAGGGGTTCGCGGGGTATGTCCGGGGTTGGGCGTCCTGAAGGATCAGATCCCGAAAGCGGAATCGTTCTTCGCAGCCGTTCTGGCCCGCCAAGGGGTTGATCGCGGTGGGATGAAGGGTGTTGGCGTTCCAGTATTCCGCGTTGGCATCGAGTCCCTCGAAAAGCGGCCAGCCCAGGTTGGAACCTCGGACCTTGACGATTCCGGAGTCTTCCCAGGTGTTCCAGCCGACATCGCCGTAGGAGATGTCGCCCGGTCGCGCCGCTGCCGGATCAGTGCTACCGGTTCCGGGGACGATCGACATTCGGAAAGGGTTGCGGAGGCCGAGGCAGAACACGCGGCTTCTCGCTGATCGAGGAGAATCGCCTTCGTACCAGGGATTGCTCGAGATCCCGTCGCCGGTCTCGGGGTCGATCCTCAGGATCTTTCCGCAGAGCGAGTCGATGTACTGGGCTCGAAACGCGCCGATGTCCTGGTCGGGCGTGATGATTCCGTCGGCGAGCCCTTGCTCCACCCAGCCGCCTTCGAACGGTCCGCCGGTATCGACTCCGAAGTAGCTGGCGGAATCTCCCATGGTGGCCAGGAGCGTGCCGTCTCTTCCAAATGCGAGTGAACCGACGGCATGCGACTGGCCGAGAATCGGAAGGCCGTTGGTGATGTCGTCGCCCAGAAGAATCGTCCGGCTCTTCGGGTCGATCGTGGAGAAGTCGCTTTTCATCGTGGCGGCATATCGAGTGATCCGGCCGATGCTCGCTTGGAAGTAGAGGTCGGCTTCCGGGTCGTAGTCCGGTGAGTCCGCGTTGAGCAGGAAGTACCGGTCGACGGCATAGAGAAGGTAGAGCCGGCCGTTCTCGAGGAAGTTCGGATCGAGGGCCAGTCCGAGGAGGCCGTGATCCCGCCAGGCGCCGACTTCGTCGTGGATATCGAGCATCGGTTCCATGCTCATGGCGAGGTCGGGACCGAGCATCCACACCACNCCTTCTCGCTCCCAGGCGACGAATCTCCCGTCGCCCACCGGAACGATGCCGACGATCTCGCCCCAGTCGCCGGGATTGCCCGTGCGGGTGAATCCCTCGGGCGGGGCCGCGGCGTCGGCTGGGCGGGCGATGGTGCCGATTCCGAGCATGGCCGCTGCCATGGCGGTTGGCAGGAACGATCGCTTGAACCCGGGGAGGAGTCGATGAAGCAGGTCTTTCGGGGTCATGAAGGGGCCAGAGGTGGGTGTTCGGAAATGATCTCCGATGTTGGATGAGCGAACGGCCTCCGGGTTCCCCCGANCCGTGGCCGGTTCCTTCTTCCTTCTTCCTTCTTCCTTCGCGGAAATCCGGTTGGGGGGTACCCTATCGGCATGAGAACGACTCGATGCCTCGTCGCCTTCGCCCTTCTTCTCACCATTCAGGCCGCTTTCTCTGAACCGGCGTGGGCGGAGGCCGGCTCCGGCCCCTCGGATCGCCCGCCGAACGTGATCCTGATCATGGCCGACGACCTTGGCCTGGCCGAGCTCGGCTGTACGGGCAGTGAGCGGATCGCGACGCCGAACATCGATCGGCTCCGTGCAAAGGGGATGCTCTTCACGCAGGCCTATTCCGGGTCCACGGTGTGCGCCCCGAGTCGGTGCACGCTGCTGACGGGTCTCCACACCGGCGCCTCGCAGATTCGTGACAACGGCGAGACGCCGAACTTCACCGGTGATCCGGGAAGTCCCGGAACCACGGAACTCTCCGGTTGGACGCAACCGCCGCCCGGCGGTTGGTGGGGCGGCCAGCGTGGTCTGGCCGAGGGCACCGAGACCATCGCGACCGCGCTGAAGCGCGAGGGCTACGCCACCTACATGGCCGGCAAGTGGGGACTGGGGGGACCGAGACTGGGGAGCATGCCGACGGATCACGGGTTCGACGGATTCATCGGATATCTCTGTCAGCGCAATGCGCACAATTTCTATCCGACCTACATCGTGGAAGACGGCGACCAGATGGTGCTCGAAGGAAACGACCGTGGTCTCACCGGTCGGCAGTATTCCACCGATCTCATGGTCGACCGCGCGACGTCGTTCATTCGCGATCACGCGGACGAACCGTTCTTTCTCTACTACGCGACGCCGGTGCCGCACCTGGCCTTGCAGGTTCCCGACGATTCGCTTGCGGACTACGCGGGGAAGTGGGAGGAGACGCCGTACATGGGCGGCAAGGGCTATCTGCCCAACGAAACGCCACGAGCGACCTACGCCGCGATGATCACTCGTTTCGACCGGAACGTCGGGTTGATGATGGCGGAATTGGAGAAGGCGGGGATCGCCGACGACACGCTGGTCATCGTGACCAGCGACAACGGCTCGACCTTCGGGATCGGTGGCTACGACCCGACCTTCTTCGATGGGACCGGAGGACTCCGAGGACACAAGTGCAACTTGTACGAGGGCGGAATCCGAGTTCCTCTGATCGCGACCTGGCCGGGCCACATCAAGCCGGGTTCGAGCGACGACACGCCGGTGGCGAACTGGGATCTCATGCCGACGATTCTCTCCGTGGCCGGAGCCCCTTCGAAATCGGACATGAACGGAATCGACCTTGCTCCGGTGCTGTCGGGCCGCGGGGCGGCGCCGGATCGGGATCACCTCTACTGGGAGTATCACGCCGGTGGTGGGCTGCAGGCGGTGCGCATGAACCGATGGAAAGGCGTTCGCAACGGTGTTCATCGTGATCCCGAGGTCCCCCTCGAGCTCTTCGACCTCGAAATCGATCCGACCGAGTCTTCCGATGTCGCGTCCGACCATCCGGAAATCGCGGCCCGGTTGCTCGAGATCATGAAGCGATCACATTCGGTGTCCGAGGTGCCCAATTGGAACTTCGGATGGAACGATGGTGCGCCCGGAAGACCGAAGCCCGACATCGAAGTCATGGAGATCGGCCCCGGTATCACGGTTNGAAAACAGTTCGTGAAGAACGTCGAAGTGGTCATCGACGGTGGGGTGCTGACGCTCAGTGGTCCTATCGATCCGCTCAGCGGCGCCACGGTGCGATTCACCAAGGCGGGCGGGTCGCTGGTCCTGGAACGACATACGCCTGATCAGTTCCGGCGGAAACATGGAAGAAAGATCAAAGCGGACGATCAGCGAGCCGTCGAAGGCCGCGACTACCAGGTGCGTGAAAGACCCGAGGGCGGTTGCGAAGTGACCAGGATTCGGGAGTCCGCTCGCGCGGCGCCGGCGATCGAGGCGAGACTCGATCTTCCCGGTGGTCCGGGGCTTTCCAGCCTTGCCGCGACGTTGTCGACCCGCAATCCCGGTACATCTCTGCATTTCGCGCCTTCGACCGGAGCGATCGAAGCCGACGAGGTCGATCGGGTCGTCTTCATTCAACGAGGAGAGACCGAAGGTGAGGTGATCACGGTCAACGGGCGGCGGGTCGCGTCGTTGTTGCGGGTCGGCGATCTGCTGGCGCTCCGGCCGGGGGATGTCGCACGGTTCGAGTCACCGGTGGATGTGCTGAGTTTCGGAATCTCCGAGCCGCTCGACGATTCGGTTCCACCGATCATCCGTCCCGACTTCGATCCCGCGCTCACCGATTCTCCAGGTGGATGCGCCACCGATCCCGGTGCCTACCGGCGCCTTCTTCTGACCTGGGACCCGGCTCGCGGCCCGTACGTGAATCACGGATTCAATTGCCATCGTGTCCGAATCGACGATTCGTTCACGCACTATCACCCGGTCGACGGAGGGTGGGACGAACTCTATCTCGTGCAGGAGGCGCCCGAGGGCGCTCGCCTGCTGGTCTGTCGGGAAACCGAGCGGCTCGATCGAGAGCAGTTGTCGTCGGATCCGGCTTCGGGCCGGTCGCGGCTCTCGGAGAACGAGATCAACGGGCTGTTCGAGTCGATTCCGCTGCATGCCGGTTCGCTGGTCCTGCTCCCGCGCGGGCTGGCTCATCGGGGGCTTGGCGGCGCCGTCGTCCAGGTCATCGCCGTTCCAGGGTTTCGTCCGGGTTTCGAGATTCCGCTCGACGGCGCCATTCAACGGCTCAACGGCCGGTTTCTCCTGACCGGTGACCGTCGCCTTCCTCTTCATCTCGCCGGCGTCGATCGCCCGCGGCCACAGCCTTCCGGAGGCACNCCATGATCCAGNNTTNCANTCTCNCNCTTGCGGTCGCCACGGCCGGTGTCGCGATCGAACCGCCGGCGGAATACGAACCTGACTGGGCCTCGCTCGAAACCCATCCGACCCCCGAGTGGTTCGAAGACGCCAAGTTCGGGATCTTCATCCACTGGGGCGTCTACTCGGTGCCGAGTTTCTGTGATACCAGCACCTACAGCGAGTGGTATCAGCATTGGCTGAACACGAATTCGCACGGTGGCAAGGTGACGAAGTTCCACGCCGACAACTACGGGGAGGACTTCAAGTATCGGGAGTTCGCGCCGATGTTCCGGGCCGAGATGTGGGATCCCGCCGAATGGGCTTCGATCTTCAAGCGGTCGGGGGCGGAGTACATCGTCCTCACCAGCAAGCACCACGATGGTTTCTGTCTCTGGCCCAGCGATGTGGCAAGCGATTCCCGCGGGTACCCCTGGGACTCGATGCGGACCGGCCCGCGGCGCGACCTTGTCGGCGAACTCTTCGAGGCGTGCCGAGACGAGGGCGTTCGGCCCGGTCTTTACTACTCGTTCATGGAATGGGAGAGTCCGCTCTATTCAAAATCGGACAAGAGCGAATACGTCGACACGCTGATGATCCCCCAGATCAAGGATCTCATCGAGCGGTACCAGCCGGCGGTCTTCTGGCCGGATGGTGAATGGGATCATCCGGACACCCTGTGGAAGAGCCCCGAGATCCTCGAGTGGATCTACGAGAATGCGGCGAACCCGGAAGAGATCGTGGTGAATGATCGGTGGGGACGCGGCCTCCGTGGCCAGGTCGGGGACTACACCACCACCGAATACGACAATCTCGGCAACTCGAGCGGCAAGGGCATGCGCAAGACCCGGCCGTTCGAGGAGTGTCGGGGGGTCGGGCATTCCTTCGCGTTCAATCGGGCCGAGAACTACGACATCTACGACTCCCGGACGGTGTGCGTGCAACGGCTCATCGATCTGGTGAGTCGTGGGGGTGTCCTTCTGCTCGACATCGGGCCGACCGCGGACGGTCGGATTCCGCTGATCATGGTCGACCGGCTTCTGGCGATCGGTGACTGGCTGGAGGTCAATGGGGAGGCGATCAAGGGGACGCGTCGAAGTCCGTTCCGTGATCTTCCGTGGGGCCGCGCNACGGTGAAGGGTGATGATCTTTATCTTCACGTCTTCGACTGGCCGGCGAATGATCGCCTCGAGGTTCCCGGGCTCGCNAATTCCGTGCGTCGAGCGACGATGCTCGGAGATCGANAGGCGGGTCGGGAACTGGTGGTCGAGGACACTGGCGATCTCGGAGTCGTCGTCGATCTGGCGGGACTGCATCCCTTCGAGCACGCCACGGTGATCAAGCTCGAACTGGACGGTCCACCGAGCGTCGATGACTCGATTCAAGCCGACGCGTCCGGTTCCTTTCTCCTTCCCGCGACCGCCGCGATGGTCGAAGGGCCGTCCCTGCGAGTGGAGTCGTATCCGAATGCAGCGGGCGAGGCGATTTCAAATCTCGGCTACTGGACGGATACCACCGCGACCGCGAACTGGACCGCGAAGTTGACGGCGGGGGCGGCCTATGACGTGGAGTTCGATTTCGCGGTGAAGAGTGGCGCCGAGGGTGGTCGGTTCGAACTTCGNTGCGGTGACGCGNTGATGGACATCTCGATCGCGGAACCCACCGGTGGATGGAATGTGTTCGATCGGATCGACGTCGGGCGGATCAGGATTCCGGCGTCATCCGGCGATGCTGCGGTTCCCGTGTCGCTCCGGGCCGTCAAGATCCCCGGCGAAGCCGCAGGGAACCTCCGAACCCTGACTTTGAGACCGGTTTCCAAGNCGCGTTGACCGGGTTCTCCCGGATCGGTCATACTCTTCGACCTGAAATTCATCCATCAGAAGACCAATCAGTGACTGATGAAGGGCGTCGCAGGGCGCCTTGTTCGATCAACCCCTCCTGGAGTTCCGGTTCATGTTCATTCGCACACTGCTCGCCGCCTCGCTCAGTCAGGTTCTCGGATTCGCCGCGATCGCCGAGGATGTTCCGCTGATTCCTCGCGAGACGCTCTTCGGCAATCCCGAGCGGGCCAACGTCCAGATCTCGCCCGATGGAACGACCATCAGCTATCTCGCGCCGTTGGACGGGGTGCTGAACGTCTGGGTGATGCCGGTCTCCGGTGGCGACGCCGTCGCGATCACGAAGTCGACGGATCGCCCGATCCGAAGTTACGGCTGGTCGTGGAACAACGAGCAGATTCTGTACGAGCAGGACAAGGGGGGCAACGAAGACACCCATATCTACGCGGTGAACCTCGCCGATGGCGAGACCACCGATCTCACGCCCGGTGACGGCGTCAAGGCGGGAATGATGGGTGGGCATCGTGATCGGCCGGACTTCATTCTGAGCCAGTCCAACGCCCGCGATCCTCGGCACATGGACGTGGTCAAGATCAACACCAGGACCGGGGCGCAGGAGACGCTCTTCCTCAACGAAGAGGGATTCGTGGGAATGACCCCGGACGATGACTGGAACATCCGCATCCGGGCCCGGATGACGCCGGACGGCGGCACCGCCAGCGAGTTCCGGGATTCGCCCGAAGGCGAGTGGCGGGAACTCGACACCGTGGGGCTCGAGGATGCGATGTCCACCAACACCTCCGGTTTCGACAAGACCGGTCGGATCATGTGGGGAACCGACGCGCGGGGCGGAGACAAGGCCCGGTTCGTGGCCGTCCGCCCGCAGCCCGACGGGAGCTTCGAACGAGAGACGATCTTCGAGAGCGATGAGAGCGACGTCGCGAATGTGATGGTGAATCCGCTGACCAAGCAACCCGAAGCGGTCGCGGTCAACCGTCTTCGCACGAAGTGGACCATTCTCGATCCGGCGGTGAAGCCGGATCTCGAAAAGCTTTCGACCCTNGTCGATGGCGAATTGAACATCGTCGATCGAAGTGGAGACGATCGCATCTGGATCGCGGCATATCTGGTCGATGACGGGCCGGTGCAGTATTGGCTCTGGGATCGAGACACGCAGGAAGGCCGGTACCTCTTTTCAAATCGTCCTTCCCTCGAGGGGCTTCCGCTCGCCAACATGAAGGGCGTGGAAATCCCCGCTCGGGACGGCTTGATGCTTCCCAGCTATCTCACGCTTCCGCTTGGCGTCGAGAAGGGCGATCGAGTGCCATTGATTCTCCTCGTGCACGGTGGTCCATGGGCTCGTGACAGCTGGGGATACAACTCGTATCACCAGTGGCTTGCCAATCGGGGCTACGCGGTGCTGAGCGTGAACTTCCGCGGGTCGACCGGTTTCGGCAAGGCCTTCCTCAATGCGGGAAATCGTGAGTGGTACAAGGCGATGCAGGACGACATCAACGATGCGGCCCAGTGGGCGGTCGACCAGGGTTGGGCCGACCCCGATCGGCTCGCGATCATGGGCGGGTCCTATGGCGGCTACGCCACGCTCGCGGGCATGACCCGTGATCCGGAACTCTGGGCATGCGGGGTCGACATCGTCGGCCCGTCCCATGTCGGAACGCTTCTTTCGACGATTCCCGCCTACTGGGAACCGGTGAAGGTGATGTTCGAGAAGCGGGTCGGGGGTGCCGACGAGACCGAATGGCTTGACGAGATCTCGCCACTCGTGCATGTCGATCGAATCGCCCGTCCTCTGCTGATCGGNCAGGGCGCCAATGACCCTCGGGTGAAACTGAGCGAGAGCGACCAGATCGTCGCGGCCATGGACGCCAGTGACATTCCCGTCACCTACGTGGTCTTCCCCGACGAGGGTCATGGCTTCGCTCGGCCTGAGAACAACAAGGCGTTCAACGCCATCACGGAGGCGTTCCTGGGCGCTCACCTCGGCGGCCGGGTCGAACCACTCGCGGACGATGTGGCGGTGTCTTCCGCACAGGTGCGTCGGATCGGTGGGCTCGANCTCGGNGATACCAAGCCTTGGGACGGCGAAGATGCACCGCCCCCGGCCCTCGCGACCGTGTCCTTTGAAGATCTCAACGAGGTTCAGCAGGGTGAGGTCACCATGATGCTCGAGCAGCTCGAGACGCAGATCCCCGCCGAGGCGATGGGTCAGATGCTTCCGATGATCATCATGCAGTTGAAGGGTCAGATGAGCGGCGTGCCGGAATCCGAACGGCCGGTCGCGTTGTACCTGCTGGGAGAACTCGAACGCCGGGCGGCCGAGGCGAAGTCCGTGCCCACGGAGGAAACCGACTCGGCCGCCGACTCGGTCAACGACTCGGCCGCCGACTCGGTCAACGACTAGTTCCAGGCCTTTCGATCCGCTCGATTCAAGTCCGCCCCGTCTTCACCATCGAAGGCGGGGCGGTGTCGTTCCGCGAGTCCGAGATCGCGGCGGGAATGCCCGATGCTCACGGATCGCTCGGTCCGGAAGCGGGTCCATGCAGTTCATCCCGGAGAACGGCGATGGACTCCCGGATCTCCCGGTCCGCGGCGTCACTGGCGGCCGCGAGTCCGAAGAATCCATGGACCATCGTCGAGGCGATTCGCAACCGAGTGCGAACTCCGGCTTCCTCCAGCCGTCGAGCGAACTCGCGTCCTTCGTCAAAGAGTGGATCGTGTGCGGCCAGATGAATGAACGACGGCGCCACGCCGGAGAGGTCAGGCGTGTGGACGGGGCTGGCGTTCCAATGGCGTCTGGCCGCCGGATCCGGGCAATAGTGATCCCAGAACCAGGTCATGGATCGACGTTCCAGCAGGAGTCGCTCCGCGAACTGGAACATGCTTGGTCGATTGAAGTTCGCATCGGTCACCGGATAGATCAGGTATTGGAACGAGACGCGTCCAGCGCCGGAGTTCCGGTCGTCGATGGCGGCCACCGCGGCAAGGTTGCCGCCCGCGCTGTCGCCCCCGACCGCGAGCCGTCCGGGATCGCCGTCGAATTCTCCGGCATGTTCCGCCGCCCACTTCACGGCGTCGAGGGCGTCTTCGACCGCCGCCGGATAGGGGGATTCGGGGGCCAGGCGGTAATCGACGGAGATCACCAGGCATTCGGCCTCGGCGGCGATTCGGCGCATGGCGTCATCGGATGCCTCCAGATCTCCGAGCACCCATCCACCGCCGTGGAAGAAGACCAGCATCGGAAGAACGGTTCCCGGCCGGGGGTGATAGAGCCGAACGGGGATCTTTCCGCCGGTCCCCTCGAACGTTCGATCACGCACGCTCGCCACCGGGCGGCGGGGGCGGTCTGGATCCACGAATTGGCGAGACCAGGTTCTGGCCGCGTCAGGCGTCATCTCGGTCACGCGGGGCTGGCGAACATCGTGAACCAGTACCAACAGTCGTTGGAGGTCTGGATCGACGGGTTCAAGCCCGGATGGGTTGNTTGGAGCGGGGTCGGGCATTGGTCCGATTCTCTGGGAAGCACGGATCCGGAAGGGCGACTTGGAGACTCGGGGCTCTCTGGACGGCGAAACGGCCGATCCGCGAATAATAAACGACAAAGAACGGTCCCGAATCGCGAAATGGCGTCAAGATAAGAAGCATGAAGCTGAACCCCGACCATTCTGCTGAACGCCCGCCCGGCACCCATCCGTCGGCGGCCGAGGTCTTCGAGGTTCTCATGCGCCAGAACGCGGGACATCTGATGGCCTTCATCCGAGCGGTCGTTCGAAACGAGGCGATGGCGGAGGATGTCTTCCAGGAGACGCTGCTGGTGGCCTGGCGTCGTTTCGACACCTTTGATCGCGAGCGTCCTTTCGGGCCGTGGTTGCGAGGGATCGCACACCTCACGGCGTTGGCGATGTTCCGCAAAGGCAAGCGGGAGATTTCCGTCGATTCCGCGGTGGTCGAGGCGCTCGAGNCTCGAGCGGAAGCACTGGAACGCGCCTGGTTGGGGATGGAGCACAATCCGCTCGAGACNCTTCAGGACTGCGTGGGNAGGCTTCCGGATCGCTACCGGGATGCCGTGGAGATTCTCTATCGCGGTGACCGATCGGTTTCCGAAGTGGCCGCGGCGACGGAGATGGGAATGGAAGCCGCGAAGAAACGACTGCAACGGGCTCGCCATCTGCTGGCGGATTGTCTTCGAACGAAAGGGGTGCTGGCGTGAATTCAGACGCAACAGGACGCGGTCCCGACCGAGAAGCCGACGAACGAATCATCGACGCGATGTTCCAGGCGTCGCATTCGACCGAGCGGCTTGACGAAGAACGCCGAATTCAGGCGGCCATGGATGCCATACGTGCGTTGGAAGTCGCGAAGCCCACCGTGGCTCCGGCCCCCGGACGCCGTCGGTGGTGGATCGCCGCGCTGGGTGGTGTGGGGTCGATCGCCGCTCTGGTGGCGATCACCGTGCTGTCGCAACCGGCCGAAGTTCGAGCCGAACGGATCATCGCCCGGGCAAAGATCGCGGCCGAAAACGTGGACTCGCGGCGATTCGATGTGGTCATCGAGTCTCCTCTGGCGATCAACGTTCCCGATCGGGAAGGTTGGGTGGAGGTCCTCTCACGTCCGGCCGATCATCCATTGCTTCGGTTCGAGGTTCAGGAGCCGAGCGATCAGGCGCATGCCTGGGGCGTGGATGAGCAGGGTGGCTGGGGTCGGACGCCCGAAGGGTTGGTGACCCGATTCAGTCGGACGGAGTGGAGTGATCGAATTCTCGGTGGTGGACTCGATCTCCTGGTGGATGCGATTCCCGCCATGCTCTCCAGAGTCGAACAGGGTTATGACCTGGTGGCGGCGACCACGAGAACGATGTCGCCCACGCTGGTCGCGACTCGTCGAATCGCCCTTGATTCAAAGTCACCGGACCGCATTCGAGTCGAGTTCGATGCCGACACCTATGANGTGTCGTTTCTCGTTCTGGAGTGGGATCGATCGGCGACTGGATCTTCGCGAGATCGCGTTGGCGAATCGGCTGATCCGCCGGCGAGGGTCACCTTCACTCGTCGGGCGACGACACGCCTGGACGCCACCGGCTTCGACCCACGCTCGTGATCGGACCTTGGTCGAAGCGAGTGGCCGCTTGAATCAGCGGGTTGCCGTCCAAAAATCGATGTTTACCGAGTCTGAATGTCCCCGTTTCACGGGGGGACGCACAATGGACTGGTGTCCCGTTCGCTCGAGCGAGAAGAATCGAATCAAGTACAACTGGAGTCTCCGATGTCATTGAAGCTCTCGAACCTCGCCGTGCTCGCCACGGTGACAATCGCCACGTCGATCGCCGCGGCGGGTGGCGGCCGTTCCGAGACGCCGGTCGATACCCAGCCCGGAGGCATCTTCTGCCTGGCCGACTTGAATCGTGATCTTGCGGTGGACGCCGCGGATCTTGGATTGCTGATCTCGCTCTGGGGTACGGGGCAACCCGACTTCAACGGCGACGGAAACACCAACGGGTACGAGATCGGCTACCTGATGAGCCAGTGGAGTTCCGAGTGCCACAACTTTCATTCGAACGTGACCATCTCGCTCGACGGGAATTTTCTGGTCGTCGCCGGCACGGGTATTCCGGATCACGAGTACGGGAACTTTCCGGGCGAGTGCGGAAACCCGAACTCGGTCGGCAATCAGAATGACACCTGGATGATTCCGCTTGAACCCGAGATGACTGGAAGCCCCGCGGTCGACGCCTTGGTTCAGATGGGGCCCATCGGAATCATGGTCAACGGCGTCGCGTTCTACAACCCCTTCGACGGCGGCGGTATCACGGCGCCGGATACGATCTGCATGGACTCGTGCAACGCGCACCCGTCCCCCGACGCCCGGTATCACTATCACCAGTATTCGCCGTGCATCGAGCCCTACACCGGAGGGCACTCGACGCTCATCGGTTACGCCTTCGACGGGATTCCGGTCTACGGGCCTTGGGAAGAAGACGGAATTCTGGCTGCGGAGATGGATGGCAAGAGAACTCTGGATTCCTGCAATGGTCACTATGACGAGGCTCGTGGGTATCACTATCACGCCGTGTCGTATCAGTTGGCACTCGAACGAAACCTCCCCGACAACGGTTTCCCGTGGAGCATCGGTTGCTTCGCCGCGGAGCCTGAGGCGTCAAACTTCGCCGGCGGCGGCGGCGGCGGNGGNGGNGGTGGNGGTGGTGGTGGCGGCGGTGGCGGTGGCGGTGGCTGCCCCGGTTGTGCGGCCAACATGATTCCTCCGCCGGTCTGCAACTGTGTCCACAATCTGCCCGGGTTCGAATACTGCTGCGATCAGTGGGATGCGGCGTGTCAGCAGGCCGCGGCTCAGTTCTGCGGAGGCTGATCTTTTCCGCGATGAAGGCGAATGCGGCGGGACGGCGAGGCCGTCCTGCCGCATTCGCCGTTTTCAACCAGCCGGCGGTTTCGGGCCGAGGAGTTGAAAAGGAGTCTTCTCATGGGCATCATTCCGCTTTTTCTGGCCGTCGTTCTCGGGACGACGGGATCAGCCCTCTGTTCCAAGGGGTTTCAATCCGACGAATCCGACGAATCCGTCGAGTCCGCGGAGTCTGTTGATGCCGACGCGGAGATTTTGCGGGCCGCGGGCGTGTCGGACGCTTCCACCAGGTTCACGCAAGACCGACTCGAGGCCTTCGTGCTCGCGGATCTGACCGGATCGTCACGCCGCGTGTTCGAGCCTGATGGTCCGGGGCTCGTGGTGGTGACGTTCGTCAGCACCACCTGTCCGATCGCCAACGCAAGTGTTCCGGAGATCCGCCGGCTCGACGTTGCGGTGAAGGACGTGGGCGGGCGGTTCTTCGTGATCCATCCGGTGCTGGGGACGACGGCGGAATCGGCGTCCGCGCATGCGAAGGAGCGGGGTTTGAAAATGCCGATCCTGCTTGATCCTGATCAGCGTCTGGTTCGAGCTTTCAAAGGGACGGTGGTTCCCGAGGTCTTCATTCTGACTCGGGAACGCGACGTCTGGACCATTCGATACCGCGGGCCGCTCGACAATCTCTATGCGGACATCGGACGCCGTCGGCGGAACGCGACGAAGGCTTATGCGCGGGATGTGATCTCACAGATCGTTTCCGGGCGCCCGGTCGCGGTCGCCAGACGGCCGGCGGTCGGATGCCTGATCGAGAAGAATCGGAAGGAAGCACCGTGATCACGCTCATGGTCGTCGGAGTGACCGCGGTCGCTGGATCGCTGGTGCAGGACGCTCCGGCGGGATCCGCGCCCGAGATGACCGTGGTGCCGACCTGGAACGATCGCATCGGACCGATCATCGAGGCACGCTGCGTGACGTGTCACTCGCCCGGGCGAAGCGGGCCGTTCTCGCTCGCGACCGTGGATGACGTCCGAAACCGCGCGACCTTTCTGGTCGACGTCATCAAAGCGGGCCGAATGCCGCCCTGGCTTCCGGCAGGCGGCGAGTACCGGTATCAACGGGCGGTTCCAGAAGCGGAGATCGCAGCGATCCAGGCCTGGTCAAGCGGGGGGGCGCCGATCGGTGAAGGGCCTCCGAAGATCCTGAAGCCTCCGCCCGTCGAAGCGTTCCGATCGGATCTGGTGTTGGAGATGCCCGAGCCATATTCGATTCCGGAAGAGTCGGATCCGGCGTGGCACTCTGGCGAACTCGACATTCACGGGGTCAATCTCCCGCTCGCGAACTCCGGGCCGCTGAGGGTGCAGGCGATTCGGCATGTCGCCGCGGCGCCGCAGTCGATGCGGGTCGCCGCGTTCGCGTTCGATGCCACCGGGGCCGGTCGGTATCTCGATGAACGGGATTCCCGAGTCGGATTCCTGATGGGCGGAGACGCCGGATTGCGGCCGGCAGGTGCGGATGGCGTGGTGCTGACGGGATCGGGTGACTTCCGATTGCCACCAGGGTTTCATCTGCCCGTTGAGGCGGGGAGTGACCTGTTGGTGAACTTCCAGTATCAGCCGACGGGAAAGATGGAGCGGCTTCAGGAGCGCATCGAGCTCGAATTCGCCGCAGAGATCGAGAATTCCCGGCCGGCTCGGTGGATTCCGTTGGCGGTCGGTCGCATCGAGATCGATGCCGAAGCGGAAAGGGCCTTCGAGTCGGAGGCGGTCGTTCTTGAAAAGGCGGTCGATCTGATCGGCCTCTCGCCCCGGGCGATCCAGATCTGTTCGAGTCTGCGGGTCGATGCGGTGTTTCCGTCCGGGGATCGAAAAGTGCTCTTGGACATTCCCGATTGGGATCATCATCAACGGGAATCCTATGTTCCCAGTCGTCCCATTCGTCTTCCCGCAGGCACCACGCTGCTCGCATCGTTCCAGCTGGACAATACCTCGGCCAATCCTCGGAATCCGGATGATCCCGCGATCGAGATTCGCCGTGGCAGGCGGACCGGAGTGCTCAACGTGATCGCCCATGTGGCGGCCGTCGATCCAGAGTTCGATGCGGATCTTCGGGCACTCCGGAGCCGGCTGTCGAGCAAGTTGATGCGGCCCTGATCCGGGCCTCCTGAAGGGAGCCGGGCCGGCAAACACTGAAATCAATGTCAGGAAATAAGCGTTGAGTGATCTGGGCGTCCGGCGGCAAAAGCGCCGTTATTCGTCAAGTAAGGGAAAATAAAGTTCGCTATTCATCATTCAATGCTTGTTTCAAATCGCTCAAACGGCACAATTGAGAAAGATACGTTCCCTTCCCCGCGGCCACTTCCCAAGGCCGCTCCACAGGAGATTCGAAGAGATGAAGAATGTGATTATCGCGACTGCGGTCGCCGCGATGGCTTCGACCGTCGCAAGTGCTGACATCGTCAACGGTGATTTCAGCGACGGCAGCAACGGCTGGGACCAGTTTGGTGGATCCGAAGGCCCCTACGGCGTCGGCTTCTTCGGCGGTTCGGCAGCGGTCGTCGCGTACGGCACCTTTGGTGGTGTTCCCAACTACAGCGGCTACACCCAGACGCTTGCATGGGCCGGCGAATTTGCCGAAGGTGACATCATCAACTTCGGTGGTGAGATGTTCATCGAAGCCGGTAAGGAGCTCTATGGCAACAACAACGTCAACGTCCAGTTGAACTTCTGGTACGGCGGTGGTTACGACTACGGCTTCTCCATCGTGGCCGGGACGCTGAATGGCGACTCGAACTCGAACGAGGTCTATGGCTTCGACATGGACTACCTGCTCGATGCGGGTGCTGCTACCGCGACTCGGATCAGCCTCGACTTCACCTACATCCAGAACGACTTTGCTGATGGCGTCGAGAGCGGTGCGGCGTGGGGTACGAACTTCTTCGGAAGCGTCGTCCCGGCTCCGGGCGCCATGGCGCTTCTCGGCATGGCGGGCCTCGCCAGCCGTCGTCGACGCAACTGATCGAGTCGCTGTTCTCGCGTCTCAAGTCGAATCAAGATGGCGGTGTTGCTTCGCAGCACCGCCATCTTTTTTCATGTGTCGTCGAGGCGGAATGACGCTGGCGGTTGGAGATGGCTCGGGGGGATGGTGGGGTGAGGGGGTCATGGCCCGCCGTTTGGGCGTGGATGACGTGGTGTGGCCAGAAGGGGGTAATGGCCATCGGGCGGGCCCGGCCAGGCCTCAGGGGGCGTCCTCGAGCCGCTCGGCGATGCGTCGCAGGTCGACTGCCATTCCGCCGAGGGCGTCCTTGATCTCCAGGAGAACCGCTTCATCCGATGCGCCGGTGCGATTCGCCCCGGTCAGTTCCGAGGTGTGCGCTTTGAGCGATGCTTGGTGCCCGGCGTCTCGTTGACTGAGCACGCGGGCTCGGAAGTCATCGGAATCGACGATCCCGAGAAGGCTGACCAGTGAGCCATTGGCGGTGCCGGACTGTCCAGCGGTCTCGATGCCCAGCCGCTTGATGCCGGCAAACCGCATGATCGGTCCCTCGGCGCTGGAGAGATCGGTGATCTTCTCCAGAGGGATGGTCTTCTCGACCTTGTTGAACACGCCCTTCTTGACCAGCAGGTTCTTCGGCGTCAGCGTCGCTGACCAGCTGGCCACGATCCGAGTCAGGATGATGCGATATCCAATGGCGAGAAGGATCGCGAGCGGAATCGTGACGATGAGCAGGCAGAGCGGGATCAGGCAGTAGTAGTGGTAGCGAATGATCGCGGCGCCATCGAATGTCGCCGCCTGGATGATCTCCTCGCTGGACTCGCTCGGATGGTCGTTGTCGTGATTCGAGGAGGCATTCTGCATACGGGAGAGGGTATCAATCTCGTGGTGAAAGAGCCGTGTCCTCGAATCAACGTCGTATCCTCCGGCCTTTTTCAACCATCGAGAAAAAACGGCCTCCGAGCGAGTTTCGGAGGCCGTCAGAGGATCTTGATGTGACCTCGGGGCTTGTGCGGGGCCCGCCATCCGGGGGCCGAGCGAGGTCGTCCGAGCAGCAGCTCACTCGGGACAGGGGCCCCAGTTGGCGAGGATCACGGCGATGTCCTGCGAGTCGATGTATCCATCCTGATTCACGTCGACGTCACCAGCGGTGGTCGAGTAGAAGTTGATCAGGACGAGACTCAGGTCCTGGCCGTCGATCAGTCGGTCGCCGGTGAGGTCGAAGGGGCAGGGCGGCGGTGGCGGCGGGCCGTCCCAGATGATGTCTGAGATGTAGATTTCTCGGGTGGGATCGGCGGGGCCGGCGCCTTGGGAGTAGACCCATCCGAATCCAATGACCACGTCGTCGTACTGGATGCCGTCGAGTGGAATCGAGATCAAGGTTGGTTCGAGTGGCAACTCAACCCCGGGCAGCTCGACCTGGAAGCCGTCGGAACCTTCGGTGCCGACGAAGAAGTCGAGGGTCGTTCCCGGGACATCGGACCATGCGAGGAAGTCGACGGACGTTCCGCCGGGCATGATCTGAAGACCCGGGGCGGTACCCCAGTTGTTGGTGGGATACTGCCAGGCCACGCCACACCAGAGTGCGATGGGGGGCGCGTTGAAGACGAACTTGTGACCCGCGCCACCGCAATCGCCGTTGGGCGAATCCATGTCCGAACGGGTGAGCGTCCAAGAGGCACCCATGAAGCCGCTGGGGCCGTAGTAGTCGTCAAGAGGGAATGGCATCGCGACGACGCCGTCGGGGATGTCTCCATCCACGAAGAAGGGAACCGAAGCGACGCCGGTACGACCGCCGCTGTCTCGGGCCCATCCAACCAGGCGATATGCGCCGGGGATCAGCGGGGCTTCGAGTTCGTAGAGAAGGCCGGCGTCCTGGGCGAGGAAGTCACAGGCTCCGGTCGTCTCCCAGAGGTAGTTTCCGTTGGCATCGAAGACGTCCCGGCCGACCAGCCAGTCGACGAGAAGTTCCTCGCCTTCCGGATCGACGGCGAGCAGTTCGACATCGATGACCTGGCCGGGTTGAACCGTCTGGGCTTCGATGCCGTTGATTCCGGTGACCACGGGCGAGAGGTTCGGCGCGGGCGATCCGTTCCAGGCCTCCCAGAGGACGTCGATACATTCCGTCGGCCGGCCTTCGTGGTCGAACATCGTCCACCAGGTGTCGATCGGCGAATCCAAGGTGTCCCATGCGAAGGCGAAGCCGCCCAGGCAGCGGTCGGATTCGGCGGCGATTGAATCGGTCCATCCGCTTCGATACCAGTTCGCCTTGACCTTGTTGGGGTGTTCGAGTCGGGAGCTCCAGGAGGTCTGGGGGGAGCTCCACCATCCCTGCGGGCCGTATTCCGGGATGAAGTACGGTCGATCCCAGGGCGAAGCTTCGACTTTCGCTCTGATCTGCGGCATCGTCTCATAGGCATTGACGCCCCAGATGTCGATGTTGGGGCACCACTGGCTGAGCTGTGTTCCGTTGTCGACTTGATGCCAGTCGCCGGTCTCGGCGGTCACCGAGACCGTGGGGTGATTGGGGTCTCGTTCCTTCACCATCGCCGCGGTGTTGTTGATCGCCCGCCAGATGAGCTGGACGACCTGGGTGTTCGCATCAGCCTCGGCAGTGAGATGGCAGAGTTCGTTGCCGACGCCCCAGGCGAGGAGTGCCGGGTGATCCTTGTAGAGATCCACCTGGATCGCGAGGTCTTCGATCTGGGCGTTGACCGCCGCGATGTTGGTGTAGTCGAAGAAGGCTCCGGCGCTGTCGACGTGGCCCACTGGATGGTCCATCCAAAGCCCCAGGAAAACGGAGAGGCCGTGTTCGTGAGCCGCATCGAGGATTCCCATGGTTCCCGGCCCGGTCGCCCAGAGACGGATGCAGTTGCCGCCCGCGTTCTTGAGCTCCGACAGCAGGTCTTCAAGTTCCGGGCTGTTGACGCCGCGGACGACGCATCCGCCCTTGATGAAGAACGGTTCTCCGTTCCGGTAGAGCTGCCACCCGTTTCGGGTCTGCTTCACCTCGACGATGCTGGGGCCGTCAGGATCTCCCCCGATCGCGGCATGGCCGGGAGTGGCGAGGAGCGTGGTCACGAACAGCGCGATGGCGATGAGTGAACGGAGCTTCATGTCGTGTCTTTTCCGGATGATCGCTTGATGCCTTCGGTGGAGGGAAGGCGGGATATGTGTTCGAGAATACGCAATGAAATGGTTCGAGACAAACGTCGAAAGTGCATTTGAACAATCAAGAGCAAGGGCTCCGGAATAGGTCCGGAATCCGAGGTGGATAATGGAAATGGAGATCCGTGGGGCCGTCTTTCGAGGCGGTCTCCAGACTTCCGTGTCAGGGTTGGCAAAAAATCAAACCGAAATTGGAAAAGGGCACGGAAAGACTGGATCAGGCTGGGTTTACGCGTAGCATTGGGTCGTCTGTGCGGCTTCTGACACTCCCTTTTTGAGAGGCCGAAGACAGCCTCCGAATCGGCTTTCGTCGGATCGACGTTTCAGACGCAACAGTTCTTGGTTTGATAAATCAGATCGTTCACTCCGAACATCTGAGTATTCGTTCGTTCAACCGCTCCCTCTCAACTGGAGAAGACTCGTGACCATTCGCACTTTGACCCTCGGGCTTGTCGCCGCCGCGCTTGTTCCCTTCGGGACCAGTCTGGCTGATGACGGAGGGCCGAATGCTCTCGAGAATCCGGGCTTTGAGAACCAATTCCGCGGAACCTATGCGACCTTCGGCAACGCCGAACGGAGCAGTGAGATCACGCACGCCGGATCCGGTTTCGCCCTCAAGACCTTCGGTTGCTTCTGTGCCGACTACAACGGAAACGGAGCGGTTTCCCTGTACAACGTTCCGGTCGCGGCCGGTGAGGTCTACCGCGTCGGCGCATTCGCGTTCACGCCTGACTTCGACACGATCGCCGGAACCAACAACTGGTCGGGCATCAAGGTCGAATTCAAGAATGCGGGCGGCTCGGTGGTGAGCATCGCCGAACAGCGAATTCTCGTCGGTAGTGATCCGGACATGGTGACCGGCGCCTGGCAGGAAGCCAACTTCCTTGCGATCGCACCGGTCGGCGCGACCAGCCTGACCGTGGTTCCCGTCTTCCTGCAGGCGGGCATGGACGAGCCCGGAGCGTCCTGGACCGATGACATGAACTTCTCCGTCGACAAGCGGGATCCGGCGGCTCCGCTGGTCAATCCTTCGTTCGACAACGGTGTCGACTACAGCTATCAGACCTCGGTGATCTTCAACGCCTGGGACGAGCAGTACGGAAACATCTTCTTCGATGACTTCAACTACCTGTCGCCGCCCCACTCGGCAGGCATGTTCGGCACCTTCCCCGACTATGACGGTGACGGACAATGTGATCCCGGCGGTGTCTCCGGCCTGAATCAGGTCATCCCCGGCGTCTTCGAGGGCGATCTCGTCACCCTCTCGATGTCTTCCTGGACGCCCGCTTTCGACTCGATCGTCGGAACCGACAACTACGTGCTTCAGAAGATCGAGTTTCTCGGCTCCGATCTCGGAAGTCCCATCGACTTCGTCGCTGGAGTGGTCCTCGACGGGACCGGCGGCTTCGACAACGACACCTGGTACTCGAGCGAGATCTCGGGATCCGCGCCGGCTGGAACGACTTCCATTCGCATCGTGGCGCAGATCGTCCAACCGGACTGTGGTGCCGGTTCGATCAGAATCGACAACGTCGACCTCGCGGTCGAAAGCGGTGGCGGTGGCCCGACCTCCTGCGTGGGCGACTTCAACGACGACGGTACCGTCAATGGTGCGGACTTCGGTGTTCTGTTCTCCGAGTGGGGAGCTTGCCCCGGATGTGATGCGGACCTCAACGAAGACAACGTTGTGAACGGTGTCGATGTCGGTGCCTTCCTCGCGGTCTGGGGCGAATGCCCTGGTGACGATGGTGGCGGTGGTGATGACGATCCCGGTGATTGTCCCGACTGCGACTGCTGTGAAGCCAATGGCAACACCAGTTGCACGGACGCAGCCTGCACCGAAGCGGTCTGCCAGCAGGACCCCATCTGTTGTGAGTTCGGCTGGGATTCGGTCTGTGCGTCCATCGCCGAGAATGTCTGCGGCGGATGCGACGGCTCGGCTCCCTGATTTCGTCAACCATTCCCGGGATAGTTCGACATGACCAAAAACCCCCGAGATGATTGATGATG
>NHBO02000065.1 GCA_002167845.2 Phycisphaera sp. TMED9 | reverse complement strand
ATCCACGCAAACGGGATTCCAAAGCCCCCGGTGTAGATCGCCTCACCCAGCCTTCGTCCGAGCTCCGAGGCGGCCGAAGCGTCCCCCCAGGGCGTCGAGGTCTCCGCGTAGAAGCCTCGCACCGTCCAGACCGCCATGAAGGCGACGTCCACCGCCAGGAGATAGGGAATGGTGAGAAGGCCGACGGCGATCGGATTCCGCCGGAAGACCATGGTGCGAATCGGGAGAAGCAGATTCGCACCGAAGACGCACCCCATCGCATACGGCCCGATCAGGAAGAACGGCTCATCCACGCGATAGGTCGAGACCGTGGCGAGATCGAGGAAGACACCGGCCACGAGCGAGGTCCAGAGCACGGTCCGCCGCGGTGCGAAAAGCCCGACGAAGACCAGTAACACCGCGGTCGACATGGGATGCACGCCGCCGATGGAGAACGCCATCAAGAAGCTTGAATCGAGCACGAGGCAGATGGCCAACGCGATGGCGAAGACGCCGATTCTCATGGCATCTC
This sequence comes from Phycisphaera sp. TMED9, assembly GCA_002167845.2. Taxonomy (GTDB): domain Bacteria; phylum Planctomycetota; class Phycisphaerae; order Phycisphaerales; family SM1A02; genus UBA12014. Next base: position 18,294 of record NHBO02000065.1, on the reverse strand, counting down.
CCCCTCGCTGGCCTTCGGGCTCACCACCAGAAAGTGATCGAGTCGCTGCGGATCGGTCAGGACTTCCACTCGGATCGTCTTGCGGGTCGGATTCGACTCGAGCGTACCGATCTCCCGAACCACGCCGATCAACAGACCTTGCGCAAACCTCGACCAGCCGGGATCGTGCAACCGTGCGACCATTCCGAGCTCGACGGCGACCGCCCGATCGACCGTGGTCGTCCAGCCTCCATCCTCCGGACGGAGTTGAACCGGCACGCCGTCATTCCCGGGTTCGCGATCCGCGACGCCCTGATCATCGACCAGCCGGGCATCGAGCAGTCCGTATCCCACCGCAGGTCGGATCCAGGCCGTGGTCGGCCCCACATCCGCCAGAACACGGCCGACGAGCGTGTCGCCTCGATGCACCGCCACCGCGCCGGGCAGGATCCCCCGTCGCCTTCCGGCATTCACTCGCAAAGGCGACGAAGGATTACTGGGATCGCCACCCACGACATCGACTTCGATGGCGACGAACTCACCGACATCACCGGTCGGAGGAAGCCCACGGAGCGACTTCACAAGCCCTTCAAGCTCACGGACTCGTTCATTGGCCGCATGGAACCTTCGTCGATACTCGTTTCGCTCCGTCTCCAGCAGATCGAACTGCGCCCGGTCCGCCAGATCGTTTCCGTCCACGGTGAGCCAGATCCGGACCGAGGTCGCCACATCACCGAGTGGCACCAGCGGAAGCCGGACGATCTCGGAAAGCCGACTGGTCCATGGAATCAGCCAGGTCGTGGGCAGGAGCGACAGCACCAGCACCACCAGCATTGCCAGCGAGAAAGGGCCTATCGAAGCATGACGTGTTCGGTTGATCGGGAGACTCCCGTCCAGCGGCTCAGACTTCGTCAAGATCCGATTCGAGGGTCGCCTTCCAGTCCTCGAGGCTCTCCAGATAGATACTGGTTCCCCGGGCGACACAGGTGAGCGGATCTTCCGCGACGCGGACGTCGAGCCCGGTGGCGTTGGAGATGACGACTCCCATGCCACGGAGCAGCGCCCCGCCACCCGCCAACATGATCCCGTTGTCCACGAGGTCGGCGGAGAGTTCCGGTTCGGCGTGTTCGAGCGTTCGGATCACGGCCTCGACGATCTGATTGACCGGTTCCGCGAGGGCTTCGCGAATCTCGTCACTGGTGACGACGGTCTTTCGAGGAAGCCCCGTGACCATGTCCCGGCCGCGAACCTCCATGTTCATCGTCTCACCGACCGGCGCCGCCGAACCGATTTCGATCTTGATGCGTTCGGCCGTCTGCTCACCGATGGTGAGTCCGTAGCTCTTCTTCATGTGACTGATGATCGACTCGTCGAAGTCGTCACCGGCGACTCGCACCGATTCGCAACTCGCGATGTCGGCCAGAGACATGATCGCCACTTCCGTCGTACCACCACCGATGTCCACGATCATGCTCGCAGTGGGCTCCGCGATGGGGAGACCGGCGCCGATTCCCGCGGCCATCGGTTCTTCGACGAGGTAGACCTTTCTGGCACCCGCCCGCTCCGCGGAGTCGAGCACGGCGCGTTTCTCGACCGCCGTGATTCCCGAGGGAATCGCGATCACCACACGGGGCCCGAAGATGCGACTCCGACCGTTGACCTTGCGGATGAAGTAACTGAGCATCGCCTCGGTGATCTCGAAGTCACTGATGACGCCATCCTTGAGCGGACGGACGGCCGAGATGGACCCGGGCGTCTTTCCGAGCATGTCCTTCGCGGCCCAACCGACGGCGGTGCCGTTGTTGATGACCCGATTGGTCCCCTTGCGGACGGCGACCACCGAAGGCTCGTTCAGAACGATGCCCTCGCCGCGCACACAGACCAGAGTGTTGCAGGTACCCAGGTCGATGCCCATGTCGACGCTGAACCAACCGAGAATGGAATCGAAGAACATGATGAAGGGTGTCCGTGGAGGAAGGACGAGTGGTCTCTCGATGGCCCCGGCCCGCCGAACTGCCGGATCGGCTGCCACTGCCGTTCCGCGAGAATACCCGAGGAGCCAGAGGGACGCCGAAAAGAGAACGCGGGCGTCTCTCGGTCGAGAGACGCCCGCGTCGGTGGATCGCAGGGTCCGGCAGGGCCACGAGGTCGAACCTCAGCCCGCCAAGAGCCTCACTTGACGACGTCGAACCCGGGAAGCCCGAGGAAGACGTTCTCAGACTGAACGGTGACCGTCCGGTCTGCAGAGGGCTCTACGGCAGCGAGGTTGGCCATCGCCATCGAGATCACGCCTGCCGTGAGAACGATGAAGGCCGCGAAGAGCAGGCCGGTGTAGACGTCCAGGTCGCCTCCGGAACGTCGGACGGGTGCGGTCATGGAGCTCATGGGTGATTCCTTGCAGTTCGAGCGGCTTTCGCCGGTTGGAAAACGCTGACGATTCAGGACCGAGCCTGGATCACTGACCCTTGCGGGCGATCGCCCGCTGGCCGGACCGAACCTCACCACGGTTGTTGGCATCCTCGAGCTCGACGACGCCGGTGGCCCGGTTCACATCGACTTCGATGATCCTCAGGTTGCCGATGAACCGGCTGCCGTCGGCGAGCGTGAGGACCCAGCCTTCCTGGACACCATCACGGCTGCCAGCGTTGATCTCCGCGAGGGTGGACCCCTCCGAGCGGCGGACGTTGATGATGGTGGCCGAGAGGTTTCGGTCCGCGGGAAGGGTTCCCGCCTGAGCACCCGCTCGGGCCGAGGGGAGTTCCCCGATGTAGGCGACGTATCGAGCGATCTTGTCGACCGCCTGGTCACGCTCGTCGTTGAGCTGCTGGACTTCTTCCTGAAGCGCCCGACGAGCGGCTTCGGCGACTTCGAGGTTGGAACGAATGATTCCCAGTTCCTCTTCGAGATCGACCGACTGTCGTTCCGCATCGACGGCACGAGTTCGAAGCGAACGAAGTTCCGCGACCAGGGTTTCGCCAAGCTTCTGCTGAGCCTGCTGCGTCTCGGCCATCATGCCGATCCGAGCGTTGATCTCTTCCTGCCCGCTCCGGGCCAGAGCGAGTTCGCCCTGAAGTCTCGCGACCTCCGCGACCTTGCTGTCACCGTTCTTCTGAAGTTCGGCGATTCGAAGCTCGAGCTCCTTGGTCTGGACCGCGGCGGCGGAGGCTTCCGCCATCCGGACCCGCTGCTCAAAGCCAAGGTTCTCAAGGGCGGCGTTCTTGCCTTGGTTGGCAGCCATCCACTTGGACTTGAACGACTCTTCGTTCATTGCGTTCACCGCCACCAACGGGGTGATCATCACCGCGAGAAGGGAGACGAGAACGATGAAGAGCTTGGTCAGAAGATGCACGGGCGGAATTCCTTTCTGAGCGAACGGACTGGCGAGAAGTTCGAATCCTTCGAACCCTGTTTGCGGCTCAGGTTTCCCCCCGGCCGGAACCGATGTGCGGCCCGTACCCGAGGTCGTATCTGATCCGCTTCGCCGGAGCGAAGAGTCACACGGTGGTCTGATCGGCACCAGGCCGATATCGGAGCGAGCGGTCGTCGACGATCGTCGACGCCCCTTCNAACGGCACTTCCAACGGAATCATCCGTGCGGAGCACCTCTTGNGGCGGTTTCTTGTACCTCTACCGGCTCCCAGTGTCAATCTGGGACGATCGCGGTGGCGGATCCCCAACTGTCGGTTCGNGTCAATATCGACCCGGCGGCGGCGGTCCTGACCATCGGCTCCGCGTCCGTGAGGAGGCCCTCAAGGGCTGCCAACGCCCCCGGCCCGGGAACGATGCCGAGAATCGCCGCAGCCTGCAGACGACGACGCGGATCTCTGGCATTCACCTGCGAGAGAACCACCGAAGAGAGTTCATTTGGGAGGGGCGGCCCGAGCCGGAACAGGGCTGCGGCCGCGGCCATCTGAATCTCCGGAGGGCGAGACTGATTCCCGCTGGCCACGATCAGACGGAAGAGCATCGACCGGGCCTGCTCGTCACCCAGCCGTCCGAGCATGTCGCAGGCAAGGACCGTGATTTCACCCTGCTCCACCGGTGTGAACAGTGCGGCGCGAATCGGCTCGATGCTGTCCTCGTCGCCAAGACGCACCAGAGCCTCCGCCGCTTGCAGCTCGGTCAAACGCACCCGCATCGCATTCTCAAGCCTCATCCCCTTCCCGAGATTCGCCTTGATCACCGGAATCGCGGTGGGATTTCCCATCAGGCCGAGCACCAGGTACGCGTTCCCTCGAATCTCCGGGCTGTTGCTGAAGACCATGCCGCCGAGCGGACTGGGATCGGCGTACTGATCAAGCGCATTCAATGCATAGATCGCGGACGCCCGAACCGAGTCCGAAGGGTCCAGAACCAACGGCTCGATCAAGGCGGCCAGCCCGTCGAGTCCCGCGTCACCGACGGACATCGTGGCGATGAAACGCACGCCACGGTTTTCGTCGATGAAACCAAGCGGCGCGACCTCATAGAGCGCCTCCGGATTCCCCTCCAAGGCTTCGAATGCATTCGCCCGGATCACGGCCTCCGGATAGGTGACCGCCTGCAGCAACCAGGAGGTGGCTCGGGCGGCCGGAGTGGCGCCGGTCAGCACCACCGGACCGACGTTCTTCGGCCGAACCGGTTCCGCCACCTCCGGCATCATCGTCGTTTCGATGATCGAGTCGCCCGCCGCGAGCGGCGAAGACGCCGGCGAGGATTCTTCAACCACGACCACCCGCTGGGGAAGTCCCTCTTCGACGGTGGTCACACTCTGATCTCGAGTACTCCACGGCTTCGTTGGATCGGGTTCGATGCAGGCCGCGAGCAGCAGTCCGGTCAAGCCGGCCGCCAGGAGCCATGGGCACGTTCGAATTCTCATGTCGTTTCACCTTCCTGGCGACTTTGTGCAGACGGTTCCACCGCTGGTTCTCTCATCGGTCCGACCGGCGATCCGCCGCCAATCCCCCCCGCAAAGGCGAGCATCAGAACGAGGATTCCGAGAATACTCCGGCCCGGCCACTGGCCGATCGCGGAAAAAAGCGTCCATCGATCGTCGAGCCGGACGGTTCGAGGCCCGAGTATCCCCGCCTGTCGCGGAGGAAGCGGCTCGAGCACCCGCCCTGAACTGTCGATGCCGCAGGAGATCCCCGTATTGACCGCCCGGATCATCGGCACCCGGTTCTCGATCGCCCGGAATCGCGCGGCGAGCAGATGCATCCGCCGAATCCCATCGGAGTCTCCGAACCAACCATCGTTGCTGGCGTTGATCAGAAGCCCCGTGACCTTCCGACCCTCGGACCACACGAGATCCCGACACAAGAGCGGAACCGTGTCCTCGAAGCAGATCGGCGTGGCGAAGAACGTCGTCCGCATCCCACCGTCCTGGTCGGCCCACTCGAGCGGGAATCGAACCATCCGACCACCGGCGTCGAGATCGAAGGTCATGCCACGAGCACCGAAAGCCAGCATCTGCGACTGAAGCCACGGCCACGCGGAGATGTACGGCATCGTCTCGCCGAACGGCGTGAGAAACACCTTGTCGTATCGAAGTGGCTCCTCGGCAGGGAGCGCCTCACCGGCATCCGCCGGATCCAGAAGGACCATGCTGTTGTATCGCTCGTCCCAGACGAGTTGTCCTCCTTCTTCGCGAAGACCCACGACCGTCGACGTGCCGAAGAGCATCGGCGCCGCAACGGCATCGGCCAGATCCATCGCCGCGACCGCGAAGCGTCCCCCCGGCCAGTATCCGCCGGCTTCCAACGCGGCGATCGAACCGGCATCGAATCCGGGGCCGGGCAGCATCGTCTCCGGCCAGATGACCAGATCGACCGCCTGTTCGGCGGCGATGGCGGCCCGGACCGCGGCAGAGGTCTGGTCTCGGAAGGAGATGAAGTCCCGCTGCTGCTCCTCGATCGTCCAGCGCACCTTGTTGGACTGGGGAATGTCGGTCTGCAGCGCCATGACCGATGGCCCCGGCGCCCCGGCGTCGACGGGACGGACGCGAAGAAGTCCGTACACCACCACCAGGCCTGCCAACACGATCGTGCACGCGGCCGCGACGCATCGGCGTGAGCCGGTCCCTCGTTTCAACCAGGCATCCGCGAGCGCTCCCGCGAGCGCGGCGGGAAGCACCCCGACCAGTTCCATTCCGCCGAGATCAGCGACCTGGGCAAGCGGAAGCCAACCGATCAGAGGCTGGCCCACCAGATACCAGGGATATCCGTCGAAGAAAATGAACCCCCTGATGAACTCCACGCCGAGCCAGACGATGGGGAGCAGGAGCGCCAGCGGAAGACGCCCGAATCTCCGCCGATGCGCCAGNCGCCGAAGACAGAGCGCCGCGAGCACCGTCCAGCAGGCCAGGTACATCGCCATCGCCGGCAGCCCCGCCCCACTGATCTCTCCGACCCACAGATTCAGCACCGCCCAACCGATGGACGAACTCAGAAACGTCCAGATGACCAGGATCCGCCGACGTTCGGCTCGAATCGCCGCGACCGCCAGCGGCGCGAGCGAAACCATCGCCAACGGCCAGAGCCCGAACGGCGGAAAAGCCGCCGCCCAGCAGACCGCATGCAGGCTCGTGAGCACTGCGACCTTCCAACCGGCGAACCGGGGCGTCGTCTGTTCGGTCATTCGATCACTTGCCTGCGTAGTCGATGATGCGACCGATCTCGCTTCTCAGATCGCGCCGATGAACGATTCGATCGACGAAGCCCGACTCCTTCACGAACTCCGAGGTCTGGAACCCCGGAGGCAGATCCTGACGGATCGTGTTTCGAATCACTCGGGGACCCGCGAATCCGATCAACGCTTCGGGCTCGGCGAGGATCACGTCGCCCAGCATCGCGAAACTCGCCGTCACGCCACCCGTGGTCGGATCGGCGAGCACCGAGATGAACAGGCCGCCGGCCTCATCGAAGCGAGCGAGCACCGCGGAGGTCTTCGCCATCTGCATCAACGAGTACCCCGATTCCTGCATCCGAGCGCCGCCGGAACAGGAAACGANCACCAGCGGAAGATCGTGGTCGATGGCATGTTCGGCCGCCCGGGCGAGTTTCTCGCCGACCACCGAACCCATCGAGCCGCCCAGGAACGCGAAGTCCATGGCGGCCAGGACCACCTTTCGACCCTTGACGAAGCCGACACCGGTGAGACAGCCGTCGTTTTCTCCGCTCTTCCGTCGCGCCGCTTCGATCCTGCTGCGATATGGCTTCACATCGACGAACCCAAGCGGGTCCGAGGCGGTGAGGTCGGCGTTGAAAGGCTCGAAACTCTCCGGGTCGACGAGCTGCCCGATCCGGACTCTCGCCGTCACGCGGTGATGATGATCACACTTCGGACAGACCTGGAGACTTGCTTCGAGGGTCTTTCCGAAGATCGTCGCCCCGCACTTGCGGCACTGGACCCAGAGCCCTTCCGGCACTGCCTTCTTGGCCGCGATATCGGCCTGTTCCCATGTCTGTTTGGCCACGGTCATCTCTCGAAGTCACGGAATCGAGGTCGATGGAATCCCCACGACGGGGATCATCCGATGCCTGCGAGGATACCACCCACCGGCGGAATTCGGAGGATTCGGCTCAGTTTCCCTCGCCCTGTCCGACCGCTTCCAAGACGCCGTCGAGCCGTTCCGACACATCCTCGGGAATCGCCCAGGTCTCCACCCGGGCCCGGCCTTCCATCCATCGCCGCGGATTGCCCTCGGGGAGTCCAGCCAACGCCGTGCGAAGAAAACCCGCCGCGAGATCGTGAACCACGATCCCCACGGCCTCGGTGCGATTTCGATGCAAAATCGTCCGTCCTGCCTCGATGAGTCGAACTCGGGCGTCCTGAAACGGCTCACCATCCGGCGGAACCAGACTCGACGGATCGTCTTCCCATTGGCGTGCTCGTCGCTCGAATCGCTCTCGAAGTTCCTCCAGCGTGATCCCGGCGAGGACGCCCAGTGCCGGATCAGCCAGTTCATCATTGCCTCGACGCCGGCTCCCCAGCGCTTTGGCGGCGAGCCGAGCGGTGGAGACCGCGGATTGATCGAGCGGATGATGAATGACGGCGGGCCGCGGAAACGGCAACGACGATGCACGCTCGACCGCCTCCCGAGTCGCCGCCTCACCGGCGGGGGTCAGAGGGAGATCTTCATCACCTCGAAGCCGATCTTCGGCGTCCCATTCATTCTCGCCACAACGGATCAACCAGAGAAGCCGGGTTCGACGACCGCCGAACATCAGCCGCCTCCGCCGTGACGGAGCGCCGCGATGGCCGTCGCATAGTCATCACCGCCGAAGATCGCGGTGGCCGCGACGAGCACGTCGCAACCGGCGGCCCGAACCGCCGCGGCATTGGCCGGGGCGACGCCACCGTCCATCTCCAGACGCTGCGTCGGGCCGAGNCTGGCGGCGATGGCCCGAGTCTTCTCGAGCACCGGCTCGATGAACGATTGCCCGCTGAATCCAGGGTGCACGCTCATGACCAGCACCAGATCGAAGAGTTCCGCGATCCCATCGAGTGCTTCAAGCGGCGTTTCAGGATTGATCGCGATCCCGGCCGACATCCCGAGCCCGTGACATCGATCACGAAACGCCCGCGGATCCTCGAGCACTTCGATGTGCCCGGTGCAATGGTCGGCGCCGGCCTTCGCGAAGGGTTCGAGGAACGACGTGGGGTCGGTCAACATCAGGTGAACGTCGAGAAACGCCTCTGGCGCCCCTCGCCGAACCGCGGCACAGACCGCAGGCCCCATCGAGAGATTCGGCGCAAAATGACCGTCCATGATGTCGACATGCAACGTGTCGGCACCGGCATCAAGCGCCGCCTGGCAATCCGAAGCGAGTCTGGTGAAGTCCGCGGAGAGAATCGACGCACTGACGAGCGTGCCGACATCCGGTCGCGTGAGAAGATTGGAGACACCGGCTGCGATATCGGTCATGAGTTGATCACCCTCGCCTTCTTCCGGGATCAGAACGGCCGGCTCCCGATCAGGGAGCCGGCCGTCGTGTTCATCCATCCACCGCGAGTCAGCGCCGTGAGGCGCCGGGGCGGGATGCCTGGCCTCGATAGATGTCGAGGCTCCGCTTGAATTCGGGCTTCATGTCCGGGTCCGCGGTCATCCAGGCCTGCATCTGCTCGCGGATCGCTCGATCCGCATCGCCTTCCTGGAAGGCCACCATCGCGGAGACCGCGAGGGCGTCCGGATCTCTCGGCCCACTCTTCCTGAGCATCGCATCGGCAGCCTTTCGAGCGGCGCCGTGGTTCTGGACTTCCTCGTCCGGATCGGCGGCGGCCATCTCGGCGATCATGCCGAGCGCCCCCGGATCGTCCGAGTACATCACGATCATCTGATTCGCCCACTTGTCGGCAGCGGCCGAATCATTCTGCTCCGAGGCCATGATGCGGTACTTGTCGAGGGCGACCTGGACGAAGACGCCGTTGTCGAGTTCGATCACGTCGTCCATGTGCCGGTACGCATCTCCGTAGTTGCGAACCTTCGCCGCTCGCTCCGCGGCCGCAAGCTTGGGCGCCGCCTTCTTCATGAGCGTCGGGCTGTATCGCCCGGCGACGACCTTGGCGAGAATCTCTTCGAACTTCGGATCCATCGGATGGCCGATGAACGCGATCGAGTTGTCATTGGCGACGATGAACGCCGAGGGAATGCCCTTCTGGCCGGCGGCTTCGAAGAAGTTGCGCTTCACGCCTCCGTCGATCGCGACGGAGTAGCTCATGCCGTCGCCCTTGCTCCGAACGAAGTTTCGAACCTTGCCGACGGCCTTCACCTCATCGGAGACACCGATGATCGAAAGCCCCTTGCCCTTGTACTTGTTGTAGAGCTCGTTGAGGTGAGGGATCGATGTTCGGCAGGGACCGCACCAGGTCGCCCAGAATTCAATGACGTACGGCTTGCCCGCGCCGACCGTGGTCTCACCCTGGATCCACTCCTTGACTTCGACCGCGGGGGCCTTGTCTCCGACTTTGAGTTCAGCGGCCATCGTCGAGGTCGCCAGGACAGCGGTGGCGGCAGCGGTGATCAATCTATGGAACATGCTTGGTCGTCTCCTGATCGGACGTTTCCAGAATGAGAATCTGATCATTGATCCGGCCCCGAAACACCGGTGATCACTCCTTTAGCCTACCCGCCGACCGGGTTGAAAGCCACGTCTCGCGGATCCAAAGGTCCGCCTGACGGCGTTTCACGCCGGATCGAGCGCGTCCACACCGGGCATCGGGCCGCCCTCGAGCATCCGAAGACTCGCACCACCGCCGGTCGAGACGTGGGTGAATCCAGTCGCCAGACCGAGGTCGTTCACCGCGGCCGCGGTGTCGCCACCCCCGACCACGGAAGTCGCACCGTCCGCGGTCGCATCGATCATCGCCTTCGCGACCGCCAGCGTGCCTCGATCGAACGGAGGAATCTCGAACAACCCCATCGGCCCGTTCCAGACGACCGTCCGAGCGTCGCGGATCGCGGCCCCGAAAGCGTCGATCGACGCGGGACCGATGTCCAATCCCATCAGACCGTCATCGATGTCCCGCCCCGCGACCGTCGTGTCGACTCCATCCGACGGCGCCGAGGCACAGACGAAGTCCACCGGCAGCAGGAGCGTGGTCGAAGTCGCCTCGACCGCATCGATGATCCCACGGGCTTCATCGATCATCGACTCTTCCACCAGACTTCGGCCGGTGCCATGCCCCATGGCGCGGAGCAGCGTGAAGGCCATGGCCCCGCCGACCACGAGCGTGTCGACCCGGCCCGCGAGATGGCGGATCGTGGCGAGCTTGTCGGAGATCTTCGCCCCGCCCAGGACCGCGACGAACGGACGTTCCGGAGAATCGATCGCGCCGCTGAGATACCTGAGTTCCGCTTCCAGCAGGCGACCCGCGGTCCGGGGCCGCCCTTCCATGGCTTCGGGCACCGCCACCATCGAGGCGTCGGCACGATGCGCCGCACCGAAGGCGTCCTGGCAGTAGAGATCACCGTAGGCCGCGAGCCGCCCCGCGAATTCGGCGTCGCCGTCCTTCTCCGCCTTGTGGAACCGGAGGTTCTCCAACAGGATGACGCCGCCAGGTTCGATCGAATTCACAGCTTCGATGGACGCCTCGTCCACGCAGTCCCCGCTCGGGAGACTCACCGGACGGCCAAGGAGTTCGGCGAGCCGGGACGCCGCCGGCGACAGGGTGAACGCCGGTTCGAAACCGGTCCCCGACGGCCGGCCGAGGTGACTCATCAACACGCACGATCCACCACGATCGAGAATCGATCGAATGGTCGGAATCGCCGCCCGGATTCGGCTGTCGTCCGTGATCTCACCCTCGGACATCGGAACGTTGAAGTCGACGCGGAGTAGAACGGTCCTTTCGGAGACGTCGACGGAATCGATGGTGGTTCGAGCGGCACTGGGCACGAGAGTCTCCTGACGGGTTTCATCCCGGATGAGCATGACCGCACCGGGCCGACTCGCCCGTGCGAGGCCGGATGATATCGACGTCCCGTGCGGCCGGTCGCTACCGTCACAGAGAGTGACCGACCAATCGCCGCAAAACACCACGCCCACGAACCTCGACGACGCCTCGTCCCGGCCGATCATCCTGTTGCTGGGCCCGACCGCGAGCGGCAAGACGGCGCTGTCGATCGAACTGGCGCGAGCCCTTCCCCACGGTGGCGAATGCGTTCTGGCCGACTCGATGCAGGTCTACCGCGGCATGTCCATCGGCACCGCGCAGCCGAGCAGATCCGAACTGGACGCGGCGCCTCACCACCTGTGCGGTTTCGTCGATCCACGCTCCTTGGAATTCACGGTTCGAGACTGGCTTGATGCCGCCGAGGAGGCCATTGGCGGCATCCGTGATCGCGGCCGCCACCCGATCCTGGTCGGCGGGACGAACCTCTATATTCGAGCGCTGCTCGAAGGCGTCTTCGAGGGACCCGGCCGGAATGATGCCCTCCGCGAGGAACTCGCGGACGTGCCCGCGGCGGATCTCCATGACCGACTCGTTCTGGTCGATCCCGAATCCGCCGCTCGCATCCACCGCAACGATCATCGGCGGCTGGTGAGGGCGCTGGAAGTCCATGCCTCCACAGGTGTCCCGCTCTCGATCCAGCAGAAGGAATGGGCGGACACGGTCCGCGGACGGCCGGATGCCCGCCTGGTCATCCTCGATTGGCCGGTGGAAGCCTTGAATCGCCGAATCAACGCGAGGGTCAAGGCGATGCTCGAATCCGGCCTGGTCGAGGAAGTGCGAGGACTCCAGGAGGACGGCGGACTCGGCACCCAGGCCCAGGAAGCCGTCGGCTATCGGGAGATCCTGAATCACCTTGCGGGACGCTGCTCGCTGGCGGATGCCGAGGAGCAGATCAAGATCAGAACCCGGCGGTACGGCAAGCAACAGCGGACCTGGCTTCGACGATTCTCGGCGGTCCCCGGCGCCATTCGACTGGAGCCCGAGGGGCGAGACGCCGCGGATCTCGCCCGGGACGCCATCCGGCGGCTCCAGAATCCCGCCTGAGATCCGGCGTGAGAGACTTTTTTCCGTCCTCAAAAACGCGCAGTCTCTGCCGAAACCCCGTTTTAAGGCAGTAAGGGGCCGTTTTTCGTTTCGGGCTTGACGAAACCCCACTCGCAATCTTTCAATGCCGCCCCCCCGGCTGGCCGAATCGGCTCTGGTCGGCGTCCGTCGGACATCTTTCAGTCGTTCCCATCCGGCTTTCGGATCAGCGGCGGACCGCCGCCTCCGAAGGTTCCTATTCAAAGCACCCGCATGGCCACCAAGAAGAAGACCACCACGAAGTCCGCCGCCAAGAAGACGACGTCCAAGAAGACGGCGAAGACGGTGACCAAGAAGTCGACGTCAAAGAAGAAGGCTGCGGGCAAGAAGACCACCAAGAAGGCGGCCGGTGGCAAGAAGACCTCGAGCTATCCAGCCCCACCGTCGGCCGCAGGAAAGCAATTGGTGATCGTGGAAAGCCCGGCGAAAGCCAAGACCATCAATCGGTACCTCGGACCTGAATTCGTGGTCACCGCATCGGTGGGACATGTTCGAGATCTGCCGAGCAAGGCTCCGAAAGGATCGAAGCAGCCGGTTCCCGGCGTCGATCTCGAGAACGACTTCGATCCCACCTATGAAGTCCTGGCGGCAAAGAAGAAGACCGTCACCGATCTGAAGAAGGCCGCCAAGGGCGCCACGGAGATCTGGTTCGCGACCGACCTCGACCGAGAAGGAGAAGCCATCGCCTGGCATCTCGCCAACATCCTCGGCGTCAAGCCTGACGAGGCCAAGCGGGTGGTGTTCAACGCGATCACCAAGAGCGAAATCGCCCGAGCCTTCGAGAAACCACGGGCCATCGACGAATACAAGGTGAACGCCCAGCAGGCACGCCGGATCCTCGATCGAATCGTCGGATATCAGGCATCCCCGCTTCTCTGGAAGAAGGTCGCCCGCGGACTGTCGGCGGGGCGCGTGCAATCGGTCGCGACCCGGCTCATCGTCGAACGCGAACGAGAGATCGACGCTTTCATCCCTGACGAGTCGTGGGAGGTCGGCGTGAAACTGGCCCTCGATCCGAACACCGCGCCGGCGCTGGCGGACACCTGGTCCGAGTTCATGACCACACTCGATGACAAGGGCAAGCCACCGACGATCAAACGCCAGAACGCCTGGCTCTCCGACCACCGGGGCCTGCGGACGGAACTGGTCGAAGTAGGCGGCGGGCGTTTTTCGATCGGCTGCACCGCCGATGCGATCGAAGACCTTTCCAAGCCGATGATCTCGGTCGCCGAAGCGGTCGGCATGTCCGACGTTTCGATGTCCGACGAAGAAGACCCCGCCGGCAAGGGCCCGGCCAGAATTCGCCGCAAGATCGAAGGCACGCTTGATTCCGCGACCCGGTACGCCGTCGACTCCGTCGAGACCACCCGGAAGAGTTCGAAGCCCTTTGCACCGTTCATCACCAGTTCCCTGCAGGTCTCGGCCAGCAACGCGCTCGGTTTCGCCACCGACCGCACGATGCGAATCGCACAGATGCTCTATCAGGGCATCAACGTGCCGGGCGAAGGCATGGTCGGACTCATCACCTACATGCGAACCGACTCGACCCACCTTTCGGGCGACGCGATCGCACTCGCACGTGAATACGTGTCCGAGCGGCACGGCGAGAAGTACCTCCCCGAAAAGCCACGCTTCTACGGGTCGAGCAACAAGGACGCACAGGAGGCTCATGAGGCGATCCGGCCGACCGATCCTCGACGAACGCCCGAGCAGCTCGCCTCGACGCTCAACGAGGAGCAGCTCAAGCTCTACCGACTGATCTGGAACCGATTCGTCGCCTGCCAGATGACCGATGCCCAGTGGGATTCGACGGCCGTCAAGTTTCGACGCTCGGATCGAGACACCGGCGCCGTCCTCAAGGCCAACGGCCGAGTGCTGGCGTTCGACGGCTGGACCCGCGTCGGCGGCGTGGCCGCGAGCGACGAACAGGTTCTTCCCGCGTTCGAAAAAGGCGACCAGACCGCCCCGTTCTCGATCGACCCCCGCCAGAAGTTCTCCAGCCCCCCCGCCCGGTACAACGAAGGCTCCCTGGTCAAGAAACTCGAAGACGAGGGCATCGGACGCCCCTCGACCTACGCCTCGATCATCAAGGTGATTCAGGATCGAAACTACGCGGTGCAGGAAGACCGTCGATTCTTCGCCACCGACCTCGGGGAAGTCGTCACCGACAAGATGGTCGAAGCGTTCCCCCGACTGATGGACTTCGGTTACACCCGCGACCTCGAAACGAGGCTTGATGCGATCGAGGAAGAGCACGTCGAGTGGCGGGAGATGCTCCGCGACTTCTACGGTCGATTCAGCGAATCACTCGCCCGAGCTCACGAAGAACTCGGCCACGCCAAGGCGGAGACGCAACCGGCCCCCTACGCCTGTCCCAAGTGCGGCGCGATGACCTGTTATCGATTCGGAAAGAACGGCCGGTTCCTGAGTTGCACCGCCTATCCGGACTGCGATTACGCCGCCCCGATCGACCGGACCGGACGGCCGCTTCTCCCGGAGATGGTGGACATCAAGTGCCCCGAGGATGGATCGCAACTCATCCTCAGAACCGGACGTTTCGGAAAGTTCATGGCCAGCCCCAACTTCCCTGATGTGAAGTTCGTGCTCAACCTCGACAAGAAGGGCTGCCTGAAACTTCCCTCTCCGCCCCCGGTGGTGACCGACCTGATCTGCCCGAAGTGCGAGGAGAAGCCACTGAACCTCCGCGACGGCAAACGAGGGCCGTGGCTCGGATGCAGCGGGTTCCCGAAGTGTCGAGGCCGCGAAGGCTTCGCGAAACTCGACGAGCCCGTTCGCGCGCAACTTGAGAAGGACCTCAAGAAGCACTTGAAGGACAACCCCATGCCGGTGATCACCCGCATGGACGGAACCCCGATCGAAGCCGGCACCCCGATCGCCGATCTGGTGGTTCCAGGCCTCTTGCAGGATCTCCCGATTCACCCCGACGCCGTTGCGGACACGAGCCCCCGCAAAGCCGGCTGACGCCGCGATCGACCGGAGACCGGAACGACGACCGCCCGCGGCATGCAGCCACGGGCGGTCGTCGTTTGAAGATCGGATCAGATTCCCGAACGGTCAGCCGGCAGCGATCGGCTTGGAGTGTCGTGGGTAGGCGACCAGCATCACCAGGAAGCAGGCGATGGCCATCCACATCGGGACGCTGAACAACTTCATGTAATTCATGCCCCCACCATCGGCTTCGGGGATGGCAGCCCAACTTCCGACCACCGCGGTGGCGAAGTAGCTGCCGACGATGATGCCGATGCCGACGATCACCAGATTGAAGAGATTCTGGGCGGTGGCCCGAATGTCGGGGGTGGTGTGTTCATCGACCACCATGAAGGCGACGAAGATGAAGCAGCCGAAACACAGGCCATGGAGCGCGACCCCGAACAGCACGGGCACGAGCGTGGGGCTGTACGCGAAGAGCGCCATGCGCAGGGCGTAGGCGGCGAGTCCGATGAGCAGGAGCCGCTTGCGGCCAAGCGACTTCGCGAAGAACGGAATCATGGCGAGAACGAGAATCTCGCTCATCTGGCCGATGGTCATCAGTCCACCGCCACCCACGCCGAAGACCTGGTTCACCGCCGCCGCGAACTGGTCGGCACCCGCGCTCCCGGTGGTGTTCTGGATCCCCGTGACGAAATCACTGGTGAAGACGAAGTAGAACTGGTGGATCATGCTGACCGGCACCGCGATCAGAAACAGCGTCAGCAACGGCTGCAACCTGATCTCCGAGAAGGCCTCGGCCCACGCCAGCTTTCGCTGGGAGCCGCCTTCGACCCGGGNCGGCGGGGTGTGTGGCAGGAACAANCAGAAGACGGCCATCACCAGACCGAGAATGGCGCTCATGCTGAAGGCGAATCGTCGTCCTCGATCCTGAAGGCCGGCCTGAACCACCTGCTGAGCGGCNTGGGCCATGCCGGCCTGCCGTTNCTCCGTCGTCGGCGCCGCCCCCCCGTTCTGAATCTCCGTTCCGACCTTCGCTTCCTCGTCGGCGACTGATTTCCGGATCTTCATGGCCATGTACGCCACGACCACATCCCCGGAGTCGGCGGTGGAAATCTTCTCCTCAGCGGCCCAGTTCGCGGCCCCGGCGGCGAAGCTGTCCCGAACGGCTGGATTCTCCTCGAGCAGAATCGGAATGAACTGGTCGGGATCGGTGGCCAGCTGGGTCGAGGACACCCCATACGACATGCCGGCGAGATCCGGAGTCGCGGTCCGCAGCAGCCACTGCCCAACGAGGATTCCCGCCACGATCCAGCCAACCGTGCCCCAGACTCGGATCGGACCGAAGTCCCGNTCNCGGTCGGCGATGTGGGCGAAGGAGATCGAGTTGGTCAGAGAGAGGGTCGGGGCGTAGACGAACCCNTAGACCCCCGAGAGCACGACGAACGGAACGAACCCATCGGCCGTGGCCAGAAGGTAGACCAGGATGGCACCGATGAAATGGCTCGCGGCAAGAAGCTTCTCAGTGGAGAAGAGCCGGTCGGCGAGCTGGCCGGCCAGGAACGGCCCGAAGATCGCTCCGATGGCGCCCGCCGAGAGACAGAGCCCGGTCTCTTCAAGACTGAACCCGCGGTACCCGAGGAGGAAGGGATAGAGAATGGGCAGCCAGGCGCCCCAGATCGCGTACTGGAGGAACATCATCAAGGACAGCTTGAACTTGACGGCACCGCTGGTTCGGATGGGGGTTTCGGCCATGGTCATCGGCGAGGCTCCGGGGCATGTCTCTGGATGGAAGACCGGGATCCGGGCCTGGAACCGGGCCTGCATTCACGGCAACGCCGTGGTCGGTCGTCAGCTTGGACGACGCCCGGATGCTACCGAATGGGCCCGAAACGTGTCCGAGACCGCTCGCCTCACCTACAATTGGTCACATGAGCTACCAGCGACGCCAGACCAGGTCCTTCACCCTCGGCGACGACCGCGTGGGCCGCGTGACCATCGGCGGAACCGCCCTTCCTTCGGTGCAGTCGATGACCTCGTGCTACACCCACGACATCGACACCTGCCTCGCCGAGATCACGAAGCTGTCGGACGCCGGCGCGGACATCGTCCGCGTCGCGGTCCCCGCACGCAAGGACACCGAGGCCCTGGCCGAGATCATGAAGTCCACGCCCGTGCCCATCGTGGCGGACGTGCACTTCCACTACAAGCGGGCCCTCGAAGCGGTCGAGGCCGGCGTCCACAAGATCCGCCTGAATCCCGGCAACATCAGCGATCGCGATCAGGTGAACGCGGTGATCGACGCCTGCAAGGCGGCCGGCATTCCGATCCGCATCGGCGTGAACGAGGGCTCGATCATCGAGCGGAAGGACAAGCAGAAGCGACAGGAGGAGCTCGGCGCGTATTTCGAGGGCCATCGCTCCGGCCACCTGCTCGCGATCATGATCGCGAAGCTCGAGGAGTACCTCGAGATCTTCGAGGCCCGCGACTTCCACGACGTCGCGATCAGCGCAAAGTCGATGGACGCCCGACTGGTGATCGACGCCTACACCGAGATCTCGAAGCGATTCGACTACCCGCTGCACCTCGGGGTCACCCACGCCGGCACCCGGGAGACCGGCTCGGTCCGATCGATCGCCGCCCTCGGCACGCTGCTCGCCAACGGGATCGGCGACACCATCCGCATCAGCTACGCCAGCGATCCGGTCTACGAGGTGGAAGACGGCGTCGAACTTCTCTGCGCCCTCGACATGCGACCTCGCAAGGGCATCGAGCTGATCGCCTGCCCGACCTGCGGCCGCATCCAGGTCGATCTCTTCACCCTGGTCGAGGACGTGAAGCGGACGCTCG
>NHBO02000064.1 GCA_002167845.2 Phycisphaera sp. TMED9 | reverse complement strand
CTTCACCGTCGCCGTTGAGATCCTCGGGGCAGCCCCCACAGGTTCCCCAGGCAGCGAGGATGAAGCCGAAGTCAGCACCGTCGACCATACCGTCGCCGTTGAAGTCTCCGGGGCAGTCAGGCTGACCAGCACCAGCGGTACCGTCGACGAAGACGAACCACTCAAGGTCGAAACCGATGTCGCCATTGGGGATGTACTCCGAGATACCGCACGGGCCGGATCGGATGTACGTGGTCCCCGTCGTGATGTCCGCCAAGGTACCACCAGCGAAGGTGACGAAGCCATCAAGTGCCTGCGGAATGCTCACCTCGACAACGAGGGCCGAGCCGTCCGACAGATCCACGGAAAGACCGTCCGGGAAGGTGACCGTGACGTACTCGAGTCCGTCAGTGGTGTAGAGGCCGAACTGATTCGACCCCAGAACCTCGAGATCGGCATAAGGAGCCGGGCTTCCACTGGGCGCCTTGAACACGTTGATTGCTGCCGCCATGTATGAACCAGGGTTGGTCATACCGAATCGGATGCAGTCGATGGTGAACATGTCGTCCCCCATGTCAGCAGCCGTGTAGACGCGGCAGTAGTTGTTCTCCGTGGTGATACCACCAGCGGCACAAGCCACACCACCCTGAGTCATAACGTCGGTGGCGCTCTGCGTGAACGAATCCGGACCCGGCGTGTCGCAGGTCTGGGGCGGAATCGGGGGTTCCGGTGCTTCGATGGTGACCGTGAGGTCGCCCGTACCCGTCTGTCCCTGATATCCACCGACGCGGATGAGGTACTGCGTACCGGCATCAACCGCCGTGAGGGCTTCCGAGCTGAAGAACGTCGGGTCATCGCAATCTTCGTTGCAGATGACGAACGACGCCGGCAGGTTCGCCGGATCGAAGGTCGAACCGATGGCACCCGCGTTGTAGACGGCGATCTTCGTATCGAAGTCGGCGACGTTGCAGCAGGTTGCGGTCAAGATTCCGCCATCGGTGGAATCGACCATGTACCAGAGGTCGGACCAGATCGGGTAATCCTCGTAGCCGGAGCCACATGCGATTTCATCAGGACCATCGGTGTTGGCGCCGGTGGTGTTGAAGGCCACCGTGGTACCAAGATCGAGTGCCGTCGGCGAAGTCGCACAGTCGTTGTCGTACTGAGGAGCGTCGCAGGTGTAGATGTAGATACCGCAGAGTGCGATCGCGGTTTCGACACAGGTCGAGTCCCACGAGACTTCGCAGCAGAACGGATCGCCACCGGCAGCAGCGTCACACACGAGCGCACAGCAGGAGATGTCCGTGCAACCGGGGGTCGAGTGGACTTCGCCACAGGATCCATCGGCGTCTGCACAAGCACCAGGAACTTCACCACCGAGGGTGAAGAAGGTGTCAGCCGTCACGACCGTACCGCCAGCGAGGCCAGTACCGTCGTCCCAAGCCTGATAGACGGCGACCTGAACGTCACCGGCAGCATCGACCTGGAATGCGAAGGGAACGAAGTCCGTCTGGCCAGCCGCAGCCGAACCATCATTGGGATAAACAGCGCACTCGCCTTCGATGTCGGAACCGGTGTCGACGGCGACCGGAGTGCCGACCACGTAGAAGCCGGTATCAACGCCGTCAGTCATGGTCATGACGAACGTGCATTCACTGGCCCAGCAGGAGTAGGCAGAACCGACGTTCCAGCAGACTTCGAGGACCGTGTTGGACCAACCGAAGCTGGCGAAGTAACGACCAGCCTCAACCGCGGTGCCTTGACCGTTGTAGTTGGCGCTCGCCGGATCGAGACCGCCACTGGCGGCATTGAAGTAGGCAACATCGGAGAAGCCGACGTTGTACGAATCTCCACCACCCGCGAGGGCGGCAGATGTGGTGGCCACTGCGGAAATCGCAGCTCCTGCCTTGATGAACGATGATTGCATCCGTGGTTCCTCCTAGATCGGATCTGAGAACGAGATCAAGCAACTCAATCTCGATTATGGAAAGCCCGCCCACAAGAAGAAAGGGCGGTGTTTCATGAGATTAGAGCAGACTGGGGATGAGTCAATCCGGAACTGGCTCCGAGTGCGAATCAGGGCCGATTTGTTGAAAATACTCGCCCCGAAGGTCCGATATCTTCGGAGCTTCGCGTGCGGCCAACGATTGATCGGGGTCGCCGTTGGCCGCCAAGAACCGTCATCGAGCCTCAAGTCCGCCAATCCACCACGAGCTTTCCAAACTGGGATCCGGCCTCGAGGGCCGCGTAGGCCTCTCGGATTCCCGCCGGCGCAACCACCTGGTCGACGACCGGCCGCAGGCGTCCTTGGAGGAAGAGGTCCACCACGGCGTGAAACTCGCTCATGTCACCCATGGTCGAGCCGAGGATCGAGAGTTGATTCCAAAAGATGCGGGCGAGGTCGGTCTCCGCACTCGGTCCGCTCGTACAGCCGCAGGTCACGAATCGGCCCCCCCGCCCCAATGACTTGATGCAAGAAAGGTGAACTGCTCTTCCGATCGAATCGATGCAGATATCCACGCCTTGACCATCCGTTGCAGCACGAACGGCGCGACTCCAGTCTTCTCCCTCATCCAGAATGCCCTCCGCCGCCCCAAGTCTGGAAGCCCGTTCGAGTTTCTCAGCGCTCCGGCTGGTGACGATCACCCGGCAGCCCAGGTGCCGACAGATTCCCAATGCGGCCAACGCCACCCCTCCCCCGATACCCGGAATCAAGACCCAGTCCCCCGCTCGAGCCCCAGCCCGGGTCGTGAGCATTCGCCAGGCGGTGAGATGCGTCAAACCGAAGGCAGCGGCCTCGATGGGATCAGCGTCTCCGATGTCGACCACGTTCGATGCTCGAACCACGAAGGCTTCGGCCAGGGCGCCGGGCGATTGTTCGCCCACCAGATGAAATCGCTCTGCAGAGGGACGGTCGCCGGGCTCAGCCTCCGCGTTGAGATCGTGGGCGGCATTCATGATGACTCGACGCCCGATCCAGGCCTCATCGACCCCATCCCCGACCGCATCGACGATGCCGACCCCGTCCGAACCGGTCACCCGAGGCCAGGGTCGCTTGACGCCTGGAATTCCCATTCCGACCCAGACATCAAGATGATTGAGGCCTGCAGCCTCGGTTCGAACTCGAACCTCACCAGACTGGGGAACGGGCGTCGGAAGTTCGATGATTTCCACGTTCGGGGCCACGGGGGCCCCGCCGGTCATGACGGCTGCTGCTTTCATGGTGCGAATCCTACCGCGACACCGGCCGGTCTCTCCCGAGAGCATCACTCACCACCTCCGGACCCGGATAAAGACGCCGTGGAATCGCCAGCGACTATCCTTTCCTTCGTTCACGGTGGACGACCCCCTTCCCGGCCCATATCAGCCGCACTTGCTCGGAGACCTTCCCTTGATCTCGTTCCGATCGACCATCACGCCCATCACGCTCGGACTGTTGACGATGATCTCTGGCTGTGACGACTCCGTCTCATCACCACCGGCATCGACCGACCCCGCTCCTTCCTCAACCACCGAGCAAGAGGAGCCGAGTTCACCGATCGTGACTTCCGCCTCGGGCGCCACCATCTACCCAACTGGAAGCATCTCGATCACGGCGGGCGCCACGACGGTCTACGGTGAGCCCAACGATGTGAACTTCGGAATCGTGAAGCCTGGCTCGAAACTCGAGGTCGAAGTGAAGCTGGTCAATCCCACGAACGCACCCATGACCATCGCGGCCGCGGTCCCGACCTGCCAATGCACGACGGTCGAGGTCGCGGGCGAGACCATCCCGCCCCGCGGTGCCGTTGGAATCCCCATGACCCTCCAGGTGCCAAGTACCACCGGAGAAAAGAAAGCCGCGGTTAACGTGCTGCTTTCCGGCCCGAACGGCCAAGTCAGAGGCCCCCGTCTCACGCTCACCGCGGTCGCGGCCTACCCCGTCAGGACCACGCCACTCTTCATCGACGCCCTCGCCGCGGATCGCCTTTCCGGCAATGTGGCGCTCACCTCGACGGATGGCCGACCCTTCAGAGTTCGATCCGTGAATGGCGCCGCACCGGATCTGATCACTCCGAATGACCCTCTGACGAACCATGTCGTTCGGTACGACCTCACCGCGGCCACGGCCGAGGCTCAACGGACCGGTGTCGTCGACGCCTTCCCCAAGTGGATGCTCTTCGAAACCGATCACCCCGATGCCTCGGTGATCGAAATGCGAATTCGACACCCCTTCTCGAAACTCCCCCACCAGAGTCGGGCCGTCGCACTTCAGTTCGACGGATACATCGCCAACGTGGGCACGCTCGCCCCTGGCGGGAACGCGACGTTCAACATCGAGTTGAAGCAATTTGCGGGGAAGCGAGTCAACGCGGCGATCTCGGAAGACCCGAACTTCCGAACGGACCTTCTGGAGCAGGTGGAAGGTGACGGAGACCGTGTCCGAATCAAGGTCGCGATCACCCCGCTGACCGGGCAGACGGGGGTCTTCATGATTCCGGTGAGGTTCGACACGACCGCCGGCAGTGAAGTCATGTACGTCGTGGGAACGATCAGGTGACCCCGAAGTCCTCCGCCGAACGCGATGCGGAGGTTCAGCCCTTCTGCTCCAGACTCGAGAGTCGAGACTCGATCCGGTCGAGACGTTCCATGATTCGAGCCTCCGACGCCGTGATCGCGGCCAGACTCGACTCGGCCATCAACGCCGACAATCGCCGCTCGATCGGATCGAGCCCGGCTCGCCCCCGATCGATCCACGAGGCGACGATCGCCTCACCGTCCTCGGCGTCCGATTTCTCACCGTCGGGCGAAGCACCTTCGGTCGTCATGAATCCAGACGCGAATTCCCGCATCCAGGCCACCGGCGACACGGCCGGATCCAGCACGGGATCCGGGTCGGCAGATCCCCCTGATGCCGAGTCCGGCGCGAGTTCTTTCCGCTTGTTCGGCGCGAGTTCTTTCCGCTTGTTCATGGGTGGATCCTGATCGAAGGAAACTTGGATGACCGGCATTCCGGCTTCTTTTCCAAGAGAGACCCCGGAGAGTCTAGACTGACCTCATGCCTGCAGTCTTCCAACCCATCTTGATCTCCGTGCTCGTCTGGGCGCTTGCCCCCGCTTCGGAACCGCCACCACCGGACCAGAAGGCGGTACCCGACCGCGTCCGCAAGGCCATCCAAGCAACCGGGGGCGACGAACTCCCGACCGACCCACGCATCAACGTCGAGAAGATCACCGAACTCCCGGTCCCTTCGGTTCCGACCACGGTCGTGCTTCCGACGCCGCCCGTCCATCGAATCGCCGTCGATCGGAGCGAAACCCGCCTCGACGAAGCGACTTGGACGAGTGGCCGAACCGCCACCCGGCGAGGACTGGCCTGGCTCGAGTCGATGCAGTCGCGCCGGGGTGGTTGGATGGAAGGTGCGGAGGTGATCGCCACGGATCAACCGCCTCGTGAAGCTGCGGCCGCCGTGGCGGTGACCGGCCTGGGCTTGAAGGCGTTCGCACAGGCCCCCGCCCTCGCCGACTCTCCCGAAGCCGCCACTCGGGCGCTCGGCTTCGTCCGAAGCGCCCTCGAAGAGTATGGCTTCGAAGGCCTCGCGGCGGCCGGACTCGGCAACTACGTCGCCAGTTCGGTGACGATGGGCCTTGCCGCCCATGGCTCGCTGTCGGACCCCGGAGACGCGCGGGCGCTGGGCGATGCGGTGATCTTTCTTCGAACCAATCAATGGGATCGAGCCGAGGGTGTCTCGCCGAAACAGGACTGGTACGGGGGCGCGGGTTACGGAAGTCGCGGACGCCCTGATCTCTCGAACACCCAGATGATGCTCGACGCCCTCTACGACGCCGGTGTCAGCCCGGAGGAGCCCGTCGTCCAGAAGGCACTGGTCTTCCTCACGCGGACTCAGAACCTGAAGGCGACGAATCCCGCCGCGTGGGCGCAAGCGGGCCGCGATGACGGCGGTTTCGTCTACACCCCCGCCAACGACGGCGAGTCCTTCGGCAGCGCCGTGGCCGGCGAAGGCCGCTACGGCGAGACGATGCCTGAAGGCGTTGCTCGCAGTCTCCGAAGTTACGGTTCGATGACCTACGCCGGATTCAAGAGCCTGTTGTACGCGGGCCTCACCGCGGACGATCCCCGCGTCGCCGCCGCGATCGGCTGGATCCGACAGCACTGGACGCTGACCGAGAATCCGGGGCTCGGTGGCCAGGGGCTCTACTACTACCTTCATGCGATGGCCCGAGCATTGCGAGCCTCCGGACTGGATGAGATCCAAGGCCCGGATGGAACTCTGCATGACTGGCGAGATGAACTGATCACCACACTCGTGGATCTCCAACGAGCGGATGGCAGTTGGAAGAACGACGAAGATCGGTGGGAGGAATCCCGACCAGAGCTCGCGACGATCTATGCAGTCCTCGCGATTGAAGAAGCGCTCAAGCCCACGCTCGACGTGGAATGAGCCTCGATTCGACGAGCCTGCGACGTGAAGTCACGGGTCAGTCCGATTCCGGATCGCCACCGACCGTCGCAGCCTCCAGGGCCTGGCGACCTCGCTCCAGCGCCGCTCGCGCGGCTTCCGGTTCTCGGATCGATGCCGCCTGCCAGAAACCGAAACGAAGTTCCAGACCATCGGACTCGATGAGATCGATGGTTGCGGCGGAGTCCCCGGTTCCTTCCGCGATCATCAGCCGCCGATCGTCAACGGCGATCGAGATTCCCTCCGGCGTCAAGCGTGTCGCCAGATCGATCAGCGGGAAGATCCACCAACGCGCCCCAGCCTCGGGGCCTCGCACGGCGAGAACGCGATCCCGCGCTCCCAGCGCGACATCCATGGAGTTCCTCGGCGGGATGATCCAGGCGGAACCATCGAGGTACCGGTCGTAGGAGACCCGCCGATACCGCTGGAACGATCCGACGTCACGGAGCACGACGCCGGTCTCGGGATGCCGAGCAAGCCAATCCCGCCAGGTGGTCACCACCACGCCCGGAACCACTTCCAAGCGCGCCCCGGTCTTCGGTCCGGCGATGAACCGACCATCGTGCCCCGACAACAGACTGGGCGAGACGGAATCTTGATCATGCATGATCAGCGAGAGGTCGTCGAGAAGTCCGCTCACGCCGACTTCGATGGCCGCGCCGTCCGACATCCCTTCGAACACCACGACCTCGTCGACCAACGGAGACCGCGCCACCACGATGGGCGTCTCGCCGATTCGATCCTGGACGACCTCGTGGGCATCGAGGATGAACATCGGATACGCCCGAAAGACCCCGTCGATCTCGACCCCCACGACCCGATCGCCGCTGACGACTTCCTTCTGCCACTTTCGTTTGTTGGACGCATTGAGACCCGCCACCTCCCCGCCCGGAATCACCACCGGATCGACCAGGGGGAACAGGAAGTCCCGGGGATTCCCGCTGGCGGCCAGCGCCTCCGGATCGATCTCGAGTGCCGAGAGATCGAAACCGTACGACGCGGGATCGCGGCCGTCACCGATCGGAGGTTCGCCGGAGAAGACGCCGACCAATCCCCACCCCAGTACGACCGCGGCCCCCGAAAATCCGAGGGCGATCACGAGAATGAGCGGAGTCATGCTCGACTTCGGACGGGCATCGGTCTCTCCACCAGAAGGCGTCACGGCTGCTGAACCTCGTCCCCGGCGGGAGTCTCGGTCTCGACCTCGGTGAACACCGGATCACGCCCACCGCGAAGCCATGACTCGGGATTCACCGCTCCACGATCCAACACCATGACGCCGAGTACCAGCGGCAGATAGGCCAGACTGGCGAAGAAGGCGCTTCGGGCCAGTGCATCACTGGGCGATCGCCAGAACCGGGCACACCGGAGCGTGAACCAGATGCCGAAGATGACGCACGCGGCCGCGGAAATCCAACCTGCGACGCCGAACAGCGTCGCGGTCAGTCCCACCGGAACCAGAAGCGCCGCCGTCGAGGTCATGACCTGACCGGTGATGCGACCACTCGTATCGAGAACCGGGAGCATCGCATGACCACCGCGCCGATAGTCATCCCGATACATCCAGGCCAATGCAAAGAAGTGCGGAAGTTGCCAGACGAACAACAAACCACCCAATATCCAGGCGCCCGCTTCGAGCCCACCCGTGGCGGCGCTCCATCCGATCATCGGAGGGATGGCGCCACAGATGGCCCCGAACAACGTGTTCGTGGTGGTGATCGGTTTGAGCGGGGTGTAGATCGCCGCGTAGATCACGACGTTGGAGACCGCCAACACGCCAGGCGTCAGGCCGACCCATCCACTGAGGATCGCGAACCCTGCATACGCCAGCGCGATTCCGACGAGAAGCGTGAGACTCGCGGAAAGACGACCACTTGCGACCGGTCGCTCGCGCGTTCGATGCATCTTCGCGTCCCGGGTCTGCTCGATCACCTGATTGAGCATGGCGGCGCTGGCGGCGGCGAGCCCCGTGCCGAAGAGCGTCAACATCAACCCCGACCAACCGAAATCCGGAGCGCCAGTTCGTCCCAGAACGTATCCGACCGCGGTGGTCAGAAGCACCAGCGCATTCAATCGCATCTTGGTGACGTCCATGATCATCCGCCGGACACCCGCACGCGGCGTCCCCGCGAACACCGTGGAGGTGTCTGCGTTCGGCTCGATCGGAACCTCGGGGGCGGCATCGCTCATGAACCCGAGGATTCTACGACCACGGATGGCATCAGCCCGATGATTGGCCGCCGGAACTTGAAAAGGATGATCGCGACGAGTGATCGCCCGATGCAAACGACTAGAATCCGAGACCTTGATCCGGTGGCGATCGCGACCGAATCCATCGCTGCTCGGCCTCGAATCCCCTGTTCGGACCACCTCACCGATGAACGCCCCCATTTCTCCATCATCAGGATCTCGAGGCCTTGTGATCGGCCTCGGATTCGCGACCACCACGCTGATGTGGGCATTGGGGTACCTGGCGTTCATGCAACCCGGCCTGGCAGTGGGCGAGATCGTCTTTGGGGCCGAATTGCTGGTCCTCGGCCTCGGCGGGTTCTTCGCAGGACGTCTGGTCGGAACCACGTCCGCGGGGGTTGGGACGGGTCTGATCAGTGCGGCGGTCAATCTTCTGGTCGTGGGCAGCCTCTTCGGACGAGGCGAGGACGGATCGGTGCTCGCCAGCGGTATTGCGTGGGTGGCGGGCCTCTTCGTCGTGTCGGCGGTCCTCGGTGGAATCGGCGCCATGATCGGACGCCGAGGCTTCCGACCTCGCTCGGTGCCGATCGCCCCGGCGAGTTTCTTCTCGCTCGTCGCGGCCGGAACCGTCTTCGTCCTCATCGTGACCGGAGGTCTGGTCACTGGCATGGAGGCCGGGCTCGCGGTGCCGGACTGGCCGAACTCCTTCGGCCACAACATGCTGCTCTACCCACTCTCTGAAATGAAGGGTGGAATCTTCTACGAACATGCTCACCGGCTCTATGGAATGCTCGTCGGCGTGACCGCCATCACGCTGCTGGTGATGGTCTTCAAGTACGACGATCGAGGTTGGGTACGCTGGTTCGCCGGCATCATCTTCCTCATGGTCTGCATCCAGGGACTGATGGGCGGCCTGCGAGTCACCGGCGAGTTCACGACCAGCCAGACGGAGGTCGAGCCAAGCACCGCCTTCGCCGTCGCCCATGGCGTCTTCGGACAACTCACCTTCGCCGCGTTCGTGGCGCTCGCGGCCGTGAGCAGCCGACGCTGGCGGGACAAGACATCACCGGCGATCTCGATCCCGGAAGAGGATGGCGACCGCGCCTGGTCGAGCATGCTTCTCGCGGCCTTGCTCATCCAGCTGTTTCTCGGAGCCTGCTACCGGCACTTCGCCACGCCGGCCCTCGATGGAGCCCCGGCACCGGTTCCTCCCGGGTGGGCCATGTACGGCCACCTGGCGTTCTCGCTCGTCGCCCTGGTGACGGCGTTGTTCGCCGGCCTTCGCGCCAAGGCTCGCCGAGATTCCGGCGTTCCGATGGTCCCGGGTCTCGGGCGGGCGGTGAACCTCCTGGTTGGAATCCAGTTCACGCTCGGAGTACTCGCCTTCATCTCGACCGTGCTTCGGAAGACGGTGGAAATCCCGATCTGGGAACTCGTGCCGACTTCGGCGCATCAAGCGAACGGCGCACTGCTTCTGGCCGCCGCCGCCGCGCTCTTCGCCTGCATCCGTCGATTCGAAGCGGCGTCACCGTCATCCCACGACGCCCGCGTGGATACCGCGGCCGTCCCGGGATGACCGGCGGAATGACGCGCGGCGCTCACCAGGGAAGCGTGCCCACACCCCAGAGCAACGTGACGTACAGGGTGATCCAGGCCACGTCGAGGAAATGCCAGTACATCGCGACGTAGGCCACCCCGCGATGATTCTCCCGGGTGTAACCAAGGCGGACGGCCCGAGCGGTGACGAAGCACATCGGAATCACGCCACCAATGACATGCAGGGCATGAAGCCCGGTGAGAAAATAGAAGGTCCATGCATAGAGATGACGGGAGAAATCAAGCCCGCGATCGAGGAGATCGATCCACGCCCATCCCTGCATGATCAGAAAGACGATCGCCAGACCGAGGGTCATGATCATCCACCGGCGAAGTGCCGGGCCGTCCCCTCGGCCGGCCGCCCGGCTTGCGAGGACCTGCGTACCGCTCGACGCGATCAAGACGACCGTGCTCCAGAGAAGAATCCCGGGAAGCGACGGCATCCCCTCGGGCGGCCAGACCCCGGAGTCTTCGAAGCGAACCACCATGACTCCGAGGATCGATGCCGCGAAGATCATCGCGAGGGATGCGATGAAGATCAGCATTCCGAAACGCCCGGCGGAGAGCCGGGTCGATGGATCTTCGAATGGCGAGACGATGTTGGCCATGACCCTCGAGGATAGCGATGTGGAGAAATGACAGAACCCCGCTCTCACGGGGTTCTGATCGGAATTCTGCCGTTGATCAGGGGATTTGAGACTGCTCGGCGATCGGCGCCCCGGGCGCATCGATCGACAACACTTCCTGGACTCCCGGCGCATTTCCCTTGATCACGCTTGGAGCGTATTGCCCGCTGTCCATGAGCACGAAGATCATGAGAAGCACCACGAACACGATCGACGCGACGAGAACCAGTGCGTTGAACGGTCGGTCCCAGTAGAGGTGCATGAAGAACAATGCCACCAGCGTCGCCTTGATGCCGGCGATCCCGAGGGCGATCGGCATGTTCATCTCGCCCGCGTCGACGTAGGTGACCGCGACGGTGATGATGGTCATCACCAGGAGGATCGAACCGGTGCCGAAGAGAACGCCGTAACTCACGACGTGCCCGAGGCCATGGTCGTCGTCGTGCTCATCGTGTTGGGCGGTGGTTTCGTGGGACATGTTCTTGACTCGTTTCGGGACGATGATCGTCCGGGTCTGAAGAGAGAATGGAACGACCGGTGATCCGCTCAGTGAATCAGATAGAAGAGCGGAAAGAGGAAGATCCAGATCAGGTCGACGATATGCCAGTAGAGCCCACCGAGATCCACGGGCGTGAAGTACTTCGGACCGAAGTCACCACGCTGTGATCGCCAGATCAACCAGCCGATCACTCCCATGCCGATGATCACGTGAACACCGTGAAGCCCGGTCATGCAGAAGTAGATCCCGAAGAACAGGTGCGTCCCGACCGGCATTTCGGGATCACCAAGATGCCCCGCCGCCGAATGCCCGTCGCTCTCCTTGTCCTCGATCGCGGCCTCCGCCGCGGCCGGAGCCGCTGAGAGTCCGGCCGGTCCGAGGACCGCGGTCTTGATGCTCGATGCGGCTTCCTCCGGCTGGTTCACGATCTGTGACAACGCGATCGACCGGGCTTCGCTCGCGTTGGCTTCCTTCGGACCGTCGACCAGCGGTGCATCCAGCGCCACCAGCGGCGTGGCGAGCTGCGCCTTCTGGGCTTCGTCGACCGGCTCGTAGAAAGCGCCACCCCAGACCAGGTGGTCATGAATCTTGTGGGAGTACTCGAAGTACTTGATGACCAGGAACCCGACGGCCCCGCCCATGGTGAGCCAGAGACAGATGACCAGAAGGGTCTTTCTGCCTTGCTGCGCGAACCGAACCGCAAGCGCCATGGTCAGACTGGAAAGAATGAGCACGCACGTGTTGATCCCACCCATCATCGTGTCGAGGTAGTGGCTCGCGTAGGAGAAGACCTCCGGGTTGCGGGCGCGAAGCACCGCATAGGCGGCGAACAATCCGCCGAAGAAGAGGACTTCGGTGGCGAGGAACAACCACATTCCCAGCTTCCCCGAGTCCAACTGCTGTTCCATGGACTCGAAGTGATGGGCGAGATTCGGATCATGCGGATGATCATGGTCGTCGTGACCGTGGTCATCGGCTTGATCGGAGGGATTGGCCGGGATGGAGGTCATCCGAAAGGCTCCCGAAGGGAAACATGGGGATCGGGACGAGTTCCCGAGATCCCCGAAAGGGGTGCGAATTGCATGAGCGTCCGCCCGGCGGACGCCCGAGGCTCAATGATCCGGTTTCGAAGCGTCCTCGTCGTTGCGATCGACGACGTAGCCGCCCTCTTCCTCGCTCCAGCGAACGACGCTGAAGTCATAGCAGTCGCCGACCGAGGGAGTGGTCTTGAAGTTGTCATGCGGCGGCGGCGAACTGCACTGCCACTCGAGGCTTCGGCCACCCCAGGGATTGGCGGGGGCGATCTTGCCCGTGAAGAGCGACTGCACGAGGAGGTAGAGGGTCCAGAAGAACCCTGCCGCCATGATGTACGAACCGATGGTCGAGATCACGTGATAGATCTGGAACTCGGAGGGATAGTCGTAGTACCGGCGGGGCATCCCGTGGCTTCCGAGCATGAACTGCGTGAAGAACGTCACGTTGAAGCCGATGAAGACCAACGCGAACCCGATGATGCCGTGCCGCTCGTTGTACATGCGACCGACCATCTTCGGCCACCAGTGGTGAAGGCCGCCGACCATCGCGATCAACGCCGACCCCATCATCACGTAGTGGAAGTGAGCCACCACGAAGTACGTGTCGTGAAGATGGATGTCGGTGTTCAAGGTTCCAAGGTGAAGGCCGGTGAGCCCACCGATGGTGAACAGGAAGATGAACCCGAGCCCGTAGAGCATCGGCGTGTTGATGCTGATCGAGCCTCGATAGAGGGTGGCCATCCAGTTGAAGATCTTGATCGCCGATGGAATCGCCACCGAGAAGGTGATCAGGGAGAAGACCGTGTTCATCAACGGGCTCTGGCCCGAGGTGAACATGTGGTGGCCCCACACCAGGAACGAGAAGATCGCGATCGCCACGGAACTGAAGGCGATGAACCGGTATCCGAAGATGTGCCGGTGGGCGTGGACGGAGATGATCTCCGAGATGATGCCCATGGCCGGAAGGATCATGATGTAGACGGCGGGGTGCGAATAGAACCAGAAGAAGTGCTGGAACAGCACCGGGTCTCCGCCCATCGCCGGGTCGAACAGGCCGATCAGGAAGACGCGCTCCACGATCAGCATGAGCAGGGTGATGGCCAGGACCGGAGTCGCCAGCACCTGGATCAGGGCCGTCGCATAGAGCGCCCAGAGAAGCAGCGGCATTCTGAACCAGGTCATGCCGGGAGGCCGAAGCTTGTGGATCGTCACCACGAAGTTCATGCCGGTGAAGATCGAGCTGAAGCCGAGGATGAAGACGCCGGTGACCACCGGGATCACGCCGCCGGTCGACGTGGTCGTCGAATAGGGCGTGTAGAAGGTCCATCCGGTGTCGAAGCCACCGACAGTCAGCGAGACCACGGCACAGATCGCGCCCATGATCCAGAGGTAGTAACTGCAGAGGTTGAGCCTCGGGAACGCCACGTCCTTCGCTCCCAGCATGATCGGCAGGACGAAGTTGCCGAGCGCCGCTGGAATGGACGGAATGATCACCAGAAACACCATGATCGCACCGTGAAGGGTGAAGAACTGGTTGTAGAGGTTCTCATCGACGCCCGGAATCGTGGCCCCGGGAGTGAGGAGTTCGGTTCGAACCAGCAGGGCGAAGATGCCCCCCACCAGGAAGGAACCGAGCACCGAAACCAGATACATGAGCCCGATCCGCTTGTGATCGAGGGTGAGGGCCCACGAGAGGAATCCCCGGGTGAACGTGAGGTAGTTGTCCACCTCCGGTCCGGGCTTGGCGTCGTGGGGTCGGGTTGCGTCGAGCGTGGTCATGACGAATCTCTGCAGCAAGTGATGCGATCCGTGGATCGCGGTGTCTCACCTCGAAGAACGAGGGGGGTGCTTCGGAATCGAATCGACGAACGAATGCCGATCCGCATGATTTCGAACGTGTCGACCACCCCGGTCGACGAAGAAGGCTTCACGGTCAGTTCGGCGCCTTGCCGATGTACCGGCCCTTGGCGTCGAACTGATCCAGTTGTTTCATCATCCCGATGAGCGCATCGATCGCTCGGTCGTTCAACTGCCCCTTGAAGTGCGGCATGTTCGGACCGTATCCCGAGACCAGAAGGCCGCCGGGGTTGTAGATCGAGGCTCGAATGTAGTCTTCGGGCGTCTCGTAGAGTTTTCCAGGGCCGATGTAGTCCGAGAGCGTCGAACCACCGTCGTCGCGGGTTCCGCCGTCGATCGGCGTCTTCCCTTCGATCGTCCGCGTCCAGACGTTTCCGAGGCCGGCGATGGAGCCGGATGTCTGGTCGCCCCAGGACGGGCCGGTTCCTGCGGTCCCGTCGATCGAGTGACAGTTCGAACATCGAAGGTAGAGCTTGGGACCCGCGACGGAGTAGAGTTCCTCGTCTGGGACCTCGTCGAGCCAACGGGCCTGCGTCTCTTCCCACTCCTTGAAGTCCTCTTCGTTGAGCACGAAGACCTTGCGGCCCATGTTGGAGTGGTCCGTTCCGCAATACTCGGTGCAGAAGAGATAGTGCCCCTTCGTAGTCGTCGCCATCTGATCCTCGGGGACGATGCCCGTGGGCTCGTCGGCCTGGAACCAGAGGTACGTGTACCGACCGGGAATGACGTCATGCTTCACCCGGAAATCCGGAATGAACAGGCTGTGAAGCACGTCGTTGGAACGCATCACGAGCTTCACCGGCTGGCCTGCGGGAACGACGAGGTCGTTGCTGGTCGCGCCATTGGGATACTTGAAGTTCCACGACCACTGCGCCGCGGTGACATTGATCTCGTACGCGTTCTTGGGCGGCGTCGAGAGATCGAGGAAGCCCTTGAAACCCATGAAGAAGATCGCGATCACCAGCAGGAGCGGGATGACCGTCCAGCCGACTTCGAGAGGCGTGTTGTGCACCGGTGCGCCGGCGTCGTAGCGGACCTCGGTGCCTCGCTGGCGATACTTCCAGGTGAGGTAGACCAGCACGAACGTGATTCCGAAGAAGAACACGTAACTCAGCCAGGTGATCGCATTGAACGCGAAGTCCGTCGCCGGCGCGAGCGTGCTGGATGCCTGGGGAAGCCAGAAGCCACCAGTGAGTTCACGCTGTTCGACGACGGGTTCCGCGAACGCGGCCGCGGCGGGCGCGGCGGAGGTCGCGACGTCCTGCAGCGCGAGCACCGTGTTCGAAGCGAGATTGGCGAGAGTCGAGGAAAGGTCGATCATGGCTGGCTCGGGTCGTTGTCGGATCGAAGAATTTCGACGCGACGAGAGATCATGGAATCCGATCGAAGAGACCGGCGGAACTGCGAGAGGAGATCGGTCAAGGGGCGCCCCTCGTCGAGGCGATCTGATCGGCGGAATCGGCGGGCGGCGTACCTCTGCGTTCACGGACCCAGAGCAGACCGACACCCGCCACCATCACGAAGAGCGTGGCCAGCCCACCCAGCTGCATCACCCGGAAGGCGAGCAGGTGGTACGAACCCGAATCCGGGTCGTAGACATGGCACCAGAGGATGAAGCGTTGGAGCGTGGAGCCGATGCGGCCTTCGGCGCCTTCCATCAATGCGAAACGCAGGGTGGCCGGCTCGTATCGAACTCCGTAGAGATAGCGGGAGATCCGCCCGTCCGGAGTGATGATGAAGAGCGCGGCGGCGTGTGCATACTCGCCATCGTCCTGAAGTCGATACTTGAAGCCGACGGCATCCGCGAGGGCTCGAGTGTTTTCCGCCGATCCGGTCAGGAAGTGGAAGCCTCTGGACGCGCCCGGGCGACCGTACTCCAGGAGGTAACCCTCCTTCTTGATCTTCGCGAGCTCGTGGCTCTCTCGGGGGTTCACGCTCACTGCGATGAGGTCGAAGTCCGTGCCGGCGGAAAGGTCATCGACCCCCGTCAGCCCGTCCATCGTCTCGTTGAGCACGAGATTGCAGAGCATCGGACACTTGAAGTAGCCCATCTGCAGGATCGCGGGACGATCGCCGTCGAGAAGATCGCCGAGCTTGATCTCCTGACCGTCCTCATCGGTGAAGACCAGGTCGAGCGGAAGTGTCTCGTCGAGATGCTCGATGATGTCCACGCCGACGAGCTCGGGTGGGACGTCGTCGTTGAATTCCGGATCCTGCGCCGAAGCCATCGTTCCGGTCAACGCCAGCACTCCAACCGTCGCGAGACGGCTGAGGAGACCGCGACGGGCTCGGGAGCCGACGATGTGGTCGGTCTCGATGCGGCTGCGTCGGAATGGAACGGCGTGCTCGGTCATCGGCTGGCGACTGCTCCTGATTCATCGGACTCGGCGGCGTCGGCGGAGGCACGGCCTCCCGCAATCACGCTTTCCATCGCCTTGCTGATCGGGATTCGGATTCTCTTCAACATGTTGCCTTCGGCGTCTTCAATCTCGTACTGCTCGTACTCGGTGAGTTGTTCCTGCTGGCCGAGCCGCAGTTCCTGCAGTTCGACGACCGGCCGATCGACGATTTTTCGGTCGACTTCTCCTTCGACGAAGCCGAAGTACATGGCGACTGAAGCAAGAACCGTGATCACCATGAGCACCAGGCTGATCAGCGAGATGAACCAGGTGACTCCGGGTTCTGGGTCGTCCTCGGGGAGACCCGGATTCAGGAGTTCGGGATCGGTGTTGTGTTCACTCATATCAGTGCTTCCGGACCGGAAAGGCGATCGAGCCGGTGGGGCTCATTGATTTTCGAAGGCCAAGCCCTCGTGGAGTCGCGGATCTCGAAGAGCGAGCAAGGTTGATGCTCGCATGCGACGAATCGTCATCCAGAGGTAGATACCGCCGACTCCGGCGAGCATCGTGTAGTTGAGGGGATTGAAGATGTGGGTCGAGGCGTCCGCGTGGGCTTCGACGACCTCCATGTAGGTCTTCGCGGTCATGGCATCCGCGGGGACCTCCGGCATGATCAACCAGTAGAGGTCGAACCACCCGAAGAAGAGCATCCAGATCGCCGCGGCGAGGAGGTACCAGGAGAGCCGCTTGGTCCACTTGGAGATCAATGCGACGAACGGCACCACGAAGTGGCCGAAGAGCAGGACGAAGGAGAGCGTCCCCCATCCGCCGATCTGCCGGCCGAGGAACCAGCCGGTCTCTTCGGGGATGTTGGCGTACCAGATCAGCATGTACTGACTGAATCCGATGTAGGCCCAGAAGATCATTCCAAAGGCGAAGAGGAGCTTGCCCATGTCCTGATAATGCTCGCGATTCACGACCTGCTTCAATCTGCCGACGGACTGGAGCCGCAGGACCGAGATGATCAACACCGAGAACCCGCAGGTGCAGCAGCCGCAGAAGAAGTAGACACCGAACATCGTGCTGAACCAGGCGGGGCTCAACGACATGATCCAGTCGAAGGCGGCGAAGGTCACGGTCAGTCCGAAGCCGATCGCGACGGGCCCCGACCACTTCTGCATCTTCTCGGTGAGCCGGATGTCTCCGGTCGCGTCCTGGGCGATGCTGGTCCTGAGGAACCAGGTGGACACCACGCCCCAGAAGGTCACGTAGATGATCGCCCGGATCCAGAAGAACGTGGAGTTCAGATAGGCGGACTTCGCGGCGACGATGTCGTATTCCGCGGGATGATGCGCCTTGAGCGCCTCGAGGTCGGCCCAGGGGAAGAGCACGCCGGGGCCCCAGTGCGAATGAGCGCCGTCGCCGCCTTCGACATGACCGCCACCGGAAAGCCAGAGCGCGGCGAAGGGAATCAGTCCGACCCACGCCCACTTCAGATTCGCCGCGATCAATTCCGCGGGGCGACGGACCGTGGTGCTCCAGCCGGCTCGCGTCAGGTGCTGGATGAACACGAAGAAGAGCGCCCCCAGCGAAATCGCGAGCACGAACATGTAGTTCTGCGTCCAGCTCTTCATCAGGAAGGTCGGCGTGGTGCCGAACATCCCGCCGAAGCCGATCACCGCACTGGCGACGAGACCGATGATGCCGACCAGACCGGCGCCCTGCTGGACACCCATGGCGGCGGAGCCGAGACGAACGTTGGCCTCGGAGAGATCGGGCTTGGCGACGTGGATGCTGCTCATCGGTTCCACTCCTCACGCACGGACGTGGGGACGTCCTGCATCACCGCGTTCTGGCTTCGTTGGAGCGCCTTGACGTAGATCGAGATCGCCCAGCGATCCTCGACGGTGATCTGTGACTCGTAGCCCGCCATGGAATTCTTGCCGTTGGTGACCGTGTTGAAGATCTGGCCGATCGGCTGTTCGCTCCAACCCGGATCATGAAGATTCCGGGCCTGCGTCCAACTGGTCCCATCGGGGGGGCCGTCGGCGTTGTTCATGAGACTGAGGGCCCGCTGATTCACGGGGCCCTGGCCACTGCCGTTCCAGCCATGACAGGGTGCGCAGTAGATGTTGTATCGCTGCTGACCTCGTTCGACGGTCTTCAGTTCGAGCTTGATCGCCTCGGGGAGAGAGGTCGCCCACCCACCGTCGACCACTCCATTTTGAAGATGCGGATTCAGATAGGTCTCGCCGCGAGCCACGGCACCCACGACTTCGGGTCGCATCGCACGCTGGTCCGCGTATTCCGGGTTCTCCGACTGCGCCTTGAACTTCGCCTGAATGTCCATGTCCTGGATGATGTGGATGGGGCGACCCTCGGACGGCGTCGCTCGCACTCGAGCGGCCACCACCGGCGGAATCAGCGCCAGCATCAAGAGAACCATCACGCTGTAGACGATGAGACGTGGCATCAGTCCTGAACCTCCTCGACGGCGACGGCCCCGAGTGACTCGAGGAAGGCCTCGGTCCTGGTGCGGAAGAATTTGGGGTCACGAGCTTCGATGACGATGTAGAAACGATCGTCGGTCACTCGGCGGAATCGATCGTTCCCGAGCAGCGGATGATGCAGCCGGGGGAGCCCGTTCATGGTGAACATCCCGAAGACACAGGTCAGCGCCGCGAACAGGATGGTGAGTTCGAACATCACGGGAATGAACGCCGGAATCGAGAGCAACGGCTTTCCGGAGATCAGATAGGGGTAGCCGGTCACCCAGACCATCGCCCAGACCGTCATGCCGCTCGAGTTCGTGAACGCCTGCAGGATGAACGCGGCCATCAGACCGGTGAGCCCGGCGAAGAAGACCATGATCGGAAGAATCGTCGGCTTGATTCCCATCGCACCGTCGAGTCCGTGAACCGGAAACGGCGTGCAGCAATCCCACCAGCGGTATCCCGCCTTGCGGACCTGTTCGGCTGCCTTCAAGACTTCGCCGGGTGATTCGAACTCCGCCAGCAGGCCGTGGAGTTTCACCGCGTCGTCGGAGGAGTCCGCCGGATCGACGGTCGGCACTGATGTTTCAAGCGTGGTCACGACGGGTCTCCGGTCGCGGGAGTGCCGTGATGGTGCCCGTCCTCATCATGATGAGGGTCTGCGGCGGGCATCACCATCTTCACTTCAGCCATGGCGATCATGGGAAGGAAGCGGCAGAACAGCAGGAACAGGGTGAAGAACAGACCGAACGCACCGGCCATCGTTCCGATGTCCACCCACGTCGGCGTGAAGAACTCCCATGAACTGGGAAGGAAGTCATTGGCCAGCGAGCTGACGATGATCACGAACCGTTCGAACCACATGCCGACGTTGACCACGAGGCTGAGGAAGAACATGAGCGGAATGCTGGTTCGAATGGCCTTGAACCAGAACAACTGAGGCGTGATGACGTTGCAGCTCACCATCAGCAGGTAGGCCCACCAGTACTGTCCGAACGCTCGGTTGACGAACGCGAACTTCTCGTAGAGAGCACCGGAGTACCAGGCGATGAAGAATTCCATCGCATAGGCGTAACCGACCATGCTTCCGGTCACCAGGATGACCTTGTTCATGTTGTCGAGGTGACGCAGCGTGATCAGGTTCTTCAGGCCGAACATCTCACGGGCGGGGACGGCGAGCGTCACCACCATGGCGAATCCGGAGAAGATCGCACCCGCGACGAAGTAAGGCGGGAAGATCGTGGTGTGCCAACCGGGCAGCTGACTCACCGCGAAGTCGAAGGACACCACCGAGTGAACCGAGAGCACGAGCGGTGTCGAAAGCGCCGCGAGCAGGAGATAGGCCCGCTCGTATCGGTGCCAGTGGCGGTTGCTTCCCCGCCATCCGAGTGCGAAGAGGCCGTATGCGACCTGCTGGAGCCGACCCTTCGCTCGATCACGAAGCGTGGCGAGGTCGGGGATGAGTCCCGTGTACCAGAACAAGAGCGAAACGGTGAAGTAGGTGCTCACCGCGAAGACGTCCCAGAGCAACGGACTGCGGAACTGAGGCCACATCTCCATCTGGTTGGGAAGTGGGAAGAGCCAGTACACCACCCAGACGCGACCGACGTGGATGCCGGGGAAGATGCCGGCGCACATGACCGCGAAGATCGTCATCGCTTCCGCAAAGCGGTTGATGCCCGTCCGCCACTTCTGCCTGAAGAGGAAGAGAATCGCGGAGATCAGCGTTCCGGCGTGGCCGATGCCCACCCAGAACACGAAGTTGGTGATGTCGTACGCCCAGGCGACCGGCGTGTTCAGACCCCAGACACCGACCCCGGTGAAGATGAGGTAGAGCACACAGACTCCGAGCAGCCCGAGCAGTCCGAGACTCCCGGCGAATGCCACGTACCACGCGAGGGGGGCGCGTCCGGCTTCGCTGACCTTGGAGACCTGGGCGGTCACCTGACCGAAAGTGGTCATGTTCAGCACCAGCGGCGCCCGGGTTCCGGGGACCTCGGTGGTGTTGTCGACGATGCGTCCGCCGACCTGGTCGGCTCTGATCGAGCTCATGATCGAACTTCCTCAGCGATGGTCGACGCAGCGGCGTGATCGCCGGCAGCCGCGTCCGAATGACTGTCGTGATGACCGCTTCCACCACCGGCGCGGGGCACGCCGGGGTTGGTCACCTTGGCGAGGTAACGGAGTCGGGGCTTGGTATTGAGCTCTTCCAGCAGTTGATAAGAGACCTTCTTCTGCTGGAGTCTGGCCACGTTGGAGTCGGTGTCGGCGAGATCGCCGAACACGATGGCGCCGGTGGGACAGGCCTGCTCGCACGCGGTCTTGATGACCCCGTCCGGAATCGACCAGTCCGGGCTGGATGCCGTGCCACCAGCCTGCGCCCACTCGTTCTTGTATTCGATCTTGGCTTCGTTGATCCGCTGCACGCAGAACGAACACTTCTCCATGACGCCGCGGTTGCGGACCGTCACTTCGGGGTTCATCTGCATGCGGCGCCACTGGTTCGGGCCGTCCGACGTGTAGTACTCGGGCTTGACCGCGAAGAGGCCTTCCTGCTCGCGAATCGGGTCGCGGCGCCAGTAGTCGAACCAGTTGAATCGACGGACCTTGTAGGGGCAGTTGTTGCTGCAGTACCGGGTGCCGATGCAACGGTTGTAGACCATCACGTTCAAGCCGTCCTTGTCATGGACGGTCGCGGCGACGGGACAGACCTGTTCACACGGTGCGTTCTCGCACTGCATGCAGGTGACCGGCTGCACGAAGACGGCTTCCGGCGCGGCCGGATCGTCCCCCTTGAAGTATCGGTCGACCCGGATCCAGTGCATCTCACGGCCGCGAGCGATCTGATCCTTGCCCACCACCGGGACATTGTTCTCCGCCTGACAGGCGGTGACACACGCACTGCAACCAGTGCAGGTGTTGAGGTCGATGGACATGCCCCACTTGAATCGAGCCCCGTCGAGGTTGGTCTCCTCCCAGAGGCTGAGGCGGTGGGCGACGTGCACGCGATGCTGCGCAAAGTCGGGATGGCTTCGATAGTCGTCGAGCGTGGTCTCCCGCACGATGGTGGGGAGACGCTCTTGAATGCTGCCGAGCGGCACATCGGGAATCAGGGCGTCGAGGGCACCGTGATCCTGCGTCTGTGCAAAGGCGTACCGACCACCGGTCGGCGACAGCGTCGCACCGGTCGCGATCCAGGGGTTCTTCGTGGTTCGAACCGGATACGCGTTGAATCCGGCACCGTCGGCGATCGAGCCCGAGTCGGGTCCCTGCCCCCATCCGAGCGAGATCGCCATGGTGTGTTCGCTCATTCCCGGAACCGGGAAGACCGCGGCTTCGATGGAACGGTCACCGACCTTGACGGAGACGACGTCACCGATCTTGAATCCACGAGCCTTGTAGAGCGCCGGGCTGATCAGGGCGGCGTTGTCCCAGGTGATCTTGGTGATGCTGTCAGGAAGTTCCTGCAACCAGCCGAGGTTGGCGAAGCGGCCGTCGTAGACCCGGGCATCGGTGTTGAAGACGAGTTCGAGATCGTCGGCCGCAACGGCCTTTCGGACCTTCGCAAGCCCGCCGACCGCATCGGCGATTCGACCATTCTCCAGACGGGTCGTGGAGGCCGGAGCCGAGGTGCCTTCGATCAGACCGGTGTCGAGCACCGTTCGCCAGTGAGCCTCGAACGTGGCGCCGGACGTCTTCGATCGCGCGGCCTCGGTGGCCCGAACGATGTCATAGCCTTCCTTCGGCTCGGTGCCGGCGAGTTCCGCGACGAGTTCGATCGAACTCCAGCCACCCTGGTTGAGCGACATCATCGGCTGGATGAGCGGCTGCACCACCGAGATGGTTCCGTCGTAGGCCTTCACGTCGCCCCAGCTCTCGATCCAGTGCGCTCGCGGAAGGTGCCAGGCCGAAGCCTTCGACGTCGCGTTGGCGTAGAGCGAAAGGTGGACCGACTCCTTGGCCTTGCCGAGCGCCGTGCCGAAGTCGAGATCCGCCGGAGCGTCATAGACCGGGTTGCCGCCGATCATCACCAACGTCTCGACCGCTCCGGAGTCCAGAGACTTCACGAGCGATGCGATCGATTCGGTGCGGCTCGGATGAGCGTCTTCGGTGTACTGGACCGTCTTGCCGACATTGCCCATCGCGGCGTTGATCGCGGCAGCCATGGCGTGAACCGCGGGAGGCTGTCCCTCGCCGACGATCACCACGCAGGCGCCACCGTTGGCCTTGAGATCACGAACCATCGCGTCGAAGACCTCGGAGTTCCGGCCTTCCAAAGAGACCGTTCCCGCGAGGGCATCGAGTCCGTCCATCGAGACGCCGAGCGCCGTGGCGAGGGACGCCGCGACCGCACCAACATCACCGCTTCGAACCATCACCCGATCGTCGGCGTTCATGCCGGTGACCGACAGCACGCCTTCGACGGCGTAGACCCGGCTCATCTCCTGATGCGATGGATCGGAAGCGTCGAGTCGACGCTTCGAAGCCCAGTCGCGGGAAAGGCGATTGGCGGCGGCATGCGTGGACAGCGGATCGGCATCGAGGCACACCACGACGTCGGCCTTGTCGAGCATCGCGTGAACGCGCTGCGGACTTCCGAAAGCGATCTCCGTTCCGGCACGTTCCTCGTCACCGGTGATGGGTTCCCATTCGTGCCACGAGGCCTTCGGGAACGCCTTCTGGAATTCCACTCGCATGCGGCTCATGCTGGGGCTTCCACTGGCTTCGGCCAACACCGCGAGACCGGCGCCGCCGGCCTTGCGAAGCTCGACGCCGAAACGCTGGTCCGCCCAGGTCTTGAACGCGGCCGCGTCCGCGGGCTCTCCATCACGATGGACTTCGCGACTCCGCTCCGGGTCGTAGGCCTGAAGGATCCCGCTCTGGGTGATCGGATCGCAGGCGCCCATGTTGGTGGAGTGCGCCGCGTTGCCTTCGAGCTTGATCGGACGTCCGTCGATGCTCTTGATGAGCAGCCCCTGGGCCACCCCACCCCGCTCGCACGCGGACGCGAAGTGAACCGGATCGCCGGGGATTCGCCCCGCCGGCCGGGCGGCGTAGGGGACGATGTGCGTCTCGGGAATTCGACGACAGGCCGCGACACCGAAGCCGGCCAGCGCGAACGAGGCCCCCATCACCTTCATGAAGTGACGGCGATCCTCGCCTTCGAGCAGGTCTGCGTCGGCGGGAAACTCACGGTGCATCCAGGCCCGGAATTCCTCGGTGTCCTGAAGGTCGTCGAGACTGCGCCAGTAGGCGCGCCGCGACGGCTCGGGCGACGGGAGGTCGCTGCCGCAACCGGAGATCTCGGGACGTTCCTCGCCAGGGTTCAGCGATGACATGTCGAGCAGTTTTCCGAGGGGTTGATGTGATAGAGATCCTTGAGCGCAACTCGTTCTTCGTAGGTCAGCTCAGTCCGCTGGTCGTAGGCGAGGTTGGTGATCTCGGAGACGGGACGCAGGTTGTCGACGGGGTTTCGGTGGCAATCGAGACACCAGCCCATCGACAACGGTTCGTGCCGGGTGACGACTTCCATCTGGTCGATCCGCCCGTGGCACTCGACGCAGCCGACGCCGCGGTTCACGTGGGCCGAGTGGTCGAAGTAGGCGTAGTCGGCGATGCGATTCACCCAGACCCATTCGACGGGAAGACCACTTTCATAACTCTGCTTGATCGGAGCCAGTTTCCTGCTCTCGGGTCGCACCGCGGTGTG
Organism: Phycisphaera sp. TMED9; assembly: GCA_002167845.2. GTDB lineage: Bacteria > Planctomycetota > Phycisphaerae > Phycisphaerales > SM1A02 > UBA12014. The sequence continues at coordinate 123,413 of NHBO02000064.1, read as the reverse complement.
ACAGTTCATGCAGGTCTGCGTCGGGGGTACCGCGGCATGCGCCGCGGACTCCACGGTGTTGTGGCAGTACCGACAGTCCATGCCGAGTTCACCGGCGTGAAGCGCATGGCTGAACGGAACCGGCTGCGTGGGTTGGTAGCCGACCTCGAGCGTCTTCGGACTGAAACCGTACGCCACGAACATCACGACGTAGAGCGGCAGCAGCGCACCGACGACCGCGAGGGCTGGAAGGAGTGCGTTACTCCAACGGGGAAAAAGAAATCTGCTCATCGAGTGGGAAGTCCGAAAGCCGCGTGCCGGCGTTACGAAAGTAGAGAGAGAGGCGAGCCGGTCCCTGACTTCGTTCCTTTTTTCACGAAGTCAGACACTCCAGTTTAGCGACGACCGCTATCCAGGGTCAACGGAGACCGATCCCCAACCGGCTCTCCAGAGCCGCCATCGATCCAGAAATCGACGGTTCAGAAGCAGTGGACATCGGCGAAAGACGGCTTTCCACGCGAATGAAGATCTCTTTCCGCCCCCCCCTGAATGGCCAATTTTCCGGGGATCGATTCGGCTGATCTTGGAGGCCCTGGAGCCTGCCCCGGGAACCCAGATGCCGCTCCAAGAGCACGATTCCAACGATCGTTGGCCGCGCGTCGAGACCATTTCATTCCAAGCCACGGTTTCAGGACCTCGACACGAGCAGGCTCTCAAGGGACCCTAAAACATTGTTATTGATCAAAAATCGACGTTTTCATGCGGCTGAGAGGCCATGAGCACCCCCACGCTCAGCCCCCTTTGGTGGAGCATCGCCCGGGGGCGCCTCACCCCTCAGAATCCGGACTCGGTCGATTCCGATGCGTCGACATACGTCTTTTTAAGCTCCGAAATTCCTGACTCGTCGCCGATCACGGTCAACCGATCATCCGATTCCAGCTCGAGACTTCCGCTCGGGACCAGGGTCCGGCTCCCGCGGCGAACCAGCGCCACCAGAGACCCTGCGGGAAAACCAATATCCCGGATTTTCTTCCCGGCGAGGGCCGCGGCGGCAGATCCGGGCTCGAGCACGAGCGAGAGATATCGATCATCTCGAAGGAGGACTTCTCGCAATGCCTGATGGCTTCTCGCCGAGACCCAATCCTCCTGGAATCCTGCCTGTTCGACGCATCCCGCCAACTGCGCGAGGATCCGAAGATGGAGGGCCGGATCGCCCGCCGGGCTGACCAGGAAGAACACCGCGTGCACGTCCCGATGCGTCATCGACGAAGGCATCACGTCACCGACGTCGATCTTCAACCCACGCCGCGATCGTGCCACGACGAGGAACGGACGAGAGATTCCGGGAAGTCGCAGGTGCGGCAGCGCGACACCATGCGTCACCGGCGTGGCACCGACTCGAGTGCCTTCGAGGAACTGCGTCGCGATTCTGGCCGCGTCGAGACCGACCAGAGGCGCCAGTCGTTCCGCCGCCCGATGGGTGATCGCGTCGAAGTCGGTGTCCTCCCCCGCTTCCATGATCTCCGACGTCGCGACGACCTCATCGAACGGATCGTTGGCACGAAGACCACGTTCCTTCATGATGCCGCGGAGTTCCGTGTCGAGACCGTCGAAACGACGTTGGCCAAGACGTTCGAAGACGTGATAGATCGCGCCGCCGCGATCGATCCGTTTGCTTGCATAGGCGAAGAACCAGATCACCCCGAGCACCACCATCCCCACCGCGAAGAGTGTGGGCCCGGTGCCCATCTGGGTGATCAGCCAGCAGGGACCGAGGATTCCGGCGAGCGGAACCCATGGGTAGAGCGGCGTCCGGAAGCTCGGATCGTAGGACTCGATGTTGCTCTCCCGCATCACGATCACCGCGAAGCAGATCAACGCGAAAAGGACGAGCTGGAAGGCGCTTGCGAGTTTCGCGATCGACAGGACGTCGATGAACAGGATGCAGAAGATCACGGCGGCGACCGTCAGCACCAGGGAAACGATCGGGATCCCGTTCTGGTTGATCTTGCGAAAAACCGGGGGAATGAGGTGGTCACGACTCATGGCCAGGGGGTATCGCGACGAACTCATGATTCCGGCGTTCGCCACCGACATGAACGCAAAGAGCGCCGCGATGGTCACCAGCACGAGGCCGGTGGTCCCGGCGAACGAGCGGGCGGCGTCGCCGACGGGAGTGAGACTGTTCGCGAGTTCGTCGGCCGGCGTCACGCCCACGATGACGATGAGACCGACCATGTAGACCGCGACCGCGGTTCCGAGACCGATGAAGATCCCGAGCGGCAGGTTGCGCTGTGGATTCTCGACTTCTTCCGCGACGCTCGCCACCTTGGTGACGCCGACGTAGCTGATGAAGACGAGCCCCGCCGTCGCGAAGACGTTTGCGCCCCCCTGGTCGAAGAATCCCTTGAAGCGACTGGTGTCGATCGCGAACGAACCTTGCAGCATGAACCAGCCGAGCAGCGACAGGAGCCCGATCACCATCACGATCTGAAAACGGGTGGTCGCCTTGGCTCCCATGAAGTTGACGCCACCGAAGAGCAACGCGAGCGCCACCGCGATTCCCTGAATCGGTGCGTCCGCGAAGAACAGAGTGACGTACGCCCCCATGCCCACCAGCGCAAACGAGGCCTTCAGAAGCAATGCCAGCCAGGTGCCCAGGCCACCGATCGTGCCCGCCACCGGCCCGAGGCTCCGGTCGAGGAAGAAGTAGGTACCCCCGGCCTTCGGCATGGCCGTGGCGAGTTCGACCTTGCAGAGCATCGGCGCGACCATCATGGCCGCGGCGATGAGATAAGCGATGATCACCGCCGGCCCCGCCTGCTGGAAGGCGAGTCCCGGCAGGAGGAAGAACCCGGCACTCAGGGTCGTCCCGGTCGCCACGGCAAAGACACCGAAGAGGTTCAGCTCCTTCTTCAGTGCAGGCTTCTCGCTGGGTGAATTCTGGCTTTCTGGCATCGACTCCGATTCCCAAGGGTGTTCGATCGATGACGCGGCCCGGACCGCATCGAGACGATCCTAACCTGAAGCCCCGGACTCGGATTGAATCCACCGCCGGACCGCCTCGCCGCCCCGCGATCGGCAGAGCACTCGTCCCCTACGTATCCTCAGCGACTCATGTTCGACACCCATTGCCATCTCACCTTCGACTGCTTCGAGGGACGGGTTGATCGCGTGCTCGAAGACGCGAGGAACGCCGGCGTCCGAGGCTGCATTTCGATCGCCACCACCACGGACGGCCTTCCCGAACTGACCGCGCTCGCCGACACGCATCCGGAGATCTGGTTCTCCTCCGGAGTCCATCCGCTCTACAGCGATCGCCCGATCGACTGGAACGCGATGCTGATCGCGGCCCGTCATCCGAAGTGCGTGGCCTGGGGTGAGCTCGGGCTCGACCATCACTACGACCAACCCGATCGCAGCCTCCAGCGACGGGTCCTCGAGGACCAACTCGCCCACATCGAGTCCTGGTCGGCGGAGGGGCTCCGAAAACCGGTGGTCATCCACTGCCGCAAGGCATTCGACGATCTCCTTCCAGTGCTGGAGGCGTCCTCTCTTCCAAACGACCGCTTCGTCTTCCATTGCTTCACCGGAGACGAATCCGACGCTCGAGCGGTGCTCGACTTCGGTGGCTGGATCTCCTTCACCGGCATCGTCACCTTCGCGAATGCCACAGAGGTCGCCCGAGCGAGCGATCTCGTCCCCGACGACCGGATCATGGTGGAAACCGACGCCCCCTTCCTCACCCCCGAACCTCATCGGACCACGCGGCCCAACGAGCCGAAGTACGTCGGTTGCACCGCCGCGTTCCTCGCCAAGCGGCGGGGACGGGAGCCTGAGGCCTTCGAATCGCTGCTGGATCGGAACGCCGCCCGGTTCTTCGACATCGACATCCCCTGATTCCCACCCCCGAGATCCTCGCCCCCGGGCGGGGTCCCACTAGAATCATCGACCATGCCGTTGCCTCACCATCTTCAGGGCCTGATGAGTTTCGGCGATCATCTCGAGGAACTCCGGAAACGGCTGATCCTCGCGGCGATCGTCCCGCTTCCGCTGGCGGTGCTCCTGTTCTTCTTCGCTTCCGCGATCCGGAGCGTCCTGGTCCTCCCCGCGCTGGCCGCCATGGAAGCCAACGGACTTCCGGCGAGACTTCAGGCGCTCGGGCCGGCCGAAGTGCTGACCACGGATCTGAAGTTGAGTTTCATCGGCGCGGCGGTCATCTCCGCCCCCTGGATCCTCTGGCAGGCCTGGAAGTTCGTCGAGCCGGGCCTCTACAACCAGGAAAAACGATTCGTCTACTTTCTGATTCCGGGAAGCGCCATCCTGACCGCGGCGGGTCTCGCCCTCTTGTACTGGGTGATGCTCCCGCTCATGCTTCAGGTGCTGATCTCCTTCGGCGTGCCGGGACCGGCGGATGCCTTCGGCATTCCCGACTCCGGCACCCGCATCGTCGAATCCAACGGCGAGGGATTTCCGGTCTTCCCGGTCCTCGAAGAGATGCCCGCGAATCCCGCACCGGGCCAGGCATGGATCGAACCGGCGACCCGCACCCTCGTGGTCGTCGTTCCAACCAGCAACGGCGCCGGCACCTTCGAACTCCTCTCGATGCCACTCAGTCGCGCCGGGACCATCTCCCAGGAATTCCGGCTCGGTGAGTACATCGGTTTCGTACTCACGTTGGCGCTCGCGGTCACGGTCGCGTTCCAGATGCCCCTGGTCATCCTGCTTCTCGGGTGGGCGGGCATCGCGGATCGGAAGTTCCTGACTTCGAATCGTCGGTACGCGGTCCTGGTCTGCGCCATCCTCGGCGCGATCCTCACACCAGCTGACGTGGTGAGCATGGTTCTGCTCTTCGTCCCTCTTTACCTCCTCTACGAACTCGGCATCCTGCTGCTTCTGGTGGCTCCTGCGGAGCGTGTGGCCGGTGGCAAGATCCTCTCATCCACCCTGGGCGACGTACTGGGCCGAGCGGATGACGATTCCCGGACGTTCAACCAGGAAGACTCTGTGGATGATGCGGGCGAGTCGATGGACCAACCCGTCGATCCGGCACGACCGGACGTCCCGGATCCGGGCTCGACGCCTGATTCCACAGGACCGGAAACGCCGGATACCGACCCGACCGATGACCAGAGTGGTTCCGAGGATCCGCGACCGTGAGGTGGCGACGTCGGACCGCAACGGCCCGGGGATTCATCGTGAGAGGTACTCGGGACATCGGTGCAGGCGACACGATTCGCCGAATCCGAGTTCGCAGGAGACGCTGGATGTCCAGGCTTCGAATCGCATGCAACGACCATCCGGGTGTCGACGACGTCGATGTCCGGATGATGGAACGAGCCATCGAACTCGCCCGGGCCGCCGGCGCCAATGGCGAAGTCCCGGTGGGTGCGGTCGTCTATCGCGGCGAAGAGATCCTCGGCGAAGCCGCCAACAATCGCGAGACCTGCTGCGACCCGACCGGCCATGCGGAAATGGTCGCCTTGCGGGAAGCCGGAAATCGACTCGGAAGCTGGCGACTCGAAGGCTGCAGCATGGCAGTGACTCTGGAACCCTGCCCGATGTGCGCCGGCGCCCTGGTCAATGCTCGACTGAAACGACTGGTCTACGGCGCGTTCGACCCGAAGGCCGGCGCCTGCACTTCGCTCTACGACATTCCCGGCGACCGCCGGCTCAACCATCGCGTCGAGATGATCGGCGGCATCGAGGAGACTCGGTGCGCGGAACTGCTGAAAGCGTTCTTCCGCCGGCGTCGAGCCGAGAAACGAAAGGCCGGCTGAGGTTCGACGCATGATCGATCTCGCCCACCTCGTCATTCAAGTGAGACTTCTCGCGTGCTGATCTGCTTCGATCTCGGCGGCGTCCTCGTCCGCATCTGCCGATCCTGGCCGGAAGGCTGTCGCGCCGCGGGGGTTCCAGAGCGTGAGCATCGACCGGCGTCGGACCATGATCACCGAAAGAACGAACTGATCATTCGATATCAGACCGGCCGCGTGGACTGCGAAGACTTCTTTCAGGAGTTGAGCGATCTTTTCGGTGGACTCTGGTCACCCGAAGAAGCCGCCCGAGTCCATCACGCCTGGATCCTCGAGCCGTACGCCGGGACGGCGGAACTGATCGACGAGCTCCATCGCGCGGGCCTGGCGACCGCCTGCCTCTCGAACACCAGTCACTCGCACTGGGCCCCACTGCTTGAGGTGCCGGCCATCCAGGCGCTCGGCGTACGACACGCCTCGCACCTGCTCGGTCTCCACAAGCCCGACCCCGCCATCTACCGGGCGTTTGAAGTCGAAACCGGCACGCCGGGAGAAGACATCGTCTTCTTCGACGATCTGCCGGAGAACATCGCCGCCGCTCGAGCCGCGGGATGGGATGCCGTCAGGATCGATCATGCCCGAGAGACCGCACCGCAGATCCGCGCGGCCCTCGAAGAACGAGGCGTTCTCTGAGACCGGACTCGGGCTCGGGAACCGATCGCGTCAGACCGCTCGCCGCCACGCTGCCAAGAGACCGACCCCGACCAGAGGGACCCAGGCGAAGAGCGGCAACCAGAGTGATCGCCACGCCGGAATCGGCCCTCCCACGACGATGTCGAAGCGCACCGGAACCGCCACACCATCGCCGTCAGGATCGATCTCGACGGACCACGTGCCCGGCACCGCGATCTCGAACGACGCCTTGAACTCGCCGTCGATCCGCGCATCCACGAACCCCGAACGCATTCGCGTTCCGCCGGCGTGACGGACGATCGCTTCCGCCGCCGGATCGCGAGGTCCGACCCAGGCGATCTCGATCACGCCGACCCGCGGCGCAGGCGGCGAGACCACCACCGCGGCCGGCCGTTCCGATCGAGTTCCGGTCCAGACCACCACGCCGCCATCGGCTTCCACCTGACTCACCGGCATCGCCAGGAACGACGCCAGCACCATGTACCACCGGCACCACCGGCACCACCGACGGTTGCGCCCCCCATCGTTTCTTCTCTTCGGTCGTGTCATGGCATGAATCCCGACGTGCCTCGCATCTCCATCGGCTGGAACACGATCCAGGCGGTCACCGCCCACAAGGTGATGAACACCATCGCCGAAGGGATCCAGCGACGAGTGATCGTCGCCGGAGTCGGCCGATCGTTCCGTTGAATCGCCATCGCACGCCACCCCCACCAGGCGATTCCGAGGCTTCCCGCGACGCCGAGTGAGAGCACGAGCAACTCGGCCGGCAACATCCAGTCCGGTGGCGGCACGCAACAGCTCATGATCCGATCCGGCAGGCGTTCGCTGACACCGAGGTCGTGCGCCACTCGGAGCATCGATGCCTCCGCGGTCGGCCAGCCGGTGACCAGATGGAACCCGAAGTGGACCACCCACATCGCCGCGCCGAGCGGGGCGATCGCCAACCCGGCCCGGGTCAGTCGCTCTTTTCGTGGCGCCGACGAATCACCGATCGCCGCCAGCGTCAAGACGGCGAGGCCGACGAGGATCGAGACGATCACGAACGCCGCTTGCACCAACGTTCCCGAACCTCCACCGGAGAACTGCTCCAGCACTTCGACCACCGGCCCGGTCATGCCCGCCGCATTGACGATGCCTCCGATGGCCAGCACCGCGAGCAGCGCCCCGAAGTCAAGACGTCTTGACAGGCGACCGATGCCGCTGCGCCAGCCCGCTTCCGCAAGATCTCTCCCGGGAACCTGACGAACCAGTCCGACATTGTCATGCGGGCAGGCGCTCACGCAGTCCAGACAGAACGTGCAATCAAGATTGCCGGACTTGCTCGGAAGCAGGAGGTCGAGACCACAGCCCGGTCCGCCGGGGCCTCCCGTCAGACAATCCTTCGTGGCACAGGTCGCACACCGATCCACATCCATCGCGACGACCGTTCGGGGAGAGATCGTCGAGACCGCCATCTGATACTGCCCGACCGGACAGACATATCGACAGAAGGAGGCGCCCTCGAACACGAGATCGACGACGGTCGCGACGGCCACGAGTCCCACCAGCAGGACGGCGGTCGCGACCGGACTCGCCCAGAGATCGAACGCCTCGTACGCGACCAGCCAGATGACCACGAGGCCGACGGCCAACCACTTCGATCGAAGTCGTTTCGGCCAACGCCACCGGGGCGAGATCCAGCGCCGGAGCACGGAACGTGGCGCGATCAAGGGACACGCGAAACAGGCCACGTTTCCAAGCACGACCAACAAGACCACCGTGACCCCCCGCCAGTGCGTCCAGGGAAGCGTGCCCGCCAGATTCATCGGCGCCTCGTCGATCCCGAGCATTCCGTCGATGACGATCAACACCGCGCCCGCGAGCGTCGCCAGTCGGACTCCAAGCCGGAAGGCCGAAGAGCGAAGCAGTCGACCGACCACCGGCGTCCGGAGGAGATCACCCCGATCTCGTGCCGGGGAGAGCACGGGGAGCGAGATCGATTTCGGCCGCGCCTCTCCAGCGTGACCATGCGACTTCGGTCGGATTCCCAGCATCCAACGCGCGGTGATCACCATCGCGGGAATCAGATAGACCAGGTTTCCCGGAACCCACATCAAACCCGCGGCGAGCTGCTGATCGAGCACCGCATCGAACCCTCGGGCCGCCGCGAGTTTTTCGTACCACGAGTAGACCGGCGCGTCGGCGAAAGCGAGCGATGCGCTCACCACGGTGTTCACCAGATCCGCCGAGACCAGATAGGGAACCAACGCGATTCGCGGCCAGGGCGACCGGTACGGGAACGGCGCGACGACGGGAAGCCAGAACAGAAGTCCGGCCCCCAGCATGCTCACGTGCTCGACGAGATGCCAGGTTGGATTCTGAATCGCCAGTTCGTAGGCCGCCGGCACATGCCAGCCCAAGGTCGTCGCGGCCATCAACACCCATCCGACCACCGGGTGAACCACCCGTCGCAGCACCGCCCGAAACCACGGCGCCGCGAAGATCGGCCCCAGCACGCCCGACCGCCACGAACGAGGAAGTCCCATCAACATCGGCATCGCCGGAGTGCCGAACCACCAGAGCGGCGGAACCACCAGGGCGAGCAGCATGTGCTGGATCATGTGCGCCGACAGGGATCGTTCGGCCGCCGCATCCAGCGGGGTCGCCACCGCGACGAGAAGCCCGACCCAACCGAGCACGAACGACAGCTGTCTCCAGACTGGAAATCTGGCGGCGGTGCGACGGCCTCCACGCAGGAGCCGGCGTCGACCGACGAAGTACACGGAGACTGAAACCAAGGCCGCCACCGCGGTCCAGGGCGCGCCCGAAACGGCGGCTCCGAGCAATTCGACCGAAGTGGCCACGCCGAGGATCATGAGGAGCTTCGCCTCCGGTCAGCGTGCGGCAACGGTGTCCGCGTCTGCGTCGGATTCGCCTTCCGCGCGAGGATCGGCGGTGGGTGATTGATCCCGACCGGGCTGGCGTTCCATGGCACCCGGTATGCGTGCCGGAAGGTGGCCTCCATCCAGCGTCGAGAGGAAGGCGACCAGCGCCTCCGTCTCCGCACTGCTGAGGTTCTTGCCGTAGGCGGGCATGTTGCCTCCACCCTGTTGGATCTGCCGTACCAGTTGATCCCAATTCAAGCGAGTCGCCACGTCATCGAGGGCCGGGCCTCGTTCACCACCCTCCCCACCGATGGAATGACAGTTCCGACACTGCGCGTACTGCAGCTGAATCGCACCTTGAAGTTCCAGTGGAGACCGGCCGCGAACGTACTCCACCGGCGTGGGTATGGACGTCCACGCCTTCATCACCGGACTCCAGGGGGACGTCTCACCAAGCCAGGTCAGAACCGCCAGCGCGGTCACGATGATGCAGAGGATGATCACGGAGATCGGGCGTCGAGACGGCGCTCGTTCACCGCGCGGAGAGATGAATGGAAGTGCGGCGAGGAAGGCGATTCCCACCGGTGGCCCGACCAGGATCAGGAACGTCTCGGTGTCCGGCGGAAGCAATGCGAGCACCGCGAACAACCAGAGGAAGAGGCCGTCCGGACGCGGAGCGACCTCGATGATCGTCGGACTCGGAAGCGGCCCGGGCCCGAAGGGGCCATACCAGGCGGCGAGGCCGATCAATCCGATCAATGCCGCACCGCAGAAGACCATGTCGCGTCGTGCCGCATCGGGGAAGAACGGTACGCCGGTCTTCTTGACCCGGCCTTCGTATTCCTCGCGGTAGGTCTCGGGCTCGACGGGCTGGCCGACCTTGGGCATCTCGCTGATGCCACCCTTGAGAACGAGGATCAAGTGCAGCCCGATCAGCCCGATCGCCGTGCCGGGGAGGATGAAGACGTGCAATGCGAAGAATCGACTGAGCGTCGCACCGGAGATGTCCGGACCACCGAGAACCACCGACCGCAACCAGTTCCCGATCAGCGGGACCCGGTCCACGATCGCGGCACCGATGCCGAGGCCCCAGTAGGCGTTGGCATCCCAGCGCATGATCTGACCGGTGAACGCGAGACCGAGCGTGGTGACGCACAAGGCGACGCCCGCGACCCAGGTCAATTCCCGCGGGTACTTGTACGTCCCGTGCAGGAAGATCTGCGTCATGTGGATCAACATCATGATGCACATGGCGTTCGAGCTCCAGCCGTGAAGGGCGCGGAGCATCCATCCCATGGGAATCTTCTCGTCGATGTAGACGAGGCTCTGATACGCCTCGGCCGCGCTCGGCACGAAGAGGGTCGTCAGCAGAACGCCGGTCACCAACTGCACGATGAAGAACATCAGCGTGGCACTGCCGAAGACGTACCACCACTTGGCGCTCCGCGGAACCTTGTGGAACATCGCGTGCTCGGTGACCGCGACCAGACCGGTCCGATCGTCGACCCACCCGAGGGTTCGTCCAATGACACCTGAACTCTTCATGTCAGGTGCTCTCCTGAAGACCGGGCAGACGACCGCCCAGGATTTCAAAGCTGCCGTCCTCGACCCGCCAGACGTATTCGTACAGGCCGCGAGGCGGCGGCCCCGAGGCCCGGGCCCCATCCTCATAGTAGACGCCGCCATGACACGGACACATGAAGAGTCGCGACTGGGCGAACCACTCGACCGGACAACCAAGGTGGGCGCAGGTCACTGCGAAGACCTGGAAGGTCGCATGGTCGATGCACCGCACGTAACAGACGTTCTCGTTGGTGTCGCCGTCGGTCGGTGAATCCCAGGGATTCGTGAACTTGACCAGGACCGTCTCACCGATCTTGAAATCCGTCGCCTTGCCGAGCGAGATCCAGCGATTCGGATCGCCGGCCTCCGCCGGTCCGATGGCGACCCCGACGATCGGTACTGCCGCGAGCCCACCGCCCACGGTGAGCAGGGTGGTGCCGGCGGCGAAGAGGAATCCGCGACGCCCCCCACCCTTGGCGGCTTCGCATCCCTCGCAACCATCGGCTTCCGATGAATTCGCGGAAGCGGAATCGACGCCGGTTGATTCTTCGCTGGGTCGTTCACTCATGGTGCACCATCCTCCACTTCCGGTCCCGACGGCCAGGTATTGCGCTTCGAGGCCAGGAACGCCACGAGGTCGGCGACGTCGGCGGCCTCCAGAGGCGTCGTGACTTCCCCACCATCCGGTCCGCGGAACGGCCCGGCGGCTCCCGGCATTCCCAGATCCTTGCGACCGAACACGATGTTCGATCGCAGATGCTGGTCACTCACCAATCGAAGGTAGAAGGGATCGGTCACGCTGCCCGCGACCAACTCATCGATCGCCATTCCCTTCTGCGTCGGCGCGACCTGTTCGGCAGGATGGCACGCGGCGCACTTCGCCGCGAAGATCGTGGCCCCCCGGTCGAGATCTCCCGCAGCGCCCGTCGGACGCCACGCGATGCCCCGTGAATCATTCGAGGGGTCGCTCTCGGCCCAGGTCACATGCATTCCCTTGATGAAATCCCGGATGGTCTCGTCCGAGACCCCACCGATCGCATCGCCTCCGAATCCCGGCATTCGACTGCTGGGTACACCGTCGCGAATGATCGAGAACATCGCCGCATCCGGAACCGCCTTGAGATATTCGGCATTCCGCATCGGGAACCCGGCACCCATCTGCCCGTCCGCACCATGGCACCCCGAACAGCGTTCCGCCCACATGCCCTCGAAGCCCGCCGTGGTTGCGACCGAGATGACCGGCGCCGGATTCGGCGGCGGTTTTCCGGGCAGCCGGTCACAACCGACGAATCCCATCGCCGCAGCGGCCGCGATCGCGAGACGAAGGCTCGCGGGGGCGAGGAACCGCCGACGAAGATGATTGGATTCGGACCGGATCAAGATTCATCTCCCTCGGTCTGTTCGAAGCCCATTCGATCTTCGAAGGAACGACCGATATGCAGTCGGACCTTCGTGGACCGGGCGATCACCATGGCGCACGCGAGCCCGAACGCGATCTGACTTCCAAGGAACCATGGCCACGAGATGTACTGTTCGAGAGTCGGGTTGACCACCCGCAGCGTGGCCCAGGCGATACCCGTCCAGATGATCGGCGCAATCAGGCCGCCGGCCAGCAGCGGCCTGCGGGGCATCATCGGAAGCGAGACCACGAAGACCATGCCGACCGCGAGACTCAGACAGACGTGCACCGCCACCGCGGTCGCGAACCAGACCCCGTTGAAGAGCCGAAGCTGTTCGAGCGTCGCCTCGCCCACCGATGGAAGCACGGTGCCGGCGAGAAGATTGATGGGCATCCAGAGGCTGCCTTCGTCGATCAGCCCCCAACCCGCGGCGACCACCGCCATCGCGACGGCACCGGCCACCGCGCCCTTCAGACCACTGCGGTAGGGATGAATCTCCTCCGGAACCACGTTCCGGGGTGACTTCGCCGGACGCGGCTCGAAGACCGGAGGCGGGAGCACCGCTTCGCAGTCCGCGACCGGAATGGCCTCGACATTCTCGTGCGGGAAGACCTCTCGAAACCAACCGATGATGCCGACCAGCGCGAAGGCGGCGCCAACCACGCTCACCACCCAGTTGGTGACCAGTCCGGCGAAGATGAAGGTCACACCGAAGGCGGCGAGGATCGGCCACGGCGTCGGCTGTGGGATTGCACGGAGATACGGCATCTCCAATGGCTCGCGTGGCGCGAGTTCCGCTCGTTCAGCCAACTGCTCGGCCTTGGTCTTCTCTTCAGGCGTCGTCATGCTGCGGCCCCCTGCGGGACACGCCCGACGATGTAGACGAGGGTGAAGACCAGGATCCAGACCACATCCACGAAGTGCCAGTACCAGGTGGCGACATCGACCCGCTGATGATCCCGTTTCGGATTGATGCAGCCGAAGAGCGAGAGAATGAACACCCCGATCAGCAGCACGAGTCCGACGAAGACGTGGAACGCATGGAATCCGACGAGGGAGTAGAAGTTGGTTCCAAAGGCGTTCGATTGAATCGTCAGCCCCTTGTCCTCGATGAGCCCCCACCACTCGTATCCCGTACCGAGAAGGAACTCCAGGCCGAGGAGAATGGTCACGGCCAGCCAGAGCCGGAACGCACCCATCGCGCCGCGGGCGAGCGATCTGACCGCGAGGACCACGGTGACGCTCGAACTGAGAAGGCAGACGCTGTTGATCAGAACCAGATTCAGTTCGAGACATTCGAGCGGCTGCGGGCCATCGGGACTCTTCCCGATGTAATAGAGATAGGTCACCAGGAAGGCGCTGAAGAAGGCGCTCTCCATGAAGATCAGGCAGGCCATGCCGACCTTCGCTCTGGAGAGCGGAGCCTTCAGTGGACCGGTGCTCGGGTTCGCGTTCAAGGCGGTCATCCACACACCTCGTGCTGCGGTCGGAGATCACTCGTAATGCGCATCGGGATCCTCCGGATGTTTGCGGTCCCAGAGCGGTCGAGCGCTGGTACAGGTCGGGATGCGGTCGAAGTTCCACTCCGGCGGCGGGCTGCTGGTCCCCCACTCGAGCGTCCAGGCGTCCCACGGGTCGTCGCCGGCCACTTCGCCCTTGCGAAGGGTTCGAACCACGTTCCACAGGAACAGCGCGACGCCCGCCATCTGTACTGGAACTCCGATCGAGCTGATCAGGTTCCAGATTTCGAAGCCTCGATCGGCTTCGTAGGTGTAGACGCGACGCGGCATGCCCAACGCTCCTGAGACGTGCATGGGCATGAAGGTCAGCGTGAATCCGATGAAGAGAAGCCAGAACGTCCACTTCCCGAGCCGTTCGTCGAGAAGGCGACCGGTCGCCTTGGGGAACCAGTAGAACAACGCGCCGAAGATTCCGAACACCGTTCCACCGAAGAGCACGTAGTGGAAGTGACCGACCACGAAGTAGCTGTCGGACAGCTGCCAGGTCATGGGAACCGTCGCCAGCATGATCCCGGTCAGCCCACCGATCACGAACATCGCGACGAAGCCGGTGACGAAGAGCATCGGGGTCGTGAATTGGATTCGACCACCCCACATGGTCCCAAGCCAGTTGAAGATCTTGATTCCGGTCGGGACGGATATCAGGAAGGTCGTGGCGCCGAAGAACGAGTCAAGCACCGGGCCGAGCCCCACCACGAACATGTGGTGCGCCCAGACGCCCAGCGATATGAACCCGATTCCCACGGTCGCGGCGACCATCAATGGGTATCCGAAGAGCACCTTCCGACTGAACGTGGGCATGATCTCGCTCACGAACCCGAAGGCGGGAAGAATCAGGATGTAGACCTCGGGGTGCCCGAAGAACCAGAAGAGGTGCTGCCAGAGGATCGCGGACCCCTGGGTCTCCGGATCGAAGAAGTGAGCGCCGAGCGTCCGGTCGAAGAGAAGCATCGCCTGTGCGGCGGTCAGGATCGGAATCGCCACGAGCACGAGGAAGGCCACCACGAGCATCATCCACGCGATCATCGGCATGCGCATCAACTTCATGCCCGGGCAACGCATGCAGAGGATGGTCGCGATGAAGTTGATCGCGGTCGTCATGCTGCCGAAACCACTGACCAGAATCCCCAGAATCCAGTAATCGGTGCTGTTGCCTCGACTGAAGGTCCGGCTGGTGAGCGGTGCGTAGGCGAACCAACCGACGTCCGGCGCCGTACCCGCCCCGTAGAGACCGTCGGCCCCCACGTAACTGAAGTAGAGGAGGAGACCGCCGAAGATGAAGAGCCAGAACCCGAAGGCGTTGAGCCTCGGGAAAGCCATGTCCCGGGCACCCACCATCAGGGGAATCAGGTAGTTGCCGAATCCCAGCAGGATCGGCATGCCGACCAGAAACACCATGGTGGTGCCGTGCATCGTGAACAACTGGTTGAAGGTCGCCGGATCAACGACTTCATTCCCCGCCTGAGCCAGTTGAAGCCGCATGAACGCGGCTTCGATGCCACCGACCAGGAAGAAGATCAGGCCCGCACCGATGTACATCATGGCCAGCTTCTTGTGGTCGACGGAGATCGCCCACTGCATCGCCAATTCCCAGAAACGACCGCGCGTGGACGGCCCTGGAAGGGATGCGGAACCAGAATGTCCTGAGCCAGTGGTCATGTCGGGACCTTCAAGTCAATGCAGGGTCATGAGGTAGTCGGTGACCGCGTCGAGTTCCGTCGGATCAAGTTTGAGCGACGGCATGTTGCAGCCGGGTTTGAGTTGGTTCGGATCGTCGATCCACGCCCGAAGATTGTCGCGATCGAGGGGGATGAATCCCGAACCGATGGTGTTCCGGCTTGCAAGATGAGTCAGGTTCGGGCCGAACATGCCATCGCTCAACCCGTCGATGGTGTGACAGTTGAGACACGCGTACTCGGCGAACACGCGCCGACCCGCTTCGACCGACGGATCGACGACCGCAGGCTTCCGCTGTTCGGCCAACCAGGTCTCGAATTCCGCGGGTTCGTCGGCATAGACACGGATCAGCATGTGAGCGTGCTGCGTTCCGCAGTATTCCGCACACTGTCCGAGGAAGATGCCCTTCCGATCGGCGGAGAACCACGTGTAGTTCGTGCGCCCGGGAATCAGGTCCATCTTTCCGGCGAGCCTCGGAACCCAGAAACTGTGGATCACATCGGCGGACTCCAGTCGAAGCCATACCGGGCGACCGACCGGGACGTGCATCTCGTTGGCGGTGACGACTTCGCCGTCAGGTCCCGGATACCGGAATTCCCACCACCATTGATGGCCGATCACGACGACTTCGAGCGAGTCCTCGGGCGCCGTGGTGATGTCGATGTCTCGAATTGTTCGAATGGTGACCATCGTCAGCACGAAGACGATGATCGATGGAATCACCGTCCACGCGATTTCAATCGGAATGCTTCCATAGATCTGGACGGGTTCGTCCGAGACTTCTTCGGCGGATCGGTTCGCGGCCCGGCGAGCGCGGACCCCTCGAACGATCGCGACCACCAGGAATCCCTGGACCACCACGAAGATGACGATGCAGATCCCGAACACGAGATAACTGAGATCGCGGATCTCCCGCGAAGGCGGCGACTCCGGCGCAAAGATCCCGGTGACCCCGGCGCCCGCGACCGGTGGGCCGTCCGGATCGCAGACCACGAGTTTCGCATCCATCTCCGCCACCGACCCCTTGATGGTGTACGGCGGCGGTGCCGCGGAAGGGATCGGGGGCACGGGCGGCGACGCCACGTCCTGAGCGGCGGCCGCACTCGCCCCATCCGCGGCCGGCACGGTGGTGTCCTGCCCTGCTCCAGCCAGAAGCCGGCCCGCGACGCAGAGCGACGCGATGAGGACGATCGCAGTTGCAGATCGAACTCCGAACAAACCAGATCTTCCTTTCCAAAGTGCGGCGACGATCCCCCGGCGGGAGGCCGGAATATATCAGGTCCCTTCCGAGCCCGAACAGAAATCGAACCGCAACCCCGAACGAGCCGGTGCCAGATCCCGACCGATCGTTGGACGCGGGAGGTCGCCGTTTTCGCGTTTCGGCGCCTCTTGATCGTGATTCAAATCACTCGCGAGTCTCATCGCGCGGCGCGAAAGCCTTCTTGTCACGGCGATCACGGCGATGAGCCTCAACCCCCTCATCACCGATGATCTCCCGGAGCACCACCGTGGCGTAGGACCCGCGGGGGAGATCAAAGGCGGTTCGAACGTAGGTCCCGTGCTCATCGAAGCCTGAATCGAGTTCGAGGTCGCGGATCTTGACGCGGTACGGCCGCCGAGTGCCTTTGAAGTCGAGATCATCCTTTGCGAAGTCATCCGCTTCGACCGCGGCGACTCCGAACGCTTCACGCTCGGACTCCAGCACGGCGCCCGTTGACTGAGGCATTCCGGGTCCGATGATCGGGCCGGCCGGTGAGATCTCCCACGAATCGACCCGGGCCTGCTGATCCTCGGCCGCCATCATCGCCGCATCGGCGAGGAAGGACTTGCGATTCTCGTGGCGAAACGCGACGTCGCCCAGTTGAAGCCGGTCGATGGTCCCCGACGCGAGCCGCTCCTCGAGGAGATGGTTGAAGATCGAAGATTGGAGGGCGCTCACCCAGAACGTCCGCATCTGCCGGGAGACCGTGCGGACCGCCTCGGCGGGCGAACGTCCCTTCGCGATCGCACGGGCCATGCCACGCTCGGCGACGTCACGACGCCCCCATCCCTTCAAGGCCTCGTCGAATCGACCGGCATCGAAGGCCTCTCGTTGAGATTTCTGATGAGCGGGGAACCAACTTCCGGTCGCACCGAGCATCTCCGCGACCAGCCCGTCCCAGTCACTGCGAATGACCATCGCACCGAGCCGATGCGTGTTCCGGCGATATCCGAATCGCTGGGTCCCGTAGTGGTTGGGAACCCCCCGCTTCTCGAGCTCCTTCATCGAACGCCAGACCTGCGGCGCCTGAAGCGGATCGAGATCACGAATACGAATGGAGAATCGATTCCCCGTGAGATGTCCGCGGCGAAGCTTGTTGGTGTGCCAGTCCGCCCACACGATCTGAATCCTCGAGTCCTCGATCGCGGTTGCGGCTTCCGAGGGTGGTCCGCCTCGGCCCGGGAGGTGGATCGAGATGGTCTGGCTGGTCATCGCGACCCGATCCTTCATTCCGGCCGCGCCGATCGCCTCCTCCTTGACATTGAAGTGCCGACGCAGTCGCTCGAGCAGTTCGGTGTGGGCCAGGCCCTTCTTCTGCACTCGAATGTAGAGATGCTCGCCCTCGCCGCAGGGTTCGTACAGCGGGATCTCATCGACGATGAAGTCCTCGTCGCGCAGCTTGATCCGCCCCGCCAGCAACGGTGAATCGAGCAGTCGCCCCCTCGGCATCGGGTCGCCGAGCACACCGGACGCCGTCTGTGGGGCCACATGGAGATCGTCACTGGGAACGTCGTTCAACCGAACTCCTGTTCACTGTCGTCGTCCCGTTCTTCCTCGCCGAAGTCGGGCATCCATCCGGGATGCTCGGGCGGCTGGATTCCGTTCACCGGCTCGCTCGACGCCTCGTCGAGCACGGACTCCTCGACGAAGATGGGAATGTCGGCCGCGGCACCGAGCGCGATCGCGTCGGACGGACGGCAGTCGATCTCGATCAGATCGTCGTTCTGACGAACGACGATCTTCGCGAAGAAGGTCCCCTCCTCGAGCGCATGGATCACGATCTGAACGAGGTCTCCGCCCAGGAGTGAAATCGTGTTCTCGAGAAGGTCATGGGTCTGCGGTCGCGGCACCGCCGCCTTTCGAAGACGTCGCTCGATCGCGAAGGCCTCGGGCAGCCCGATCGCGATGGGAAACATGCGTTCGCCCTCCTCTTCCTGGAGCGTGACGAACTGCGAGTCCGCCATCTCCCGGATCAGCAATCGAGCGAGCGTCACTTTCACGAGCATCGATCGGACTCCGAAGGAAGACGTCCGGCGAGGGGTCGGGGTCGACCGATCGGGTGGACGGGGAAGAACAGTCTATACCGCTGATCGAGGTCGAATCAGTCGAAAGACGCCCCGGCGGCGAGATACCACGCCGCATTCCTCGTTCGATGCTTTTCCTCGAAGTGCCGACGGATCCTTGCAGACCAGTCCGGCGTGTCGATTCCATTGTCCCGGTACCAGTCGTGCATCACGCGGTCGTAGCCGTCGATCGATGCGAGAATCTCCTCGTCCGCCGGATATCGATCATCGAAGATGACCGCATCGGTCTCCAACCGGGGCCGGGTTCGAGGCTCCTGAGCAGGGCGTCCGACGCAGAGCCCGAAGAGGGGCCACACGCCCTCCGGGGTCTGAAGCACCTTGTGAACCGCGGGAAGATCCTCGCGCAATCCCCCGATGTAGCAGGTGCCGTATCCCATGGATTCGAACGCGATCACCATGTTCTGGGCGAAGAGCGTCGCGTCGATCACCGCGAGCATGAATCCCTCGAGATTCGGCTGGTAGTCCGCGCCGTCGCGGGCCGCCAGCAACCGATGACGCCGCGTGTCTCCGCAGATCGCGAGGAACAACGGACAGTCCGCGACCTTGGCCTGACCGCCGGTGAGTGGAACGAGGGCCGCACGGGTCACCGGATCGGTCACCCGGATGGCGCAATACCCCTGGATGTTGGAACTCGTCGCCGCCTGCTGCCCCGCCCGAACGGCGCGGAGAAGGTCCTCTTCGGGAATCGGCTCGTCCTTGAAGCGGCGGACGGAGCGATGGGCAAGCAACACGTCGATGACGTCGGTCATGAGACTCGGATCCCTGAGATGCGTGAATGAGGCGTCCACACGATACGCGGGAATCGCGGAATCGCCGCCCCCATCGGTGGGTCGTCGGACGGTCATCATGAATTGCAGACGATGCCGGTCTCCCGGCCGAACTCATCCGGTCCAGTCGATGAAGAGCAGACCGAGATCCGTGCCGTTGACCACGCAGTCACCGTTGATGTCACCATCGCAGGTTTCTTCACAATCACCGGGGCAGGGTCCCCAATCGGTGAGCAGAATGCCGAAGTCTTCGCCGTTCACCAGGCCATCGTGATTGAGATCCCCGGGTGCCGGCGGAGTCGGATCGAGAGAGCGCACCGCCGCTTCGACATCGAGGCGTCCGCTGCCCGTGAACTCATCGAAACCGATTTCTTCGACGTCGACGGCGTTCACTCGGAGCATGACCTTCGCGGTGATCGGATCGAGATCGGGCGCGACGGCCTTCATCAACGCGACGGCACCACTGACGAACGGAGTCGCCATGCTGGTTCCGCTCTTGTATCCGTAGTTCGAGGTGTTGGTGCAGGAGTAGACACGCCAGCCCGGAGCGGCGAGATCGACCTCCGGCCCTGAACTCGAGGACAACCAGTGTTGATCGCGATTGTCCGTCGCCGCCACCGCGATGGTCTCCGGGAATCTCGCCGGAGCCTTGACATCATCGGTCTGACCCGAGTTTCCGGTGGCCGCGACCTGAATGACCCCGGCGGTGTTCGCATACGCGACCGCATCCGCGAGGACCTGGGTTCCCGCCGAATACTGAAGGCTCATGTTGAGAATGTCGGCGCCTTGGTCGACGGCCCAGACGATTCCCTCCGCGACCCAGCTTTCAACGCCCGAACATCCATCGGTCACCACGACCGGCATGATGCGAGTTCGCCACGCCACGCCCGCGACGCCCTGCTCGTTGTCGCCTTCCGCCGCGAGGATGCCCGCGACGTGCGTTCCGTGACTGCTGCATTCGTCGGCGAATTGATCGTTCCCGTCGGGGACGTTCCAACCCGGCAGCAGACGATCCGCGAACTCCTCATGCGGACTGAGCCCCGCATCGAGGACGGCGACCACCACGTCCGAGGAACCGATCGTCCAATCCCAGGCTGGAATGACGTTCACGTCGGCACCGACCACGCCATCCTGACCCGAAACATTCTGCCCCACGTTGTGAACCCCGTACTGGCTCATGATCCAGGTGTCGTCGGGAGGTGAGGCGACCCCGCCCAGCCCGTCGATCTCGATCGATTCGATCGGCCCGCCGATGGTGACCAGCGGTGACAGATCCGCGACGACTTCCGCCGCCGCGGCGGCCGTGGGGAATTCGGCGATGTAGTACCGGTCGAGCCGGTGCGCCGACGCCGCGATCGGATCGGCCGGCGGAATCGTGAACAGAGGGGTGAGGTCGACGATGCCGTTGGCGGAAAGATCATCTCGGACGATGCGGGCCGAGACCAGATCCTCGATCCCGAGCCGCTTCTTCATCGGATCCGGAACCAACCAGAAGCCGCCATCGCGATCGCTGAAGATTCGAAGATCCGGTGTGCCACGGATCACCACCCTCGTGGACGCTCCCGCGTCTTCAACCGGTTCCAGGGCCGCCGCCGATCCTGTGAGGGCGATCGCGGTGGTCAGGAAGGCCGAATTGATGAACCAGGAAGGTCGCATCTGGGGGGTCCGAAAGGAGGTTTGCGGCCGAGGCATTCGACCGTCAATGATCTGTACCACAAGAGTAGCCCGCCCCCGTCACGAGGACGATTTTCGATCCGGTTCTTTCTCAAACGATGCCAACGAGCTCTCGGTTCAGTCCAATAGATCCGGAGATGCCGGTATGCTGAGTTCTCGGACGTCCCTGGGAACATGGAGCGAGGTTGAATCCGTGCCGACACCCGGTCAGCCACCCGGAGATCCTCGAATCATGGCTTCCCACCAGCCCAACGACCCGTTATTCTTACTTCATCCATTCATCGGTTGAATGGATTGAACCCGTCCTCCCAGCCGGCCCTTTTCACCATGACGAACCGCCCCCACTTCTTCACTTCCGAATCCGTCTCGATGGGCCACCCGGACAAACTGGCTGATCAGATCTCAGATGCCATCCTGGACGGCATGATCGCCGTCGACCCAAAGTGCCGAGTGGCCTGTGAAACCATGGTGACCACCGGCATGGCGGTCATCGCCGGCGAAGTGACGTGCGACGGGTATGTCGAGATCGCGGAGATCGTCCGACGAACGGCCGAAGAGATCGGATACGACGACGCCTCGAAGGGACTCGATGGACGCAGCTGTGCCGTCCTCGTCTCACTCGACCAGCAGAGCCCGGACATCAACCAGGGCGTCGACCGGGACAAGGCCGGTGGTTCTCCCTCGGAACAGGGCGCGGGCGATCAGGGTCTCATGTTCGGATTCGCATGCCGAGAAACAGAATCCTTGATGCCGCTTCCGATCGACCTTTCGCACAAACTGGTGGCCCGTCAGGCCGAAGTTCGTCGTGAGAACGTGATCCTGCATCTTCGTCCCGATGCCAAGAGCCAGGTCACCGTGGAGTACGACCAAGGAAAGCCCGTCGCCGTTCGTACCGTGGTTCTGTCGACCCAGCACGGCCCGGCGTGGAATGGTGCCGACAAGCAGGCCGAGCTGAAGGCCGCGATCATCGAACACGTCATCAAGCCGATTCTGGGCGAGTGGTGGAGCGATGACATCACGGTCCACGTGAACCCGACCGGAAAATTCGAACTTGGTGGCCCTCATGGCGATTGCGGCCTCACCGGCCGGAAGATCATCGTCGACACCTACGGCGGACGTGGCCGGCACGGCGGTGGCGCCTTCAGTGGCAAGGACCCGTCGAAGGTCGACCGTTCGGCCGCCTACATGGCGCGGTACATCGCCAAGAACATCGTCGCCGCCGAACTCGCCGAAGAATGCGAAGTGCAGTTGAGTTACGCCATCGGCGTCGCGGAACCGACGTCGGTTCTGGTGGATACGAATGGAACGTCCACCATCGACGAAGCGGCCATCGAGGCGATCGTCCGCGAACACTTCGGGCTCACCCCCGCGGGAATCATCAGCGAGCTGGATCTGCTCAAGCCGATCTACCGCGTCACCGCGGCTCACGGCCACTTCGGACGCGAGCCTGGAGAAGGCGGCCCCGGGACCTTCACCTGGGAGCGCACCGACAAGGCGGCGGCACTGAAAGCCGCGGCCGAAGCGATTTCGACGGTATCCTCCTGATCCACATGAATGATCGACGAACCCGCGGCGGCCGCCCAAGCGGACAATTCAAGCGTGGCCAGACGCCGCCTCCAGTCATCTCGCAAAACGATGCCAGATACCGGGTTCACGAGCGTCTCATCAAGCTGACCCAGCGGTTCCCTGATCTTCCGCTGGGATCCGCGGACACCCGAGGGCTGTCGCCGCGCGACGCCGCCTTCGCCCGCGCCCTGGAGTCGGCGATTCTGGAACGGTGGATCACGCTCGAGACCGTGCTGTCCTCGCAGATCGATCGAAAGTGGCACACCCTCCAACCAGCGGTTCGAGCCGCCCTGCTCACGGGGGCCGCCGAACTCCTGCTGCTCGATGGGGTTCCGGACCACGCCGCGATCAACGAGTCGGTCAACCGTGTTCGTCAACATGTCCATCAGGCAGCCGCAGGACTCGTCAATGCCGTGCTCCGCAAGGTGGCCCGCCTCCGAAAGGACACGCTCCCCGCGGAGCACCCGGACGCGCAGGCTTTTCATGAACGCCGGGATCTTCTTCCCCTCTCCGACGGAAGAGCGATCGTCCTCGACCAACCCATTTTCGCGGAAGAAGAGGTCCTTCGGCTCGAACAACAGACCAGCCATGGCGAAGACCTCGTCGTCCATTGGATCGGCGCGCATGGCATGGCCAAGACCCGGGAGCTCTGCCGCCACGATCTGGTGAGGCCCCCGATCTGCATCACGGCCGATGATCCGGAAGAGATCCGCCCCGAAGCCGAGGAAGACGGCCCCTTGTCGCCGCACGATCGAGCCGGCTTCTTCGTCTTCAATCCAAGGCGTGCGGGAATCGAGCGATTCCTCGAGGCCTACCCTCGAAGCCGGGTGCAGGATCCCGCCAGTGCCGAACCGGTCGCCGGCGCCTACGGCTTGAAGCCCAAGAGAATCCTCGATTTCTGTGCCGGACGAGGTACCAAGACGCGTCAACTCGCTCAAGCATTCCCCGATGCGATGATTCTCGCCACCGATGTGGATGCCGTCCGCTACGCCGATCTGGAGCGAGGATTCGCGAATCACCCGACCATCGAAGTGCTTCCGCCGGATCAACTCGGCAAGGCGATCGGACTGGTCGATCTCCTCGCTTTGGACGTCCCGTGCACGAACACCGGCGTCCTTCCTCGACGTCCGGAAGCGAAATATCGATTCAGCCGGGAATCCCTCGCATCGATCGCCACGCTTCAAAGACGAATCGTTCGTGAGGCCGAGCCCTTCCTGTCGCCGAATGGCGCCATCCTCTTCTCGACCTGCAGTCTGGAACCGACGGAGAATCGCCGGATGGTCGCCTGGATGGAACGCCGATTCGGCCTGGATTGCCGCAATGCCACTCAGCGTTTCCCCGCCGGCATGCCCGGTGACCCCCCCGCCCGGATCCATGACGGAAGCTTCCACGCCGTTCTCCTGAAGTCGGACCGCCCGGGAACCGCCGAGGCGGACCGCATGGACGATGCGGAGCTCGATCTGGAGCCCGAAATCCCCGGGGAATCTCCGAAAATCGAAGGCGACTCGACGCCCGATAGCGCCTGACCGCCACGACCGGCTGGCTCGGATTTTCGCCAAGGCCGCGATATTCAACCCCGAGACTGCTACGATCGTCGGATTCTCCTTTGCCTGACCGGCCCGCCCGGCGGAGTACACCCGTGGCCTTCGACCTCAATTCAATTCTCAAGCCTGAACTCATCAAGGTCCCGCTCGACGGCGATTCCAAACGCGCCGTGATCGATGAGCTCTGTGATCTCGTCTGTACCTCGAGTTCCGTGACCGATGCCGAGAACTTCCGCAAGACGGTCTGGGAACGCGAAGGTCAGCGTTCGACCGGAATCGGAGAGGGACTCGCGATCCCCCATGGAAAATGCCCGGGCGTCCGGGAGATCACCATGGCCATTGGAATTCCGTCGGAGCCGCTGGAGTTCGACGCCATCGACGGCGAACGGGTTCGGATGATCGTCCTGCTGGCGAGTCCTGCCGATCGAATCGCCGACCACATTCAGGCCCTCGGTCGAATCAGCAAGTTCATGTCGGATCCGAGCGTCCGATCCCGCGCCTATGCAGCCGACAGCAGTCAGGATCTCTATCAGTTGCTCGCCGGCCTCGATGCCGCCGCCCGCGCCTGATCAAGATCGACCGAGACTGACGGCGAGGCCGCCGCTTCAACACCGAGTCAAGGTGACGAAGGTCGCTCCGGTCCCATCTGCGGCCCGAGCGGAGTCGTGGCGAAGGGATCCGGAAGCACCGGCCGATCACCGATCACCTCGCCGCCGGCCAGCTCCCACAATCGAATCGACTCGGCCAACTCGGCTTCCGCTTCGGCCCGCTTCATTCGTTCGTTGAGCAGAAGCGCGAACTGGTGACGCAATCGCCAGTCTCCGCCCGCGAGTCGAATGGCCTCCCGCATGGCGGCTTCCGCACGCTCGAAATCCCCGGTCTTCGCTCGGGCGAGCGCCAACGCACGCCAGGCGTTCGGATTCTCCGGCTCGACCTGCAGCGTGGCTTCGGTGAGATCGGCGCTTTCCGCGATCTCGCTCTGATTTCCATGATCGACCAGAAGCACGGCCAGTCGGCGCTTGGGAAGAAGTTCATCGGGCATCGCCGCCAGTCCGACTCGCGCCTCCGCGATGGCGCTCTGCGGAGTCATCTCCTCCAAGCGCCACATGACTCGTTCATCACGAAGCAACATCCACGTCGGATGCTCTTCGAGAACCTTGCCGTACCACGCATCGACCTGGGTCGGATCGACCATCCGGAGAATCCGACTCCGCGCCATCGCGAGATCCTCGTTGATTCCCAGACGCTCGATGGTGTCATCCAACTCCGCCATGGCCGGCTTGAACCGGCCCTGAACGGATTGAAGCCACGCTTCACGAACCGCGAACATCTGCCGATACGCTGGAATGGGCGACCAACCGCCATCTCCGATGAATGACGCTCGGCGATACCACTTCAGCGACGCCTCGGCATTCGCAGCGACCGCGGCCTCCGGCACGACGTATCCGGATGTGAAGACGATGCCGGGCGGAGTCATGACCTTCTCGTCGTATCGAAATGCCATCTGAGCCGCGAAGTTGGCGGCGCCGGTCCAGGCGGCGAACCCAAGCATGAGTGCCGCGAAGGCCAGGAACCCGATCCCACCGGGGCGGTAACGACCGTCTCGTCGGAGCGCCATGCGGTGGAACGAGACATTCGGATCACGAAGCATCCGCCACGCCTTCCAGGTGATCCACGTGGCGCAGGCCGCGACGCCGCTCGCAAACAGAAGTGGCAGGGCGTAGGCCCCCCGGATGGAGAACAGCAGACCGACCGCGAGCAGCGCGAAGACGATTTCTTCGGGCCAGGAAAGGTCGTACCGAGAACCGGCGTTGGTCTTTTCCGCTTTCTCCGCCTTCTCGACGGCATCGACGGAAATCGCCGGCCGACCGAGGCCCAGCGAAAGTGCGTCGTTCGGACAGACGCTCACGCAGTCCATGCACTTCATGCACCCCGGGTCGACGACCATGCCGAAGGCTTCGACCTCTTCGTGCACCCGGACGTTGCTGGTGCAGACGGCGGTGCAGTGACCGCAATGCTCGCAGTCATCGTTCACGCGGATTCTCACCGGCGACACTTGTTCGGCGGGTGCGAAGAAGCCGCCATACGGACAGGCGTAGGTGCAATACCCCTTCATACCGAGGAGATACACGGTGAGAAAGCCGCAGATCAGCAGGAAGGGAATCGACATGGCGAGACCGGGAAAGGTGACCCAGAAATTCTCGGTGGTGACTTCCCAGGACCAACCCGGCCAGGGCGACAATCCACCGACCCATGGGGCGACGAGGAATCGATACGCCACGGGCCAGACGAACATGTAGAGCGCGAGCGCCAGCGGCATCCACACGAGCAAACGTGATCGGAACGGCTTGGGTCTCAATCCGAACCGAGCAAGAAGTCGCCCGCAGAAGTCCTGAAGCAGAATCACGTGGCATCCCCAGCCGCAGAAGAAGCGGCCGAGAATCAGGGTCGAACCGATCGCGAGAAGGAAGAAGATGAACCCGACCGTGATCACGCCCTCTCGAACGGTCTGAATCGACTCGCTGGGCTCGATCGGCGCCACCGTCGTTCCCATGATCAACCACTGAATCACGTGGACGATCATGAGGGTCTGGACGATGAGCAGGACGATGAATCGCCGCTTCTCCATCCGGCTCTTCGCCACGGGCCCGCCTGCTGGAGCCGCGGAGGCCCCAGACGTCATGACGGGCAGGGATACGTCACCTCTTGATGCCATAGAGGGGATGCTACCCCGACGGCTTCACCCCCGACGTGGGGAAAAGCCGATAAACGAGAGTCGGCGATCGGCCGAGGGTCATCTATAATTCACAGTCCGCCATGTCCGACCAAAAAGACCATTACGAAGTCCTCGGAATCGACCGTGGGGCGAGTCCGGAAGCCATCCGGAACGCCCATCGGAAACTGGCGCGGAAATTCCATCCCGACCTCAATCAGGATGCGGACGCCGCGACGAGATTCAACGAGATCCAGGCCGCCTACGACGTGCTGTCCGATACCGAGAAACGGTCGCGCTACGATCGATACGGCCATGCCGGAGCCGACGGGCAGTCGCCCGGACAAGCCGGACCAGGCCCGTGGCAGAACGTCACGCCCGACGACTTCGAGTCGATCTTCGGCGAGTCCTTCGGAGGGCGATCGCGACGCGGCGGTGGCGGAGGCGGAGGCTTCGCTGGCTTCGGCGGGTTCGGCGGTGGCATGGGCGGAGAACGACCCGCCGGACCGACCAAGGGACGAGACCTCGAACACGAACTCGAAGTCGGTTTCGCCGCCGCGGCGTTCGGCGGGACCGAGACCATTCGAATCGCCGCTCAGGACGGCACGCCCACCTCGATCGACGTTCGCATTCCCGCGGGTGTCCAGACCGGAAGCACGCTGAGAATTCGGGACAAGGGACTTCCCGGATCCAACGGCGGACCGAGCGGTGATCTGCTGCTTCAGATCAAGGTCGGTCGCCACCCATGGTTCACTCGTGACGGCTTGGATCTGAGCATCGTCGTCCCCATCACGGTCGCGGAGGCCATCCTGGGAGGAGAAGTGACGGTTCCCCTCATGAAGGGAACCGCCACCTTGAAGGTCCCCCCCGGCGTGCGAAGCGGTGCCAAGCTCCGCCTGAAGGGGAAGGGCGTGGTCGACGCGAAGAAGCAGGCCGGCGATCTCTACGCGGTGTTGGAGATCGTGGCGCCGAAGGCCGATGATCTTTCGGAAGACGATCGCGCGGCGCTCGAGTCGATCGCCAACAGTCTGCCCAACCCGCGATCGCTCGTGTCCTGGGCCGGCGAGATTCCCGAAGACTGAGTTCCGACGGTTTTCAACCAACCTCTCCTCACTCGACGAGACACATTCCACCCCATGCCCAACATCGTCCCCGAACCCGGACCCAGCACCCGACGTCGCAGCGGATCGTCGGCTCGCCGACGCGCCGCGGCCGACATCGCGTCCGCCGCGATCGCTCAGGGATCCCTTCGTCCGGATGATCCGGCTCGAGACGGCGTTCGACTGGGACTGGTCGCCTTCGTGACGCTGGCTTCGGGCGTGGGCATCCTCGCACTCGGCTCGGTCGCCGAGCGGGCCGGCATCGAACGCTGGCTCGGCATGGGTGAGATGCTCCGGCCGCTCGGACAGACCTTCGTCACCGGTGCTCGCATGCCGGGTGCCATGATTCGAGCGTTGTACGAAGCAGGCGTGGTCGAACCACTCTTCTTCGCCGCCGCGATGGCACTCCTGATTCCGCCCATCGCGGGGATCGTGGCCGCGCGACCGATGCGTCCCGGCCTGGCACCGCCGAAACCCGCGGCTCGCATCGCCGCGGGAATCGCCGCCGCCCTCGTGGCCGCCGCGGACATCGGCATCGTCAGCGTCGCCGCATTGACCCGGCGGCCGACCTTCGAGGATGCGAATCCGGGTGAGACCGTCTGGGTGGACGTGGTCAGAGACGTCGCCGCCGCGGACACGGTCGCCGCGATGCTGGCCGTTCTTCTGGCAGTATTGGTCTTTCGAATGCCGCTCGATCGCTGGGTCCGCGGGCTGGTCGGAACCATCAGCATCGCCACCGCCGTTCTGGTGACGGGCGCCGCCGCCGCGAGCGCAGGAACCCTCGACTTCCTGGAGAGCCCCCGTCCGGTCATCACCAACGACGTCACGGATGCCGGATTGAAACGACTTGATCTCGCTCGAACGATGAATGGCGGAATCGCGGTGCTCGGCCCGATCGGTTCGGTCGGATCGACGAACGCTCCCCACCGATCGGTGATCCGCCCGGATCAGGGATTCATCGTCGTCGAGTCGAAGACGATCGCCGAAGTCATCGCCGCCCGAACGCCGGCTCCCTAGACGCCACCCGACCCACGCCCGTATCGATCGATCGCCTGCGTGACGGCGCGGTGCACGGTGAAGGGATCTTCGATCGCTTCCCAGAGTGCATCGAGGGTTCCGGTTCCCGCCGTGGCGAAGGCGACGGTCCCCAACCCGAAGGCTCGTTCCCGAACCAGTTGCAGCACCGAGGTCTGTTGGATTCGATCAAGCCTCGCTTCGAACACATCGACCTGAAAAATGCCGCGACGTCGAATGACGCGACGGTCCGTCAATACGTAGAGACGATTCATCCAGTCGAGGAACTGCCAGACGAGTCTGATTCCGGCCAGCACCAGACCAAGGCCGAACGCCTGCTGCTCGGTCCAGCCCGCCCAGGAGAAACTGGACGCCCACGCCAACGCGAAGACCATCCCGGCGATCACGCCCAGCGCGCCGATCGACCAGAGGCTGACCATCCAGAGGCTCGGACGAATCACCATCAGAACGATCTCTCCGTCGGAGATCAGCGAGGACACGATGAGCGGATGATCCTCCACCGCCAGCACCGCGTCGCCGTCCCCACTGAACGGAGCACGCGTCTCGTCCTCTTCATCCAGTCCCGCGATTCCGGTCACTTGACCGCCTCCGGTTTGAGGATTCCGATGAACGGAAGGTTGCGGTACAGCCCGTCGTAGTCCAGTCCGTATCCGACCACGAAGGCGTCGGGAATCTCGAAGCCGATCAGATCGGGCCGAAGTTCGACTTCGTACCGCGAGGGCTTCGCCAGCAGAACGCAGATGGTGACGCTCGCCGCCCCGCGTTCCTTCACCAGACCGTCGAGCAGACTCAGCGTGTTGCCCGTGTCGAAGATGTCGTCGACCAGAACCACGTGCCGACCGGCCAGATCTTCGGGGACGGCCCCGCGGAGCGTGGCGCCTCGACTCTCCGTCGTCGCTCCCGCGTAACTCGAGACGGTCACCACGTCGAGCCGCATCTTCTGTGGGAGATGGCGGATCAGGTCGGCCGTGAACACCAGGCTCCCGGTGAGCACGGGGACCAGAACCACCGGTTCATCCCGTTCGGCGAGCGGCGCCAACCGCCGGCCGAGTTCCGAAGCGATCTCCTCGACTCGTCGAGCGATCGAGTCGGAGTCGAGCAGAATCTCGGAAAGGTCTTCCTGCATGGTTCTTCCAATCGTCCCGGGAGCCCCGGGTCCTCAGAGTACGTGATCAGTCCTGCAACGAGCTTCTGCAACCAACGATGCCGTGTTTCACCCGTCGCGGAGCATCGCGAAGAGTCGCTCTCGAACGTCCTTCGCATCCGCTTGTCCACCGGACGCCTTCATCACCGCGCCGACCAGTCGCCCGATCGCCGCATCCTTGCCGTTTCGGACATCTTCGGCCGCTTGCGGCTGAGCGACCACCGCTTCCGCGAGCCACCCCTCGATCGCCCCTTCATCACGGATCGCGAGCAGGTCGTTCGCCTCCGCGAGTTCCGCGACGGATTGCGGGGATTCCGAGGCGAGCTCGAGAAGCCGATCGATCGCCTGCGTCGGGAGCTCCCCCGAGCGGCGCAAGGCGAGCAACTCTCCGACCTGCTCGGCGGTGATGCCGATCTCGTGCGCGACCACCCCCGATTCGTTGGCTTTCTTGGCCATCTGATTCAAGAGCAGTTTGGCACTGTCATGCCCTGCATTCCGTGAACTCGGCGGATCGGCCACGGCCAGTTGGGCGTCCACGGTTCGTTCGAAGAAGTGACACAGGCCCTGGTCATCGATCAAGGCGGACGCGTCCTTCTCCGGAAGACCGAACTCGTCGTGATACCGCGCTCGCCGGGCGATCGGCAGTTCGGGAATCGACGCTCGAATCCGATCCTTCCAGGCCTCGTCCATCTCGACGGGAACCAGATCGGGCTCCGGAAAATACCGGTAGTCGTGCGCGTCTTCCTTCTCACGCTGCAGGACGGTCACCAGACGGTCGTCATCCCAGCCTCGCGTCTGTTTCATTCCCATGCCCATGACCCGCCCGGTGCTGAGGAACTCCTCGAGCTGACGTTCGGTCTCGTGGCGAATCGCGCCGTCGACCGCTCGAAAACTGTTGAGGTTCTTGATCTCGATCACCGGTGTCCGGAACTCCCGACCGTCGGTGGTGTCGATCACCAGGTTGATGTTCGGCTCGAACCGCATGTGGCCCTTCTGCATGACCCCTTCGGTCACGCCGAGGAACCGGCAGATCGAACGGAGCTCCCGAGCGAAGGTCACCACGTCTTCCGCACAATCGAAGTCGGGTTCGGTCACGATCTCGAGCAGTGGTGTTCCGGCCCGATTCAGATCCACCAGACTTCCCGAGTAGCGAACCCCTCCGGGAAGTTCATGCCCGAGCTTGCCCGTGTCCTCCTCGAGATGTGCCCGAGTGATGCCGATTCGACGCATCCCGCCATCGGCATCGGCGCTCACCGACGGAATGTCGACCGCCCCGTCAAAGCACAGTGGAAGGTCGTACTGGCTGATCTGGTAGCCCTTGGGCAGATCCGGATAGGCGTAATTCTTCCGATCCCACTTCGCGTGCTCGGCGATCGAGCAGCCCAGCGCCATCCCCACCATCGCCGACATCTCGACCGCTCGGCGGTTCATGACCGGAAGGCTGCCGGGCAGGGCGGCCACCAGCGGATCCACCAGGGTGTTCGGCTCGGCGTCCTCGAACTCCGGACAGGCCGGATTCGCCGCTCTGGTGAACATCTTCGAGCGGGTGGACAACTCGACGTGGATCTCCAAACCGACGATGAGTCGGGTGGAGGCGATATCGTTTCTGGTGAGGCCGGTCGTCATTCGGCCCTCATTCTACGGATCCCGAGGACTTCCATCGTGCGAGTCGTCCGGATCACCGTCTCCGGAGCCTTCCGATGTCCCACCGATCCCACCAGCCCCTCCTCCGGCGCCTCTCGGGCATGCTGCTCCTCGGATGTCTGTTCACGACTCCGGCGAATGGCTCCAGCTCGATCCTCCCCGGTCCGGCCACCGTCGCCCAGGCGTCCGGCATCACCCAGGACCTGCTCCAACCCAAGCGGCTCTACAACCGGATCGGTCGGCCGATCCCGGTGGTGCTCTCCCTCCGAGGTCGCACCGTCTCCCCCGAAGGCGGATTCGACCTGGTGCTGATCGATACGGACGGAACCGTTCTGGACAGTGCCAATGGCGGGATGCCCGGCGAATTCGATCTGATCGCGGCGCTGCCCGCGATCGCGGATCTGGAACAGGCCGCGCGGGTCCAGGTGGTCGCCGACGGGATGGCGACGGGCACACCGCTGGTCGTCCAACCCATGATCGGCCGAACCCCGGTTCGCACCACCCGTGACTTCCGCCCCGGAACCGACACCCGGTACACCCGCATCATCGGGTTCGGCGACACGACGCTCGATCCCCAAGACGAAGAAGACGTCGCGGAACTGGAGAAGATGAAACTCTCGCCGGACTGGGATCCAGGCGAGCCGCCGGTCCTGACCGGGTTTCGGATCTACCCCGATCGGGACGTGCGGGTCGAGACCGATGCGGGAGAGATCCTCGTCGCCCTCGCCCCCGAAGCCGCGCCCAACACCGCGTGGAACTTCCGTCATCTCGCCGAGAACGGGTTCTACGACGACACCACGTTCCACCGCGTCGTTCACTTCGATCGCACCGGCCGTCGATTCGTGATCCAGGGTGGTGATCCCAGCGGTACCGGTGAAGGCAGTGCGGGCTGGGATCTTCCGATGGAGAATTCCACGCTCGCCCACGACCTCGGCGTCATCTCGATGGCTCGGGCCGATCACCCCGACAGTGCGGGGAGCCAGTTCTTCTTCTGCCTGGGACGCGAAGGCACCGCCCGGCTCGACGGGCAGTACTGCGCGTTCGGGTTCGCGGTGGATGGCGCCGAGACCATCGCCAAGACCGCCGACGTCGAGATCGAGGATGCCGCCGCGGGCAAGCCGACCACCCCCCCGGTCATCACCCGCATGAGTCTCGTCCCCGCTCCCCCGCAGGATCCGGGCATCGCCCGATCCGATCGTCGGATCGCCACGTGGTGGTCACCCGAGGTCGAAGACACCAGCGACGAACGACGAACGCGTTGACGGAAACGCCGCAAAACGA
The DNA here is from genome assembly GCA_002167845.2 of Phycisphaera sp. TMED9. GTDB lineage: Bacteria > Planctomycetota > Phycisphaerae > Phycisphaerales > SM1A02 > UBA12014. The sequence continues at coordinate 90,145 of NHBO02000064.1, read as the reverse complement.
AGAACGCCCCTTCGAATGCGCGGGCGCTCGAAGGGGCGGTTCGTGGGTGTCGGTTGATCGGATGGCCCGATCGAACGGTTGGTGGGTCAGGCGTTCGCGACGGCCTTGATGCCACCGGTCATGCGGGGCATGTCGCCGGTCGGGAAGCCGTTGTGGTCCTTCTCGACGTTCGCGATCGCTTCGACCACGTCCATGCCGTCGATGACCTTGCCGAAGGCCGTGTACTCGTTGTCGAGGTGCTGACAGCCGCCGCGGCTCAGGCAGATGAAGAACTGGCTCCCCGCGCTGTTGGGATCGGCGGAACGCGCCATCGAGAGAACACCTTCTTCGTGCTTGCGGTCGTTGAATTCCGCATCGACGTTGTAGCCGGGGCCGCCCGTTCCGGGCATGCCGTTGGCGCCTTCCTTGGTGTTCGGGCAGCCGCCCTGAATCACGAAGTTGTCGAGGATGCGATGAAAACCAAGGCCGTCGTAGAAACCATCGGCGCCGAGGTCGAGCATGTTCTTGACATGCCCGGGTGCCACGTCGTCCCAGAGTTCGACGGTGATGGTGCCCTTGTTGGTTTCGATGGTTGCCTGGGGGTAGGCCACGGTGATCTCCTGATTCGAGTGTTTTGAAATGACGAGCCGCAGAGGATAGCAGCCTCGGGATTCCGGAATTCGCCGCTCGAGGCGCCGGGTCGCCTCAGGGGCCGATGCTCCGGCCTTCCATGGGCTGCTGAACGGCCGTGGGAAGCAGGTAATTCCGTCCCTGGAAGATCGTGACCACGCCGCTGAGCAGAACCGGCCTTCCCACCCCCGCCTGCCTGGTGCGACGGACGAGTCGTTCAAGCTCCAGGCAGGGCAGCAGGTCGAGACTGACTGCATCGCCCTTTCGGCCGTCGCCCTCGAGCACGAATCGCCAGATGCCGCTTCCGGGATCGCGGACCACCTGGCCTCGGCGCTGGACGAAGCGGGTGCCCGCTCGAAGTGATGCGGTCTCGGCCGGCGGTGCCGCCAGGACGTCGAGACTCCGGGGCACGGCGCCGATCCGCTCTTGAAGCCGCGCGTCGATCTCGGCGGCATAGTCGCGCTCTTCCGAATCGACTTCGGAATCAGGCTCGGTCGTCGGCTCCGCATCGGCCTGCGCGACTGCCTGCGATGAGGAATCGGTCTTCTCGTCGGAAGATCTCTCGATGCGGGTCAGTGGGACGATCGCTTCGGGAAGCAGAAAGTTCCTTCCTTGAAACACCAGCACCTTTCCGGTGACTTCATAGACCCCGGCGATCGGATTGCCCCGCGTCGCCGTCGACTGCACCGACTCGAGACGTACCAGGTCATCGAGCCCGCGGCTCGGCAGGAGAATCAGCTCTCGTCGGATCCCACCGGTCGCGGTGGCGAGCGGCGAGTAGACGTACACCCCGAGCCGCGCATTGCGCTCGATCTCGCCCTCGACCTTGACCAGAAAGCCGCCCTCGCGGAGCAGCGGCGCCCGGCGAAGCTCGCCCGCATCACTCGGCACGACGACTCGCCGGGTGGGTGGTGGTGAGGCTGGAGCGGTCTCCGAAGCCCCGGGCGTTTCCGAATTCGTCGGCGATTCCTGCGAGGCCGCCGATGTGGGAACCAGACCAGCCGCGCAGATCAGTGAAAGCCAGACGTGGAATCGAGTCATGATCATGTCCGGATGCTACGACGAATCGCGGGTCCGGGATGGACTGCGGGCCGAATCGGCCTCTCCGAGCGAGCAGCGCCTCATCAATCGCGGCGAATCGGGGATTCCGACCGGCGGTCCGCCGATGTTCATCCGATATACTTTGGAGCCCCGGCCGAGTACCCAAGTGGCCTAAGGGAACGGATTGCAAATCCGTGATTCGTGGGTTCGAATCCCACCTCGGCCTTTGAACGACGTCCGCCTTTCCGGCGGGCGTCGTTCATTCCATGGCCGAACATCCCAACTCGATCGCCGGGTCAGCCGGCAAGCCGCGCCGAGGGTCATCCCACGACGCCCAGCTCCCCTTCGATCCAGGCTGGTCTCGATTTTTCGAAAGAAGTCGGAGGAAGCAGCGCAGAACGATCAGATTCATCGACTCGGGGCCTGACTTCACCGTCCGTTCGGATCCGGAGTCACGAATACTCGACGGACCTGCTCGAGCGGAGATTCAGGGGGACCAGTTGACGCTGATCCACCCGAGGTCGGAACCATCGACGACCTCATCGCCGTTGAAGTCCGCGTCACAACCAGCGCAGGGGCCCCAGTCTGCGAGCAACAGGCCGACGTCGGAAGAGTCGACCCGATCATCCCCGTTCAAATCTCCATCGGTTCGTGGCCGGGGGCGTGCCAGCAGCCAGGCGACGACCTCTTCCGAGAATCGGTTGCCGAAAGGCGGATTGTGCCCGACCGCGGGGATGGTCCAGAGTTCGGCCGCCCCACCTCGATCGCACGATTCCGCGAACACCGTCACCGTCGTCTCGTCTCCCGGAATCGACGAGATGAGGTCGATCGGTTCGGGTGGCTCGTCGGGAGTTCTTCCACATCCGTTGTCGTCGGCGACATACCGCTGGGTCTGAGCGGCGGACGGGTAACACCCGCCGACCAGGCAGCCACCGCCGTAGAGGATCACCAAGTCGCTCGTCCCATGAACCTGAAGGACGTGCACCGGTTCCCCGAAGACGCAAGCGTTCGGATCATTGAAAGTCGCGCTGGCCAGCGTCGCGATCCCGGCGAACAGGCCGGGGTGGTCACAGATCATTCGATGCGCCATGAAGCCGCCATTGGAGTGACCCACGAGATGAATGCGTCGAGGGTCGACTTCATAGGCACTCGACATGACGTCGATGAGCCCTCGGAGATATCCCGAGTCGTCGGGGCCCTGTCCAAAGATGTCGCAACAGGCATCGGTCGCGTTCCAATATCGCTGAAGCGTCAGATTCCGCGAACCATTGGGAAGGCAGAGGATGAACCGCTGCGAATCGACCTGGTCGGAGAGCTGAAGGTACGACTCCTCGAACTCAGCCGAGTAGCCGAAGGCGTGCAGAAGCACGATGAGCGGCAGCGGCTCCGAAGGATCGAAATCCGACGGACGGACCACCCGGACATTTCCGCGTCCTGCATCGACGTATTCGGATTCAGCGGCGATGGCGACGCCCGACGGCATCATCTGCACGACGATGATCATGATCATCGTCAAGGCTGGATGCAGAAACCGGGATCGTGCGTTGATCGGCACGGTGCGAGCTCCGAAGTTCTCCGTCGTCATCACCTGCAGTGACGTGGAATCCCCCGGAGATTCCCCTCTTCGAAGGATATCGGGCCGGTACGGCGTCACACCATCAAATCACGAAACTCAGCCGGTCCAGTTGACCAGCAGCAGACCGATGTCCGCTCCGTTGACGATGCCGTTGCCGTCGAGATCCTCCGGACATCCGGGGCAGGGTCCCCAGGCCACGAGCAGCAGTCCGACATCCGCCCCGTTCACGAGACCGTCCCCGTTGAAGTCACCGGGAATGTCGTCGGATCCCTCTTCGTAGATCACGGTGAGGGTCGGACGCTGCGATGCGTTTCCGTTCTCACGGCTGGCGATCTGTCGAACGCTCCGAAGCTCGGAGACATCGGCGGTCATGACCCAACCGAAATTGGCTTCGCCATCGACCCATCTCTGGACATCCGATGCCAATCCGTCACCAGAGAACACATAGGGACCATTCTCATTGACGATCGTGGTTCCGCTCGACGTCGCCGTGAAGTCACCGCCCGGATTCGACCAGTTCACTTTGGGATAGACGGTGTGGTACCAGGTCGCATCACCCACCTGAGACGGCGCTCCGGCACCTCCGCCCGAGGAGGACCCGCCTTCACCCCATTCGCCGAGGCATGCGTGCAACTCGAAGAGCAGATTGATCGGAGGCTGGGGGGGCGTTCGGGTGACCTGCATTCGCATGGTGACCTCGAGAATGTTCGAACCCTCCGGAATGCTTGAAACATCGAAGTGGAGGATCGCTCGCCGTTCCCAGTTGTCGTTCTCCGCGAAGTTCACTCGCCCGGCATAGAGATGCTGCCCCGAGCCGGAGGAGAGCCCTCCGGAATCCGACTGGAAGAGGGTGTTGTCGCGATCGGCGACGACCACCAACTCGTCGGCGATCGTGGCCCCGGCCAGATGGAAGGAGAGGGCGGCGACGAGCAATGAGGTCGTGATTGAGTTCTTGAACACGAGAACACTCCGGAAAGAAAAAGGCAGCCGGGTCGGCGGATACTTCAAATTACAACCCCCGGACGTTCGCGTCCGCAAGTATTCGAGAATCGGCACGATTCGGGTTCCGAAATTCCTGTTTTTGGTTCCCGGACTCAACCGGTCCAGTATCCGAGCAGCAGTCCCAGATCGGCGCCATTCACGAATCCATCCTCATTGAGGTCCTGCGGACAGCCCGCACACCGACCCCAGGCCCCGAGCAGCAGCCCCAGATCGGCACCGTTCACGAATCCATCGCCGTTGAAGTCTCCGGGAACCACGTCGTCGTCTCCGATCGTGACCTGCAGCTGGATCGTGAGATAGTGGGTCGTTTCCCCGGGAACGTCTTCATCCGTCGATTGAATGGTGACGTCGGCGACGTGCTGGCCATCAGCGGCACCACCGGTGTTGAAACCGAATCGGAGGGTTCCGGCCCTGGCGTCGACCACGCTTCCGAGGCCCTCCCAGATGAAGAACCCGTTCGCCAGGCCGCTCGCCGCGTCGAGATCAAGGCTCGACTGCAAGGCATCCCAACCCAGATTGAACACCGGGACGTCGATGAAGATGACGCCGGAATCTCCGGATGCTTCGGCCTCGGCGACCCGTTCGACGACCAGCGAGTCGCCACTCCAGGAAGGAACCGCCGGTCGGATCGCGAATCCCGAGGTCTGAAGTTCGTATGAAGGCTGCGACACGCCAGCGCTGGTCGCGTCGACCTCGATGACGGCCTCGAATTCTCCGGTCATGCCTTCGGCAAGGGAGAAGATCTGCGAGTCGAAACTCGGCAGCAGCGGTGCGAGTCCCGATCCGCCGCCGATCAGAATTCCGTCACCCTTGGCGACGTACTCGAGCGGCGCCGAAGCATCGGGTGTGGCGACCGCGCGAGCATTGGCGACCAGCAACGCGACCGAATCACTTCCCCCGCTCACCACCCGGCCGAGTGAGCCGTCGAGCACGCAGGACAGGAGTCCCGGGATCTGCAGATCCGTCAACACGGGGATGTGATCGCTGGCGTCGAAGAGCGCATCGGCGAGCGAATTCGAGCGGGATATCTGCGATGGGTAGTACGAGTTCGTCCCGGTGTTGATGGCGATGTTGTAGTGATTCCCATCGTTGCCCAACGACCGACACGTCTCGGACATGAGCGAGAAACCATTGCCGTCGATCAACGCATCCGTGAACAACTGAAAGTCGAAACGGTCGTCCATGCCGCCGCCCACGAGCGCTCCCCCGCTCAATCGGGGGCTCTGCGTGTGCTTGATCGCATTTCCGCTTCCACCCCAACCACCCGTTCCGTAGGGGTCGTTCGCTTGTCCGCTGCCGGACGACAGGAACTCCGCGTAGGCCGGCTCGTTGTTGCTGTACAGGTTGAAGTCACCGGCGTAGATGATGTTCGAACCATTGGGGAGTGAATCGGCGTCGTTCCGGATGGCCACCGCTCCCTGCCGACGGATCTCCGCGTCGGATGACGAGTTGCTCGCCTTGAGGTGACTGCCGTACACCCAGATGATCCCCGCATCGTCGTCCGAGGCGTTCAATCGCAATTGCCAGCGATCGGTATTTCGACCGGCTCCCGTCGCGATGTCGCGGTGCCCGCTCTCGATCTCCTCGAAGAGATCCGTCCGGTAGAGGAGCATCTGCGCTCCACCCGAGCCGTTTTCAGAACTCTCCACCGTGAAGGTCGCGGAAGCGTATTCGACGCCGGGAATCGCATCCTGAATGATGTTCTCGATCACGGGTCTCGATGAGGCGGTCACTTCCTGCAGCACCACGATCGCCGGGGCCGTCGTGAAACCGGGCTGGTCATCGGCGGCCGCCGCGGCGAAGACATCCTCGATCGCGACCGGATCACCATTCAACCGAGCGACGTTCCAGTTCATCACCCGCACCTGCGCCGACGCCGAGGCGGTGAGCAGGACCGAAACCAGAAGGAGAAGGAGAGGACCGAATGCCGCGGAAATGGATGCCTCGCCCCCCAGGCCGAAGATCGATCCGCGGTCGGACCGCAGCCCGACGCATCTCACTGAACTACTGCATCTCACTGAACTACTGATGCCGTCTCGCATGATGCCGTCTCGCAACTTGGCTGCTCCGATAAGTGTCTTGGGACGGCCCCCAGAAAGAGACACCGCCCGATCGATTTTACGACCGGACGGCGGAATGTCGATCTGAACCGTCGGATTCGCCGCGGTTTCCTGATTTGGCGGCCTGTGGCCAGCGTCACGCCGCTCTTGGACCGTCATCGCCCTGGTCAAAGAGCCCGAGGCAGTCGAGTTCGCGAGCCAGCACTTCCATGCGGCGAGAGGCCTCGTCGGCCGCTCGAAGCACCTCTTCCACGTCGATCCCGGATGAATCGATATCCAGTGGCGGAAAGGGAATCGAGTCGACGGACTCGGACTTCAAGACCGGGAGTTCACCCGAGTCCCGCTCGTCAACCAGCCGCCAGCCCTTGGGAATATCGATTCGATGCATGAAGAGGTCCTTCCGAGGGTGCTCGGCACGACTTTCGGCCACCCTCTGTAGAAGTCATCGACGGCTGGAAGACCCGACTTTCGCGACCTTCGCAAAGGAAGCGACGAAGGGCGGTGATCACCCCATGCATCCATTGCCGGCCCCCCATCACCGGGTCGTTGAAAATCGAATTCTCGGACCTGCTCCCCGGATCGAATCCCCCATCACGTGGCGAATTCGCCGCCGCCGGATTCGGATTCCTCGAAGACCCGCTTCGCCCGAGCCAGCGCGAGGTAGACGAGACCGATCATCAACAGCGACATGACGAGGGCTCCGCCGGCGATCAGTCCGGTGAAGGTGAGCACGTCGGGCGAGATCGCGCCGTCGATCAGCGTCGCGTAGCCACCGTCGGGATTGGCGGTCTGTTCGCCGCTCAAGGAGGCCCGTGCGCCGTCGTCGCGACGGGGTGCCTGGCGCGCCGATTCGGAAGCCATGGTCGTCGCCACCGCATCGAGCGTGGGCGCGAGCAGACGTCGGTCCATGCCGGAGAGCACGAGTCGAAGTCGTCCGGGCCCGTCGGATTCGAAGCTCAGATCATCAACCAGCATCGTCGCGACGGCAGGCTCGCCACCCGACGGCGCGATGCCACGGGCCGCGAGCCGCTTCGACACGACCTGTACGAATGCCGGATCCGTCGCGAGCGCTTCATGCCACTCCGCCCATGATTCAGCCTTGGACCCGGAGAGCGGTTTGCCATCCCGAGGCGTGGCGCGAATCTCCACGCTTGCCGCTCCGGCGATGGGGACCATCTCCTGGACACCGAACCAGCTTCCGACCGAACACAACACCGCCAGGATCATCACCCACCCGACGATCGCCGCGGATCGAGGTCGAGCCCAACGTCGAATCATCTGCTGCTCGCTTCGAGAAAGGAACTCGCGCACCTGCGACAGCTCCTTGCGTTGAGCTTCCAATCGCTGCAGTTCCTGGAACGCCGGGGTCGAACCCGCATCCCCACCTCTCGCCCGAATCGCCTTGCGAACCGCGAGCAAGCGGTTCTTTCGCAACTCCAGATGACGAGCGGCCTCTCCGACCCGTTCAGCCTTCGCACGAAGACGCTTGGCCATCTCCTGAGCCTGTCCCTTGTCATTGGTCATCGAGAGTGCCGTTTCCAGTTCGTCGCTTCGACGTTCCGCCCGACGGCATCGCTCCTTCACCGAGTCATATCGATCCCGCGGGACCGACGGACCATCATTCGATTCCGCGTCTTGATGAAGTCGCTCGATCTCGGCGAGCAGCGGCGTGGTCGCTTCCTCGACCGCAGCCTCCACCGCGGAAGCATCCAGCCCGCCACCGGACTCCAGTTCGTGGATCCGGGCTTCGAGAGGGCCTCGCGCCGCGGTGAGCGCCGCTTCGAGCGCTGCGGGATCCGCCCCCTGGGCGGAGGCGTGCGCCAATGCCGACTCCAGCTCGGCGATTCTCGCTTCAAAGGTATCTCGAACCTTCGCGACCGCGTTGGCGGCATCGGTTCCGTCCTCGGCCAGTCTCGCCTCGAGTTTCGCGATGGTCTCCTGGTGCTGCGACATCAACGCGATGGCTGCGGTCCCACGTTCCAATCGGGGAGCCTGCTCGGAGATCGCCTTGGCGAGTTCGGTGAGTTTCTCACCGGCCAGTTCGAGCTGTCGCTGATCCTCCTCGATCGTCGATTCAAGCGCCGTGACCTTTTCATTCGCTTCTTCGAGTTCCGATTCGAGTTCCACGCTCCGACCGGCAGCTTCGTCGAGTTCGGTACATCGCTCTTCGAGCGACGACATCGCCTGCTGCAGTTGCGACTTCTCGTCTTCGGCGGCGGCCGTCCGGCTTCGAAGGGAGTCCAGCTCACTGCAGGACGACTCGTGGGCGTTGCGGGCCGCCTCGAGCTCCGCCTGTGCGGACTCCAGGTCGGCGCCGACCGATTCCAAGGCCGTGCGATGGCGGCCGGTGGTCTCTTCGGCGGTGCTCATCGCCTCCCGGTGGGCTGCGGCCTGGGTCTCCACGGACTCCGACAACCGGCCGACTTCCGCTTCCAACTCGCCGACGCTTGCGAGAGCGGCATCCGCCGCCGCCGAACGATCTGCAAAGGCGTTTTCCCGAGCCTCGATCTCGTCACGGAGCGCGTCCAGCGCCTGTCGCTCTTCGGTGATGGTTCGTTCACGCTCCGCGATCTCTGCGTCTCTCGACTCCAACGCCGCACGCTCCGTCGCCATCTCGGCGCCGGCGGTTTCAAATTCCTGTTTCGATCGCTCGAACGTCGCGCATTCTTCGGAGAATCGTGACTCCCGGCCTTCCAGATCGGACCGAAGCCCGTCGATCTCCGAACGCTCCGTGCTCATGGACTCCCGAGCGGCATCCAGAGCCGTGGCAGCCTCCTCCACCTCGCGACGACGGCCATCGAATTCCTTCTCCGCCAGATCGACCTTTCGTTGACGTTCGGCGAGATCCTCGAACTCGGTCTCCTGCCGGCTCTGCACGTCCCGAATCCTCGTGAGATGACGTTCCACATCTTCGATCAAGGAGAGCACGTCCCCGCTTGCGGAACGGGGCGCCTCCGACGCGTCGGATGACGCCGACTCACCGGCGACCTGGTCCATGGGGATCTGCTGTTCGTTTTGATCGTGGTTCATGATTCGGTTCCGCGGTTTCTCAACGACTCGAGCCTTCCGAAGGCGACCGCCGTCGGCTGGATGGGGCGATCTCCGTATCTTGTGAAATCGGCCTTCCGGAGCACCGACTGCAGGACTCCTCCCGAAGGAATGAACCAGAGAAGCCCGGAAAGGACTCACAGTCGTCCGATGAGGTCCGGGAACCCCACCGAATCCGAAATGCTCCGGCGAGCGAACCGCGCCGGCGATCTCTCGGATCCCCTCCCGATCCGCCTACAATGCTTCCCCATGATCAACGATGTCGCCAATACCGCCGCTCCGATCCGCTTCACCGATCCGTCGCTGGAAGCGATCGGCGAAAAGGTGAACGAAGGACGAAGGCTCTCCCTCGATGACGGCGCGCTTCTTTACGAGACTCCCGATGTCCACGGGGTCTGCCGACTCGCCGATCTCGTGCGACGTCGAATGCACGGCCGTATCGCGTACTACAACGTGAATCGGCACATCAACTACTCGAACATCTGCGCCCTGAGCTGCTCCTTCTGCGCGTTCCATCGCAAGAAGGACCAGGACGGGGCCTACGAGATGTCCGTCGAACAGGTGACCGAAGAAGCGATCAAGGCGGAGGAGGCCGGGGCGACCGAACTCCACATCGTCGGCGGGCTTCATCCGTGGCTCAAATTCTCCTATTACACGTCCATGCTCTCCGCGATTCGCGAAGCGGCCCCGACGCTCCATCTCAAGTCCTTCACTGCGGTGGAGATCGTCCACCTCCAACGCATCTCCAAGCGAGGCAAGGAGGGGTTCGAAGGAATGAAGGCGGTGCTTCGCGATCTTCGAGATGCGGGGCTTGGTTCTCTCCCGGGTGGCGGTGCGGAAGTGTTCGACGACCGCGCTCACGACACCGCCTTCAAAGGCAAGATCCGCGGCGACCAATGGCTCGATGTTCACCGGGCCGCGCACGAGGTGGGACTCAACACCAACGCGACGATGTTGTACGGACACGTCGAGGGACGTCCCGAACGCCTCGTCCACATGGATCTTCTTCGACGACAGCAGGATGCGACGCTTCGTGACTGGGCGTCGACCCAGCAGATCTCCACGCCCGGCGACGCGGACCACGTGACGCTCACCGGGCCGGCCGAGTCCTACCCGAACCATCGCCTTCCCATGCCCGGACAGGCCGGCCTCGAGACCGGCTACTTCCAGACCATCATTCCGCTTCCCTTCTTTCCGGATGGCAGCGGACTGGAACGCCTTCCCGGCCCGTCGGGGCTCGAGAACCTCCGGACCCTCGCCATCGCGAGACTCATGCTCGACAACGTTCCGCATGCGAAGGCGTTCTGGATCATGCAGACCCTCGGCATGGCCGAGCTCATGCTCGATGCCGGTGCCAACGATCTTGATGGAACCGTCGTCTGGTACGACATCACCCACCTCGACGGCGCGTCCACGCATCAGGAGACGACCACCACCGATCTCCGGCGGGCCGCGACGGAAGCCGGCTATGAAGCGGTCGAACGCGACACGCTCTATCGACGCGTCAACCGCGAAGGCTCGAAGTGGTCACTGGCCCCGGAAGTGGCGATCGGCTGAACCGACGCGAGTCGGCGCTCATTCGACGGCGACATCCCGTCCCAACGCCCAACCGAGTTCCGGCATGCCGAGACCGCGGGCCGTCACGATGAACACCGCCCCGCCGATCAGCGCCAGGCTGGAGAGTTCCACGAAGGCGGAGAGCCAGGTGTCTTCGATCATCGAAAACGGGATCGTGTTCATCGCGATCACCACCGCGACGAGCATCGCGGCGGTGCAGGCGACGGTCTTCAGGATGCTTCCGACCACCAGCCGATCCGCCAGTGTCCCGGAGCGAGACGCGAGGACGCGGCCGAGGATCATCGTCTGGATGATCGCGCAAACCGCGGTGCTCCAGGCCAGGCCCGCCACGCCGAGCGGCGTGGTGAAGACCAGCGTCAGGTTCAGCGTGAGGTTGAGCAGCACCATGCCGATGGCGATCCGTACCGGCGTCATGGGTTCTCGACGTGCGTAGAACGCACGGACGAGAATATGGTTGATCGAGTAACTCCAGATCGCCACCGCATATCCCAGCAACACGAACGCCACGATCTCGACGTCCCTGGCATCGAACGCCATCCCCTCGTAGACCACCGCCACGAACGAGCGACGAACCACCGCGATGCCGAGACTCGCGGGGAGTCCGATGAACATCGCAAGGCGAAGTCCCCGGCGAAGCGTCGCCGCGAAACGGGACACGTCATCCCGCTCTCTGGTCAACTGCGGGAAGATCGCGGTCGCCACCGCGATGCCGAAGACACCGAGCGGAAACTCGTAGAGACGCTGGGCGTAACCGAGCGTCGCCATGGCGGTGTCCTGAAGCGGATACGGATGACCGAGGATCGTCGGTCCCACGATCGTCGGCCAGCTGGCGATGAGCCCGTCGAGAAACGTGTTCAGTTGAAGCACGCCCAGTCCGAGGATCATCGGGAGCGCCTGAAACACCACGCGACGGAAGCCGAACCGGGCCCGCCGCGCCGCCCGCCGGTCCGCGAGTGCGTTCGCCTCCTCGACGGGACTCGTCCGGCGAACCTCCCAGAGCGTCCAGATCGCTTGAGCGACGCCGGCGAAGACGACTCCCCATCCAACGATGCCGATGGTCGATCCGTCGACCGTGCCGTCGCCGCGCCACCATGCGATGAACACGGCGATCACCAGAGAGAGATTCAGAAGAACCGGCGCCGCCGCCGCCGGCGCAAAGCGGCCGCGGACCTGAAGAACGGCGCCAGCCACCGCGGTCAGACACACCAGAGGCATGTACGGAAGCGTGATGGCCAGAAGTTCGAGTCCGAGATCATCACCCGAGGAGGGAATGAAGGCGATGACCAACTCCCCCACCACCGCGATGGCGGCGAGAAAGAGACCGACGCGGGCGAGAACCAGCGCCGCGAGGCGAGCCGCCGCCCGTGGATCCTTCTCTTCGAGGCGAGTCTGTTCCGGCACCAGCGCCGCACTCAACGCGCCCTCGCCGAAAAGGCGACGGAAGAGATTTGGAACCAGGAATGCGAAGCCGAAGGCACTCGCCGCATCGGAAACTCCGATGAGCCGGCCGAAGCATGCTTCTCTGGCGAGACCCCCGAATCGGCTGAGAACGGTGAGCACGGTCACGGTCAATGCGTGCCGTTCGAATCCGCGAGCCTTGGACTTCGAGGTCGAGTCAGCCATCGCGAGCAGGCTCGGCGGAGGTTGCCGGTGGCCCGGGGTCAGCCGTTCCATCACGCTCCGGAGCGACCGGAACCAGGCGATAGGCGATGCGGCTCATCGCGGGATCAAGTTCGTTCCGCACCACCCGCACCTGACAACTTCGCCCGTTCTTCGTGAAGAAGCACACGGCGGTCGAGCCGGTCGCGGTGGTTCCCTGCGACACCCAGCCGCCGGTCTTGAATCGTGTCTCGATTGACTCGAGTCTCCGAGTCGGATCATCCACCGTGCCCGCGAAGACCGTATTGACCCGGACGAGCCGGCCTCCGTCCCGTTCCACATCGGTCGTGACCCTTGCCACCGTGTCGGACGGCACGGGAAGGTCGCTGTCCAGCACGAAGGCATCCTCGGTCGCACAACCGGCCAGGAGGACGATTCCGGCGAGTGGGCCGAAGAGGAAGCCGAAGAAAGATCGAAGTGACGGGAGGTTCATTCCTCTGCATGTTCCTCGCTGCGGGACTTCTCTGCAATCCCATCGGCACCGGGATCCAAAATGAACTCCTCACCGCACTCCGGGCATCTTCCAGCACCGTCGGAGATGGAAAGCCCCCGGAGATCCTGTCGGCAGCGAAGGCATTCGACCCCCAGACGCGACGCGATCCGGGCGAGCCGCCTCCGGGATCGATGGACCACGAAGGCGCCCACGAATCCCAGGATGGTCGCATCCACCATCATCTCGAAGTTGATTCCGAGCGCGTCGTAGCGGCGAATCATCGAACCGATCGCCGGGGACGCCGATGACAGACTGAGGGCGAGGAGATAGAAGAACGCGATTCCCACCGCGGCCACGATCGACCAACCCGTGGCGATGAAGGCCGACCGTCGGGCCGGGATCACCCGATCGATCGCGGTTTCGCCACGTGTGCCACAACAGGCACACGGATCGCCCCCCTTGGCGACCAGGCAGTGAAGACATCGTTCCTCGCGTCGAATACGGGCATCGGCATGACGACGTCCCGCCTCGAGCGCCGCGATGAGCCCGGCGATCGAACCCGCGGCCGCGCCCACCACCACCATGGTCACCGGACCGATCACGGGATTCCGGCCCACCACCCCGAGCAGGGTTCCACCGATCATCGCCCCGAGCGCCGTGGCGACTCCGAGCTGAAGCCAGTTGTTCGCCGTGGCGAGCAGCAGTCGGAAACTGGCCAGGGTCCGACGTTCTCGCGCCTTGAACCAGTCCGGAGCGGTTCGAGACGGGCTCAACGCGGCGATCCACGCCGTGGCCACGAGAACTCCGCACGCATCCGCGACCAGATCGAGTGGATCGAAGCTCCGACCCAGCCCCGGGATCTCCTGGGTCACTTCATCGAAGATCGCCAACGCAAGAATCATGAAGACCGCCATCCTCCCCGTCGATGCGAGTCCCGAAATGCGCACCATGACCGTCACCGCGGCGAAGGCCAGGAAGTGCAACAGTTTGTCGGGGCCGTCGCCGGGGGCGCCGATCACGAGCTTCGGATAATGGGTGCCCGCCAGAAGAATCAGAATCGAGAGAACGGCCATCCCTCGGCGCCAACGGAGCGACCACCATCCCGGCGATCCGACCGGCATCGGCACGACGGGATCGGACTCGAGGACCTTCGAGTCGATCGTCATGAATCGGCGTCTGAAGTTCTGGGCTCGGCCGTGGTCGGACTGTCCGCCGGCGGCGCGATGATCGTCCGCGACGACTCGTCGGTCTTCTCGGGTCCGGACTTCGTCTCGACCGTGGAGCCCTCGGCTGCTCGTTCCCAGCTTGCGATGAACCGCTGTGCCAGTTTTCGATAGTCGATCGCGCCCGGACACCAGGGCGCGTAGTCGAAGATCGACTGCCCGAAACTCGGAGCCTCGGCCAGCTTGATGTTGCGCCGAATGGCCGGCCGCAACACCGTGGCACCATCCCAGGGAACACCGCTTCCCTTCGCTTCGGCGAGGAAGGAATCGATTTCGCCGACCACTTCGCGACCGTGCATGCTCTGCGTCTCATGCATGCAGAGAACGATGCCCCCGACCTTCAACGCAGGATTCACTTGCGCGGAGACCAACCCGACCGTCTTGAGAAGCTGGCCGACGCCCTGGAGCGCCAGGAAATGCGCCTGCATTGGAACGATCACTTCATCCACCGCCGCGAGCGCGTTGAGCGTGAGCAGGCCGAGGCTTGGAGGACAGTCGAGGATGATGTAGTCGAAGCGGTCGAGAACCGGTTCCAACCGGCGGCGAAGAAGGTCATTCCGTTCCGGAAGACCCGCGAGTTCGGATTCCGCCGCCGCGAGATCCACGGACGCGGGAATGATCCAGAGCTTCTCACGAACCTGGACCATCGCATCATCGATGTCCGCGTCGGGATCGACCATGAGATCGTAGACCGTGGTTCCGACCGTCTCACCATCGACGCCGAGATGCAGCGAAAGATGAGCCTGAGGATCGAGATCGATCGCCAGGACCCTTCGCCCCTCCTCGCTGATTCCAGCAGCCAGATTGCAACTCGTGGTGGTCTTTCCGACCCCGCCCTTCTGATTCAACAACGCCGTCCGCCGAGGGCGACGAGGCGTGGATGCTGGATGGGCGTCGGTGGAGTCGGGCATTCGCCCGAGTGTATCCGCAGGCCGCCGGAAAGGCGGATCACCATCCCTGCTTCAAGGGTTTCGATGCCCGAGAAGCCCAGATCCGTGGTGGTCTACGGCGCTTCCGGAATCACGCTGGGCGCGTGATTCCAATCGTTGATGCTGAACGCCAGCGGAATGATGTCCCGCCGCCAGACCGGGACCGAGATGCCGGCGTGCTGCCGAAAGGCGCCCGGGCCGTCACGGCGGATCCCCACCAGGACGCTTCCTCGGCCGCCCCCGGAGATCGCATCCACCAACCAGGCCTCGGGAAGAAACACCGAACACCTCCAGCGATCCGGGAACGAGCGAACTTCGACCGCGAGCGAAGGATCAGCCACCCCCACGAGCCGCTTCCAATCACCCCTCGAGTCCACTTGGATGACTCCGGCCGGCCGGCGTCGATCACCGACCTGCACGTAGAGCCGATCATCGCCCTCCGACGCGACGAGATGCCGGGCCTCGATGAAGATCTCCCACCGTCCGTTCCGACGACGCAAGACGGCCTGCGTGGAATCCAGTGGTGCCGTGGCCTGCACGAATCCGCCATCGACGCTCGCAAGCGTTCGCGGGAGGATGAACGTGCCGAAGGAAGCGCCGGGTGGCCGGACGGGAATCGCCCTTGGCCCGAAGGGAAGTCGAACCGACCGACCTTCGTATCTCAGATCGAGCACCTCGTCGACCGGCAGCACGCCTTCGCCGAGGTCGGGGCGGTCGATCTCGTGACGGGAGATCGAATTCGGCGGCGCAATCAAGGCGATCTCGGTCGGCTCGGACTCCCAGGCTGCCAGAATCACCAACTCACCACGGGTCGGATTGATCAGGTCGATCTCGATTCGGTCCCCCCCTGCCGACATCTCGACCGCGAGGAAAGACGGTCTGGCATCCAACCATGCGAGTCCGGCCTGCACCGCCTCGGCCGGCGTGCGCGCGGGATCAAGCAGGAGCGATCGCAACCCGGCGAGCCCCCGTTGATCGGTCGGCCACGCCGCGATCATTCGACCTTCGCCCGGTCGTGCGGAATCACTGACTGCGGCCGTGAGCCGCTCCGCGATTTCACTCGCAGCGCCCGGGCTGCTGCTCGCCACTCGGCGAATGGCGGAACGCCACTCCGCTGCAATGGCTTCCGCGAGTCGAACCGAGAGAACATCTGGCAGTTCTGGTTCAGGCGGCCGCGCCTCCAGAAGATCCGCCAGGAGTCGCCAACGAAACCACTCCAGAGGATCGTCAAGCACCGGGTCGGCGTCAGGCCCGCGACTGGCGACGAGCGGTCGATCGGAAGCCGCCTCGGCCGGAGGGTCCAACCAGACCGGAGACCAGGTCGCCCCGAGCATCGAAATGGCGCCGCCGGCATCCTTGGAAATCGGAAGAAGCGCGACTGGAACGCCGGGAAGCGGTTCCATCGGTCCCACCGGCATCTGCACGATCTCGACGGCGGTTCGTGGTGAAGTCCAGGAGGGATCCTCGATCAGGCGATTGACGATCCAGACCACATCGGCCTCGACGCTCGAGCCATTGACCGTCGCCGGCACCTTCATCGGCCAGGCGATCGGACTGCTTGGAACTCGAAGCGGGACGAGCAGATCAACCCCTCGAATCGCGGTCGGAGAGACCGCCCCGGCCGTCACTTCAGAAGCCTCGTTCTGGCCGGCGGCGAGGATCCGATTTCCGCCGAGCACGACCGCGAGTCCGCACAACCAGATCAGGACGCCCGGGAATCGGCGACGACGACGCCCTTCTGATCCTCCCTCTCGGCATGATCGGTCGCCAGGGACGGATTTCGGGCGACTCCGCCGGGAACACGTCATTCGCCGTCGGCCATCAGCCGAAACGGTCAAAGAGGCCGGGGGAACCAGCATGGTCGAGATTTCGGGGATTCTTCTCATGAGGATTCGGGCGAACGATGCTCCATGCTATCGGCGCGGACGGATCCGCCGCCGATCGACCGCCCCGATGATGCTTCACTCCCGGGAGGAAGCCTCATGATCCGTACGGATTCTCAAGGGGGCATGATCTTCTCGATCCACGCACCCAAGGCCGGCCTCGTCGAACTCACGGCGGATTTCAGCGGCCATCGGGAGCGGACGCTCGCCATGCGGCGAGGTCCGGGAGGTGACTGGGTGATTCGTCTGCACCCGGGGCTGATCTGCGATGTCTACAGATTCCGGGTCGACGGCCGCTTCGTGCTGGATCCTGATCGGCATCCGAAGATTCGAGGGCAAGACGGCATCGATCGGACGATCTGCCCGTCGGTCAATGAAAACCCGAATATTGCGAACGCCTCGAAGACCGCGTGATTCCCATCAACCAATCGAGGAATCATCCGAGTCCTGCCGGAACTTTTCGGTAGTCTCTTCGGCATGAATCCTTCAGCGTCCACGCTCTGGAACAAATGCGTCGAGCCCGCCTGCCTTGCGATTCTGGTCGCGCTCTTGCTCGTTGCATGTGATGATCCCACCCCGACACCCGTCTCCAACGCGACTCCACCGACCACCGAGCCGGTCGCCACCGAACTGAGACGAGGCTACGAGATCCCCATCCCGATGGTGGAGAACTGGGAGGGAACCCAGATTCGAAAGTACACCTACGAGATGCGATTCGATGCCGATGGAAAACTCCATCGCAATGGATGGTCTCAGGCCTTCTACAGCAGCGGAGAACTCGAGCGAGAGGGTTCCTATCGATTCGACCCTGTGGAATCTCGAAGTGATCGAGTCGGACTCTGGACCTACTACGACCCTGATGGATCGATCAACCGAACGGAGGATCGTGGTGGCGAGTCGCTCTGGACCGCACCCGATCAGCGTGCGTCGCCGCCGGGAACAGCTCCTTGAACATGAACGACGATCAGAGCCCGTCCGACCTCGCCGACTCCTTCCTCAAGACCCTTCGAAGCCGACGGAGCGTTCGTTCATTCAGCGATCGTCCGGTTCCGCAGGTCCTCATCGAGACGCTGATCGCCACCGCGGGAACAGCGCCGAGTGGCGCCAACAAGCAACCCTGGCGATTCGTCGCCGTCCAGGACGCGGACCTGAAGCGACGCATCCGACTGGCCGCCGAAGTCGAGGAACGGAAGTTCTACGAATCGAGGGCCAACGAGGACTGGTTGACGGACCTCGCTCCCCTGGGGACCAACGCCGAGAAGCCCTTCCTCGAAGAAGCGCCATGGCTGGTGGTGATCTTCAAGCTCAACCGTGACGACGAACCGGTTCGAAAGACCGACCAGGTCTACTACGTCAACGAATCCGTGGGAATCGCGACCGGGATGTTCCTCGCGGCCGCACAGGTCGCAGGGCTCTCGACGCTGACTCATACCCCGAGTCCGATGAAGTTTCTCGGCGAAGTCCTGGGGCGACCGGAACACGAACGAGCCTACATGGTGATTCCCGTCGGCTATCCGGCCCCGGATTCATCCAGCCCCGACCTTGAACGGAAACCTCTCGAGCGCATCATGGTCGTGGATGATGGAGCGGCGCCGAACTCGAGCGATCCGAAGCGGTCGCTTCCGTCGTCGATGGCACCGGACCAACGGGACGGCCTTGCCGGATCCCCCGAGTGAGCGAAGCCGCCAGAGCGTGCATGCGATCTCTCCGATAGGACGAATCCTCGAAGAATCGTGACGGGCCTCTCGCCGTACCGCGGCCGGGTGGCACCTCACCTCGATCGGAAGATCTCTCCGCATCTCCCACCCCCTCGCGTGTCACGCCTCGCGGTTCGGCATGATGCCGCTCGAGATCGACGGCCGGCTCGGGCCTCGCTTCGGCGGCGACTCGATAGCCGGGGCCGTACCCGAACCGTCGAATGCGATCACCCGGCCTGGCGGTCACGCCCCAGGCTTCGTCCGGTGCGACCCGCGGCGCGAAGGCCTCGGCCGCCGACGGTGCACGCCCCGGATCGAGTGGATCCACCGGCAGGAGACGGCCGTGACCGACTTCGGCGGCGAGCGGCACCCCGCCGATCACGAAGGTCGTGGAGGCTGGAATATCAGGGAGAAGGCCGTTCCGAGACTGCACGTAGATCGACTGATCAAACGTCGCCACGAGTCCACCGTCGGCCCGCATGAAGCCGCCGCCGGGCCGTTCGAAACACTGTCGGTACCCCGAGGGCATCTGAAGTCCGGAGTCGATTGAACGCATGCTCCCGTCGAGCGGCCCGCGATCCGCGATGCCCTGCTCGACCGGTCGCAGGTCGAGCGAGAGGACCTGATTCGGTTCGTATCGACGTGCCACGGATCTCGGGCCCCGCCTCAGCTCGCTCGAATCGGGGATCTTCCCGATGTAGCGAGGCATCTCCGCGGCAGGCACCGTCGACGACCGAGAGTCGGGTGCCGGGGGGCTCTGCATCCCGACGGCATCCGATGAGGAATTGAAGGCGACTGCCGAGAGGCTCGCCGACAGCACGATCAGACATCGGCGGTGAAAGGTACGGATGGAGAAAGCGCGATTCACACCCTGTTCATCGGCCCGCTTCCAGCAGTGACTCAAGTCGGATCACTTCAGGAATTCACGCTGGCTCAGCGGCTCGATGGGTCCCAGGAGACGATCCGGGTGGATTCAACCGGCATCCGACATCGCACATCGTCCGAGTCGATGACTTCGAGGTGCTGCAACGGGGAGAGCGACTCGAGCCTTCCGGTGATTCGATGATCGCCGGATTCCACCTCGACCCGGCATCCGGTCGGCGCGTGGGCCTTGGAGAAACGATGTGCGACCTCCGAAGGCGAGAGATCGAGCGCCCGGGAGAGACGAGGCGGCAACGATTCCAGAAGATCGATCCGCCGCAGGGTGGACTTGGAGGCCAGTTCCTCGACCGACCGAGCATGGATCCCCGGAGGCCAGGATCTCCGGTGCAGGTTGATTCCGATGCCGATCACCGCGACCCCCTCGGAGGCCTCGACGAGAATCCCGGCGATCTTCGCACCGCTGGTCGCCTCGACGACGTCATTGGGAAACTTCAGTCCGATGGTCGGCCCGATCGAAGGAGGGACCATGGCTCGGATCGCTTCCAGAACCGCGATCCCGGAGGCCAGAGAGATCGTTGCAGGATCCTGCATGGGCACCGCCAGGCTCAGGGCGATGCCCGCGCCTTCATCGTCGATCCACACACGACCAAGCCGACCTCGACCAGCGGTCTGACGGCCGGTGGTGACCGCCGCGCCGATCCCGATCATCCGCGCCACGTCCTGGGTGGAGTCACATGATGCGAGCACTCGAACCAGCCCCTCGTCGAACTTCGTTCCCAGGCAGGACGCTTCGAGTCGATCCGGCCAATCGGCGATCTCCGCGAGAATCTCAGGGGCCACGTCGCTCATTCGATGTCGAGACCGAAGTCGATCTGAACCGCCGAATGGGTGATGGCACCGACGGCGATCCGATCGACCCCCGTCTCCGCCACCGAACGCACGGACTCGAGCGTGATCCCCCCGGAGGCTTCGAGAAGAATCCCCCGCCGCCGACGATTCCTCGCCTCGACGGCGACCCGCATCATGTCCGGGGCCATGTTGTCCAGCAGAATGATGTCGATGATTCCCGAGGGAAGCTCCAGAAGCGCTTCGAGTTGTTCGATCCGGTCGACTTCGATCTCGATGAATCGTGGACGCATCTGCTCTCGACAGGCGGTGGCCGCCGCTTCGATCGCTTCGACGTAGCCGCCCCCGAGCCCTGCGATGTGATTGTCCTTCACCAGAACCGCGTCGAAGAGCCCGATGCGATGGAGTCCCCCGCCGCCGGATCGAACCGCGTACTTTTCGATCGCACGCAAGCCCGGCGTGGTCTTCCGAGTATCGACGATCACCGCCCCCGTCCCCTCGACCTCGGCGACGAAACGAGCCGTCATGGTCGCCACACCGGAAGCCCGTCCGAGCACGTTGAGGAGCGTTCGTTCCACCGGGAGAATCGCCGCCAGCGGACCCCGCAGTTCCATGACCCGCATTCCGGGTTCGACCTGGTCACCATCGACGGCGAGCGGCTCGGATTCGATCGTCCCCGCCGCCCGGGATGCGATTCGACGGGCGATCGGAAGACCGCAAAGGACCCCATGTTGCCGTGATGTGAGCTCGGCGCGGACTTGGACTTCAGGGCTGATGAACGCCGAGGTCGTGAGATCACCTTCATCACCGAAGTCTTCGGCAAGCCAGCGATCGATCGCGGGATCCAGAGTCGGTGAGACGAGATGTTCGAACAGATCTCCGGGCGGGCAATCTCCGAAGGGTTCGATTCGACTTCTTCGTTGATCTGTCACGTCGTTGAATTCCGGAGCGAGTGAAGGAACCGACCATGGCGGTTGGGAGGATCGTGCCGAGACGTGCGACGATCGGCCCGCCATCGTACGATCGAAACGGATCGACGACGCGACCTTTCGATCCCCGTTCCCGCAATGGAGACCACATGACCATCTTCCAGAAGATCCTCGACGGCGAGATCCCCTGCCACCGCGTCTACGAGGACGAGCACGTGCTCGCGTTCCTCGATGTCGCACCCCTGAGCCCAGGCCACGTGCTGGTGATCCCCAAAGAAGCCCAAGCGACGCTCGGTGAACTCTCGGATCGATCCGCGGAGGCGATCGGGCGGGTGCTCCCCCGACTCTGCCGGGCGGTCTGCAGCGTCACCGGCGCCACCGATTACAACGTGCTTCAGAACAATGGATCCGCCGCCCACCAGGCGGTCATGCACGTGCACTTCCACATCATCCCGCGAGTCGGCGAGCAGGGACTCGGGATCGACTGGCCGGCACAGGATCTGGAACGGGACGCCGCCGATCTGGCCGCCTCGATCACGGCGGCAGCGAACGGCTGAGCCCTCACCTGAAACAGATCATTCGGCGACGAACCGGAGCCACCCCCACCACTCCGGGACATGCATGTTGATCTCCCATTGGGGCGTCCAGGTCCAGTTGTACTCGGGACGCCCCTCGATCTTCCGATACTGCCCATCGACGACTTCGAGATCCCATTGGACGCGCGAGAAGTTGATCCGCCAGGTGTCGCCGATCGATGGAACCGTCGGCCGGAGGTGTTCCGTGATCGGAGGCAGCGACCAGGGCGTCCCGTCAGCCTTGATCGAGGGTGGCTGCAGATCCGAGAACGGAATCGCCAGCTCGACGGTCCACCCGCGGTCCTGATCGCCTGGGTCGTTGATCGTCCCCTCGGCGTGAATCGCGAACCGGAGGTTCGATGTATCCCACCCATGCTCGGCGGGCCCGCCCAAGCGGTAGGGGCGATGCAGGAAGAGATCGAAGATCGTCCCGAGAACGTTGATCTCGATCTCGTAGTACTCGTTTCCATCGCCATCCGGATCGATGAAGACCTCGAAGTCGTTCTCGTGGAAGACGATCATGTCGCGCTGGTCGTAGGTCGCCCAGAGGTCGGGCTCCTCCATCACACAGCCGACGTAAAGATGAGTCTCGTCCCACAGCATTTTGACCCGAGTCCGGAACCGGGGATCGGGCCGCGCGGAGCCTTCGATGTCCCTGAAATCTCCCGTCCAGTCCGCACGCTGCCAGACGCCCGCATCGAGGTCTCCGTTGAATTCCGGGGGATTGGGTGTCCGTTGACACAGGTACTCCAGCGGGGGGTGTTCCACAACGGTCGTCGGGCTGGCAATCGACGGCGGCGGACCGGCACACGCCGTCGTAAGAAGCGGCACCAGGAGCAGCAGACCACCGAGGAACGGACGAATTCGAGTCTGGTTGATCATCGCCGCACGGTAACGCACCGCATCGCGGAAAGGCCCCCCGAAATAGGAGGAATTACTTGGCCACGGAAGCCTCCGTAAAACAAGAACTTACAGCCTCTCATGATGCCAAGATCGCGGTTTACGTTTGCTTTTAGGCCCGCAGAGGCCATGTTTGATGATCTTCCGAATCCCACTTCCCCCTGGAAAGTGTGGTTCTGAGGTGTCGAGTGAGGAAAAAGGGACATCTTGGCGTCGATCAGTGGTCTGGAATGAGGGTTTCAGGCTTCAGGATCCGACGCGACGGGCTTGGGAGCCCGTTGCATCGCCCGACTGATCGGAAGTCCGAATCGACCGATTCGGTTCTCAGGCGCCAATTGGAGTCCCTTCTCTGCCGCTCGCTCCTCGATCATCGGAAGACCCTTGAACTCAAATCTCGATCCAAAACAATCGCCGTCACGGCTCCGCAAGGACCACGATGGATACGATTCCGACCCGCGTTGCACGGCCAACTCCAACGTTGAATTGTGGCAAGACGGCGGACCCCCGGCTGGGAACCTGGACCCGGCATTGGCCCTGGTCGTCGAATCTCGGGATTCGGAAGTTCGCGAAATGGCCCGACCCTCGAGCATCCTGATCGCCCTTCAAGCCGAGCGGCTGATCAAGACGTACGACTTCACCGAGACCTCGATGATCCGAGGCCTTCGAGTCGTTGGACGGATCCCCGGCGGACTCGACCGACCCCGCCCCGGCGCGCGACGCCCGTTCGGTCGCACCCACGGCGAACGAGACCTCGCCCGACCGCGGCAATTCCGCGTCGGCACCCGTCGCACCCAGGCCTGACGCCGACGCGTTCCAGACCGATGATGCCCACCCGAAGATTCCTCCGGGTGTGCTTTTCGTTTGCCTGATCCGGTTCTTGGTGCGAGAACGCGGACTGTGTTGCGACCCCGTAAGGCTTCGGTGAAGTCGCGCGTCACCCCATTGAATCGACCACTGCAACCCCAAGAATGAGGGTCCACGAAGGCGTGTCTTCGCGGGTGGCTGGGCGTTCCAGCGAACGGAAAGGACACGCCCGGGGGATATCACCGAATGCCTCGCCACGCGTCGCCTCGACGTGGCGGGGAAAGCGAAGACGCTCGACCGGAAACAAGTCGAAGACGACGGAAGAAAGACCCCGGATGAAGGAGTCGACCGATCCGACCGGGCATCACATCATCGAGGCATTCCCATTTTCGGCCGGTCCCTTCCGGTCAAGGCATTTGTGCCAACGTTCCCAACTGATTGCAAAGAAAGAAGGAGATTCAACCAATGCGTTCCACTCCGATCATCAGCGGCCTCGCAGCCGCATCCCTGACCCTCGCCGCGACCGCGGACATCACCAGCGTCGGCGTCGTGTCCTATTCGGTCACGGCCGAGGAATTCGGCGGGACCTCGGTCTCCCTCAATGTCCAGGACCTCTACCTCTACTCCGACAACGCCGCGGACGTCGCACTCAACGTCTACGACCTCACCCTCGCTGAAGCGGCGCGGGTCACCTACTACCAGAGCTCGACCGGCCTCGGTTGGGCACCCACCAATCTGGGTGGCATCTTCGACACCTCGGCCACCCGACTCGCCGACTCGTTCGTGACCATCGGCGGATTCATGCAGGACATGCTCATTCCCGAGCAGGCCCCGGGCATGGGTGCCGGGACCGGTCTCGACCCCAACTTCGGCGGAAACGGCTCTCCGTACCCCAACGCGTTCGCGGGTTGGTACAACGGCAGCCCCCCGAATCTCAACGGTCAGGTCGGCATGCTCCCCGGTACCGCCGGCATGGGCGTCCTCATCGGTCGCTTCGCCTACAACGGCGACTTTGACCTCGCGGGTTCGACCTTGTCCGTCACCTGGAACGAGGGAATCGGCACCGGTGCCGAGCAGGCGAACTTCACCGTCGTTCCCGCCCCGGGCGCCCTCGCCCTCCTCGGCCTCGCCGGCCTCGCCGGTCGTCGCCGTCGGAACGGCTGATATCCCGTTCATACGCAAGGCTCGGTTCGTTCGAACCCTGCCGAGATCATCGAGACCGCCCCTCGCCACGGCCATCGTGGCGGGGGGCGTCTTTCTTGGTCAGTGTGGTCGCAGCTCGGCCAGGTGCAGGCGGTTCGGGATTCCACAGATCCCTCGATCCGCCGTCGGACCACGCCTCCCCCGGATCGCGGAGGACCAGGAATGAAAAGACAACCCCCGGCTGCCGAGGCAGCCGGGGGTTGGAAGGTCCTATGACCTGATCAACGAACTGGTCCCGAAGGGATCAGCCGTTGCGTCGACGACGACCGGCGAGGCCGGCGAGGCCGAGGAGGGCAAGGGCGCCCGGAGCAGGAATGTTGACCGTGAAGCCAGCCTGCATTCCGGGGGTACCGAGACCCTGGTTCCAAGTGACCTCGAGGGTCGAGTCACTGAGGTCGAAGTCGCCGGAGTAGGCAAATCGACCGACAAAGACGCCGAGACCGACGGCGGTATCACCGACGGCACCGTTGAGGCTCGGGGGGCTGCCGTTGTACCAACCGGCGAGGTCGCCGGGGTAGGCGGCACTGGCACCACCGAAGTTGGGGTCGAGTCCCGTACCGGAGCCACCACCGGGTGCCTGCGCGGGAGGATCGCCAGCCATGCCACCGATGGTGACGAAGGAGTCACCGTACCGCAGCGCTTCGGTATCGAAGATGCCACCCAGGTTGGCGGGCTGCCAACCGGTACCGGTCGCACTCTGGAAGTAGTTGACCTGGCCGGCGGCGACGAGCTGCAGGTTGTAGACGTTGAGGGCAACGTCAGCAGCATCATTGCTGGTCAGGTAGAGATCGGAAACGTTGACGGTGACCATGGTGCCACCGAAGTCTTCGACGGTGGTGGTGTAGTCGACGGTGAAGGCGCCCGTGATGTCAGCGGAAGCACCCGCTGCAATGACGGTGGCGACACTTGCACCAATGATGAGTGAACTGCGCATTTCTTTACTTCTCCTTAAGAAGATATTGGGAACAAGAACTGCCACGAGGAACATCAATGAGGGGAGTCGTGGCTTCACCCCTGGCCAGGAATTTCCCCCGAAATAGAACCGAGCTGACGACTGTCTTCGAACGGAAAGGGCAACAAACCGATCGAATCCGAATCCGTGTCGTTCACTCCGAGGAGCGAAACGGGATCCTTCCTTCAACTCACCCGATTTTCTTGATCGAGGCCTCTCCGAGGAGCGGACCCGACATTCGAAATTCGGATCGACTTGAACTCCGGTCAGGCGAGAGGGCACTTCTCGCAACGTTGGAGGTCCTGTCGATTTCCATCGACTCCGGCGCTGGTGATCAAGCCAGCAGCGAAGACAAATCCCATAGTCCTTTCTTTGACTTCAAAATCAAGACTAGAGTGCCGAGACGCCGAGAAAAAGCCAACTTCATCGCCATTCCATCTTTAATTATCGGACATGGATGCGCCGCTGGTGCACTCCTGATAGCCCGGAGTGGCTTTTTGAGCCGCCTCGAATCGGGCGGTGGGTGACGCCCCCATCGGCCCGTTTCCACAAAATCGTTCTCGACTTGAAGGCCCGCGAAAGGAAGAATCAAATCAGTGAGACCACGCCCTGTTCCGTTGAAGACCCCTTCTGGAAAGTGCACCATGTCGACAAAGACCTCAATGCGGCACGCCGGACTCGCCACCTTGCCCATCGCCGCGATCATCAGCACCGGAGTCAATGCCGACATCACGGGCGCATTCACCTACGACTCGATCGTCATGGCCGACCAGTTCGGCGGGGGCCAGCTCCCGGTCTTCGTTCAAGATCTGTACTTCATCTCGAACAATCCCGATGACGTGGTGCTCGCGGCTTTCGATCTGCTGCTCGAACCCACCGCCCAGATCGACTACTACCAGGCACCGCTCGGCTACGGATGGAACCCCGGAAACCTGGGTGGCATCTTCGACACGGAGTCTGTTCGACAGGCGGACTCGTTCGTGACGATCGGCGGCTTCGGCAGCGACGCTTCGACGCCGCTCCAGATCCCGGGAGCCGGTGGCAACACCCAGCTCGATTCGAACTTCGGTGGGCCGGATACCTCATTTCCGGGGACGGCTGCGGGCTGGTTCAACGCCTCCCCGCCGACGCTGGCCGGCGCCGTCCACGACACGCCGCTGGGGACCTTGGGCACGTTCGTCGGGCGATTTTCATATGTGGGGGATCCATGGGACTCTCCGCTCTACAAGTCCAGAATCTCCGCGTCATGGAATCAGGGAATCGGGACGCCAGGTGACTCCGCCTCGTTCCTGATCAACTGGATCCCCTCCCCCGCCACCCTCGGCCTTTTCGCCCTTGCCGGACTGCGGAACTCGTCCCGACGCCGAATCTGAGCTCGAACACCCCGGCCAATCGAAGATCCCACGCAAAAGAACCGCGGAAGGCGACGAGGTCGCCTTCCGCGGAATCGAATCGNAAATGGGGCCATTGGAGGCCCAGGGCCTCTGGTCAGAGGACCGCCTGAGCGGCAGCGAGCCTCGCCACCGGCACTCTGAACGGCGAGCAGCTCACGTAGTCGAGCCCGACCTTCTCGCAGAACATGATCGACGCCGGATCACCGCCGTGCTCGCCGCAGATGCCGAGCTTGAGCTTCGGCACCGTGCGTCGCCCCTCTCGGCAGGCGATGTCCACCAGACGACCCACGCCGGTGACGTCGATCGACTGGAACGGATCCTTCTCGAGAATCTCACTGCTCACGTACTCGGGAAGGAACACGCCGGCATCGTCCCGGCTGTAGCCGAAGGCCATCTGCGTGAGGTCGTTGGTTCCGAAACTGAAGAAGTCCGCGACTTCCGCGACCTCGCCGGCGGTGAGTGCCGCCCGGGGGATCTCGATCATCGTGCCGACCGGAATATCGAGCTTCCCGGTGTACTTCTTCTCCTTCTTCACCGTCGCGATGGTGTCGAGGATGAGCTCCCGGAGGATCTCGAGTTCTCGACGCGTTCCGATCAGCGGAACCATGATCTCGGGGCGTGCCTTCACACCCTTCTTGAGACACTGGATGGTGGCCTCGGTGATCGCACGAGCCTGCATGGTCGCGATTTCGGGATACGTGATCGCGAGGCGGCAACCACGGTGGCCGAGCATCGGGTTCATCTCGTGCAGCATCGACNCCCGGCGTTTGACCTCGGAGAATGAGACCCCGAGATCCTTCGCCATCGACTTCTGTGCGTCCACTTCGTGAGGAAGGAACTCATGCAGCGGCGGATCGAGGAGGCGGACCGTGACCGGGAGACCCTTCATCGCGGTGAAGATGCCTGCGAAGTCCTTCCGCTGATACGGGAGGAGCTTCTTCAGCGCCTTCTCCCGATCGACCGTGGTGTTCGCAAGGATCATCTGCCGCATCGCCTTGATGCGATCTCCCTCGAAGAACATGTGCTCGGTCCGGCAGAGGCCGATGCCGATGGCACCGAACTCTCGAGCCCGCTTGGCGTCCTGAGGCGTATCGGCATTCGTCCGAACGCCCATTCTCGCCTCGCCGTCGGCCCACTTCAGAACGGTCGCGAGATCGCCTGAAACCTTGCTCGGAACGACCCGTTCGATCTCACCGACCATCACCTCGCCGGTCGAGCCGTCGATCGAAAGGACCGACTTTCGACCGTAG
This sequence comes from Phycisphaera sp. TMED9, assembly GCA_002167845.2. Classification (GTDB taxonomy): domain Bacteria; phylum Planctomycetota; class Phycisphaerae; order Phycisphaerales; family SM1A02; genus UBA12014. The sequence continues at coordinate 61,672 of NHBO02000064.1, read as the reverse complement.
GTCTTCCCACCAACGGTGATTCGACCCTTTCCGGCGTCGATCGCGATCTCTCCGGCTCCGGCCACGCAGCACTTGCCCCAACCACGGGCGACGACGGCCGCGTGACTGGTCATACCACCCGTGGAGGTGAGAATCCCGGCCGCACTGTGCATTCCGTCGACGTCTTCCGGGGAGGTCTCCTTCCGTACCAGGAGGACCTGCTCACCGGCTCGGGCTCGTTCGACGGCCTCTTCCGCGGTGAAGGCGAGCGCTCCGCTGGCGGCTCCGGGCGATGCGGGAAGCCCCTTCGCGATCATCTTCGCGGCAGCCTTGCTCTTGGCCTGGAAACTGGGAAGCAGGAGCTGGGTGAGATCGTTCGCCGGAATCCGCTTGAGTGCGGTCTTCCGAGTGATCAACTTCTCTTTCACCATGTCGACGGCCATCTTCACCGAGGCGGCACCGGTCCGCTTGCCGTTCCGCGTCTGAAGCATGTAGAGCTTCCCGCGTTCGATGGTGAACTCGATGTCCTGCATGTCCTTGTAGTGCTTCTCGAGCTTCACCCGGATCCGACCGAGCTCCTTCGCGACGCGATCGTTCCATCGNTTCATCGCCGAAAGCGGCTCGGGCGTCCGGATTCCCGCGACCACGTCTTCACCCTGGGCGTTGATGAGGAACTCGCCGTAGAAGACGTTCTTTCCGGTCGAGGGATCGCGGGTGAACGCGACGCCGGTTCCCGAATCCTCACCCATGTTCCCGAAGACCATCGCCTGAACGTTCACCGCCGTGCCGTTGAGACCGGAGATCTCGTTGATTCGTCGATAGGAGATCGCTCGATCACTGTTCCAGCTGCGGAACACCGCTTCGACCGCCAGCTCCAGTTGCTTGAAGGGATCGGTGGGGAACGCCGAACCGACATGGCGGCGATAGACCTCCTTGTAGGCCTTGCAGAGATCTCGCAGCCCTTCCGCCGGGACGTCGGTGTCTTCAGTGACTCCGAGGTTCTTCTTGATCCGATCGAACGCGGCTTCGAATTCATGATGATCCACTCCCATCACCACGTCGCCGTACATGTTGATCAACCTTCGATAGGCGTCCCATGCAAAGCGCTCGTTACCGGTGAGTTCGGCGAGCCCGATCACCGACTTGTCGTTCAGGCCCAGGTTCAACACCGTGTCCATCATTCCGGGCATCGAGGCCGCGGCTCCGGATCGAACCGAGACGAGCAGCGGATCCGTGGTCGATCCGAATTTCTTTCCGGACTCCTTCTCGAGCTTGCGAATGTTGCTCTTGATCTGATCCGAAAGGCCCGCCGGGAATCGACCGCCGACGTCGTAGTAGGCGGCGCAGGTATCGGTGGTGATCGTGAAGCCGGCAGGGACCGGGAGGCCGATCGAGGTCATGTCGGCGAGGTTGGCACCCTTGCCGCCGAGCAGCATCTTCTGAGATGCCTTGCCTTCGGTCCGTGAACCGCCGAAGAAATACACCATCTTCCGGGCTCGAGGAGTCGTCTTTCGGGAGGCGGTCGAACGACCGCGGGTCTTCTTGGTGGTGGCCATCGGGTCTAGAGTCCGTCGCTGCGCAATTCCACTCTCGGCGGAATCACAAGGTTTGAAGGGGGAGAATTGTACCCACACCGGGCATGGCCGGAGGGCGGCGGCCCGAAGCGGGTAGCCTGAACAGACGACCATGAGCATCCAGTCCCCGATCAAGTCATCCTCAACCCGCTCGAGTGACGCCGATCCCCGGTGCCTGCTCGCCGCCTGGCCGCGCGAACGACCACTGGCCATGCTTGCGTCCCATGGAGGGGGCCCTTTCGGACGATTCACCTTCGCCGCATCTCCGGTCTCGGAACTCGAACTCCGGGGTCCGGAAACGCTGGAGAGGCTGCGATCGGAACTTGCGGGTGTCGGCTCCACGGAGACCACCGACCCTCTGCCCAGNGGTCACGGTTACTTCGTGATGCTGAACTACGACCTCTTCCGGCACCTCGAACCGACCGCGATATCCGATTGCCCACCGATCGATGATCGCGACTGGCCGGACGCCGTCCTCCTTCGATGCGAAGGGGGCATTCTTCAGACGGACGACGCGATGACCATCTGCGGAGACCCTGCGGTGGTTCCCGCACTGACTCCCCGCCGACTTCCCCGACCGAAGATCGGGCCGCTGCGGGGTGACCTGCATGCCGACGAGTATCGGCGAGGTGTCGAACGTGTGATCGAGCATGTCCACGCCGGCGACTGTTTTCAGGCGAACCTCGCCCAGCGATTCGGAGCGGACTTCAATGGATCGATCAGAAGCCTGGCGGCGACGGCCTTCGAGGCCGCCGCACCTCGATACGGCGCCGTTCTCGAATGTGGCTCCGGTCGTTCCATCGTCTCCCTGAGCCCCGAGCTCTTCATGGAGTCACGACCAGGACCAGACGGCGTCGGTGTTCGCACCCGCCCGATCAAGGGAACCCGGCCGTCCGACCGCACCGTCGACGAACTCGCCGCCAGCGAGAAGGACGCCGCCGAACTCAACATGATCATCGACCTGATGCGAAACGACCTCGGTCGAGTCTGCCGAATCGGATCGATCGAAGTCAGCCAGCCGAGATCGATTGAAACTCATCCGACGGTTCACCATGGCATCGCGGAGGTGTCCGGGGTTCTTCGCCCTGAGTTGGGAGTCGCCGACCTGATACTCGCGGCATTCCCGCCGGGCTCGGTCACCGGGGCACCCAAGATCCAGGCGATGCGGATCATCGACGAGCTCGAGCCCGTTCGGCGGGGGCCCTACTGCGGCGCCATCGGCTGGATCGACGACTCTGGCTTCTCAGTGCTCAACGTCGCCATCCGCACGATCACCGCGACCGGAACGCCGGGGGCCGCCCCCGACGAGATCGACGGCCGACTCGACTATCACGCCGGATGCGGGATCGTCGCGGAGTCCGATCCGCACGAGGAATACCTCGAGAGTCTCGACAAGGCGGAGGTGTTCCGCCGCACGGTCGGGCACGCGCCGGAAACCGTCCGGGCGCCGATGCCCCCCGATCAGCCGGCTCGTCCCGCTTCCCGCTGATCACGAGCCTGACGCTGCAATTCCTGCTGCTGCTCGATGTAGTTGAGGATCTGGTTCGCAACCAGCGACTGGTGAGGCTGATTGAAACTGAAATCGAAGGCGATCCCGACGTAGGTTCGTTGCGTCGAGTCGATGTGGGTGTGCACGACCTTGCCCGACGCGCAGACCGGGATGGGAATCTCCGGCTCCAGAGAAAGCCGCAACCAGAAGATCCGATGTCGTCCGACGGCCGCGGCGTTGTCGTGATCCACGACCAGACCGACGCCGCCCCCACCCAGGTTGGCGAGCTCCGCTGTGAACTTGGGCCCGACCACCGGCATGACGGCATCCGAGAAGAGATCCGATGCGGCGACCTCTTCGCCCGCCTTCCAGGATTCGAAGGCCAGCTCCGTCGCTCGCTCCGCGGGAATCACGGACTTCGGATCAAGCAGCGGCCAGATCTCCACGTTGGGGAGCGTGACCGACTGCGTATCGACTCGGACTCGGCGTCGTTGTGACCGACTCACTTCGGTGGGCATCGCCAGACGAAGGCCCGGCGCGTGTCCCGCGCTTCCCCCGGAGACGTCGCCGAGGTTGGTGGTTCGGAAGGTCCAACGATTCTGACCGATCGCGATGGCACCGACCAATTCGATGCCGGCTTCGATGTGAACCTCCCGACCAAGGGTGATCGGGCGCTCGACGGCGATCTCGTCGGCCGTGAGGTCGAGGACCCGCACCCGCCAGACGAGGTCCGGGCCATTGGCATGAAGCGACGGGTCGGTCTCACCGTGGTCCGGATGAGCGATCGCGAATTCGATCGCGCCACCACGTTCATGGATCTGCTTGAGAAGACGTCGCCAATCATGAGTTCTACTTCTGGATGCCGGCACGCCGGTCGCTCACTTTCGCATTTTCGGCGGTCTCCCGAAGAAGATCGCCAATCCACCCCGGGGACACGATCCGTCCAGCGTGACGGATGCCCGACCGGGCTTCTCGTTGTTGTCATCGACCCTTCCGGTGCCTTGGGGCCACTGAGGAATCGAGGACGCGAAAGAAGTGTAGGACCAGACGTCCTCCAAATCCCCACCAGCGGAATGATCCAACTCGATTTGAACGCTTGATTCGCTCTGTGCGTCCGATAGAGCCGGTCGTCTACCGATCCGCGTGTACGTGCACGACCATCGATGCCGCCGAATCATGTCCGCCCACCGTCAATCCAGCCAGCTCCGCGGCGTCATTCAACTCGGCCATCGACCAGATCCGCAGCACCCGTTCCCCGGGCCGCGGCTCGTCGCAGTCCGGATCGACCTCCTCCCCGGATCGAAGGACGAATTCGGGCTCCCCGGGAATCCAGATCATCTGCATCGTCCCGTCCTCCGAGATTCCCTCGGCCCAGTTCCCTGACGCCAGTTCCGCCCAGGAAGTGATCGAGAAATCGTCGTACACCAGGACACCCTCGGGATCGAGACGTTCCGCGAGCGTTTGGAACAGATCACGCATGATCCTCGGTTCCCGAATCAGGGCGAGCGTGTTTCCGAGCACGAGGATCGCATCGAACGGGCCCGTCGGCAGCACCCGGCACCCTTCGGCGGACGCAAAGTCGCCGAGCACGAAGGTCGCCTTCCCCTCCGTGGCCTCCTCGAAGTCCGAACGATGCCGCGACACGCGGTCGACGCCCGTCACGGCATGACCCGCCCGGCTCAGATGCCGCGCCATCCGTCCGGTTCCGCAACCGAGATCCAGCACTCGGGACGGCCCACGAATCAGTCGAGCCTTCACGCCCTCGACCTGAGCGAGAGTCTCCGCCTCGTCGTATGGGGATTGATCCGATCCGGAATGCCCGGTCATGAAAGACCACCTTCCGCGATCGATCGCACGCGGCCGACCGACTCCGCCGCCGAGCGACGGGCCGACGAGTCGAGGCGTCGATTTCCGAATCGCACCTCGTAGAAGAGTTCGATCAACGGGCGAGCCGCTTCGGCGACATCAGGGCGGGTGCGGAGCACCTCGTCCAGGTGTTTCAATGGTGGGGTCGATGCCGGCTTGGCGCAACCTGCCACTTCGAGTGCGTCGAGAAGATCGAGATAGAACGCCGCCTCGCGGAGTCTTCCGAGTGGGACGTCCTTTCCGGCATGAAGNACCTGCCGAATGCGACGGCGACGACGGAGTTCGGTGACCACGGCGATGACCGCGATGGTCACCGCGAGAGCGACGATCCCGAGCCAGATGTACCCGGCCGGTCCGAGTTGGAAGTACTGATTCACCTTTCGCGCCATCGAACGCGCGTCTTCGAACGCCCCACGCCCTCCGGTTCCCACCAGTTCGCCGAATCGATCGGCCAACGTCGCCTGACTGGTGCCGTCGAAGGTGACGAACCGACTCGTCCAGAGAAAGTCCGCCCGGTCATAGAGCCATCGCCAGTCATCCGCCCAGCTTCGCCGCCCGGCCTGAAGCTCGTCGAGAACCTCGCTGCTGGTGGGATCGAACTCCCGCCACGACCACCGACCGGTTCGGACCTCGACCCACGCATGCGCGTTCGATTCACGGACGATGTACACCCCGAGCGCGTCGTCGTATTCGACCGCGACGAAACCCGTGACCACTCGGCATTCGATTCCCAACGACTGGCAGAGCCCCGCCAGACCGGAGGCGAAGTACTCGCAATGGCCGAATCGAAACTCGGTGAGAAAGGCGAGAATTGGATCGACGCCTCTGCGTTGCACGAATCGGCGCAAGTCGAGGGTGTACCGAAAATCCTCTCCCCGAAGATATCGGGTGAAGGTCTCGGCGATCTCCCGATTCCGACGCCATCGGTCGGCCTCGGTCGCATCGGCCAGCGGCTCGAGCAGCGCGGGCGCCTCCGCCCGAAGAATCCGTTCCGCTTCCTCTCGAACGCCCGGCACGTCGAAGATCGGCGAGCGAACCGGTGGAATCGCATCACCGGCGATCGCCTCGATGGCCTCGGGTGACGGATTCGGATCCACGAGCAGTCGGTAGGTCGTGAACCGATCGAGCTCTCCGGTGACCGTGTCCTCCACTTCCAGGTCGGCAGGCTCGATGGTGAAGGTGCGCGGTTGATCACAGGCGATCGCCAACGGCGCCCAACGGGCGAAGACCCGAGAGGTGGCGAGTGATCTCATGGTCACGGTCTGGGTGTACAGGCCTCGGTCGATCTCGGCCGCGCCCAGAGAGACGAACTCGTTCGGATCGCCGCTGGTCGTGACGGTGCGGAGATACCGCCTTCCGGCGGAGGTCATCCAACGACGGTCGGCGGGATTCCACCGATCAAGGACGGCGCCACGAAGTCGAAGAGGCTGCGGCCACTGGATCGGGACTCCCTGAGGATCGGCCCACTCCACGGTGAACACTTCCCGATTGCTTTGTTCGAGCTGGTCGTTCCGTGTGAGGTCGACCTCCGGCGTGAAACCTGTTCTTGATCCCAGCGCCGCTCCATTGGCATCGATCTGCCGAGGAAAGATCAGGAAGACCCCGGTTGCAAGCAGGCAGGCGACGAACGTGCAACCGGCGACCAGGCCTCGGAACTGCCCGATCGGCGAACGCCCCGAGGCGGCTTCGACCGGAGGCACCGGGAGATCGGCCACCAGTCCGCGTCGACCGGTGCGGGCATCGTCGAGTCCCGATTGCAGACGGTTGAGCATGATCACCTGCACGGTGTGCAGTGAGAAGACCACGGCCAGAAGACCGAAGAGGAACTGGAAGGAGTAGAGGCACGCCCCCACCACCGCGACCACCGAGAGCAGGATGACCTGGCGGTCATCTCGCGCAGATCGCCGTCCGAAGAGACGAAGCACCGCGAGGCAGCATCCAAGCCGTCCCACCAGCGCCATGGTCAGGGCCGGATCCGGATCTTCCAGAAACGAGAGGACGGACCAGCCGAAGAGCATCAGGGCCAGGACGGTGGTCATCCAGAACGGGAGATATCGGCCACGGGGCCCGTCACTGATGTAACCGCTCGCGATCGCCGCGGCGCCCAGAACGAACATGAACTCGAAGGTCTGCAGAGCCACGGCATACGCGGTGACGGCGAGAAGCACCTCGATCCGAAGATGGCGGCGGTAGCGGGACAGCGGAGTCATGCTGCCGCCCCCGAATCCTCGGTCGTCTCATCGCCGACGCTCCGACCGGGTCCGCCCGCCCCCGGAAGCGATCCCGGTCGCTCCGCGAACTCGGGGAGATTCGCAGGAAGAAGATGCCAGGCTCCATGATGACCGAGCGCCGGATCGACTCGATCGACATGCATGACCACGACCGAGGCGACGTTCGGAGGTGGGATCACGATCTTGGAGTCGAGGCGCTCGGAATCGAGATCGATGGCGGCGAGTTGCGCCTGCAATCGACCGAGGTGCCGTCGACCNCCTCGCATCGGGAGATCGGGCATCGGCATGCCCGCGATGCGAAGCCCCACTTCGACACCGAGGCCGANGGACGTNTCCGCGATCGATGCCGCGAAGCTGATCGCTTCCTCTTCGCGCTGTCGAGGATCCGATCCTTCCACGAGTCGAAGGAGTTCCGTCGAGCGGCGGAGATCCAGAACAAGGATCAATCTCGGTGGAGACGGCATCGCTCGTTGAACGACCACCGGCGATTGATCGGGGCGAATCCGCTTCCAGGCCACCGAACGGATGCTGTCCCCCGGCTGATACTCACGGAGCCCCGCATACTCGCCGATCGATCCGGTTCCGGGCCCGGACCGCCCACCACCGATCCCGCCGCCGAGGAGTTTCTCGATCGCGGTCTCCCGAATGCGGCAGGTCCACGGGAAGACCAGGGTCTCGAGCTCCCTTCCGACGGTCACCGACTTCCCGATGAGCCCGAAGGGGAAACTCGAACGGGCCTCGAGTCGATCGAATTTCATCCGGCCCCGGCGTCGCGGGACGAAGACCGCTTCGGCGTGGACCGTCTCACGCGGCCCCGCGTGCATCACCCAGGCGAAGGCCGACTCCGTGAACCTCGACCAGTCGGACGCGTCGTCTCGATTCGACGGGACTTCACGAATTCGAACGTCGAAGAGCGGAATGAACCGACTGCCGCCTTGAATCGCATATCGAACGACCATCGGTCGATCGACCCGGCCGTTCATCGGGTCGAGCCGTCTCATCGAGATTCGAAACAGCGCGCCACCACTGATGATGCCGCTGATCACGATGAGCCCGAGCAGAAGTCCGAATATCCAGACCAGAAGATTGTTCGGACGGATCGTGGCGGCGAAGCCGACCAGAAGCGTGACCGCCAGATAGAGAAAGCCGGCCAGATTCAGGTGGTAGCGGTAACGCATGAGTCAATGCTCCCTCCTGATCGCGGAGGCCGTCGAATTCCCACCGGCTGCTCAGCGATAGATCGCGGAGTCCTTCGGAAGATGGATGTCGAAGGTATCCAATTCCCGTTGGGCCTCGTTGTTCAGGGAACTCCCACTGCGACCGCTACCGGGCTCGACCACCACCAGCAGCCTCACCGAGTCGGGATCGAATGGGAGACGGAAGAGGTTGGCGGCATAACTGGCGCCGGACATCTTCACGTTCAACTCCCAATCCTCGTCGAGAAAGCCGGCACCGAATTCGCTGATCGCCAGACGAAGATCACCATTGCCACCACTGTTCGCGGAGGCGACGGTCTTTCGTCCGAGCGAATCCGGGTCACGCACCGCCTCCACTCGAACCCCGGGAGTACCGCGATCGTCGAGCCGAGGGTCGTCCTTGTCGACGAGTTCGATGGAGTTGTAAGGCCCGACCACGGCCTTTCCCTTCAGGACGTAACCACCACAGCCACCGAGGCCGCCGACCAGCAACATCGCGGCGAGGGTCATGATCGTCGACGGACCGCCGAAGACTGACCGGAGAACACGGAAAGGAGGGATCGTTCGCATCACGGGAATCCTGTTCGAGATCGAGCGTCGGCCGGTTGCCCCGACTTCACGCCTTCGATCAGTGCCTTCAGGTTAGCACGGTGGCCAGTACCGCCACGAGGGCCAGGACCAGCATGATGAGACCCACCACGGTTCCCGACACACGGACCACGGTATTGAAGCGGCGCATTCGCTCCGCTCCGTCCAGAATCGTCTTCACCTCGGCCGGCGGAGCTCCCACATCCACGGTATCCCAATCGATGTGCGAAGCCATGGCGGCCCGATTCTCCAGGAGTCGACGAGCATCATCGCCAGCGGCTTCCGAGACCTGCAGGGTCCAATCGGGCGGCGTCGCCTCGTGATCTCGCTCGACCAGCGAGGGAACACCCTCCTCGACGAGAATCATCCGGATCGCGTCCATCTCGGTTCGATTCGGAGCCCGAGCGATCACCACCGGCGGCCGTCCGAGCGGATCGTCCTCCAACTCGGACATCTCCGGGTGATCGCCGTTCATCCCGCACCCCCCGCCGGTGCATCCGCGACGAATCCCAACGGATCGATCGAATCCTCGGGGCCGATCGCATGTTCACCTCGAACCAGTCGCCATCCATCCAGATCCGCCGCTCGAAACTCGATCGACGTTCCTGCGGAACGACCATCGAGCGTGGCTCTCAACAGCCGACCGTTTCCGCCTTCCGTCGACGCCTTTTCAACCTGCAACCAGGCGTGTTCGACCCGTCCTTCGGAATCCGCGCCGAGCGGAATGCCCGCGAGGAGAAGAGTGTCCGGTGTGGCGGACCGATGCGCCTCGACCGCCACCGCCCAACTTCGGCGAGCGACCGCGGATGCCCGTGACGTCGAGACGTCGCTTCGGTAGATCGCCGCATCCGCTCGGGCGAAGTGCATCACCGCGTTCTGCGGCCAGGTCCAGAGACGCTTGAAACTGCCCTTGGGCTCGATGTCGCAGATCGCCGCCCGTCTGGCCTGCAGCGGATTCGGCGTCTCCTGCGAGAGCGCCGCTCGATCGGCTTCGCTGCCGAGGCTCTCGGAATCGAGCGTCTCGACGACGTCTCGCCAGGGAATCAACGCCACATCGATGCCGGGGCCGAGTGGATACGGAATCTCCGGCGCCGGCGGGCCATCCTCGAGCAGCAGGCCGGCAAGGGCGTCGATGAGCTTCGACGCGGCCGCCGCATCCCGTCCCGGCACCTCGAGCATTTCGAGCTCCGGAAGGCCGCAGCGAAGAAGACCACGAGTGAAGAGCCACACGGTCCCCTCGTCGAGGTTCTCCGAACCGGACACCGCCTGGACCCGCCACAACACGTCTTCCGGCGGCCCGAGTTCAAGGTCCGAAAGATCGCGATCGATCTCACTGCGATCAAACCACCTTCCGGTGGCACCGTCGAGGATCGCGATCGCCTCCGGACGCACGGCCGCGACCATGGCGAGCCGGCCCCAGATCATTCGCGGGTCCGCACCATCGAGCAATGACTCGACGACGATGGTGAAACCCGATGCCGCCACCGATGCCGAAAGTCCGGCGGGAACTTCGTCCATCCGCTTGGTTCGCTCGCACGAGATCAGAACGGGCGTGGGCTGTCCCGGAAGCCGAACCAGCACCGACCAGGGATGCTTCTCATCCGCGGATGGCAGGAATTCCATCACTTCCACGGTTTCATCGAGACGCCCCGCAAGCGTCGCCAGAAACCCCTCGAGTTCCGGCGGCTCGGCCAGTGCATGCGGTGCGACCAGGATCGCCGGCCACGGCTCCGCAAGACGCCAGGAAGGATGGACCGACGGGGCAGTCATCAGTTCGCCACCACGTTCACGAGTTTTCCGGGCACCACGACCACCTTGCGGACGGTCTTTCCTTCGATCAGCGCCTTGATGCGATCGTCGGCGAGCGCCGCCGCTTCGAGGGTCTCCGCATCGGCATCCGCGGCGACGGTGATTCGGCTTCGCACCTTGCCGAGCACCTGGACCGGCACCTCGATCGACTCGTCCTGCAACATCGCCGGATCGAAGACGGGCCACTCGCCGGTGACGACGCTCCCTTCGACGCCGCCGACGGCTTGCAGCCGGGCGTTGATCTCCTCGCCGAAATGCGGCGCAAACGGTGAGAGCACCAGATTGAAGCGACGAAGCTGGTCGGCGGTGACCCCGACGCCGGTCGCGACGTTCACGAATTCGATCATCGCGGCGATGGCGGTGTTGAAGGACAGACGCTCGATGTCGTCACCGACCTTCGCGATCGTGCGGTGCAGCGATCGTTCGACTTCCTCATCAGCCGAATCGCGAAGTTGGAGGCCGCCGGTCGATTCGTCGATCGCGAGCCGCCAGGCTCGCTGCAGGAATCGGAAGACACCGACGATGTCCCGGGTGTTCCAGGGCTTCGAGGCCTCCAAAGGACCCATCGCCATCTCGTAGAGTCGGAAGGTGTCCGCGCCGTACTCGGCGATGACGTCATCGGGATTGATCACGTTGCGGAGCGACTTCGACATCTTCGCGACGATCCGCTCGACCGTTTCGCCGGTCGCGATCTCGATCGCCGGGCCGTCCTCCGACTCCCGGACCTCGTCGACGGGAACCAGTGATCCGTCCGATCGCTTGAAGGCGAAACTCGTGATCATCCCCTGATGGAAGAGCTGCCCCACCGGCTCCGGCGTGGACACCTCTCCCAGATCGAAGAGGATCTTGTGCCAGAAGCGGGCATAGAGAAGATGCAGGACCGCATGCTCGGCCCCACCCACGTAGAGATCGACGCCACCCACATGGTGTCGCGTCGCATCGAATGACTCCTCACCGGGAGAACACGACCGCTCACCCTTGCCGGGATCGCGATCGGAGAGCATCCAATACGCCTCCGCCTCCTTCGATGCGAATCGATCAGCGTTCCCCGGATCGCAGTAACGAAGGTAGTACCAGCAGGAACCCGCCCAACCGGGCATCGTGTTGATCTCGCGTCGAACCGGAGTGTCCGCCGGGAGCACCGAAGGATCGACTCCGGCGGCTCCCGCCGTCGTCCGCACCCAGTCGACGGCCTTGCCGAGCGGTGGCGTCGGTTCATCGCTCTCGATGGGCTCGTAGTCTTCGAGATCGGGAAGCCGGACCGGCAACGCCTCATCCGCCACCGCGTAGTGGTTCCCCTCGTCGTCGAAGACCACGGGAAACGGCTCACCCCAGTATCGCTGCCGACTGAAGAGCCAGTCTCGAAGCTTGAAGTTCGTTCGACGGCGACCTCGGCGACTTGATTCGAGCCAATCGATGATCGCGACCTTCGCCGCCCCGGTCTCCAGACCATCGAGCCGAATGTCTCCATGCTCGCTGTTCACAGCGATGCCCTCGCCACCTCGTGCCGTCTCCCATTCGCCACAGTCTTCCGCGTCGGCTCCCGCTTCGGCGACGACCTGGCGAATCGAAAGGCCGAAAGCCCGCGCGAATTCGAAGTCTCGCTGGTCGTGCGCCGGCACGGCCATGATCGCTCCGGTCCCGTATCCGACGAGCACGTAGTCGGCGGTCCAGATGGGGATCCGTTCACCGTTGGCGGGATTGATCGCATACCGACCGGTGAAGACGCCGGTCTTCTCCTTCGAGTCGGCCATCCGGTCGACATCCGCCCGGTTTCTCGCCGCGGTCACGTATTCCGTGATCAGGGGGTCGGCCCCATCCGCGACCACCTCCTCGACCAGAGGATGCTCGGGGGCGACGACCATGTAGGTCGCACCAAACAGCGTGTCCGGGCGGGTGGTGAAGACGTCGAGAGATTCGGTCCGACCCTCCACCTCGAATCTGACCAGAGCCCCCTCGCTCCGCCCGATCCACTCGCGCTGCATGATCCGAGTCGATTCCGGCCACTTGATGAACTCGAGATCGTCGAGCAGCCGCTGAGCGTAGGAAGTGATCCGGAACATCCACTGCCGCAGCGGTTTCCGAGTGACCGGATGCCCCCCGCGCTCGCTTCGGCCGTCGATCACCTCTTCGTTGGCCAGCACCGTTCCAAGCCTCGGACACCAGTTGACCGTCTGTTCGCCGAGATAGGCGAGACGCTGACCGTCCACGTAACGACGCCGTGCGTCAGCGGACATGGCCGACCAGTCGAGGGGTTCGTCGTCGTCGTCGGTCGGAACCCGGTCGCCTTCATCAAGCGACGCCTCCAGTTCCGCGATCGGCCTGGCCCGCTTGAGTTCGGGATCGAACCAGGAACCGTAGGCCTTCAACCAGATCCACTGCGTCCAGCGGTAGTAGTCCGGATCGATGGTCGCGAATTCCCGCGACCAGTCGTAGCTGAATCCGAAGCGTTTCAACTGCCGACGAAAATTATCCATCGCGGCCTGCGTCGTCTCGCGCGGGTGGACGCCGGTCTGCACGGCATACTGCTCCGCGGGCAGGCCGAACGCATCGAATCCCATCGGATGCAGAACGTTGAAGCCGCGCATCCTCTTGTAGCGACAGAGAATGTCGGTCGCGGTGTATCCCTCGGGGTGCCCGACGTGCAGACCCGCACCGGAGGGATACGGGAACATGTCGAGGCAATAGAACTTCGGCTTCGACGCATCGAAGTCCGAATCACCGGGATTCGGGGTTCGATAGACATCCGCTCGATCCCAGTCACACTGCCATCGCTCTTCGATCTCGGCCGCCAACCGCGCGTCGTAGCGACTTCGCAGGGTTTTCTCATGACCGTCGGCGGCGGGCCGATCGGCGTCCGGGGAAGGGTTCATCGAGACTGCTCCGGGAATGCGTGATCGCGGAAGGGACCGCTGAACGAAACGGAGTCCGGATGATACGGACGCCGGCCCGGCACTCGTCCGGACAGGCGATCGAATTTCCGACTTGCCGAGAATTCTTTCGGTCAGCCGACGGCGATTCCCGCATCCTGTCGCTGTTTCTTGAGGGTTTCGAGGTACTTCATCGTCTCGCCGACGAGATAGAAGCTCCCCGTGACGCAGATGAGGTCTTCGCGGCTGACCGCCCTGGCCGCCAGTTCGAGCGCATCCTTGACGGTCGGCGAGGTCTGACACATCTTCCCGCTCCGCTCCATGAAGCGACGGCGAAGATCCTCAGGCTCTGCCGCTCGCGTGTTTCGCGACGACTTCGTGAAGATGACCTTGTCCGCACCGAGGCTGACCCGATCCAGCAGCGAGTCGATGTCCTTGTCCGCGGCGCAGCCGAAGATGCAGACCATCGAGTCGTACGGAACATGAGCCCCGACACATCGCATCAACGCGGTCAGTGCATCCGGGTTGTGCGCCCCGTCGACCAGAATCCGCGGGCGTTCCCAGACCAGTTGCATCCGGCCGGGGATCTCAGTCTCCTCGAGGCCTTCGGTCACCACTGATTCCGGACACTCGAAGCCGATCGACTTCAGATGGTCGACCGCCGCCAGCGCGATCCCGCAGTTGAACGCCTGATGTTCACCGGGAAGCGGCACGGGGAGATGCTCGAGCCGGCTGGTCTCGGTGTAGAGACAGACGCGGTTGTGAGGGCCGAGTTCCACGGTGGAACAGAACCGGTTGCTGAATTCGATTTCCTTGTTGACCACGCGAATCGTGGTCCCGAGTTCCTCCGCCTTCTCGCGAAGGATCCGATCGGCATCCGGATGCTGCTCCCGGGTGATCACCGGCACGCCGGGCTTGATGATGCCGGCCTTTTCGGCCGCGATCTTCTCGATGGTCTCACCGAGAATCCGGGTGTGGTCGAGCTGGATCTCGGTGATGACGCTGAGGACCGGCATGATCACGTTGGTGGAATCAAGACGCCCGCCAAGTCCGACTTCGATGATCGCGATATCCACCGCCTGGGCGGCGAAATGCATGAACGCGATCGCGGTGATCGCTTCGAAGAAGGTCGGCTGCTCACCGATCTGCACCGCTGCTCGAGCGATGGTCTTCATCGACTCCGTGAAGTCGTTCTTGGTGATCCGCTGACCGTTGATGGAGACACGCTCACGCATGTCCACCAGATGCGGACTCGAGAACTCGCCGACGCCGTAGCCGCACTTGCGGAGCATGGCGCTCATCATCGCGATGGTCGAACCCTTGCCATTGGTTCCCGCGACATGAACCGCCCGGAACTGATCCTGAGGATCTCCCAGCGCCGCCAGCAGCGCCCGCATTCGATCAAGTTTGAAGTCGCCGTTCTCGTCGTACCGAACGACGCGCTGTCGCTCGACGTCGGTCAGTTCGAGAAGCCACTTGACCGCGGAGTGATAGGTGCCGATTCGCTCGGCTCCGTCCGGAACCGCCACGGCCCCCGACTTGGATTCGGTGACGACGGCCGCCGACTTCTTGCTGGAAGCCTTGGTCGTCCTGGTCGTCTTGGTCGTCTTGGAAGAGACCGCCGCGGGTGTTTTCTTTGCCGTCACCTTCTTGGACGGGGTCTTCTTTGCGGCTGGCTTTGCGGTCTTCGGCGGCCTTTCAGAGGTCTTNTTCGAGTCGGTGCCGGCCGTCGTGGCCCCGGCAACCTCTGACGTCGTGTCAGAGGGGGTGGTGCGGCTTTCTGGCCGCTTCCCGGAGGATTCGCCGCCACCGCGACGAGTTTTCTTTGCTGGCATTCCCAGAGTGTAGCGATCACGCCGCCGAGGATCAAATCAAAGAGCGCAACTTACTGACCGGTAGATATTTACGCGAAAATCAGCTCGCGCCGGTGCGCGAACGATAAAGACTCATCGCATTTCCACAACCCAGGTCGATCTCGCCACCCGGAGCCTGCAGAAGAAGACGCCCGGTCGTACCCAGAACGGCGAGTCGTTGACGGCGTTCCTCGGGGAGGATGAGGAGCAGGGTCCGGGAGGCGATCGCTTGTCGCAGCCGATCGAAATATTCGGTGTCCATTCCACGAATCGCACGCTCGGTCAGGTGCACGAATGCCTCATCTTCGGCATCGCTTCCCAACGGCCACTCGGCGTCCACCGCATCGATCGTCACATCCCGATCGTCCTTGTAGAGGTGGAGATACTTGAAGGCTTCGCCGCTCAGATTGCAGACGACCTGATCCGCCCCGAGACCACGGAATTTTCGAACGAATCGATGCGCCTCGGGCCGGACCGGAGAGGCGTAGATCTTGATCGCATCGAGTTCGCGGCTCTCCACCTTGAAGCGTCTCTTGAGGAAATCCTCGAAGAGTTCGCTGGCGATCCCTCGCATTCGAGCGATTCCCGGATAGATCATGATCACCAGGGATCGTCGATCGATCGCGGAACGAAGCAGACGACACTCGGTGCTCTCACGACCGAGTCGCAGGAAACCCCCGCGAAGCCCGTCCTCGTGATCCTTCTCGTCGAAGACTTCGCTCCCCGAGGCCGGTCGGACATCCAGAATCGATCGACCGCTCCCGTCGGGATCGAGCGCCCAGCCGGTCCGCTCGAGATTCACGACCGTGACCGAACCATCCGCCGTACCTCGGATGAAACTCCGAGACGTACGACCGGAGTCGACGGCGCCCCTGCCTTTGCGACCGAACTTCAGGAAATCAAGCATCGCTTCGTTTCTGACTCTTCAAGACGTGGAATAGCGGGAGGAATTGTAACGCCTCCCGCGAAGACTCCCGAACCAAGATCCTTCTCAAGGCCAGGGATGTTTGGGATACCGGCGGCGAAGCTCCTTCCGGATTTCCGGATAGGCGTTTGTCCAGAACCCGGCGAGATCGTCGGTGACCTGAACCGGACGCCGATTCGGAGCCAGAATCTCCAGCACGATCGGGACCCGCCCCCCCGCCACCGCCGGCGTCGATTCGAGGCCGAGCAGATCGCCGATCCGAGCGGATCCGCGGGGAGGCTCGCCCCGCCGCCAGGTCAGGCCGACGAATCTCCCGCCGCCGAGCGAGAGCCGCGTCGGCGCCATGCGTTCGACGAAGTCGAGTTCCGACCAGTCGAGACCGGAACGNACGATCTCCAGGGTTCGACCGGGGCCGGGAAAGTCGGCCAGCCGATGTCGCCCACCGACGATCTCCGCCCGCAGCACCTGCAGGTCGTCCGGCTGGAAGGGCGAGATCCCCTTGTCCGGAAACCATGTCGCCACGTGNTCGACCCGGGCGATGAAGGCATCCACATCATCCGTCCAACCGGGAATCGACGCATCGCCTCGCTCGATCGCATCGAGCATGCAGTCGGCCGCGGCGCCTCGATCCTCGGACGAGACGCTGGCCCGCGATTCGTCGATCCGGATTCCATCGAGGGTTCTGGCCGTGACCTTCTCCACCAGTCCGCGGTCCCGGTCGAACTCGAAACCGACCTCCCGACCGAGGCGGTCTCCCAGCACCTCCACCACGAAGGACTCGGAGAGCGGCGTCGCAAAGTCGATGATGGTGGTTCCACGACCACGATTCTCCGCTCCTCGAATCGATGCCGCGACCAGAAAGCCCGCATCTCGCACCATGCTCGTGCGTGACAAGACGACGTTCCGCCGGCCCGGCAACGTGCATTCATCACGGTTTGAATCACGTCGATGGGCGATTCGATCCGGAAACGCCGCCAGCAGCGCCGGTCCGATCGCCGCAGGATCACCCTCGGCGTCATCCCCGATGATCCGACCGAGATCTCGTGCCGCACGACCGGCATCCGCCAGCGCTCCACCATCCCGACCCGAGGATCGACGATCTCCACGGAGAAGCAGCCTGGCCCGTGCGATCAGATCGCTGTGAGGATCTCCTGACTTCAAGAAACCTCGCAGGGTCGCGGCCGGGAGGTTCTGCGCGATGTCTCGTTCACCGAGAACCGCGCCGCATGACGCCGCCAATCTTCCTCCGCCCCGACGACTCGCTTCCAACAGAAATCGCCCCACGCGAGGCGGGACCGGCATCGACGCGATGCGTCGCCCATCGTCGGTCACGACATCGCCTCGAACCGCGTCGATCGAGGCGAGCACCGACCGGGCATGCGCGGCGGCTTCGGCACTCGGCAGGTCCAGCCAGGGGAAGGACCGAGGGTCGAATCCCGCCGCCATCAATCGAAGAAACGGCGCGGAGAGATCCTCACGAACCATCGCCGGCTCACCATGGGTCGGACGGCGAAGGAACTCGGACTCCGTGTACAGACGCACGCATCGTCCCGGACGAACCCGGCCGGCTCGACCCGCCCGCTGCGTCGCCGACGAGCGATCGATGGGCTCGGTGACCAGCCGATCCAGGTCGCGGTCCCGATCGAATCGAGCGACTCTGGCCCGACCGGAGTCGANCACCGTGGTCACTCGTGGAATGGTGATCGAGGTTTCCGCGATGTTGGTCGCGACGACGATCCTCCTCGGACCATCGGTGGCCACCGCGGCATCCTGGGCCGCCGGTGGAAGACCGCCGTGGAGCGGCACGACCTGACAACCCGGCGCCACGCGACGGCAAGCCTCGACCGTTCGATCGATCTCGAATCTGCCGGGCATGAACACCAGGATGTCTCCCGAGTCGTCCTGATCGGCCAGAACCTCGCGTACCGCGACGGCGGCGAGATCCCAGAGAGGGTCCGCCGACGGCGCGCGACGATGCGTGATCGCGACCGGGTGCAGGCGACTCTCGATCTCGATCACGCGGGCATCGATGCACTCCCGGAGCGCCGTCGCATCCAGGGTCGCACTGGTCACGAGCATCCGAGCATGACGGGCGCGGAGAAGTCCGAAGAGCAGATCCGCATCGATCGACCGTTCGTGAAACTCATCCAACACCACGAGATCATCCGGACGAGGACCGCCATCGCTCAGGAGGCGCCTCAGAAGAAGCCCCTCGGTCAGATAGCAGAGACGGGTCTTCGGTCCCTCTCGTCGTTCGGCTCGCGTGGCGAAGCCGACCTCTCCTCCGATGGAAGTCCCACGAATTCCGGCGACCCGGGTGGCCAGCATTCGCGCGGCGAGCCGCCGCGGCTGCGTGACCAGAATTCGACCACCCACTCGATCGAGCAGCGCCGAGGGGAGCGCCGTGCTCTTGCCGGTGCCCGGCGGGGCCACGACGATCACGGATTCGTTTCGTTGAAGGGCCGATGCCGTCTCGGGGACGGCCTCCAGCGCTGGAAGCGACTCCATCGGGTCGCTCATGCCCCGGGGGGTTTCGCGAGGTGCACTCGCAGATCGTCGAGGAACCGAATGATCTGCCCCTGCTCTCGAGGCGTGCTCGCCGAATCNACGTCGCTCTGCCAGAACCCGATGAATCGCTCCGCCGCCTTTCCGTCGAGGTCGGGGATTCGATCGGTATCACGCTCGCGGGTCATGTCTTCGCGGGCATCGGCACGGATCTCCGCCGCTCGTTCGTCGTCGGAGCGTGCACCCCCGCCCTGCCCGATCATCTCTTCGGCCTTCCGCTGCCATCCAGCCATCCACTCGTCGAGGAATCTGCCGCGATCCGCTTCCGAGACCGCGAAGTAGCCTTCGGCACCTTCCAGAAGCACGTCCTTGACGAGAATGCGGGCGTTCTGACGCATCTGTTCCCGAGTCGGCCCGGTGATTCCGGCGAGGAAGGCGGCCGCAGAAGCCGATTCCTCCTGNGCGAAGCCCTGGAATCGGCCCGCGAACTCCGCGAGATACCTCATCCGCTCTTCGAGACTCAGGCTGTTGAAATCATCGAGCGCGAGATAGCCGAGCACGTCATCCACCGGTGAGTCGAAGATGCTCGGTGGCGGCCGCCATCGCGAACCCAGCCACCAGACCACGATCAACACCAGAAGCACGCCGACCACCGTGGCGATGGAAGCCGTGGCGACGGTTCTTTCCCGACCGCTGATGAGTTGCTCGATCCGATATCGAATCGACTCGTATCCTTCGGCGATTCCGGTCATCCGTCATCCCCCATCTCCGCGAACGCCTCTCTCATCTGAGCGACGCTCCCATCGGTGAACAAGGCGTTTCTCGGGATCAAGTCACCGACCGGATGACGGTCCTGACTGTCGATGAGCAAGGGAAGTCGACGCCCCGACTCGTGGACGAAGACGCCCATGAGTTCACGCGACTCGATGTTGCGACGAAGCAGTTCCAGTTGCTCCGGATTCCAATCGGGGTTCTCGAGGTACGGAATCAACGCCTGTCCCACCGCGATCTGGATCTGAGGCGAATAGCGCAGGAGCCCCGGCACGTAGAGATAGCTGGTGCCGGTCACCGTGCTCTCCGGATCGCCGTCCGCACCACAGAGCCAACAAGTGCAGTCCTTGTCGAGATATCCCTCGAGCACTTCCGGAAGACCGCCCTCCGTGTCATCTCCGATCACCGCCGGCAGCGGTTCGCAGGAGGGAATCCGATCGTTCATGTTCGCCCGATAGGCGGAGAGCGCGAGGCCGATCTCCCGGAGCGTCGTCCGGCACCCCGTCGACCGCGCCTCCTCGCGCATCCCCCGCAGGGTCGGAACCGAGATTCCGATCAGCACGGTGATGATTCCGAGGACCACGAGCGTCTCGATCAGTGTGAACCCAGCGGTTCGGAGCATCGAGTTTGCGGCTTTGGGATTCATCGGAAACTGTTCCAGGTCCGTGCTTCGAGGGTCGACGAGGATCTGTACCGGAGACGACCGGTTCGGTTCCTCCCGGCGGGAATGCCGGGATCCCGGGACGGGTCTTCTCCGGAAGCCGACTTCGCAAGCCGACAGAGGTGGATTCGGCCATCCACCCCTCCCCGCTCCATGATCCTACGAGATGGGGTCAGGATGTCGAGGCCGATTCCGATTCGGCGGCGAACATGGCGTCAATGAAGGCGTCAGGGTCGAACGGCTGGACGTCCTCCACCCGCTCACCGACCCCCACGAGCTTCACCGGGACCTTCAGGGCGTCACGAATGGCGACCACGATGCCACCCCTCGCCGTCCCGTCGAGCTTGGCNAGGAAGATGCCGGTCACACCGACCGCATCCCCGAAGACGGTCGCCTGCTGAAGCCCGTTCTGGCCGCTGGTCGCATCAAGAACCAACAGGACTTCGTGCGGCGCACCCGGAATCTTCCGGGCGATCACTTCCCGGATCTTGACCAGCTGTCGCATCAGATTCGCTTCGACGTGAAGACGACCCGCGGTGTCGACCAGCAGCACATCCGCCTTCCGGGCGAGGGCCGCGTCCACGGCGTCGAAGACCACCGCGGCGGGATCGGCACCGGCGGCGCCACGAATCAGATCCACGCCGAGCCGATCAGCCCAGGTCGCGAGTTGCTCGACCGCTCCAGCTCGGAACGTGTCGGCCGCGGCGAGAACGACGCTTCGCCCTTCCGCACGCAGGGTGTGCGCGATCTTCGCCACGCTCGTGGTCTTCCCGACTCCGTTCACGCCGACCACGAGGACGACGGTCGGCGACGGATCGGCGACCGCGATGTCGACCGGCGCGTCGTCCCAACGTCGCTTCAATCGCGACTTCAGGAAGTCGATCGCATCCTCACCCTTTTCCAGTTCACCCTTGCGGACCGCTTCTCGAAGTTCGCCGACGATCTCATTGGTGGCTTTCACGCCCACATCGGCCCCGATCAGGTTCGCCTCGATCTGGTCGATGAGATCATCATCAAGCCGACGACCGGCGAGCAGAGACCGGAGTCCCGAACCGAGGACCGACCGGGTTCGAGCAAGCCCCTGTCGGACCGCACCCGCCGCCTTCCTGAAGAACCTCATGAAGCAGCTTCGCGCATGACGCGATCCAGAAGCGCGTTGACGAATCCCGGAGACTTCTCTCCACCGAATTCCTTGGCCAGCTCGACGGCTTCGTTGATCGCCGCCTTCGCCGGCGTCTCGCCATGGTTGATTTCGTAACAGGCGAGGCGAAGAAGATTGCGATCCACCATCGGCTGTCGATGGATCGGCCAATCGGGCGAGAATCGAAGGATCATCTCGTCGCTCTCCTCCCGGAACTCCCAGGCGAGCGTCGCCAGCGCGAATCCTCGCTCCTGATTCTCGGGGGCGGCACTCGATCCTTCGAGCGACCCTCTGACGGTCTCATGATCGCCGGCGCCACCGGCGTCGAACTGGTACATCGCCTGCAAGGCGCATCGGCGGGCGTCGCGGTCGATCTTCATGATCCGGCTCCGTCTCGGATCGCAACGGCGACCTGGACCGCGACGATCGCGGCATTCATCGATTCGACACCCTTGTTGCCACGATCTCCTCCGGACCTTGATCGAGCTTGATCCAGATCGTTGCAGGTGATCACACCGAACGCGGCAGGGCGACCGTGGCGACTGGAGATCGCCGCCAACTCGTTCGCAACCGCCGAGTTGATCCACTCGTCGTGACTGGTCTCGCCGCGGATCACGCAACCGAGACAGACGACGGCATCGAATCTTCCGGTCGCCATCGCCACCGAAGCGAGTCCGGCGAGTTCGAAGGCGCCGGGGCAGTCGAAGACCTCCAGATTCCCGGAGGCACCGCCGGCCGCCGCGAAGGCGCTTCGGGCCCCTTGCTCGAGGGCATCGGTGATCTCGACGTGATATCTGCTGACCAGAACCGCCATCCGGAGTCCGGAAGCGTCGGCGGCGATGGTGTCGGATGCGGTCATGAGTGAAAATCCCTGTTTTCGCGGCCGATGGCCTGGTAACGCCGATCACCCGCGGACGGCACATCGTACGGCAACCCGGCCCGATCGGTAGCATCGACACCGATGCAGCGGCTTGCCGAGAAACTCCTGACCGCTTTCCAGCTGACCCGGCTCTCACTGGTGTTCGGCGCGATCGCCGACGTGTGGTTCATCGTGATCTACACCCGGCAAGACCCCAGATACGAACTCCTCCCCGCCTTCGACATGCCCTTGATCATCGGCCTGGTCACCGCCGCGCTTCTCTCCGTGGGCCTCTTCGCGTTCGCCACCAGCTTGAACGACCTGCTGGATCTCCGACACGATGCGGCGTTCAGCCCCGATCGCCCCCTCCCGGCCGGGAGAATTCGCGCCGGCCAGGCTGTGGTGATCACGATCGGAGCCCTCCTCCTTGCCATCGCAGCCGCCATTCCATTTGGAACCGGGGGGCTCGTCCTCGCCGTCCTGGCGGCCACCGCGGCGCTCTTCTACAACGCCACGGGGAAACACCTGCCTGCGGTCGGCGTGGTCACGGCGGGCCTGGTTCACGTCGCCCACATGCTGGTTCCGAATCACGAGATCGCCTTCATGCTTCCGATCTGGCTGATCTTCACCCATGTACTCGTGATCTCGGTCATGGGCCACCAGCTCGAGGGGAAGCGGCCCCGACTCACCGGACTCGGAATGGCCGGAATCCTCCTCGGCTGGGGTTTCTGGTCGATCGTCATCCTCGGGATCGCCGCGCGGAGGGATCCCATGGGGTACTTCCTCCCCGACGACCTCGGGCTTGAGACCCTGGTGTGGCCGATCCTGGCGATCATCGCGTTCATCGCGGTCGCCTGGCGGAAGGTCGGCCCGGTCGGGGGAGCCCTCGGCGCCGAAAAACTCCGCCGATACGGAGCCATGTGGCATGGGGTCTACGGAGTGGCCTGGTTTGCAGCACTCGGACTCTGGCAGGCCACCATCCTGATGGCGGTGTTCACGTTTGTGGGAATCGCGTGCATGACGCTCCTCAAGGAGCTCACCTCGACGGATCCGGGAATGGTCGGATATCGAGTCTGATCCGGCCCGTTGGGAATGGATGGAATCCAGCGCCGAATCCGTGTGATCGGTAGCATCTCCATCGACGATGCTTCATCACTTGCTCATCGCAGCCTTCGGCAGCCTTCTGATCAGCGGAATCTCCGTCGCCGCTCCGGGTGGCGGCAGCGATCAGGATGACCGGGACACACCGACCACGAAGCGAGTGGCGATCGATGGATCCAGCCTCGGGGGATTCGTCCTTCCCATTCTTCCGGTCCAGCACGATCTCGAGATCGATGCCAGGAGGGTCTGGGATTGGACGGTCGATGACACCAAGAGGCTCTATCTGGAAGATGACGTCGAAGTCACCCTCGGGACCTATGCGTTCCGAGCGGATGCCGCCTTGATCTGGATCAATCGCCTCCCGACCGAAGACGGGCTCGTGACGCAGGTCGCATTCTGGTTCCCGAAAGTCTCGGAGCCGACCCGACGGGCGGGCCTCGGCGCTTCCGGGCAGGACGTGTTGGTCACCGCGACGATCTCCGGGACGGTGAGACTGAGGACCGTTCTCCTCGACAAGGCGCCGGTACGCAACGCCACCGTGGCCCGCGGCGAGAGGCGTCTCGCCCGGTACTTGAAGACACTGGTCGCTCGCCCTCTTCCCTCTCTCGGCAGTCGGCTTGATGTGCAGATTCCTGCGAACCCTCCGAAGCCGGTCCTCGAACCCGGGGGCCGGATCGTGCGAGAACTTCCCGCGGCCGTCGCAACCGGGCCGAACGAGATCGAGCTTCCGGTGTCCGGCAGCGGCGAGGTCCCGATCTTCGACCCCAGAGGCCTGGTCTCCTTCAACGCGAATGAAGTGATCATCGACGAGGGACGAGATGCGGTCGTCGTGGTCGGCTCGGTGGTGATCGACTACGACGGGACGAATACCGGCGAGGAGATTCGAAGACTTTCGCTCGTCGCGGAACGAGGCGTCGTCTTCCTGACCCCCGGCACCATTCGCGGTCTCCGCGAAGGGACCGCGACCGTGCAGGCCGAAGCCATCACCGGGATCTTCCTCGAGGGCGCGGTCCGCGCCAGCGACGGCAACTACACGCTCCGAGGATCGAGCGTCTACTACGACCTCCCGAACAACCAGGCGGTCATCATGGATGCCGTCCTTCGGACCTATTCCCGCCGGGGACGAGTGCTTCCGGTGTACGCCCGAGCCGAGGAGATGCGACAGCTCGCCTCCGACCAGTGGAAGGCCGACCGCGCGACGATCTCGACCAGCGAGTTCTTCAACCCGCATCTCTCGATCGGCCTCGAGCGGGTGACCGTGACCGAACGACCCGACTCCAGCGGCGANACCACGACCTGGGTCAAGGGCGATGGTCTCACCATGAACGCCAGCGGAATCCCCTTCTTCTACTGGCCTGGATTCGAAGGCACGGCCGAGCAACCACCACTGAAGGGNCTCAGTTCCGGCTATCAGGCCGACAAGGGATTCGGAATCGGTACCACCTGGGATCTCTTCCGCTTGCTGGGCCTGGCGGAACCGAACTGGGTCGCGGCCGATCTCCTCATCGATGGTTTCGAGAAACGAGGCCCTGCCGTCGGACTCGACCTCGATCTGACTCGGCTCGGCGGCATCGCCGGATCCGGCTCCATCAACCTCTACGGGCTCTACGACTTCGGCGGCACCGACCGTACGACGTCGGGACAGGATGTCGAGATCGATCAAGGCCTTCGCGGCGAGGTGGTCGGCGAATATCGCGCCGTCCTGTCCGCGGACCTCTACCTCGAAGCCCAGTTGTCCTATCTCTCCGATCAGACCTGGGCCACGTCGTGGCGAGAGCGGCAGTACAACAATCGACGCGAGTACGAGTCATCCTTGTATCTCGACTACAGCCCGGACAACACCTCCCTGTCTTTCCTTGGAAAGTCCAAGTTGAACGACTTCATCTCGAACGGATGGATGATCGCCAGCCGTCCCTATCAGGTCGAGAAGCTTCCGGAGATCACCTACGACCGGGAAGGCGACGACCTGTTCGACACCGTGACCTGGTCGAGTACCTACGGTGTTTCGAGCATGCGACTGTCCCCGACCGCGGGTACCGCCGAGAGCCTCGGCGTCAAGAAGCAGGCGTTCGCGACGAATGATGCGTCCGACACGGTGAGTTCCCTCTACGAAAGCGTCGGCTACAACGACGACCTCGTCCAACGGTTCCACACCCGACAGGAGTTCGCGCTTCCCATCTCCGGAGAGGGCTGGAACGTCTCGCCCTTCGTCTTCGGACGGTTCACTGGTTACATGAACGGAAACTGGAACCAGTATCGAGAGAAGCAGGGACTGGAGCAGGACCTGGACGAGTACCGCGTGATGCTCGGTGGCGGCGCCCGGGCGAGCACCAGTTTCGTCGAGATCGACAATGACGCGCGAAGCGACTTCTTCGACGTCCACCGGCTTCGACACATCATCGAACCCAACGCAACGCTCTGGTACGGATGGGACAGCCTCCCCACCGGCGCTTTTNCGATCTACGACCAGCGCATCGAAGGTGCCACCGGCGGAACCGCGGCACAGATCGGGATTCGACAGACGCTGCAGACCCAGCGGGGCGGACCGGGCAACCGTGAGTCCGTCGACTTTCTGATCCTCGATTACGGCGCCGTCTTCAACGATGGCGCCGATGATTTTCAACGGTCTTCCGCGATCGAGCCCAGCCTGGCGCCGCTGACCCAGTACAACCCCTACTCATGGGTGCAATCTCCGTATCCGCAGTTCTACAGCTGGGAACCGGAGTTGAGCCAATGGGGCAGCCACGCCTACGGAAGCGCGATCTGGCAGTTGAGCAGTTCGCTGACCCTGGCCGGATCCGGACTCTTCGGGTGGGACGACCGCGAGGTCGTCGACCTCACCTCGGGATCTCCGGAAGTCCGGAACATCAACGGTCTGCTGCGAGGATCGGTCGGCGTCGAGATGAACCACGCCCCCGACACGAGCACCTATCTGGAGTATCGATTCCTCGCAGCCACCGATGACGAACTGCTCCAGGCCGGACTCCGGTACCGGATCGGCCGCTTGTATCAACTCGGCATCTCACCGCAGTACGATCTGCGTCGCGGCGAGTTCCGGGCCGCGACCGCTTCGATCGTCCGAACCCTCCCCGACTTCAACTTTTCCATGACGGTCGGATACGACCTGATCCGGGACGAGACGATCTTCGGCCTGCGAATCGCAGTGCCCCCGACCCCCGGCGTGGGATTCCCGACGTATTGAACTTGGGATGTCGTGGTGGCGATCAGCCCCGCAGGTGCCCCTCGCCGGCAGCCGTCAGCTTCCGGCCTCGTGGCGTCCGCGAAAGAAAACCGATCTGAAGCAGATAAGGCTCGACGATGTCCTCGAGTGTTCCGGCATCGCCGCCCATCGTGGCCGCGATCGCTTCCAGGCCGGCGGGGCCGCCTTCGTAGACCTCGGCCAGCACTCGCAAGTACTTTCGATCGATCTCGTCGAGCCCCAGATCGTCCACGCCTTCAAGCTTGAGGGCCGCGGTGACGGCCGGCGCGTCGATCGCGCCCGTTCCACGAACTTCCGCGAAGTCTCGAACCCGGCGCAGCAGCCGAAGCGCCACCCGTGGTGTTCCGCGGCTTCTTTCCGCGATCGCATCGAATCCACTGACCGCCACCGTGGAGATCCCCATGCGAACCACGGCTCGCTTGAGAATCTCGATCAGGTCGGAATGCGGGTAGTACTCGAGATGATGCGTGATTCCGAAACGAGCTCGCAGAGGCTGCGTCAGCATTCCCGCGCGGGTCGTCGCACCGATCAATGTGAACGGTTTCAACGTGAGCGTGATCACCTTGGCGTGCATGCCGCTGTCGACCGTGAAGTCGACCTTGAAATCCTCCATCGCGGGATAGATGTACTCCTCGACCGCGGGCGGCAGCCGATGAATCTCATCGATGAAGAGAACGTCACCCTCGCCGAGTTTCGTCAACGTGCCGACCAGGTCCGCCGCCTTGTTCAAGGCCGGCCCGCTGGTCACCCAGGCCGTCGAGCCCATCTCATTCGCGATGACGTGTGCCAGGGTGGTCTTGCCGAGTCCGGGCGGACCATGCAACAAGACGTGCTCCATCGACTCGCCACGGCCCTTGACCGCTTCCATGGCGATGGAAAGCCGCTCCACCAGTGCTGCTTGGCCGACGTAGTCCTGGAGGGTCTTCGGACGAACCACCGGTCCGGAAGACACGGAAGGCTCGGGCGCGGAGTCCTTCTCCCCACCCTGCGACTCCCCGGAGACGATTCGCTCTCGTGCCATGCCCGCATCATCGGGGCAATGAGCGATCAACGCCAGTCCCGGGAACATCGATCTCCGGATCTTGGCGACCGAACCGGGCCCGGGTCGCTAGAAGTCCGTGGAGACGGGTTCGCGCGTGGTCGAGTCGACTTCGAAGAAGCCCTCGGACTCGAAACCGAAGAGATTCGCCACGATGTTCGAGGGCACCGTGGTGCAGAGCTGGTTCATTTCTCGAACGTTGCCGTTGTAGAACCGACGTCCCGCCGCGATGCGATCCTCGGTGTTGGCCAGTTCCTCCTGCAAGGCCATGAAGTTCGCATCGGCCTTCAGATCGGGATATGCCTCCGCCACCGCCATGAGCCGTCCGAGCCCCGAAACCAGGGCCTGTTCGTCGCCGCTCTGCCGATCGGGACGCCCCTGGTTCGCCTGGGCGTGATTCCGGAGTTCCACCACCTTCTCGAGCGTCTCCCGCTCGTGGGCCGCATATCCCTTCACGGTCGAGACCAGATTCGGAATGAGGTCGTAACGCCGCTTGAGTTCGACGTCGACGTCCGACCAGCTCTCCTTGAGATGCTGACGGACGGAAACCAGCCGATTGAAGGTGACGACCGCCCAGATCAGGAACATGAACAGGACGACGCCGACGATGATGATCGCGGTCATTGGCTTCCCTTCGTGTCTCGATCGGCCATCGACTTCGCCAGATGCCGAGGCCAGTGGGCCAGGAAATCGCGGGCCCAGTCGAAGTGCCGACCGAACCCCTCGATGTCCCACCGCCTCTTCCCGTCCGAAATGCAGATGAGTTCGCCGTCGATCTCGAACGCGGGCGGCGAGGTGGACATGATGAACTCCATCATCCGAGGATCGATGAGATCGTATGCAAACCGCTTGTCGTCGCTGGAGACGTGATACGCCTTGCTGAACTCGACGCTCTCGAAGTCGATGTCGTCGAAGCCGAGCACGCCCTTCAGACGGTCGAAGATCCCCTCGCGGCGCACGATGGTCTCCGGGCCCTCACCGAATGGATTCCACATGATGAGGTAGCTGAGCTTCACGGTCACGGTCCGTCGATTCTTGCCGGATCCTCGCTGTTCCCGGAATCTGAAGTCGCCGGCTCGAACCCGGACCGACCGGTCGCCCATCGCCATCGTTCCGTCCATCGTGTTGAAGGCGGCGCGGGAATGCCCCCGCCGGAACATTCCGAAACGACTGAACCGTTCGTCATGAGACGAATCGTGCCCCGCGATGAAAGCAAGTCCGCGATCGGCCGCGAACGCCTGCATCGCCTCTCGTCGCTTCTGCGCCAGCCGATGATTGAACACCAGCCCCGCGACCACGGCCACCACGACGAGAATGATCAGGATCACTTCCATGGCCGAACCCTCCCGTGTCGTTCCCACCGGAGAAAACCACAGGACACCGCCGCCGTCACCGCCTTTCTTGGTCCCCCATGGGTCCACGAAGGATGGAAGAAGACCACTTCACGTCGGCTTCGAAGACGGCGAATCAGAATTCGACCTTTGGCGCCTGCTTCACGGCGGCCGCTTCGCTCTCGTCGAGTTCGAAGAAGTCCTTCTCGGTGAATCCGAACATTCCGGCGATGAGGTTCGACGGGAAGACCTTCGTCGCCTCGTTATACGTGTTCACCGTCCGGTTGTAGTGCTGTCGGGCGAAACCGATCTTGTTCTCGGTGCTGGTCAGTTCTTCCTGGAGTTGAAGGAAGTTCGTGTTCGCCTTGAGATCCGGATACGCCTCGGCGACGACCATGAGCTTCCCGAGCGCCTGCGTCAGCATGCTCTCGGCGCCCGCCTGTTCAGAGACTCCACTTGCACTCGTCGCAGCCGCCCGAGCCGCGGTCACCGCTTCGAAGGTACCGGACTCATGCGAGGCGTAACCCTTGACCGAGTTGACCAGATTCGGAATCAGATCATGCCGCCGCTTGAGCTGGACATCGATGTCGCTCCATGAATTCTCGACACCGAGCTTCTTCCGCTGCAGGCCGTTGTAGAGACCGATCACGAACATGACCACGAGCAACACCAGGCCTGCAACGACCAAGAGAGGAATGAGAAGCGCCATCGATGTCATGAGAAGCTCCGAACTGGGGAAGATCCCGGAAGGGGTATTGAAAAAGACCGTCGCACCGATTCTTCGAGATCACCCTGCATGGGGACATGGAGAACCGACATCACGTCAACAGAAGATAGTCAATACTGCAACGGGGACACGTCCGATTGATCCGACAATCAGACATCCCAGTCAGAAAAACGGCGTTGCACGGCGATTCACCGCCGATAGGAACGCTGGAAAATCGAGGTAGTCCGGCCTGACGTCCGCCGCGCCCGCGGCGCGGAGCACGTCCGCTCGATCGCCACCCGCAAGGCCGACGAATCCAATCCCCATTCGATCGGTGGCGATCACGTCCCAACGACCATCCCCGACGTAGACGACCCGCTCGAACGCCTCTTCCGAAACAGCGGCCGCTCGGTCGAAGGCTTGTTTGATGATCTCTTCACGCGGGTAGGCATCATCCGCATGGGCCGCGGGAATCTCGGAATCGGGCACCCCCGCGACCTTCAATTTCAGACGAGCGGTGGTTCTCCAGCCGCCCGTGGCGATCGCCACCTGCCAGCCGGCATCCCGAAGACGAGCAAAGACGGTCGTGGCACCAGGCACGGGCCGAAAGAGCCCGGGGTCTCGACCGGCAGCCGCTTCGACTCGTCGGATGAAGGCGTCCCGAACCAGATGCACGGTGTCGTCGGTGGGCGGAAGATCCGTCCGCCGGGAGATCAGCTCCATCGCGATCGCTTCATCCGTCGAGTGCTCGTAGTGACCCCAATCGGTCTCGATCGACTCCAGTCCGAGGACTTCGTGGGCCGCCTCGATCCAGCAGGAATCATCGACTTCGCTGGTGAGCGCCAGGGTTCCATCGAGATCGAAGATCACCAATCCGCTCATCATCGGCTCCATTCGGGCATCCGGGTCTCGAAGCGTACCATTCCTCCGTGATCATCCCGGAGCCGTGCCCGGGACGTCTCACCCCACCCCCCTGATCCGCCTCCTTCGTATCATGAGCGACATGAGTACCGCCACGCCTCGAAAGAATGCTCGAATGGGATTCGCACCGGTGCAGAACCGCGTCGTCGTGACGATGCGTTCGGTCTCCAACCGACTGAATCGCATCCTCGCCACGAAGTACGGTCGAACACTGAACTTCCATCTCGACTGTGAATATCCGAAGGCCGGTGGGACGTGGTTCGGGAAGATGGCCTCGGAAGTCATGCAGATCCCGTACCCCGAGCACAACATCTTTCCGATCGGCTGCGCCTGCGTTCTTCACAATCACTGGCCCTGGCGGAAGGGACTCGACCATGCCTGGTACCTCCGTCGTGACGGGCGTGATGTGATGGTCTCCTTCTACTTCCATCGAATGCGTGAACTCCAGGCGGGGAATCCCACCGTCCTCCGCCGCTTCGGCCAGGTCTACGATCGGATCTTCGGCGCCGGCTACGACCCGAACGACACTCGACGAAATCTCGGTCCGTTCATCGAGCACGAATTCCAGAATCCTCGAGACTCACCTCGAAACTGGCGGGATCACGTGATGGAGTGGCATGACGGTGGACGCGGCCGACCCGGCGTGGTCTATCTGAGTTACGAAGAGCTCGTCGCGGACACCGCCGGAACGCTCTCTTCCTCGATCGAACGGCTCACCGGCAATCGGCCGGATGACTGGGTGGTCCGACAGACGGTCGAGAAGTATTCGATGGCCCGCCAGACCGGCGGACGAAAGGCCGGCGAAGAGGATCGCGGCAGTTTCATCCGCAAGGGAGTCGCCGGGGACTGGGTCAATCACTTCGGCCCCACCGCCGCACGCAGATTCGACGAACTCGCAGGAGACGCACTCGTTGCAGTGGGATATGAAGAGGATCGGGACTGGGTGGACCGATACGATCTTCAGGACTGACCTCCATGACCGATCCAGTCGCTTCCGACGGAGCCCCGCCACGCGCCAGACCGATTCCATCTCGACCTCGACGATGATCGCAGGCCGCGTGAGGTTCCTGTCGTTCTGTCTGATCTTGATGATCTTCGGAGCCCCGGACATCGCCGAGGCGCAGATCTCCGCGGCGGAACGAGCGCGTCTCGAACGTGATCTTCGCTCACTCTACGAACCGTCGGCGATGGACGAATCCCGGATCCGAGGGTTGGCCGAGGAACTCGAAATCGAAGATGACGAAGCCGTCGCGGAAGCCATCGAGGGCTACCAACGAACCTGGGAACCCCTTCTCAACGGCCCCATCAAGACGATTCGCGAGCGATGGGCGGCTTGTTTCTCCATCGATCCCCAGATCGGCCGGATCGAGACGAGTTTCACGCCCGAACTCACGGCACTTCTGAACGCACGGGGGCAGGCGTTCCGCGCCGCGGACGCCGCGGATGCCGCGGTCTTCGATCGTCTCCGTCTCGCCAAACGGAGTGAAGAGGCCAAGGGCGATCAATCTGCAGCGACCCTGCGACAGCGAAGGAAACGACGTCGCGAACTGCTCGGGTTCCCCGATCGACTCCCGGGGACGTCGATCGAGGCCGCCGACCTGCTGACTTCCGTCGCCGCGGATCCCGAACTGCTCGACGCGGTGCTCCCCGCCCTCGACCAATGGGACGTCAAAGTGGACACGGCACTGGCCGAACGGTGGTCGAGACTCGAAGCGATCGAGCGGATGCGGGCGAACCTCGAGGTGGAACTCGGACCTGGCTGGCGACGGCTCGTCGACGGCGAGGAGAGAGCACGGTTGGAAGCGGAATTCGAAGCCCTCGACGACGCCATGGTGGCGACCGAAATCCCTCGACGACAACTCAACGCGGAGATGGTCGCGGGACTCGCCCGGCGCCTGCCGCCACTGGTGTTTCTCCAGATCGTCCGAAGGCATCACGAACTCGCCCACCCCGCACTCTTCGTCGAAGATCAGCGTCTCGATCGATTGATCTTCGACGTCCTGGAATCCGACGACATCGATGATCGGTCGAAGGACGACATCGAGTCACTGCTCGCGGCGACCGCGGAACGTCTCAACCGACTGGGCGTCGATGCGGCACGCCAGGCCGACTTGACGCTCCAGGCCCAGTATCGACACGTCAGCGCTTCGATTCCCTTCTCCGAGATCGCCGATGGCCCGAGCATCGACGACGACATCATCGCGTTGCAGAACGAGATCGATCTGCTCGATCTGGTTCTCAAGCGACGGAAACAGTTCGATCAACTGGTGCGACCACTGGCCGGTCTGGGCGAAAAGATCGAACTCCGAGTGCGAAATCACCGTGCCGCCACCGGCGCCTACGACCGTCGGGACGAGTGGTCGCGAGATCGACTCCGAGAGACCGTCGAGGATCTCCGGTTGATTCGTGAACAGCCCGAATGGACGAGCCCCGAAACCTCCCAAGGATCGGGATCGGAAACCCCATGACCCGGACGACCGATTCATCTCACCAGACCGCCGCGGATCGAGCCCGGTCGGCCTTCCTCGATCGCTTCGGCGAGTCTCCCGCCTGCGTGGCTTCCGCCCCCGGCCGAGTGAATCTGATCGGAGAGCACGTCGACTACACCGAGGGCCTCGTGCTCCCCTTCGCGATCGACCCGAGGGCCGCCATCGCCATCGGAATCGGTGCCGATGATCGATCGGTCTTCGTCGCCGACGATCTCGGAGTCTCCGTCGAATACCCCGGGGCCCCCATCACCGCTCCCGACCCGACTCCGGATCATCGCTTCGCGAACCACCTTCTCGGCGTTCTGCATGCCGCCGGTGGCACCGGTGGTCAGCCTCTGAACGTCCTGGTGACCAGCGACATCCCCATCGGTGCCGGACTCTCATCAAGTGCCGCGGTGGAGGTGGCGCTCGCCGCGGCGGTCGCCTCGTTCTTCGACCGCCCCGCGGATCACCACACCCTCGCGCGACAGGCGCAGGCCGCCGAACATGAATTCGTCGGAACGCCATGCGGAATCATGGACATGCTGGTTTCAGCCGCAGGCATCGAAGGCAAGGCCCTTCGGATCGACTGTCGTGATCTTCACCTGACCCCGGTGAAGATGCCGTCCGCGGAAGAGGCCGTCGTCTTGATCGTGGACAGCGGAGTCACCCATCGACTCTCCGACGGCGGCTACGCCGATCGACGCGACTCCTGCGAACGAGTCCAGGCGGTTCTTTCCGGATCACTCCGCGATGCCTCGATCGAATCAATCGCCGACGCCGATCTCACCGAACGGGATCGAAGACGAGCGACCCACGTCGTCCAGGAGAACGCCCGGGTCGACGATGCGGTCGCCGCGCTGGAAGCGGGTGATCTGCACCGACTCGGTGAAATCCTGCTCGACGGCCACCGCTCGCTTCGCGACCTCTTCGAAGTCTCGATCCCCGAACTCGATTGCATCGTGGATACCGCCGCCGATCTGCGCGGTGACGGCTGCTTCGGTGCTCGAATGACCGGCGGTGGCTTCGGCGGAAGCGCGATTCTCCTGGTCTCGTCTCCCGCGATCGAGCACGTGCGACAGACGATCGAAAGACGATTCGCGGACGCCTACGGGAGGATTCCGACGTCGATGATGGTCCACGCCTGCCAGGGAGTTCGTCTCGAGTCCTGATCCCCGGCGGGGATCGAATCACTTCCCGGTCGACGCCACGCCGGACGAACTCGACAGCGAGGATTCCACGCCGTCGAGGGTCGACGGAGCGGCACCGGACATCGTCAACGCACCGATCACCCCGAGAGGGAGCCCGAGTGATCTTCGAATCCGACGTTTCGATTCGAACGGCCGAATGATCAATGGCGATCGGAACATGGGGCCCGCCTCCGATCGAGATCGTATCCTGTGAGTTCTCGTCTGGAAATTCGTCCGCCTCGCGTCCCTCGTACCGGATCGACTTCATGCCACCCAGCATTCCGCGCACCAGATCATCAGGACTCGCCGGACGCTGCAACATCAGATCGGGCGTGATCGGCATGATCGCGGCCACGATCCTCCTCGTCGGGTGCGGGGAATCCTCGACCGCTCCGATGACGCCCTCTGCACCGGCGACCATGGCGGACCAGGGCCCGCTCTTTGCAACCGTCGAGACCGATCGCGGGAGTTTTCGGTTCAAGCTCCGAACGGATCGCGCTCCGATCAGTTGCGCCAACTTCGTGAACCTCGTGCAACGCGGGTACTTCGACGATCTTTCCTTCTATCGGCACTCGCGGGTCATCCGACAGGTCGGAAACCCGTTCAACGACGAAGACGAGCGGTACTTCCCCGGATACTCGATCGCCCCCGAATTCGCCGCGGATCTGAAATTCGACCGAGGCGGAATGGTCGCGATGGTCCGACTCGGCGACGACCCGACCGCCATGGTGAGAACCAACGAGTTCTTCGTCACCACCAAGCCGCAAAGCGAACGCTATACGTTCAAGTACCCGATCTTCGGCGAAGTCGTGGAGGGTCAGGACGTGGTGATCGGCTTGATGAAGGACGACGTTGTTCGTCGAATCATCATCGAGGGCGATCCCGCCCCGCTGCTCGACGTCCACGCCGAGCGAATCGCCGAATGGAACGAATCGCTCGACTACTCGCCCGATCCGCGAAAGTGAATCGTCAGATCAGTTCCAGCTCAGGCCCTTGGGCCAGGACGCATGGTTTTGAAGATCGACCTGCGCGACCAGTCGGTCGAGCATCTTCAACTCCCTGGTCACCGTCTCCGCTCGACGCCGGCAGTCGCCTTGCTCCAGAAGGCGATACCTGATCGCCTCGTCCCGCACCACCGCGAATCCGATCAGGTCGAGGACCACGCTCGTCGGCAGGTCGTCGCGATCAAGCCACTCCGTCGCCATGCCCGCCGCCGCCAGTCGGCGAAGACGACTGTTCCCGAGGAGGCTTCGAATCGTCCGTCGCGCTTCGGGAAGGGCCGGAGCGGCCTGGAAGTCCGGCTCGATGGGACGAAGCCAGGCGCGAAGGTGAAGCCGTTCGTCTGCCGGCGGATCGAGCTCGTCGATCCGCGCCCGGCACAGCCCGTGAAGCAGAAGATTGAAACGTCCGCTTGGAAGTTGCTCCACTCTCGCGATTCGCCCCACGCACACCGCCTCGCACAGCGACACCTCGCCGGACCCCGCACCCTGGCGCTCGTCGATCACCGCCATCGCGATCGGATCGGCTTTCTCCAGATCACCATTTCCAGTGGCGAGACATCGCTCGACCATCTGCCGATACCGAGGCTCGAAGATGTGAAGGGGCTGCGCTCCGTGCGGCAGAAGCGACACGCCCGGAAGCGGGAAGAGCGGGATGGGCTTTCCGAAATCGACGCGGTAGGAGGACATCTATCCGGATGGTAGCCCGCCCATGGGTGGGGCCGCCAATCCGAACCGGCGAAAGTCACGCGGCAGCGAGCAATTCCCCACCATCGCGGGCAGCCAGCGTGGCTTGAACTCGAATCGCCTCGAGGCTCGTTGCGTCAAGCCCCAGGAATTCCAACGCTTCCGGAGCGATGCCCCCCGCCTGCAGGTCAAGCGTGAAACCGCCGGCGACTTCAGCGGCGATTCGATCCGCGACATGAACGATCATCGGCAGGTCGCGATTGGCTGGCGGCACCGAAACGGGATCGTGATGGTGTCCGGCCACCCAGACCAGGCTCGACGGAAACTTCCAGTGTTCGCACAGCGCCGCGCCGAATCCTTCGTGGTCGTTCCCGAGACATTCTCGTTCGCACTCCCGAAGATCGCGTCCGGCCGCGGATCGTTCCACGGCTTCCGTGAATCGTGCCCGGTCGCTCTGGAGTTCCACGAGCACGCCGACATCATGGACGAGACCGGCGAGGAAGGCCTCGTCGACGGCATTCTTCCGATTCGAATTCGCGATGATTCTCGCGGTGCTCGCCGTGACGCAGGAGTGAAGCCAGAGATCGTGCGCATCGAAATGGGGCCCGAGTTCGCCGCCGCGAAAGAGCTTCGCGAGACTCGCGGCGACCGCGATGTTCTTGACCGCGTTGAGGCCGAGAAGTGAAACGGCTCGATTGATCGATGCGATCTGTCGTGGAAGTCCGTAGAAAGCCGAGTTCACCACCTTGAGCATGCGGGCGGTCAGCGCGGGATCACTCGAGATCATGGCATGGAGATCACGGGCGCTCGACGACGGATCTTCCACGAGTTCGATGATTCGAACCGTCACCTCGGGAAGTGTCGCGATGTGACTGATGTTCCGCACTGCTTCCAGTGCCACATCGTTCCGGTCGTTTTGGATGCCATGGTCCATTTCGAGGTCCTCGTCGAGCGTTCCTTCGTCGTGGTCCGCCTCGGCCTCAGGAGCCGAATTCATCACACCCCGACCTCAGGGAATCGACCGGGAGAGGACGCGCCTTCATGCGGTTCCCGCAGAGACCCCTCGACCTCCGCGATCGGTTCGGCCTGATCGGTCTGGGAGTCCGTGTCCGCGTGTGCGAGGCCCGAGAACAGTCTCAGATCACCCAGGAATGCATTCGGGGCCCCGGTTTCTGAGCCATGACGATGGACCGCTCTTCCACCAGCATCATCTGCCAGCGATCCTCCACCGCGGCCGCCGCGTCATCACCCTCGAGCGCCGCCACCTGCCGGGCCAGATCGATGAAGGACAGATAATGCCCCTTCTCGCTCGCCCAAAGCGCCTTGTACACCTTGGCGAGGGCCTCGTCCGTCGCCACCCGTGACAGGATCTCGAATCGTTCGCAGGATCTCGCCTCGATCAACGCCGAGATCATCAGGCGATCGATGGTCTCCTCGTCGCCACCACGACGAATCAAGACTCGAAGCGCCGCCGCGTAGTCGTTTCGATGCGACTTCGTCAGCCTCCCTCCCCGCCGGGAGAGAAGGCGGACGACGAGCGCCAGGTGCTCGACCTCGTCTCTGGCCACCGCGGTCATCGCCACAACCCAGTTGTCGGGAGGTGTCGGTTCCGGCCATCGATGCAGAAGCTCCAGCGCATTCTGCGCGGCTTTCTTCTCCAGATGAGCGTGATCGTTCAGCAGCGCACAGGGATCGCGAAGCGCCGCCTCCCCCCATGCATCGGGCGTGTCCACGAGCAAGGGGAGTTCGACCGTGGCTCTTCGGGAGGTGACGGATTCGGCATTCTCTTGCATCAAGGAAAGTCCAGGGAGGGTTCGAAGGCGGCGGAAGTCCCGTCTCTTCAGAAGGCGTTTCGCTTCCGCGGCGGGCCTTCGAGGGACCATTGTCCGAGCACCGCGGCGATTCTACTTCCGGTACCACCACTCCCGTAAGGGTGATCGCAGGACGTCTCCCCCGAGATGGCTTGCTCGATGGCGTTCGCGATCCGATCGACGTCCGGGGTATCGACCTCGATCACCGAATCGGGACGTTCGCGACCCGCCTGACGCGGTCCGAGATTCACCGCCGGACATCCCAGCGCCGCGGCCTCGATGAGTCCCGCGCTCGAGTTCCCGACCAGGACATCCGCTCGCCGAAGCAGTCCGATGAATGACGGCCGATCGAGATGCCCGATGACCCGGATCATCGGATCGGACTCGACGGCCACCAGCGCCTGCTCGACGAATTCGCTTCCCGGATCCTGATTGGGTCGAAGAACCGCGACCGGACCATGTCGTCGAACCCCTTCGATGGCGACCTCGACCCATCGGCGTTCGATGGTCGGAGACTGCCCGGCGCCGTGCATCAGAAGAAC
Organism: Phycisphaera sp. TMED9; assembly: GCA_002167845.2. Taxonomy (GTDB): domain Bacteria; phylum Planctomycetota; class Phycisphaerae; order Phycisphaerales; family SM1A02; genus UBA12014. Next base: position 23,341 of record NHBO02000064.1, on the reverse strand, counting down.
CGTCGACGGACTCCCCCAGGCGGCATGACGGGCGTCGTCCAGTGACGTCATCTCTTCGAGACCGTCGATCGCGGGACTTCCGACCACGTGTACCGTGGACGGCGCCTCACCCAACCGGAGAATTCGCTCGCCGCTTTCCTCGGTCGCCGCGAAATGGAGGTGCGCCAGCTTCGTGATCGCATGCCGCATCGCTTCGTCCGCGACCCCTTCGGCGCGATCACCTCCGTGCACATGGGCCAGAATCCGCCCCCCGATGCTCGCCGCGCTCGCCGCGGCGAAGGCTTCGATTCGATCGCCGAGGACCAGCACCACCTGCGGATCGAGTCGATCCAGAACCTCCGCGAATCCCGACACGCCGCGACCGACCGCGGCGGCATCCGCGGATCTTCCGAAGACCCCCGGACTCTGCATCTCGACGACGGCGTCGACTCGAACCCGGGACCGCACTTCCTCGATCGTGCGATCCGGAGGAAGCAGATGCGCCCCTGATGCGACGACCTGAAGTTCGAGATCCGGGTGCGTCTCGATGGCGTCCATGGTGCTTCGAAGCAATCCGAAGTCCGCCCGCGATCCGGTGATCACCGCGACGCTCCGCATCACGCGAGATCCTCTTCACGGATCGGCGCATCCGGTTCCAGGCTCGTTCGGAGGGTCCGCCCCACGATTTCATCGAGTCGCCAGGGCTCGAGGCCGTCGGCGGGTCGCTTCACCGCGAGATCGCTCGCCGCAAGAACCACCCCGGGTCGGAGTTCTCGTGCCGCCCGCACCGATTGTCGGGCCACCCTTCGAACATCCGACTCGATCGCCGCGGACTTCTTCTCCCCGCTCCCCAATGCCTTTCCGGCTCGTCTGCTGAAGTCGACGAACCGGGCGAGACCTTTCGGATCGAGACTCACGGCGTGATCCGGACCCTCGGCGTTTCGATTCCAGGTGAGATGCTTTTCGAGGAGTCGAGCCCCGGCGGCGACCGCCAGGCCACCGGTGGTCTCCAGAGTCGTGTGATCGCTGTAACCGACGGGACGTCCCGTCGCATCGGCGATGCTTCCGATCGCGCCAAGCGATGCTTCGGATTCCGGAGTGGGATAGGCGCTGACGCAATGCAGAAAGGCGATGGAGGCATCCGGAAACCACTGGTCGGTACGACGGACCTCTTCGAGATCCGCGGCGCCGGTCGAAATCAACATCGGCCTTCCATCGTCGGCGAGCGCCTCGAGCAGCGGTCGATGGACGAGATCGGGCGATGCCGTCTTCCAGGCATCCCAGGCGAGCGATCTCGCGGCACGCACGAGTTCGACGCTGAACACGGTCACCAGCGCATCCAGTCCGGCTTCATGAGAGGCCCGGATGAATCGCTCCATTCCCGTCGCATCAATCTCCAGACTTCGCAACATGGTCCGCTGATCGTCGATCTTCGATCGGCGCTGATACGCCGCGACCGCAGTCGGATCACCCACCAGCCGGTCGGCCTCGAACCACTGGAACTTCACGGCATCGACTCCGGCTCCCGCCGCCGCCTCGATCAACTCGAGACCTCGCTCGACGCTCCCGTCATGATTGACGCCGATCTCCGCGATGATGTAGGTCGGCGCCCCCGCTCCGATCGAGCGCTCGCCGATGCGGAGTTCGGACTTCCTCATGCATGCACTCCGGGTCGAACCTCGGCGACCCCGCGATCGCTCTGGGAACGCCGGATGATCGCCTCCGCCACCAGAAGATCGATCTCGTCATCGACGTCGACCACCGATCCCCGAGGGTTGAGCACACCCCGGCGATCAGAACCCAGAAAAGCATGCGGCCTGGCTGGATCGACCTGGAACAGAGAGGCGCGTTTCACGGCGATCACGCCGCCGTCGGGAATGTACGCCGCCGGAAGATCCTGTCTCCGAAAGACATCGTTCTCCTCCCAGGCGCCGACCCGGCCTTCGTCGTCCACTCGACAGGTCCAGAACGGATGATGCTTGCCGACCGAAGAGTAGCTCTGCACGCTGTCCGAATCGGTATCGACGAGTCGAGTCACCGCTCGGTCGATGAGACCCGCGGGCCGGACCGGAATGTTTCCGTAGAGGATGACCACGATCTCCGACGTGTCTTCCACGGCTTCGATCGCCTGTCGAACGGCGGAATCCACCGTCGCCAGATCGCCGGCGAGCGATTCGGGACGATCGACGATCTCCGCGCCGACCGCGGCGGCGGCGCTCGCGATCGCTTCTCCGTCCGTCGAACAGAGAACACGCCCGACGGTCCGAGCGGCCAGCGCATGTCCGACACTCCGCGCGATCATCGGAACACCCGCCACCAGACGGACGTGCTTTCGAGGCAGCCCCTTGCTTCCCGCTCGACCGAGCACCACCGCGGTGGCGATGCGATCCGAAGTGTTCTTGATGCCGTCGTCACTCATACCTGAATACCTCGATGCGAACCACTGAATCGCCCCGGAGGGCCGGACAAGAAGTCACTTCAGGACCTTGCCGGCTGGAACGGTCTGGATGTTCCCGAACGACCGTCGGATTCTCGACGGCGAATCTGCACCACATCCTGCCACAAGTCATGGAGTGATCGCTCACCGACCTTGCCCACGCTCGTCGTACCGAACAAGTCGGTCTCCGCGGACGGAGCGGATCCATCCGCGAGAATCGTCATTCTGGTCGCGTTCACGGCTTCGTCGTATCGCGCCGGAGGCCAGGTGTCACTGAGCGGGTCCGGTTCGACACCGTAGGATTCCGGCCACCGAACCGGCCCGTCGATCACCGCCACGCCCAGTCTTCTCCGCCATCGCTCGAAGAATTCAGGGATCTCCGCGATGTTCTCGACCCGCCGGACGCACCGCGGAACGATCCAGGGAAGTGCGAAGTCCAGCTCGATGGGCAATGGCACCTCGACCGAGGGGCCGAGTCGTCTTCGACCCGCGATCAATCGTTCAAGATTCGAAATCACTCGTTCAAAGTGGCCGGGGCCGTGCAGAAGCCGATGCGTCTCCGCCGTCTCGGCATCGAGATCCACCTCGACCACACCGACCCGGGTCGCCAACAGTCGGTCCACGATGTCTTCGGAAACCGCCAGATCCGTTCGGAGCGAGACCACTCGAACGCCGGCATCGATCGCGATCTCGATGAATTCATCGAATCGCGGATGCAGAAGCGGATCCCCGACGCCATCCAGGAACAGCGCCGAATCGCCGGTCTTCCCGAGAGGCTCGACGATTCGCCGGAACGTCGACTCCTCCATCGGCGCCCGTTGGATCTCACCCGCATGCGGCGTTCCCGCATGCACGCCGACTCGCCCCGTGGTCAGTTCCACGCGCAAGAACTGGGGAGAGAGCAACGGCCCGGTCATGATCCGATGCTCCATCCGAACCGCGAGCTCCGGGGCATCGGGTTCGACGGCCCGGTCATCTCTGAACAGCGGCTCGATCGCTCGTCCGATCCGCATGAGCTGACGCGGTGAATCGGCGGTGAATCGACCGATGGCGCTTCGCACCGTCGAGTCGGTCGAGACACAGAGATCCCCCACGATCTGATCACCCTGCGGCCGCTCGGATCGATATCCAAGCAGATGCCCCACGGTGGCGAATCGAGATCGCCGATTCGCCATCGCATGCACCGTGCTCCGACCGACGATCATCGCCGCCAGTCCCGGAGGCCCCTGCGTGAACACGTAGGGCGACCTGGGGCGTTCGGTGAATCGCTGGACCAGTTCGTCGACGCCCCCGCGACCGGTGATGGGAAGGAGCGACCAGTCCGGCCCGACCAACAGCGCCGCGTCGGCATCGAGCTCTTCCATCACCGCGGCGGTGGGTCCGGGGGCCAATACTTCATCGAACGCCGTGAGACCGTGAATTCCGCCACGCCACGACGTCGGCGCCACCGCTCGTGCGATGCGGATGGCTTCGTGTTCCGGACCGAAGACGCTTGCCCCGCAACGGCGGATCTCCACCGGAAGCCCGACGAGCGAGCGATCGAATGCGTTTTCGACATCGAAGTCGTCAGGCACCAGCAGGACGATCGTCTTGATCCCCGTCGCGGTGCCGAGACGTTCGACGGTGCGGCGAAAGATCGAGCGATCAGCCAGATTCGACCCCAGACTTCGAGACACCCCGGTCCCACCGAAAGCCGGATCCACCGGAACCACCGCGATCACGGTCGCCTCGCCGGTGTCTTCGGTCTGGATTCCCGCGGTCCGTTCGATGACCGTCCGGTCCGGCGCCGATTCCACGAATTCGCCGGTGCGGATCGTCTCGCCGGTGCGATCGATCAGATCGACCAGCAGATCCGATGCATCGCGGGTCCATTCGACGTTGACGATGTCCCGTTCGATCTCGGCCCGTTGTTTTTCGTGGGGTTCAAGGTCGGTCGAGAGTTCGATCCGCCGATCCGCCCGCATCCGCTTGTAGACGCCGACCTGATTGATGACGTCGATGATCTTCCTCGCGGACTCCCGCTCGGCGACCAGCGTCTGCATGGTGGCGAGTCGATCGAAGAGACGATTCATCCGACGTTCGTCGTGCTGGTCGGCAAGCATGGAGCGAAGGATCTCGAGGGTCCCATCAGAAGCCTTCGAAACCTCCCGGATCTCCGTGGCGAGGCCTTCGAGCCGCTTGATCAACGCTGAGCGTTTCGCCGGAACGGCCTCGCTCGCACGCGGCAGATCAACGGCTTCCTGCTCCGAGCCCGCATGGGTGGCCAGGGTGTCCGCCAGAGTCCGGGCTTCGGAACCCGCTTTCCGGACCCCCCCCTCAGTCGCATCGATCACGGTGAGGCCGGATGCGACATCCGCGGTGAACCGCATCTCGAACAACTGGAGGTAGTTCAACATCTGCGCATCGGTGAAGATCCGACGCCCGTGGACGTCCTCGCGTTCCGCGAGATGAGTGCGGTGACGGACGATTCGTTCCCACTCCATGGTCTCGATGGTGTTGAATGCGTTGAGCTCCGGAAGCCAGACGTCATGGATCGCGGTTCCGGGCGCGTAGTAGAGACCGTCGGTGAAACCGAGATCCTGCCCGATCAACGCCACCGGATCGCAACCAAGGTGGCGGGCCAGTACATACGCCAGATGAGCGACCGTCGCCGATGCTTCGAGCGGCGGATGCCCCGCCGCCAACGGGCCGAGGAATTGATCCAGTTCGGGCGAGGGAATGCACCGAATTCTGCCAGGCCATGCCGCCGGCACCGCTCGATGCACCTTCGAATCGATGATGAGTTCCGTGTCTTCGACCGCCGCGGGATCGATGCCCTCGTAGAAGCGACGCGAGATCGGGTGATAGTCGAGCGCCGTGACGAAATGAGGCGCGACCCCCGCCGCCAGGAGTGGTTTGAGCGTGGTCTGCGTCGCCACGATCACACATCGATCACGAACTCCGGGGGCGGCGAGGAGGGGAAGGTTCTTCCGGAGACTCGGTCCGGCGCTGACCACGACGCCCAGACGTCCTGCCGCGATTCCGGCGAGATCCTCGATGCCGGATCCGATCGCGTATCGATCGAGATTCGAAAGTTGATTCTCGATCGTGGAGCTGCATCTGGTCAATGCGGTGTAGATCGACGTTCGAGCGGTCGCGGTGATGTCGACGAGCGAGCGCGTGAAGACGGCGGTCGCGTCACTCAGACGATTCCGACTCGGCGGATGTTCGATGATCGAGGTTCCGAGCATCAGAATCGACTCGAAGCCACGAAGCCCCAGCGCCAGTCCGGCCGCATCGTTCTCATCCACGCGAAGCAGGATCCGACTCCGGTTGAACCAGTCGGTCAGATCGAACCGCGACATGACGGCCTTCAAGAGCGCGGTGTCCGTTTCGAGCACCAGGAGCACCCCGGTTCGACCAAGCCGCCGAGCGATCATCTCGACATGATCTCCCAACCCGAATCCCGCCACCACGATGCACGCGGACTCGCGATAGTCGATGCCGCCGATCAGGCGGGCCGTCTCTTCGCCGGGTCGACGAGCGCTGGCGAGCCGTCGGCCCTGCCAGACGCCGGTGAGCCGCCCATCTTCAGCCGTCTCCAACTCGATGGGAAGATCGGCGGATGATCGAATCGCGTCGGCGGCGGCGTGGTTCTGCGGCCCGAGCGCACTGAGATTCGCCTCCAGTCGAGAAGATGAACTCGATGGAATCGGCGATGTTTCAGACGTTTGGCGGGTCTTCGACGTGGTCATTCCCATCTCACCTCCCCGAGGGGATAGGCTTCTTCAAGTGATTCCGGAATGGTCGATGCGGCCGCCCGGACTCTTCGCACAACGCCGTTGATGGAAAGAAGCCCATGCCCGACACCGCCCGCTCCGGGCTCATCACCAGCTTCGTTCTCGAGAATCCATGGCCGCTCGCCATCGTGCTCGCCCTGGTCGCCGCGACGATCTTCTGGGTGGGATTGCAACGCGATGATCGTCGCTTCGCCGTCCCCTCCATGATCACCTTGATGCTCGGAGTCCTGGTCCTGACCATCGGGCTCCTCGTCGAAACCGCCGGGGAGTCCGCTGCCGAACGGACCCGGATCTTCGTCGCCGCCGCGACCGACGGAAGGATCGACGAAATGCTCGCCGAGTTGGACCCGGACGCGACGCTTCACGTCGGACGAATCGAAAACCCGGGTCGACCCGTCGACGAACTGAGGCGAATGCTCGATTCGCTGCGCTCGCGACACCGGATCGAGCAGAACACGATCACGCTGCTCGATGCCGTCGGCACCGGATCGAACACCGCACTGGTCGAACTCGCCTGCCTGACCAGGACGACGTCGAGCCTGGGCACCGTCCCCTCTCGCTGGCTTCTGGAATGGGAACGCGAATCCGACCGCTGGATGATTCGCTCGATCACCGCGGTCTCGATCGCGGGCCGAACGCCCAGCGGGCGCTCCGTCCTTCCCTGACTCATGCCTCGTGACGCGATCGGACCACGATCGAATCGAACGCCATCCCGGCACGGCTCGGGAATGTCGCAACATCAGTGCGGGGCGCAACTTCATTCCTCCACCAATGCCGTATCGACCTGTTGCGCACCACCCGCGATCGGGATCAGAGACGTCACGCCGAGCGGGCCGCCGAACTCGGTGATGATCACCCGGACGTCGGTTCGTGACAATCGAGCCAGTCCACCCTTGAAATGGAAGCGTCGAACCGCACGCTCACCGGGCTGCAAGGCGGAGATCGGTCTTCGTTCGCGTCCGGAGTGCCAGGCGACGGCTTCCATCTGAAGATCCATGGGTCGATCCCCGTGGTTGATCACCTCGGCACTGACCACGATCCCGGGGCTCCCGTCGACCGCCGAAGTCGTGAGCGCCCAATCGGTCCGCACCTCGAGAATCTCGTTTCGAACCTCCATCGGAACCTCCGTCTCGAACCGGAGGGTCGAGTCGGCTTCGAGAAGGACGGCGATGGGAACTCGCATCTCCCCCGCGACCGGTGGCGTGGTCCAGCGAATCTCGATGGGGACGCGAGCCGTCTCCCCGGCGGCGATGCGCACACGGGGACGAGCCGGTTCGATCGACCATCCACGAGGGACGTCGATCGATGCCTCACCCTCCAACGCGACCGCGGTCGGATTGTGAATCAGGAGGTGGATGTTCTGCGGTCCGGCGGCGAGATCCATCACTTCCGGTTCGAATTGCATTCGAGCGGCGACCTGGACCGTGGCGGCGGACACCCCACGGATCATCTGGGGCGAGGATCCAACCACCAGTTCGATCATCCCTTCACTGGGAATCATGCGGCGAACGCGTCCTTCGAGATCGAGAACATCGACCGGTCGATCACCGACCGGAATGCGAACGAGCTCGGCGGATCCCTGCCGTTCCGACCAGACGACGAGCTGAGAAGCATCGGAGTCGCCGGCGATCCAGCAGTGGGATGTCGGCGACAAGGGAATCTCACCCAGGAAACGATGGCCTGAAAGCGCATGATTCAGTCCCGTCCACGCAAGCATCGTCGGATCGGGGCCGGATCCCGGATTCCACGGGAAGAGGATTCGGTCCGCATCCGCGTGCCAGACCGCGAGTAAACGGCGAGCCGCCGCATCCACTCGCGCTCGAGAACTCCAACCCGTCGGCGGGGACTCGATTCGAACCGTCGCCCCCGAGACCGCATCTCCCGCGAAGATTTCGGACATCGTGGCGGCCGAGAGATCCGACCGGCTCATCACGAAGAGCTCGTCACCCCATCGATCATCGATCGTGTCGGGATGTTGCGAAATGGCCAGCATCGGATCGGCGACGAGATTCCCCATCACCTCTCGGAGGTTCGCGAGATCGGGACCCGATCGAATTCCTCCGGGAATTCGCCAGCGATCGACGATCGTTCCGAACCGATCCATCCACGACTCGAGGGAAGCGAGACTGATCGAGTCGTCGCCCAACATCGCCGCATAGACCTCTTCGGGCTTGAGCCGCGCCGCCCGTGCCAGGCCTCGATGCAGACGATCGACGGCGAGCATCGGCTCGCGATATCCGGCCCGCTGCCGTTCAAAGACGGCCTTGAGCGCGGAGATCGCGTCAGTGCTCGTGAGTTCGTCATTGGCCTCGGGCCAGATCGAGAACTCGATCACCCCGGGATCGAGCCGCTCGATGACGGTCGCGATTCCCCCAAGTTCCGCGGCGCTCCACTGGGGAATCGAGTACCCGATACCGGGAACGCCACTGGATCGTTGTTTCTCAGACTCCGGAAGCACGAGGATCGAGAGGTCTCGCACCGTCTTCTCCGGTCCCGATCCGCTCACCAGCAGACGCGCTTGATACCAACCGGGAAGAGGCACTTCCACGCTGGCGACCAGAGGCCGGCCACTCGAGAGCACGCGGACGGGACGGCGTTCGACGACGTTTCCATCGAGATCGCTGACCTCGAGCGTCACGGTGGGAACCGGTTCGATCGGATCGTCCACGGCGATGCGCAATTCGACCGGCTGTGGATGCCGCACGATGCCGGAGGGCGAGACGGATCTGAAGTCAACCCACGGAAGCTGCCAGATCGCGAGATCATCGAACCAGATCGTTCCGGTGACATCCTCGATTCGAGGATCACCCGCGACCGTCCGCTGAATGCCGGCTTCTTCCTCGAAGCCGGGCTGCGTCACCTGCATGGCGACGACGAATCGAAGGTCGGACGCGGCCGCGCGGCATGCTTCGCCGGACGTATCGACATCGACCACCAGCTCCTTCCAGTCACCATCGGTTCGTACCGCGTCGGAGACGAAGGAAGCCACCGTGGCGACTTCGATCGCGTCGGACATTCCTGCGGCATGAGATCGGTCGAGCAGATCGCCGTCGACGAGTCGGACCTCGAGTCGGGCGGAAGAATGCTTCAGGTCGAGGGTTCGTACGGATCCGACGAGTTGAAAACGCGAATCGACGTTGGCCGGTAGAAGCACCTCCGGTCGGGTTCGATAGGAGACCGAACCTCCGAAGATGTGGACTCGAAGACTCCAGTCGCCACGGCTCCGCTCGTTCTCATCGACGTTGGCGGTGAAGAACCGACCCTTGGGCGGAAGCCCGTCAGCCTGCTGGAAGACGTGTGACCAATCGGCCTTCTGGATCTCTTCGAAGTCGAAGCGATGGACCAATCGCCGGGTCGCCGGCGGAGCCTGAGCCCCGGTCTCGCTCGACTCGGTCGTCACCGAACCCTCGGCCGGGATCGAAAGAAGCGCCACGATCCCGATCAGGGTCCGGAATCGGCCCGTAGAAAACAACAAGTCCATGCGTCCGATATCGGCACTTTTCGCGCGAAACTGGAGCCATACGGCCGATAGAAGGCGAATCATGACTCCTTCGCCCTCATCGTTTTCACTGAGTACGGCCTTGGTCGGTGCTTCGGTGCGAGTCACTGGAATGGTGGTCCTGGTCGGGGGCATGCTGATCGGAGGGATGGCCTGGTGGACGACGAGCCAGGAAAACCGCCTCCGCGAGGAGATTGCGGCCATCGAGGCCCGAATGGCGGCCGAAATCGCGGTCCGAGACGCGGCCATTGATCGACTGGGCCGGGATCGCCGAATCGCGCGTCTCGAGGTCCTGGATCAAGACCAGGATCAGGACGGAGAAGGCTCCTGGACCGACCTCCGTTTCATCGAACTCGACGATGAGGGGCGTGAACTCGCCTCGCGTGAAATGCGACTCCCCGGAGACGTCATCTACGTGGACGCCTGGACGGCCCGATTTCCCTCTGAAACCGTGGCCTCCGCGAGCGACCCCTTCCGCGACCAGACCATCGTCCTCCTCCGCCGGATCTACTCCGACCAGATTCCTCCTCGGGACGGCATTCCGATCGATACGCCGGGGGGAATCCCGGATGGATACGCCGGAAGCGACCAGGCTCGATTCGAGCAGGCCATCTGGTCTCGCTTCTGGACCCTCGCCTCGGACCCGGACGCCGCACGAAGATCCGGGATCAGGGTCGCCCAGGGCGAAGCGGTCTACAAGCCGATGCGGCCGGGCGAGGCATACGAACTCCGAGTCGAAGCCGCCGGCGGTATCACGCTCGTTCCAATCGCCGAAGTCGCGGTCGCCGGAATCGATGATTCCGACCTGTCCATGCCTTGAATCGATCTCTCGTCGCTCCCTTGGGCGGTGATCGCATCCGATACGATCATGGCATGTCCCTTTTTCGTCTGTCTTCCCGTTGGCCGGTCCTGCCTGCTCTCCTTTTGATGCTGGGTGGCTGTGCCGCCAGCGGAATTCAGGTCGGCGTCCAGAATCGCTCCGAGCAATACCTTCCGATGCCGGCGCCGAAGACCATTCTGAGCAGCACTCCGCCGAATTGCGCGGTGCTCCCCACCTTCGCCTCCGGTTCCGATGCCGGGGTGGCCTCATTCGCCAACCTCTCTTTCGCCTACGTCGCCCGAAGAGAGATCAAGGATGCCAACATCCTCTCTCACGCCGATGTCGTGAATCGTCTCAACGCGACTGGAGATGCCTCGCTCCTGAACGAGCTTCTCGCTTCGATCGATCCCGGTGACTTCCTCGGTCGGGACAAGCTTCAACAAGTCGGAAAGTCACTCGGCGTCGAGTACCTGATGCTCCCGCGGCTGGCCGACGTCATCACCGACAACACGACCCGATTCAGCTTCGCCGGATTCACCTTCATCATGACCGGTTGGACGACGGTGGAGATCGGACTGCAGATCTGGCACGCACCGACCGGCCAACTGGTCTGGCAGGCGACGGGAAGCGGCACCCTCGCCGGCGAGAATCTGGTCGGCAGTTCGCCCGCGATCCAGACCACGCTGGACGCCCTGCTGACCGCCATGCTCATCGACTTCATCGATGGACGTTCCGAGTCGGTTCTCTCCATGGACCTCCCCAAGCCGAAGGCGAAGAAGATGTCACCGCCTTCCGGTTCCGCAGTTTCCGGTGCTTCGCCTCCCGAAACGACCACCGCCACGAACACCGCACCAAAGACCTCGCCTCCGACTCCGGCGGCCGAAAAACCATGAACATCAACGAGCCGAACAACTCGATCGATCTTCGGAGCGACACCGTCACCCGTCCCACCGATGCCATGTGGGACGCGATGCGGTCCGCCCCGCTCGGTGACGACGTCCTTGGAGACGAACCAAGCGTTCAGGCGTTCGAGGAAGCCGTCGCGGAGACGATCGGAAAGGAAGCCTCGCTCTTCACCCCGAGCGGAACCATGGCGAATCAGCTTGCCATTCGCGGCGCCTGCGAGGCCGGTGACGAGATCATCGCGCATCGCGAGAGTCACATCATCCACTACGAGACCGGAGGCCCCGCCGCCCTCTCGGGCTGCATGGTGGCCGGCCTGGATGGCGACGCCGGCGTGTTCGCCGCCGACGCGGTGCATGCCGCGATCCGACATCGTGACATCCACGCTCCCCGGTCGCGCATGCTCGTGGTCGAGAACACCCACAACCGAGGAGGCGGTGCCGTCTGGTCCCTGGAGCGATTCGGTTCGGTCGTGAACGCGGCTCGAGAACACGACCTTCACGTCCACGTCGATGGCGCGAGATTCTTCAACGCCTCCGTCGCCGCTGGATACGAACCATCCGAATTCGCCGCGTTGACGGACACCATGTCCATCTGCTTCTCGAAGGGGCTTGGCGCTCCGGTGGGCAGCGTGCTCCTGGGACCGCGAACCTTCATCGATCGAGCTCGACGCTTCCGCAAGATGCTCGGAGGTGGGATGCGACAGTCGGGCATGCTCGCCGCCGCCGGCCATCACGCGCTGGATCATCACGTCGCCCGACTGGCTGAAGATCACGCGAACGCCGAGCGATTCGCCGACGGCCTCGCGAAGATCGAGGGCATCGACGTCGACTCGCCCTTCGAGGGACTGCGAACGAACATCGTCTTCTTCAGACCCGACCCCTCCTGGGGCGGCGCCCCAGCCGTGGCGGATCGACTTTCGGCTCGAGGAGTCAAGGTGCTGGCTCTTGATCCCGATCGCATCCGCGCGATCACGCACCTGGATGTCGATGGAGATGGAATCGAACGAGCACTCGAGATCGTTCGCGAGACCGCCCACCTCACTTGAAGCCATTCCGCTCTCAGGACGACCGCCCGTGCACGACGCCACTTTCGCCGCCATCTTCGACCTCGATGGAACCCTCATCGACTCCTACGACGCTCATCACCGGGCGTGGAAAGCGGTGTGTCGCGCCCATGACATCGATCTCACACCCGCGCAATTCGACTGGAGTTTCGGGCGGACCAACCCCGCCATCATCGAACGCATCTGGCCCGACGCCGGACTCCCCGCGCCGGATGAAGCGTCGGTCAGCGACATCGCCGACGCCAAGGAGACGGACTTCCGCAACGAACTCGAGCGATCGTTCCCGACCATGCCCGGCGCCCCCGAACTTCTGGCCGATCTTGATCTCGCGGGATGGCGACTGGCGATCGGAACCAGTGCGCCTCAGGGAAATCTGAAGACTGCGTTGAGATTGCTGCCGGAAGCCGGCCGACTCCAGGCGACGGTCTGCGGGGATGAAGTCGTCCGAGGAAAGCCCGACCCAGAGGTCTTCCTGCTTGCCGCCGAACGGCTCGGCGTCGCGCCGGAACGCTGCGTGGTGATCGAGGATGCGGGACACGGCATCGCCGCCGCCCGCGCCGCGGGAATGGTGTCCGTCGGGCTCGTCTCCACCGGCCGGACGAACGAAGAACTCGCTCATGCCCACCTCGTCGTTCAGGAATTGACCGAACTCGATTCGAGACGGCTGGCGGCCCTGTTCGATCACCGTTGAATCGCATCCCGATCGAAACTCGCCGGTTCCATCTCCCGTCGAAATACACATCCCGCTCCAACTGACATGAAAGCACGACTCCCGCATGAATGATCCTCGTTTCGACCGGCTTGCCGAACTGCTGACCACGCATTCCACCGGACTCAAGAAGGGCGAACACGTCCTGATCGAGGCCTTCGATGTTCCCGAAGCATTCATCTGCGCGGTGATCAAGGCGGCCCGTGATTGCGGCGCCCACCCCCACGTCGCGCTCCGGTCGACCCGGGTTCTTCGCGCGTTGGTGGATGGCGCTGATGAATCAGGAATCGAAGCCTGGGCGGACATCGACCAGCATCGAATGAAGAAGATGGACGCCTACATCGGCGTTCGCGGTTCGGAGAACGCGTGCGAGATGGCATCGGTCGACGAGACCTCGATGAGCCTCTTCGGACGGAAGTACCAGAAGCCCGTTCACTTCGAGCAGCGAGTCAAGAAGACGAAGTGGTGCGTCCTTCGATGGCCGACGCCGTCGATGGCCCAACTCGCCGGGATGAGCACCGACGAATTCGAGGACTTCTACTTCCGCGTCTGCTGCCTCGACTATCGCCGCATGGCCAAGGCGGCGGCGGCCCTGCAGGCTCGAATGCAGGTCGCGGACCAGGTGCACATCGTCGGTCCCGGTGAGACCGACCTCCGATTCAGCGTCAAGGACATCCCCGCCGTCGCCTGCACCGGGGAGATGAACATTCCCGACGGCGAAGTGTTCACCTCACCCGTCCGCGACTCGGTGAACGGCGTGATCGCGTTCAACACCGCCACCATCTACCACGGCGTCCCGTTCGAGAACGTCCGACTGCGATTCGAAAACGGCCGAATCGTCGAATCCGGCGCAACGGTCGGCGGGGAACGCTTGAACGACATTTTCGATGCCGATGAAGGCGCCCGATACGTCGGAGAATTCGCAGTCGGCTTCCATCCGCACATTCTCGATCCGATGAAGGACATCCTCTTCGACGAGAAGATCGCCGGAAGCTTCCACTTCACACCGGGCCAGGCCTATGACGAGGCGGACAATGGAAACCGAAGCGAGATCCACTGGGATCTCGTCTGCATCCAGAGGCCGGAGCACGGCGGCGGCGAGATCCGATTCGACGGCGAGACCATCCGCCGAGACGGACTCTTCGTGGTCGACGATCTCCTCGCCTTGAATCCCGATCAACTCGGCTAGCCATCCCGACGAATCGGCGGAAGGGGTTTCAGTTCCCGTCGGGAAAGTCGCCGGAGTTCTCGAAATCGCGGGCGGCCTCGTCGTCGAAGACGGTGTCGGCCTGGCGGGAGATGGCCTCCTGTCTGGCTTCCATGTCCGCGATGGTGTCCTCTGCGAACCCCTTGGCCTTCCCGAGCGTCGACTGAGGTCCATTGTCGATCTTCGGCCCGGGCCCGGCCACCTGAGTGTCTTCGCACGCGACCAACGATGTCGCCAGCGCGGCCATGGTGATCCGCGAGAGGCGGGCGAGCTTGAATCGACGTGGCATCTTGAATCTCCGAAGTGAATTCCGGGGCTTCGAGCAACGATACACGCGTCTTTGACGACCCGCACCTTCCGAATCGGCTCGAAGGGGCCTACCATGCTCGCCCGTCGTCACGTGACGGCGATCTCCCCCTGTCCGGACCCGGAGCAGACCCGCGATGTCCATTCTCACACTTCTTGCAGCCCTGCTGCCAAGCGCCACCCTCCTCATGAGCAATCCATCCACCGATTCCCCCGATTACACGACGGTTCCGCCCGATCCATACGAAGTCGAGCAACGCCTTTCCGCGGCTCCCATCAACGCGCAGGAAGCGGTGAAGCAGGCCGAAGAGAAGAGCGGCGGCACGGTCACGAGCCTCGCCACCAGATTCAACGGCGAGAACGTCGAATACGAGCTGGTCGTGGTGCTGAACGGTGTGAGCCGCAAGGTCATCGTCGATGGTGCCACCGGAGCAGTGACCGCACCCATGGTGTCGATTCCCAGCGCGATCCGAACCGCGATCGAATCCACCGACGGACTGGTCAAGGCGGTCTTCGAGAACACCGATGCCGACCCGCCGACGATCACCGTGGTCATCTACAACGAAGGCAAGCGCCATGACGTCGTCGTGGACGCGGTCAGCGGCAAGATGACCTCGGACACCGTGATCCCCCGATTCCCCGGCGACGCGATCGGCGATCGGGAGATGTTCACCACCGAGAGCGGCCTGATGTACGTCGACCTGGAAGAGGGCGCGGGAGAAACTCCCCCGGATTCGACTTCCAAGGTTTCCGTCCACTACACCGGCTGGCTCGTGGACGGCACCAAGTTCGATTCTTCCGTCGACCGCGGACAACCCATCGTCTTCCCGCTCAATGGCGTGATCAAGGGCTGGACCGAAGGCGTCGGAGACATGAAGGTCGGCGGCAAGCGAAAGCTGGTGATCCCCTTCGACCTCGCCTACGGCCCCGCAGGCCGAGGGCCGATTCCGGCCAATGCGACGCTCATCTTCGACGTTCAACTGCTCGGTATCGAAGACTGACGCCGGCCCCGACATCGCGATGAATAAAAGACGGCGTCGGGCCTTGAGCCCGACGCCGTCTTCATTTGGTCTCGAAGACTCACTCGGCAGAGGACTGCATCGCCTTGAATTCCGCGGATCGGGCCTCGATCGACGCGACCTTCGCCAGTCGTCGGGCATGCCGATCCTCGCCGGTGTACGACGCCGCGAGATAGCCGCGGACCATGTCCTCCGCGAGGGCGGAACCGACGATCCGACCGCCGAGCACGAGCATGTTCATGTCGTCATGCTCGACTCCCTGATGCGACGAGTAGAAGTCCTCGCAATTCGCGGCTCGTATTCCCGGCACCTTGTTCGCCGCGACGCTCGCACCGACGCCCGAACCGCAGAGCATGATGCCGCGATCAACCCGACCGGTGATGATCTCGACCGCCACCTTCTCGGCGAAATCGGGATAGTCGACGCTCTCGGTCGAATGCGTCCCGACGTCGACGACCTGATGGCCAAGCGATTCGACGAAGGCTCGGAGATGCTCCTTCAGATCGAAGCCCGCATGGTCGGATCCAATGGCGATCTTCACGATGTGGCTCCCGTGATGCGATCCATGGTCCGCCGAGCGGCGGCCACGATGTTCTCGGGTTCGAACCCGAATTCACGCTGAAGTTCGGCGATCGGAGCGCTGGCCCCGAATCGCGTCATGCCGACGATTTCACCGTCGAGTCCGGCGTACCGTTCCCATCCGAAAGTCGCGGCCTGCTCGACACAGACGCGGGCCCGGACCGTGGGTGGAATCACCGACGCTCGGTACTCGTCACTCTGCCGCTCGAAGAGCGTCCAGCACGGAAGGCTCACCACGCGGCTCCGCACACCTTCAGCGGCGAGCGTTTCATGAGCATCGAGGCACGGATGCACTTCGCTGCCCGTGGCGATCAGGATCACCTCGGGTTCTCCCTCGCAATCGGCCAGCACGTATCCACCCTGTTCGACCCCCTTCGCGGAGGCGTACTTCGTCCGATCGAGCGTCGGGAGATTCTGTCGGGACAACGCCAGAAGAACCGGCTCGTGCTTCATCGGCATGAAGGTCCGCCAGCACTCGGTCACTTCATTCGCGTCGCAGGGGCGGAACACCATGATTCCCGGCATGGCCCGGAGCGATGGAATCTGCTCGATGGGCTGATGGGTCGGACCGTCCTCGCCCAGACCGATGGAGTCGTGGGTGAACACGTAGATCACCGGGATCTCCATCAAGGCACTGAGCCGGATCGCCGCTCGGCAGTAGTCACTGAAGATCAGGAAACCCGATCCGTAACTTCGAACCTTCGAGAGGGAGAGCCCGTTGCAGGCCGCGGCCATCGCGAACTCGCGAATTCCGAAGTGGAGATTCCGCCCACCGTAGTCGCCGGCCGCGGATCCGAATCCATCCGGTCGCTGGAAACTTCCCGCCTCGGGGTCGGTGATCAGGGTCTTGGTGCTCGGGGCGAGGTCCGCGGCACCTCCGATCAGCCAGGGCACCTTCCCGGCGACGGCGTTGAGCACCTTGCCGTTGGAAGATCGCGTCGCCATTCCCTTTTCGTCGGCGGGGAATTCCACGAGGTCGGCATCCCAGCCGTCGGGAAGTTCTCGACGCTGCATGTGGAGAAGCTCTTCGGCGAGTTCGGGGTATTCCACCTTGTAGCGTTCATAGAGTTCGAACCAGGCGTCGCGGCCCGCCTTGCCGCGGGCGCCGACCAGTTCCTGGAATCGCTCCATCACCCCGTCGGGGACCAGGAACTTCGCATCGGGCGGCCAGCCGTACGCCTCCTTGGCGAGTCGAATCTCCTCTTCACCGAGCGGTTCGCCGTGCGCGGAGGCCGTGTCCTGCTTGTGCGGAGAGCCCCAGCCGATGTGACTGTCGACGATGATGATCGTGGGACGATCATCGGTGGCGTCGAAGATCTCGAAGCACTGCGAGAGCCGATCGACATCGTTGGCATCACCGACCCGCAGGACGTTCCAGCCGTAGCCGAGGAACCGAGTCGCGACGTCATCGCCGTACGCGAGGTCGGTGTGTCCTTCGATGGTGATGTGGTTGTTGTCGTAGATCCAGCAGAGATTGCTGAGACCGAGATGGCCGGCCAGCGACGCGGCTTCGTTGGAAACACCTTCCATGAGGCATCCGTCGCCGCAGATCGCGAAGGCGGAGAAGTCGAAGAGTTCGAAACCTGGGCGGTTGTATCTCGCGCCGGTCCAACGCGAAGCCATCGCCATTCCGACGCTGGTCGCGATCCCCTGACCGAGCGGCCCGGTCGTGGTCTCGACGCCACTGGTCCATCGGTACTCCGGATGGCCGGGGCACTTCGAGTCGAGCTGTCGAAACTGTTCGATGTCGTGGAGCGTGACCGCAGGCTCGCCGGTGGTCTCGTACTTTGGATTGACCGCCTTCACGCCGGCAAGGTGCAGCATCGAATAGAGAAGCATCGACGCATGGCCGTTGCTGAGGACGAAACGATCACGGTTGGGCCAGATCGGATCCGCGGGGTCGTAGTTCAGTCGGTGCTGCCAGAGGGTGTAGGCGACCGGCGCGAGCGCCATCGGCGTTCCCGGATGACCGCTGTTGGCCGCCTGGACCGCATCCATCGACAACGTCCGGATGGTGTTGATCGCAAGTGCATCGATATCCGGAACGTCTCCGGGAGTCCCCGCAATCGGTCGATGGGAATTCGTCGTGGTCATTCGTGTTTCTCCTGCCCGAACCCAACCCGCGTCCAGCGGCCCCTCGCTGAGGCCGATCGTCGGGCCATGGTACCGAGGCGGCATTGATGCCACCGATGGGTCGAAAGTGCGGTCCGGCTCCTCGATCGGCCGATGACTGAGGAGTGGCGCCCGAGCCTCGTTTCCGGGCCGATCCCCTCCCATTCGAAGGAATGCTCCGATGCGATACCCCGTCCTCCTGCTCACCGTCCTCACTGCCGCCGGCTGCTCCACCTCAAAGCAAGCTGACCCCGTCATCTGGGCGGGCGCGATGCAGGATCAGAACTACGAGATCCAGGGCAAGCCTCAGGCGGCACCGGCTCCGACCCCTCAGCCCGGGGGAGAAGTCAATCCCCAGTCGCTCGAAGCCCAGGCGATCGGCTCCCCTCAGGTCCACTACCACTATCACGTGCACCATCATCACTATCCCGGCGGGTCCTATTCGATCGCCGGCATGCCTCATCAGACGACCACCGGCATGAACGGATACGCCCACCCGGCCTACATGGTCCCCCACCACGCGGCGATGCATAATCCGACGAGCCCCTACGCCCACAATCCCAACGGCGGAAACGCCGCCAATCCCTACACCAGCGGATGGCAGGGCGGACATCCCTACGGAGGTTCCAGCTGGGCGCCCGGCGACTTCAACCCTTGGGCGAACAACGGAACCGGCTCGATCAACGAGTGACCCCGGGCCGCCACCGGACATCATCCGGAGACCTCGAATCAGCTCTGACGCCCGCGTGTTCATTCACGCGGGCGTCTTCTTGCATCAACCCCGTGGGCCGATCGTCGATTCCGCATGACGGGCGTTCGCTCATTGGTAGGGTGAAGGCATGCGAACCCTTCTCTTCATCATCATCGTCAGCGTGGCCGCCATCGCGATCGGAAGGAACACGGGATTCGGCAGCCCCGCCGAAACACCGAACCAGAACGCTCCGGAAACCTCGACCGAGAAGACCGGTGTCCTCCGCTATCGCATTCAGGGACCTGACGGACTGGTCCCCGGTCGGATCACCGTCCTCGAACCCGACGTGGATCTGGTCGCCCTGGGAGGCCCGTTCGACGATCGGCATGCCGTCCGCGAAGACGTCTGCTACGCGATGGATGGGACCGGCGAACTCGTCCTTCCGGCCGGCGAATGCGAGATCCTCGCCAGCCGCGGAATCGAATGGACGTTGGATCGCCGAAGGATCGACGTCCCCGCCGGTGGCCGCGTCGAACTCACGCTTGAAATCGCTCCCGCGGTCGACACCACGGGAATGGTGGGCGGCGACCTCCATCTGCACACCCTCACTCACTCCGGTCACGGCGACTCGAACATGCCCGAACGGATCGTCAGCCTCCTGGGCGAAGGGGTCGACTTCGCCGTCGCGACGGACCACAACCGCAACATCGACTACCGACCGACCATCGACGCGCTCAAGGCCGGCGACGGCATCACCTCGATGGTCGGCAACGAGGTCTCGACCCCAGCCGGCCATTTCAACGCGTTTCCTCTGGATGCGAAGCGACCGCCGGTACCAAGTCGATTGTCGGCCGCACCGCCACTCTTTCGCCTTCTGAGGGCGGAGACCAACGAACTCGGCGTGGTCCCGATCATTCAGGTCAACCATCCTCGCTGGGAGGGAATCGATTACTTCTCGCAGGCTGAACTGGACGAGACCACCGGCTCCAGCGACAGCCCGAGATGGAGCCCCGACTTCGACGCCATCGAAGTGCTCAACGAGAACTGCCTCTGGGGATGGCGCGATCCCGAGAACTCGCCGGACATCGACACCGGATCGCAGACGCACTCCTCGATGAGGGACTGGTATGCCCTTCTGGACACCGGTCATCGCGCCATCGCGACCGGCAATTCCGACAGTCATTCGGTGAAGGCGAACTTTGCCGGCGTGCCTCGGAACTACCTGGTGTCATCGACCGACGACCCGGGCGCGATCGACCCGCGAGAGATGATCGACGTACTTCGACGCGGCGAAGTCGTGGTGTCCAGCGGACCGATCGTGCGGGCCTCCATTCCGGATCGCGGCATCCACGAAGACCCCAGAATGGCGACCGCGGATGAGAACGGCGACGTGGTCATCGCGATGGAGATCCAGGCCGCACCCTGGATCGACGTCGATCGAATCCGAGTCATCCGGAATGGCGACGAGATCTCGACCATCGCCGTACGCCCCGATCGAGACCGGATCCGATTTGAAGACGACATCCGGGTTCCGATGGCCGAAGACGGTTGGATCGTCCTGCTGGTCGAGGGCGACGACTCGCTCGCGCCGATGGTCTCCGGCAAGAAACGACCGGTCCTTCCGGTCGCGATCGTGAACCCATTCCGAGTCGACGCGGATCGGGACGGCATCTGGACCCCACCCCTCGATCGGGTTCAAACGGAGCTTGCGACGATGAATGCCGGTTCGGTCGATGCGGCATGGACCGCCGCCTCGGGGTCGGAACGACGACGCCTGATCGCCGCCGCTCGAACCACCGAGGGGATCAACGCCGAACTGAAGGCGGAATTGATCGCCCGTGGGCTGCTGGACGACTCCGACGAACGCACCATGGTCCGCCTCGGCGCCGCCCGCGGCGCCGCGGGTGATGTCCGATTCGCGTCGACGCTGGAGGCGGCGCTCATCGACGACGCGACGAGCGATCGAGCCGCGGTCGCCGTGTTGCAGAGCCTGGCGGTCACCGATCCCCGGAAGGCCAACGAGCGACTGCAGGAGTTCATCACGACTCGCGGAATCGAGAATCTCCGCAATCTCGGTCCGAAGGGACTCGAGGCGGTCGCCGGCCCGGCACCACGCCACTGGCTGGTGGCGGGCCCCTATCCGGGCGCTGAGGATCTCGAGACGTTCGCGAGATCCTTCGCCACCCTTGAACCCCCACCGAAGACCAACGGGGGAACTCAAGGGTGGGAACTGAAACGCACCCGGCCCAACGGACTGCTCTCGTTCCTGGAAATCACGGCCGATCAGTCCTCGACGGAGAACGCCATCGCCGTCGCGTCGGGATGGATCATGTGCCCACGAGATCTCACCGCGACCATCGCATTCGGCTCCGACGACGGCGCCGTGGTTCTGGTCAACGGCGAGACGATCCTGCTCGATCGAACCACGCACGGCGCCTCGCCGTTCGCTTCGATCCTTCGGGTCCCGCTGAGGCAAGGACCAAACGAAGTGATCGTCGCGGTGGAGAATGGAACCGGCGACTTCGGATTTCACTTCCGGCCTCTGGATCGCGAAGCCACGGTCATGTCGTCGATCGACGACTGATCACATCGGCATCACCACGATCCGGAACGAACACGGGCGGAACCGACTGCCTCCGGCATGCCGATTCCGCCCGCGGGTTCAATCACCCTTGACTCCGTACCGTCATTCGACCATCACGGACTCCGCGATGAGATCCACCAGAGTCTCGTCACGGTCCGCGGTGATCTCCCAGTACATGACCCCACCCAGACCCAGGTTCTGGAGATAGGCCAGCTTGTGGGCCAATGACTCCTCGTCTTCGTAGGAGACGAAGTGACCACCGAACTCCGTCGGCGAGTAGAGGTACGGCACCTTCGCGACGTCATCCCAGTAGCGGGTGTAGGAACCGGAAGCGAGGAGCTGGACGATGCCGTCCCGCCCCGTGGCACCCGCGTCGAAGTCGTTGACGCCGGTGGCGCCGCTCGACCAGTCGTCCCAGGTGCCGGCAGGCACGGAGCTGGCGGCCGCGAACAGGCCACCGTTCTCCGAATCCACCACGCCACCCCAGGCTCTGCCATAGAACGGGATCCCCATCACCAACTTCGCCGGGTCGACCCCTTCGTCGAGGAACTGACGGAGCGCGAAGTCGACGGTGTACTTCTCGACGATCTCCGGATCGCCGGGCTCGGCGGGATTCGCGAAGAGCGGTGAATGATGCCCGGTCTTCGAGAAATCCCAGGCCCCTCGCAGGTCGTAGGTCATCACGTTGATGAAATCGAGGATCTCTCCGAGGCGATCACACTCGAGATGCCGAACCTTGTCGAACCCGGCGGGCGCCGCGATCGAGAGCTCGTAGTACACACCGTCCTCGTCTCCCGCGACGTCGAGCTGATCGCGGAGTTCCTGCAGCAGATGGGTGTAGTTCACACCGTCCTCGGGACGGTAGACGTTGCTGGCGAGACCACCTTCGACCGGATACTCCCAGTCGATGTCGACGCCATCGAAGTTGTAGTCACGAATGAACTGAACACAGCTCGCGGCGAAGATCGAGCGAGACTCGGCCGTCAATGCGACGTCGCTGAATCGCCCCGAGAGCGTCCAACCCCCGACCGAAATCAACGTCTTCAAGTGCGGATGCTGTGGCTTATGGACATTGTTGATCTGATTGATGAGTCCGCGATAGGGCTGATCCCAGGTGTCGCCGGGAAACGACTTGTCGATCGCTGCGAACTCATCGAACAACGCGATCCGTCCATCGATGTCGATGTCCGCGAATGCGTAGTTCAGATGCGTGATCTTGTCATAGGGAATATCCGCCGGTTGATAGTCCCGGCCATAGGTTCCCCATTCGATGTAGTACGCCACGACGCGTCCATCGATACCGACCGGGCAGTCGCCCCAGGCCGCCAGGAGGAGTCCGAGATCGGCGCCATCAACGGCGCCACTCTGGTCAAGATCTGCGTCGCCGGGCTCGCCCCAGGACGCCAGCATCAGACCAAGATCCCCACCGTCCACCGTGCCTGAGCCGTTCAGATCACCGGAACACGGATCATTCGACGGCGGACCTCCATCGCCACCGTCGTCGCCGCCGTCATCACCACCGCCGTCATCATCACCGCCGCCGTCGTCACCGCCGCCGTCGTCACCGCCGCCGTCGTCACCACGGCCGTCGTCACCACCGCCGTCGTCACCACCGCCGTCGTCACCACCGCCGTCGTCACCACCGCCTCCG
>NHBO02000063.1 GCA_002167845.2 Phycisphaera sp. TMED9 | reverse complement strand
ACGATCAGCGGGCCGTCGCCCGCGGCGCGGGCGATGTCGGCGTAGACCTCGACGAACTCATCCTCGCCGAGGCCGAGTTGGCAGAGGCGAGGCATCGGGAGCACCACCGCGACGCCGCCGGCCTTTCGGATCACGTCGATCTGTTCGACCACGCCATCGACGAGTCGGGTGGTCGTTTCCGCCGCCTGGAGATGATCGGTGCTCGCGCCGGCGCAGAAGCCTCCGGGAAGACCGAGTCTTCCGGTTCGTTCGATCAGTTCCCGTGCCGCGTTCCAACCGAGATCGAAGCGTTGGGCGGTATCCATCGCCTCGGCGATTCCCATGCCCGTCCCGCCGATCCGCTGGCGGATCGCCATGGTCGCGTCCCAGTCGAGGTGCGCCGCGATCTCCGCCGCGCTCCCCGGGCGATCGCTCGAATGATCGATGCCCGTGTATGCGGCGTCCATGACCACGTGGGCGGCGGCGTAGCAGAGGCGGGGGAGTGGCGAATCGTCGTCGGCGTCGCCACGGAGATCGCGCCATCGATCGTCGTCGATCTCCAGCGGACCGTCGGGAAGTTCGACGACGATCTTCATCCGCTGATTCCGGTCAGTCGCTCGAAGAACCCGGGGCCTTGTTCGATCACCACGGTGGCGAGGAACACCGACAACACGATGGTTCCGAGCAGCATGCCGGAGATCCACCAGGTCGCCAGCGGGTTCCTCGGCGTGTCATCGGCGAGGAAAGCACGGCTTCGCAGGAGAAGCGTGAAGCCAAGGTAGGACGCGGGGAGGAACAGCCCGCAGATCACGTTGGTGGGAACCGCCACCCAGGGGGCGATGTTCGCCCAGAAGATCGCGCCGAGCACGCCGATCGCGGGTAGCAGGATGAAGACCTTGTGCCCGACGGAATCCTCGCGGATGCCGAAGAGCTTCACGCCTGCGAATCCGGAGGCGAGCATCTGCATGGTGATCGAGGAGAGCGCCATGGCGAGGATTCCCAGGCCGAAGATCCACAGGCCGATCACCGGACCGAGTCGATCGGGGGCTGCGAAGATCTCCGCCGCTTTCGCCGGATGAATCTTCGAGCCNGCGAATCCGCCTTCCCCGAAGTGGAAGACCGAGGCGCTCGCGATGACCATCAGGCTGACCGCGATGGTGAAGGGAATGAACATTCCGAAGATCAGGTCGTAGCGGGCGAGCCGCCGATGCGCCCGGCCCCATCCGTTCTTGCGGAGCGTGTAGGGGTAGACGAAGAGCATGTTCGCGCCGACGGCTGCGGCAAGCCCGGAAACCACCAGGGTCATGGCGGAGATCGAAGTCTCGATGCCGTCGGCATCGACTCGAGTCCAGTCTTCGGGGATCGAAGGAATGAAACCCTTGGCGACCGCGATCGGATCCGGAACGCCGGACTGGAAGACCACCACCGCCATCGCGATGACGATGAACCAGACCATGCCGGTCAGGATCAGTTCGTAGCTTCGGATGAAGGTGCGGGCGCGGCCGTGCAGGAGTCCCACCGAGACGCACCAGATGAGGGCGATCACGCCGCCGACGATGGGTTCGACGCCGAGGAGGAGGGCGAGCATCGCCGCGGCGAGGGCGTACTGGGCGAACTGCCAGATGATCGAACTCAGCAGTCCGCCCCAGGCGAATGCCCAGGCGAAGACGGGATGCACGTGTTTCTTCAATGCGTCATAGGGATCGACGCCGGTGGACAACGTCTGCCAGGCGATGGCGCTCATCACGATGACGCCGAGGAGCATCGCGGCGGGGGCGACCCAGAGAAGCTGGTAACCGAAGGCGGCGCCGCTGAAGAGCGCTGCGAAGGCGCTGCCGCCCCCCAGGGTCATCGCGGACTGGAGATAGCCGGGCCCCATGAACCGCAGATAGCCGGCGATTCGGGGAACCATCGGTTTCGCGTCAAGCTCGGCGAAACGGGCGAGTTGGGGTGCGTTCGATTCGTTCATGCTTTCGAGGCCTCCTTGCGAAGCACCTTGAGTTCGACGGCCTGAGGCATCGATTTGTAGTGTTCGTCCAGTGGATAGCAACCGGAGATCATGCCGTTCCGCGGTGCGGTGGTGCAGTCGCTGAAGGTTCGACACAGGAACTTCTTCTGAAGCGGTCGGCCGCCGACCACGTCGGCGGGAAGCGTGGGGTAGGAGAGCATCGATCGGCCGAGCCCGACCATGTCGACCATTCCGAGTCGGACTTCGTGTTGAGCGACTGCCGGCAGCCATTCCTGCAGGTACGACCAACCACTGCCGACGAGCGGCAGATCCGGCACCAGCGTGCGGATGGTGCGTACGACTTGAAGGTGCCGCTGCACCTCGCAGAGCGGATCGCGGGGTGGAAGGTAGCCGTCGCTGGGTGGGTAGGCCGCGGGTCGCTGAAGATGGGGACAGTAGTAAGGACTGCCGACCGTCAGATTCGCCATGAACACGCCGAGGTCGCGACAGAGCTCGAGGAACCGCTGAGGCTCCGTGAAGTCGCTCTCGGTCGGATCATGGGTGTTCACGCCGAATCCGTGCCGCCATGGAAGATTATTCTCCACGCCTTTGGGATAGCCGACGGCATCGCCCTCGCGGCGGAAGAGCGGATAGGTGTCGGTGATCGAGACTCGACAGCCGATCAGAAGTTCTGGCCTTGCGGTCTTGATCGCTTCGACGGTCTCTCGGAAGAGCCTGGTTCGATTTTCAAACGAGCCACCGAATTCACCGGATCGGGTGTGGGCGCCCAGAAGCTCATGCAGCAGGTAGCCATGACAGCACTTGACGTCCACGAAGTCGAAGCCGACGTCCGCGGCGAGGCAGGCGGCCTTGA
The DNA here is from genome assembly GCA_002167845.2 of Phycisphaera sp. TMED9. Lineage (GTDB taxonomy): Bacteria > Planctomycetota > Phycisphaerae > Phycisphaerales > SM1A02 > UBA12014. The sequence goes on along the minus strand of NHBO02000063.1, from coordinate 24,383 downwards.
CCATGTTCGCCGAGATCTCGCGGAGCGCGCGGTCACTCAGGATGTGGACTCCGGCATCCAGACCGTATTTTTCCGAGAGGACGGGATTGAGTTCGGCGATGCGCGGGCTCATGGTCGTCCCGTGCGGGCGACTGAAGCGGCCGGAATGGGTGAGCTGCAGGCCGACCACGAGGTCATCGGTGGTCCCGTGATGTTCCAGATGGGCCGACTTCAGGGCGTCGAGCAGGCGGGCCAGATTGGCGGCGTTGTCCACGCCGGGATCTGGATTCAGGTGGAGTTGGTTCGGGTTCGCCCGTCCGTCGGGCTGGACGGCGTACGCTTCCCCGCCCCAGATCAGTTTCGCGCCACTCAGGCCGAAGTGACGCCATCGGCGAAGCGTGTTCTCGGTGGGTCCGCCGTCTTCGGTGCCGTCCCAGCCTTCCATGGGATGCACGCAGAAACGATTGCCGATCGATCTCTTTCCGCCGTCCGGAGTCGCCACGAGCAGGGGCTGGGCCAGTGGGCCGTCGGGGCCTTCGACTTCCAGATCGCAGCCGAGACTCGAATCCAGAGACGTCCAGTGTTCGTGGAACCGTTCAGTTGATTTGAATCGGCCCGGGGGGGTGAATTCCATGCCTGCTGGTTCCGCGAGTGGTGTCAGGCGCCCCGGTCTGGCCGAGGCCGCACGGCCCATTGAACCGGAATCCCGTGATCCCTGCTTTTGCAGGCGCGAGCGTCTTCGGGTCCCGCTCGCGAGGTTCGCGATCGATCTCGGGTGTGAAGTCAGCCTTCAGGGGCTTCGGAAGCCATCGATCCCAGTGGTCCGCCGAAGCCGACGCCGTTCACCACGCCATCGAGCCGAAGTCGTCCGTTTCGGATGAGAAGTCGAACGTCGCCTTGATCGTCCTGCTCGTAGAGGTGGGGGAGTTCTCGAGTCAGGTCGTGGGCGGTCTCGCGCGGAAGGTGATCGAGCCCGCGAAAATAGTGGTGACCGTTCCGTTCCACGTCCGCCACACCGAGTTGGGCCTGAAGACAGAGATCCTGCTGCAGGGGGATGCTTCCGAGGTTGGTGAGGTCTTCTCCGCTCTGGAAAAGCCCTGAGGCTCCCTGGGCACGGCGATGTTCGAGAAGCCCCCGATTGGCGATGGCGCGAAAGACACCCTTGCAAGCCTTGACGCTCACGCCCTGATATCCGAGATCGATGGCTCGGCGAAAGGCGTCTCGATCGGTATCCGCCTCGTCGATGATCACCGGCGCGATTCGTCCAAGCCGGACGAGTCCGGGCCGCTGTGATTCATCGAAGGAGTCCCGTCGAGGAAGGGGTTGTTCGATGAGGCCGAGGCGGTTGATCATCGGCGAGGTCGCCGGGTCGTGGCGAAGATCCTCCAGCATGCCGGCGAGGCCTTCGAGATCGGCGCATTGTTCGTTACCGTCGAGGGTGAACACCGCGTCGGGGCCGGCGGCCTTGGAAACGACCGCGGCGACCGCCCGCAGGCGATCTTCGTTCGCNGCGTGGTCGCCTCCGATCTTGACCTTGAAGCGACTGACGCCATACACCGAGATGTCTTCTTCGAGGGCCTGAGGCAATCCGTCATCGACCCGTTCATCCGGCGGGATCTCACCGGTGGTCAGAGGATCAAGCATGCCGACGGTATGGCGAACCGAGATCATGTTCGCGGGGGCGGGAAGATCGGATGGCATCCACCCCTTGATCTCGGGGATCAATCGGGAGGCGCTGAATCCCAGGAGGTTCCGGCGCAAGGCTTCGTCGAACGAAACGCCGGCCAGTCGGCAGGCCGCGTCGATCAAGGCCCGCTCGAGCATCGCCACGCCGAAGCCTCGAACCAGGACGTCGGGGTCGCCGTGGTCACGGCCACCGATCAGTTCGAGACGGGCGATTTCCGCAATATCGAAGACCGGATGTGGTCCGGCGGTCCGGGTGGCGATTTCCGCGACGCCGATCGCGGCCTCGACGCTCGCGGCGAGTGCAGCGGAGTCCGCGTCGGGAGTCGTTACCGGGTTCTTCTCAAACCACTTCGGTACCAGCAGATCAGATGCTCGACCGACGCCACGTCGCCCGTCGGGGGTCACGACCATGACGTCGAGTTGGGCGATCGGAACCCGCCGCAGGACCTGAACGCCGAACTTGAACGGCAAGCGAGTCTGAACGAGCTGTTGATGCATCCGATGATCGATGAGTTCGAGCTGCACCACTGCAGTCTACGGAGTCGGTCGAAAGCCACCGAGACCGCTGATATCACCCGAAAGCATCGCTTTCACCTCGCCGGGGGCCGCCATGGGTGGGCAGCCCTCAACGATCGATTCAGGGCTCGGATCGTGGATAACCTCGTCGAGGATTCACGGAATACAGCCAGGATTCGTCCAATACGGCTTGGACCGCCTCGAAATCCCGGACTTCGGTTGGTATTCGGCAGATTCTGCGTGTATCCTGAGCGTGGCCGGTATCCCCCCGGCGTGGCTTTCCCAAGCCGTTCCCAACTGGGCCAAGATGCACTCGCCATCTCCCATGGCTGGTCCCATCATGGCACACATATCTTGATTTCTGAGGAGAAACAGAAATGGATCCTTCGCGACTCTCAACGTACCGACTGATCGCCGCTGCGCCCTTGGCAGCAGTGGCGTCCGGTGCATCCGCAGACATCGTTTACACCGAACTGGACTNCCAGATCGGCGGCCCCGGCCCAGCGCCCCACTTCGGGAGCATCCAGCTCGGGAGTATCGGCGTGATGGGGTTCACCGCCGGTTCCAATTCAAAGGGACCTGAGCGGCTCTTCTTCGCCAATGTGAAGGATCAGCAGAACATCCGGCTGATGAACACCTTGTCGGCACCGTTGAACGGAAAGTCAACGGGTGGAAAGCTCGCTCGATTCCAAGCCGGTGATCTGATCCAGATGGATCTTGGTCTCAGCTTTGGAAAACAAGGCATCGGTTCTGCCGGCAAGTCCTCGAAGGGTGGCCAGAACGCCGGGAAAGGGAATTTCGTCTTCGACGGCAACGTNCAGTCGGGATACATCGGCTTCGGATTTNCAAATTCGGGCTTCAACGGCGTTGACGTGAACTATGGTTGGATCTCCGTCTCCTGGGACGGAACCTTCCTCTCGGTCGATGGCTACGCCTACGAGACGGATGCCAACACTGGAATCACCGCTGGAGCCATCCCGGCTCCCGGGGCCATCGGTCTCCTGAGCCTGGCCGCTGGTGCGGCAGGCATTCGTCGCAAGCGACAGGCCTGACCAGGAGTCGAGCCGAAGAATCATGAATGAAACGCCCTCGTGCCTTCGGGCACGAGGGCGTTATTCTTGGGGCTCGCCGCCATGTCATCTCCACAGACCATTTCCGAGTTGCTGTTCCGAGACACCGTCTCATCAGATGCGATCTCGGTGACTCGGCTCGGTCGAGATGATCGCCCTGAACGCGTGCTCCGCCGAGGTCGCCTGCTGGGTGAGATCGAGCAGCTCGCCGGTCGATTGGCGTCCCGGGGCCTCGCAGGTCGACCCGTACTCATTCCGGAACGAAATGGACTGGAGTATGTGGTCGCCTTTCTGGCCTGTCTCCGAGCCGGCTGCATGGCCGTGACCGCGCACCCTCCTCGGGCCGGTGGTGGTGGTGAACGTCTCGCGGCGATCGTTCGGAACAGTCGGCCGGCGGCGGTGATCGCCGGCGAGGAGATGTCCAAGTCGCTCGATCGGCTGGCGTCCGATCTGTTTGAAGGCGTTGATCGAATCAGCTGTGGGAAGTTCGGCACTTCGGTAACTGAGGAATCGTCGTCTTCGATCGCGTCCTCGAGTCCCGACGCTTCGATTCCCTGGCCTGACCCGGCCAGCATCGGGCTTTTGCAATACACATCTGGATCAACGCGGGACCCGGCGCCGGTCGCGATCACTCAGGCCAACCTTCTGGCCAACGGACTGGCGATGCGCGATCTCTTCCTGCGGGAAGGGGTGACGGGCGGCACGGTCTGTTGGATGCCGCTGTACCACGACATGGGGCTGATCGGGCTGCTGGTTTCCTCGCTGCTGGTGGGCGTCCCCTTGCATCTCATGGATCCGGAGGCCTTCGCCATGCGTCCGATTCGTTGGTTGCGAGCGATGTCGAACACCGGCTCGGCGTACAGCGGAGGCCCGTGCTTCGCGTACGACCTCTGCGTCGATCGGACGACCGAGGACGATCGCGCCGATCTTGATCTCTCGGCGTGGACGTTCGCCTTCAACGGGGCCGAGCCGATTCGGCCCGAGTCGTTGGCTCGGTTCCAGGCCGCGTTCGGTCCGTGTGGATTCAACGGGATGATGCCGTGTTACGGACTCGCTGAGCACACGCTTCTGGTCTCGGTCCGGCGAGAGGGAGAACCGGTTCGATATCGGGTCGCGGATCGCCACGCCCTCGATGACGGACGCCTGGAAGCGCGGAGAATCGTCGAGGTCGACGCGTCGACGACCGTGGCGATCGAGAACGACGAAGTCGCGGTGGTGAGTTGTGGATCGGGCCTCCCCGGTCACGAGATCGCGATCCGACATCCCGAGACCGGCGAGCGGTCGGTGGAAGGGGTGGTTGGAGAAATCACCCTCAAGGGCCCGAGCGTCGCGGATGGGTACCACGACCGCCCCGACCTGGCCGCCGAGGTGTTTCCTCGACGACTCGGCGGCGACGAAGGCCCCTGGTTGCGGACGGGAGACCTCGGCGCGGTGCTCGACGGTGAACTCCATGTGCTTGGTCGTTTGAAGGATCTGTTGATCGTCGATGGTCGGAACGTGCATCCGGCGGATGTGGAAGCGTCTCTGGAGAACGCTCATCCGGCATTGAGCGGTGGACGGGTGGCGGTGTTCGCCAGCGGAGGGGTTCTGGACGGTTCGGTGGAGAAGGTCTCTGCCGTTCTGGAACTCGCTCGTGAAACGCATCGTGGCGTGCGCCGAGATCCGGTCGCCGCCGCGGCGTTGACCGTCGATCTGGTGAAGACCGTGAAGGCTGAAGCGTCGGCGCGTCATGGAATCCGACTGGCTCGAGTGGTGGTGGTCGGACCCGGTGGAATCCCGCGGACCACGAGTGGGAAGATTCGGCGGGCCGCGACTCGCGATGCGCTTCTGGCCGGTGGGCTCGAACCACTCTCCTCGGAGAACGATCCATGTTGATCCTGCGATCCGAAGTCGACGGAACTCGAGTCCGGGCGATCGACGAACTCGTCGCCCGAGGGGCGCGAGGTCCTTCCGGGCGTCCCGTGATCTTCATCGACGACCCGGCGCTGGCTGAGATCGTGCTTCATGGGCCGACATTCGATCGAGGGCGGCTCGCCCGCTCCTTCTGCGGAAACGGGCTTCTCTTCTCCGATGGCGATCACTGGCGTGAACGACGGCGGATCGTGCAACCGGCGTTTCCACCTCGCGACCCGGACCAGCATCTGCAGGATGTGAACTGGGCGATGCCGGGCCTGATCCGACGTTTCGAAGCCGCCGCGAGGGCCGGTTCGACGCTGGGTGTCGTGGAGGAGACCGTTCGTTTCACGACGCGGGTTTTGTATCGAGGAGTCTTCGGCCAGGAACTCCCCGAGGATCACGATCGGGTCGAAGTGATTCTCGATTACTTCGACTCGATCGGTGGGATTCTTTCCGCGACGATCTTTCCGGCCTTGAAACTGGATGGTCGTTCGATGACTGAGGTCAGAGGGAAGGCCGCGGCGATGGACGTCGAAGTCGACCGCCTGATCGATGTTCGACGAGCAGGGAAGACGAATCCGGATGATGTTCGAACGGATGCGCTCGGCCGGATCATCGACGAGGTGGGGAAGGCCGGGAACCAGGCGGGCGTCCGGGAGGAGGTCCGCAGTCTGCTGGTGGCCGGCGCGGAGACGACTTCCAACACGCTTGGATTTCTTCTACTCATGCTGGCGACGCGCCCCGATGCGCGAGATCGTCTGGAACGAGAGTTGGATGCGGCGCCGGGCGGGTCGCCGCCTTTTCTCGACGCGGTCATCTTCGAGACGCTGCGGTTGTTTCCTGCGGTGTGGTTCCAGACCCGGGAATCGACCACGCCGATCGAGCTGGGGAATCACCAGCTCGAGAAAGACGACCTCGTCTTCGTCTCCACGGCGCTCATTCATCGCAGACCGGACATCTGGGCCGATCCTGACTCATTCCGGCCCGAGCGGTTTCTTCCCGGTTCGGAAGACCCGCAGCGTTCTCGTCATCGATATGCGTTCTTCCCCTTCGGTGGTGGACGGCACCTCTGTCTGGGGCGGCATCTCGCCTTGCACGAGCTTCGGCTTGCGGTGCGGGGCATCTTCGAGCGGTTCCGCGTGGAGGTCGTCGACGAGATTCCACTCGTCGCGGAACTCGGCGTGGTCCTCAAGCCGGACCGGAGGATCCGGGTTCGGGTCACCGAGCGAGAGAAGGCATCGATATGAGATCGACCGTGGTCCGACAACTCCTTGAAGTGCACGGTGCCGATCCAAGGCCGGAGTCACCCGGCCGCAGGCTTCTGGTGATCGAACCGGATGACGTCGGGGAGATTCTCCATTCGACCGCATTCCAGCGGACGGACTTCGTTCGACAACTCGCCGGATCGGGTCTGCTTGCGACCGACGGGCCGCTGTGGCGTGAACGGCGTCGCATCATGCAGCCTTCCTTTCCGGTTCGGGAGCCGGAGCGGCATCTGGAGAGCATCGACTGGGCGATGCCGGGCTTCATCGACCGACTGGGGTGTGCGGTGGACGAAGACCGGAGGCTCTGTCTGCTCGACGAAATGATGCGGGTCATCAGCAGGATCGTCTATCGCGCGGTGTTCGGGGTCGAACTCCGATCGGACGAGGATCGAGTCTCGAAATTCCAACCGATGATGGACGCGGTGGGCGCCGTACATTGGTCACTGGTCGCTCCGGGGGGCACGGTCTCTGCGGCCGCGCTGTCTCAACTCCAACGGACTCGGTCGCTGGCAGACGAGGAAATCGCCTGGATTATCCAACGCCGTCGCGGGGCCGACGTCGGCGTGGATGACGCGCTCGGGCGTCTTCTGTCCGCGCAGGCCGAAGGACGGATCGACGACGAAGGCATTCACGACGAGGTTCGTTCTCTGGTGCTCGCCGCGACGGAGACGAGTGCCAACAGTCTGGTCTGGTGTCTGTTGCTTCTCGAAGATCATCCCGAGGTGATCGAGCGGATCGCGCCGGAACTCGCGGCCGGCCGAGGCGAGGCTGAACTCGACGCCGTGATCTGGGAGACGCTCCGCCTGTATCCGCCGGTCTGGGCGAACGAACGCCAGGCGGTGGAAACCGCCGTGCAGGGCGACCGAACCTGGGAGCCCGGTGATCGGGCGGTGATCTCCGCGTACCGACTCCATCGCGACCCTCGTCTTTGGAATGATCCGGATCTGTTCCGGCCCGAGCGTTTCGCGGCCTCGAGCGAGGGGCGTTGGAAGCCGCCGCATCGATTCGCCTACATGCCATTCGGGGCGGGACCTCATCTCTGTATTGGACGGAACCTGGCCCTGCTCGAGATGCGACGCATCCTTCGAGAGATCATTTCGGGTTTTCGCGTTGAATTCGAATCACCCGGCGAGATCGAACCGATACTGGGAATCGTGATGCGGCCTTCCGCTCCGGTATCCGTTCGGCTTCGAAGGCGTTGAGAGCGGGTACGGGGCAGACCTCCAAGGACTCAGGACGAACACTCGAAATGGCGAGCATGAACAGCACCGAGATCTCCACGTGGATTCGCGAGCGGATCGCAAGAGAATTGGGGAGTGAGGCCTCGGCCATCGATCCCGAGGTGACCTTCGACCGACTCGGCCTCGATTCTCTGGCGCTGCTCGGCGTTCTCGGCGATCTTGCCCTCGAACTCGACATCGAGATCGAAACCTCGGTTCTGTTCGATCATCCGACGATCTCCGGGCTTGCCACCCACCTCGCCGGATCTTGAGGACGAGCCTCCGGTCTCAGGTCGCCGGATGGCCGNCTTCTGCGTCGAAACTCCGCCGGAGATGCAGCCGCTGGTCCCGCGACGCGATTCGATTTCGGCGGACCATCGCCCGCGTGTTCGGCTGACGACTGCCGGCGTCGAACCGAATGGTGTGGATGTCCGCCGCTTCGGCACGCTCGTACATGGCGGACGCGAGGCGGGCGTGCAGCGTGTCCATTCGGAACCGGGGGTGAATGCCCTCGCCATCGATCTTGAGTACGCCGGGTTCGATGATTCGCGTGCAGCAGAATCCGACCACGGAATTCTCGTGGGTCGCGACCAGTTGAAGGCCGCGTTCCGGATCGGTCGAATCACGGGCGTGGAAACGACGCCGCATGTCGAAGATCCCCCGATTGATGGATCCGCCGATCCACGCCGACCAGGCGGCTGCAACGCTGTCGAGATGGCGTTGATCGATCTCGACGATTTCGGCCTCGAAGCGACTCTTGATCCGATCGCCCATTCGATTCAAGATCTTCGCGAGGGCTTCCTGGAGCATCCCCCTGGGGGCTTCGAAGCTGTCGAAGGTCTCGTGGATCTCGAAGTCCCGGGTTCGGAGAAGCTCGGCATGCTGGGAGGACGCGACCGAGTCCACATCGGCGTCCACGACCAACGCACCGCAGGTTCGGGCCGTGTCGAGAACCTGGTCGATCAACGGGCCGCCGCAGGCCGCGATCGCCGGCTCGTCGCAACCATGGATCTCCATGGACGCCGTTCCATCAGGAAGAACCTCGAGCATGGCGGCGGCGATCAGTTCTCCCCGTTGCACGGCACACCACGAGGCCGTGGGGAGATGATTCTTGAACCACCGGGGAGAGAGCCGGCTGAGCAGGGGCCGATCGGCTTCACCACCCGCCATGATCTCGATGTCTCCGAGGTCGGTCATCCCTACAGGGTATCTTCCAAGGGCATGACCACCTCGCTTCCGAAACCCGCCCCGGTCGTCTTCCTCGTCGTTCCGGTCTCTTCAGGCCCGATCGACGTCGAGAAACAGCTCGAGGGGAAGGTCCGCCCGCTCGCCGGGCTTCCGTGTTCGGGCCTTGCATCGATGGCGGCCACCATCGCCACCGGCGCCTGGNCGGAATCCCACGGCGTGGTCACCCGTGTTCAACCGCATCCGGATCGACTGGGATACGAGGTCGTCCGGCCGGATCGGGCCATCGGGAGCACGGTGTGGTCGAGGGCGGTCGATTCGGGACGGCATGTGGGACTGTGCAACTGGCCACACGATTCGATGAAGATCGGCTGCGACGGAGAAGGGCGATTGGACTGGATCGACCCCGAAGCCGTGCTCGGCCTTTCGGGCGAGGTCGAGGGGATTCTCCCGCCGGCTTCCTTCGCCCCGGAGGGGATGAGATCGTCGCTGCTCGCGTCATCGGGGGGGACCGAGATGGATGCGGTCTTCGCCGGATTGGACGTGCTCGCGGATCGTGGGCCGGATCTTCTGTTGGGGTGGCTCCCGGAAGTCGCGGCGGATCCAGGCCCGCGAATCGAGCGGATGGAACAACTCCGCAGGAGACTGGGAGACGCGGCCTCCATGGACGCCACCTTGATCGTGCTCGAACTTCCTTCCGCCGGTGATTCGATCTTCCAACAAGTCAGAGGCGGATCGGCGCCCCGCCTTCTGGTGATCGGGCGGCGGACTCCATCCATCAGTGGCCGCCCGCGGTTGGATCGAATCTGCGATCTTCTCTGTGACATGCTCGAGTGTGGTGATGCCGAGCCCCGGGCCGCGGCCGCAGCGCGAGTCGGTGGTCCGGGCCGGCTCGACACCGCTGGAATTCCGGCCCAGAGTCGGCTCTCGAGTTTCGATCTCAAGCAATTCGAGCAGACTCGGTCACGGGAGATCGGTGCCTCGCTGTCCGCTCGAGGACGGCATGCCGATGCAGAGCCCTGGCTGGTCGCGGCCGTCGAAAATCAACACGGGATGATCGATGCGCCGGTGGTCGGTTTGCTCTTCGCCTCATTCGTCCGTCGTCAGAAGGACGACGCGGCACGACGCCTGCTCACGAGCGTGGAGGATCGATTTCCCCGGCCGATCATCGAGGTGTTGCTTGCGTTGCTCGATGGCGGCTCGGATGGTCTTCAATCCCCCGATCACCTGGCTCCCTTGGTCGAGCTCGGCCCCTTCGTCATGCAGTCTCTCGTGCTTGAGTTCGTTCGCCGTGGCGTGCTCTCTCGGAGTGTGATTCGGGCGCGATGATCGGATGGCTGGCCCTCGGCTGGATCAGCCGGACTTGCCGGTCGGCATCGGCCTCGGCGTCGAAGCCGCGGGCGTCTGAGTTCGGTCCGAATCGGACTCACGCAGGATCCACGAGCCGATCCGCGTGCCATCTTCGATCATCACGTAAAGGGCCGGGACCAGCAGCAGGATGATGAAGGTCGCGAACATCACGCCGAAGGCGATCGAGATCGCCATGGGGATCAGAAATCTCGCCTGCATCGACGTCTCGAGAACCATCGGCATCAAGCCGAAGAAGGTCGTGACACTGGTGAGCAGAATCGGTCGGAAGCGTCGGCATCCGGCCGCGACGACGATCTCCAGAATTCCTGCGCCGGGTCGGGACCGTCGCAGTTCGTTGGTGGTCACCACCAGCACCAGCGAGTCGTTCACCACCACGCCCGACAGGGCGACGATGCCGAAGATCGAGATGATGCTGAATCCGAATCCCATCACGAAGTGTCCGATCACCGCACCGATGATGCCGAAGGGGATCGCGGCCATGATCACGAGAGGCTGCACCCAGCTTCGGAACGGGATCGCGAGCAGCGCGTAGATGACGAAGAGGGCCCCGATGAATCCCGTGGTGAGACTTTCGAGCGACTCGGCCTGTGCGTTCTGCTCGCCTTCGAAGCTCCAGGTCAGGCCGGGAAACTGGCGTTTCAGTCGGGGGAGGACTTCCGCGTCCAGAACCGCGTTGACCTCGTTTCCATTGGCGATCTCGGTGTCCAGGTCGGCGGTCACTGAATTCACTCTGCGGCCGTCGGTTCGCTTGATGCTCGTGTAGGCACGACCCTCGGTGGTGATCGCGGCCTCCGAGAACGGGATCTCCGCTCCTTCGGGAGTGCGAAGCATCGCCTTCTCGACCGTGTTCAGGGTTTCTCGCTCCTCCTCGGGAAGGCGGACCATGACGCGGACCTCGTTGCGTCCTCGTTGTTGTCGCAGCGCTTCCACGCCGTAGAAGTAGCCTCGGGTCTGACGGGCGAGTTCGGTCGCGGTGAGACCGAGGCTCCGGGCTTCGGGGGTCAGTTCCAGATTGAACTGCTGCTTTCCGAGCGAGACGCCGGAATCGATGTCGGTGACGCCGGCGAATCCTCGAATCCGCTCCGCCAGGACGGTGCTCGCCGCATCAAGGACCGCGGTGTCACGATGACTCAATTGAACATCGATGGCGGCGCCGCTCGAGCGACCGGTCTCGCTCTTGAACGAGATGGTCTCGATCCCGGCGATGTCACCGGTGTTTTCTCTCCAACGACGGGAGAACTCCGTCGCGGAAATGGAACGCTGGTCCTGAGTGGCGAGGTTCGCCTGGATTCCCAGGCGGTGAGAACCGGTGGATGCGGCTTGTCGGACCGGTCCGAATCCGCCGACGCCACCGCCAAGCACTCCGTACACGTTGTCGATGATCGACGGGCCGCCGGACTCATCGATCGTCTTCGTGAGCGATGCCATCAGCCGTTCCTGCACCGCGATGGTCCGTTCCACGGGGACGCCGAGCGGAAGCGTGACGTTCGCCTGTACGAAGTCGGCGTCGATCTTGGGAAGGAAGGTGAACGGGAGTCGTCCGCTGGCGATCGTCGCGATGGTCACGGTGAGCATCGCGATCGCCACCGCGGCGGTTCCATATCGTTGCCGGACGGCGAACGACGCGATCGGAGCGTAGATCGTTCGAATGAACCAGAAGAGTCCGCGTTCGAAGTACTGGCTCGGGATCGAGAGGATCCGCCAGAAGAAGGTCTTCTTCGGCGCGTGGGAGAGGTGGGCGGGCAGCACGAACAGTGATTCGATCAGGGAGACCGCGAAGACGCTGATCGCGACTGCGGGGATCTGCATGAAGAGCTTGCCACTCGCGCCTGGAACGAACAGCATCGGTGCGAAGGCGACCATGTTGGTGAGCACCGCGAAGGTCACCGGTCCGGAGATCTGGCGGGCGCCCGCGATCGCGGCTTCAAGAGCCGGCATTCCTTCCGAACGTTTTTCGAAGATGTTCTCGCCGACCACGACCGCGTCGTCGACGATGATTCCGAGGGTCACGATGAACGCGAACAGCGAAATCATGTTGATCGACGCGTTGGTCTGGGAAAGGAAGAGGAACGACCCGAGAATCGAGATGGGAATTCCCAGCGTCACCCAGAATGCGAGGCGGGGCTCGAGAAACAGTCCGAGCATCAGCAGTACCAGGCCGAGGCCGATCGCAGCGTTGCGCACCAGGAGTTCCACGCGTTCTCGATACGACGTCGAATCGTCGCGAATCACCTGGACCGCCATTCCCCCAGGAAGTTCCGGTCGCAACTCGGCGAGATAGGCGAGGGCCTCGTCGGAGACGGAGATGGGCGTTTCGTCCCCGACTCGGAAGATCTCGACGGTCGCGGCGGGTTTTCCGTCGAGATTCGGTTGAAGATCGATGTCCGCGAAACCGTCGGTGATGACCGCGATCTCGCCGAGCCGCAGCGTCGAGCCGTCGGGGCGCGAGATCACCGGGATGTCCGCGAACTCCCGGCCGAAGTCCCGTCGTTCGGTGGTTCGAAAGAGGATCTCTCCGGCGTCGGTCTTGAGGCTGCCGGCGGGGAGGTCGATGGCGGCGCGTCGGATTTCGCCGGCAACGCGGTCGAGGGTCAGGTCGTACGCTCGGAGCGATGCCTCCGGGATCTCGATCGCGATTTCCAGTGGTTTGGAAGTCCCGAGTTGCACGAGCGTGATGCCATCCCGGGTCGCGAGCTCGTCGCGAATGCGTTCCGCGGTCTCCCGCAGCACCGTTTCAGAAAAGTCTCCGGCGACCGCGAGGCTCACCACGAGGTTCCGGTTCTCGAGGAGGTTGACCGTGGGGCGTTCCGCGTCTTCGGGGAGCGTGGTGATCCGGTCCACTGCGTTCTTGACGTTCTGCAGGACCCGGTCCGGGACGGCGTTCAACTGGATCTCGACGCTCACCGAACCCCGGCTCTCGCTCGCGGTGCTGGTGACCCGCTTCACGCCGTCGAGTCCTCGGACCGCATCCTCGATGACGGTGATGATTCCGCGTTCGACCTCTTCCGGGCTGGCTCCGGGGTAGGGAACCGAGATCCCGATGATGTCCAGCGAGAATTCGGGGAACACCTCCTGGCGAACTCGCAACGCGGACATGATGCCGCCGATCAACAACGCCGCCATGAGCAGGTTCGCCGCCACCGGATGTCCGGCCATCCACGCGATGGGACCACCGTCCTTCTTCCGCTCGGTCATCGTGTGCTCTCTTCATCGCTCGGGTCGCTGATCACCACTTCGTCGGACTCACCGGCGATGCCCGCGGCGTCGAGTCGTTCCAGGAGCATTCCGGGAATCGCGGCGGGCAATGGGCTGGTGACGATTTCGTCGCCGGGCTCGAGCGCCACGCGGGCAAGAACGGTGTTCGGTCGGCCGACGATCGCGTTGACCTTCCGGAATTGCAACGTGGACTTCGCGTCCATCACCCAGACGTTCTGGTCGTTCCGGATCACCGAGCGGGGGAGTTCGATCACCTCATCGACCATCGGCCCGGTGATCTCCACGCGAACGTAGGCGCCGAGCAGGAGAGGATCGACGGNGTCGGAGGCGTCGGTCGCGAGGCCGAGCGGGTTCTCGACCAGAATCCGCACTCGTGCGAGCCGGCCCGCGCGTTCCACCTCACCAAGCAGGCGATCGACCCGTCCGGTCCGCTCGATGCTTCGACCGTCGCCGAGTTCGAGAATGATCCTCGCCGCGGAGTTGGCTTCCGGGTTCGCGGAGTCGATCGTGATCCAATCCAGTTTGTCGAGGGGAATCGCGACCATCACGTCGAATCGATCGGTCCCGACGATCGATGCGATCCTCGCTTGCGGCGTGATGACCTGACCGATCTCGACGTTGTCTTCTCGAACCAGCCCGTTGAACGGCGCGGTGATGACCGTGCGTTCAAGATCGAGCTGAGCGGCATCGAGCCGACTCTTCGCTGCCAGGAGCATTGCCTCCTTTTCGAGTCGCTGCGGGCCGCGACGAGCGAGTTCTCGGCCGATGTCCGACGTCTCGACCGAGTCGCCGAGCAGCTCCCATTCCCGCTCCGCCACCAGGCGGCGGGCATCCTCGAGCTGGAGGGCGACCGACGCGTTGGCCACGTCCGCTTCCCGTTGTCGAACCATGAGCTGGTAGTCACGGTCGTCGATGGTCAGCAATCGCTCGCCCGAACTCACGATGCCTCCGGCCTGCAGGGCTTCATTGAGGCCGACGACCTGGCCGCCGACCTGCGCCTGCAGGGTGAGGACTCGATTGGGTTCCACCGTTCCATAGGCGATGATCTCCGCGACATCCTCCCCCGGCGATGGAACGATGGTCTCGACCAGGGTTGCGATCGCCTCGATCTGATTTCGCTCCGGATTCGGCTTGTCGTCGAGGAGCGTCNTCGCGCCGTAGGCGCCCAGGGCGATCACCACGATGGGGATCAGGACCCGGAGGAATGTGACGAGCCATCGCACCCCTCTCGGCGGTGTGTTCGGGCGGTCGGCGGGGGAATCGGAGGTCGGTTCGTGATTCATGCGTCGGAGTTCCGGAGCGAACGAGATTCGGTGGCGACGGCGTCGCTTTCATCGGAAGGGGCGGTCTGGGATTCGGCATCGGTCTTCTGGTCGGAGTCTTCGCCTTCGGGCGGGGTGAGCGAGCGGGTCCAGTCGCCGCCGAGAGCGAGAAGCAGCGAGGCTCGATTCGCAAGAACCGACCGTTGCACGGTCACGTCGCGTCGTTGCAGTTCCTGAAGAGAGCGGATCGCGGTGATCACATCCAGGTACTCGATCTGGCCGTTGGCGAATCGGAGTCGACTCTCCGAGAGCGTCCGGTTCGCCAGTTCGACCTGGTTTCGGATCTGTCGCAGGAGGTCGACGAGATTGCGTTCGCGATCGATCGCATCTTCGACCTCGCGAAGCGCCACCAGAAAACGTTCGGTGAAGGCATCGAGGCGTTCATTGAGAATGGCCCGTCGTCGGTCCGCTTCCGCTTCGCGGCGATCTCCGTCGAAGACCGGTTGGAGCAGGCTTCCGGTGATGCTGGCGACGGTGCTGTCGAAGAGGCTCGAGAACTGATCGCTGCTGAAACTCCCGGCGAGGGAGAGTCGGATCGCGGGGAGCATGTCGGCGATGGCCACGGCCACTTCAAGATCGGCCGCGGCGACCCGGTCATAGGCCGCTCGGAGGTCCGGGCGGCGATCGAGGAGGTCCTTCGGCGTCGGGAGAGTGGGGAAGGGAGGAAGCTCGGGGAGGGTCGGCTCGACGGCGACGGAGAATTCGGTGTCGATGGATTCCGGGGCCCGAGCGAGCAGGACCGACAGTTGATTTCGACTCGTCTCGAGCGTGCTTCGGATCTCCGGAAGGGCCGAGGTCACCGACTCGAGCTGAAGACGCTGTTGGAGAACCTGAAGCGCATCGCCGACGCCTTGCCCGTATCGAAGTTCGGTGAGCTCGAGGAGCGTTCGGCTCAGGTCGATCTGTTCGGTGATCAACGCCAGGAGTTGCTGCTTCTCCTGAATGGTGAACCAGAGGTCGACGACCGATCCCGAGAGAAGCAACGCGGTCTGTTCGGCGTCGGCACGACTGGCCCGGGCGACCAATGCCGCTGAGTCCGCTCGATTGGCGATCTTCTTCCAGAGATCGAGTTCCCAGGAGAGCCCCAGTCCGATCGCGAAACGATCGGTCGAGTTCGCGGGTCGATCCGCGGGGTCGACCCGGGTCCGGCCGGCGCTCGCGTCGAGATTGATGTCGGGATAGAGAAACGCGCCGGCGATCGTCGCCTGGGCGTTGGCCTGGTCGAGTCTTGACCAGGCCTGGCGAAGTCCGAGGTTCGCATCGAAGGCCCGTTGCATCGTTCGGTCCAGTCCGGGTTCTTCGAAACTGTTCCACCAGGCGTCCGGCGCCTCGACCGTGGGGCCGGCGGGCGCATCGAAGGAAGCCGGAATCTCCGTCGCCGGGAGATCCGAGTCGCGGGTGGCGTGCGGACTGCAACCGGCGCCGAGTGCGAGGGTCAGGATGAAGAGGATCCGGGACGGATCGGCGATGCTCACGCGAGGACCTCCAGGTTGCGGATCCGACGTTCAGTGACCTGACGCGCACGGCTTGGCGTTCTCGGTCACCTCGTCCGGCCAACCTTGCGATCCGGATGTACGTGATCGACGGCTGGAGTGGGATTCTAGCGAGTGCGAGAGATCAGATTGCCTCGGAAAGCGACTGGTCTGCTCGGGAATGAGGCCATGTTCGTGGAGTGATATCGGATCTTCCGTCCGTTCGCCCTCGCATGATGGCGTGATGCCTCTGAATCAACCCCCTTTTATCGTCAATCCAGTGGTCTCTCGCATGGAGAAANGGCGCCGGCGGGGTATCTTTGATCGAAAGACTACGGGTTCCGAAAGAGGGCCTCGATGCCACGACGTCTCGGTGACGGAGCGGCCGGTCACCAGGAGTTTCATCAGATGTCGAATCATGTCGAGGCACGTTCCGGTCGGCGTTCATTCCTGATTTTCGGGTGTGCGGTTTCGTTGCTCGCGTCGGCGGCGCATGGCGGTGATCCCACGCAGATCGAGTTCGACCTCGCCGGCATGGGGTACGGAGCCGCCGCCGATGGCTGGCTCGACCCGGCGAGCCCGAATTACAACGCCGTCGAGATGGCGGCCGAAGCCGGTCGCCGGGTCACCTCCGCGGATTGGATCGGCGTGAACGCCGAGGTCTGTTTCAACGACGGAGCCACCGCGTCCAACTGGGCGAGTGAGATTCGGCTTGCGATCCGGGTGCAGGGTGGGGGTGGTGATCTCTTCTACGACATCGGACAGCCTTTCCCGGCGGACAACACCGGCGGGGAAATCGCCGGCGATTGTTCGTCCTTCGGGCCGGCCGATGGATTCACTGAGTTTGCCCCGGGGACCGCGTTCATCGCGTCCGACGGAATGGTCGCGGTCGCGGCCTACTCGACCTGGGACGACGGAACCGATCTTCCGGCCGGATTGATCGAGTCCGGCGAGGTGCTGGTCACGCTCGGCGCGGCGATTCCGGGTTCGTGCGGGGCTCCGGGAACGTCGGCCTGCCAGGAGGAATCTTCCGTTCCCGGTTGCAGTGATGCCACGTGCTGTGCTTCGATCTGCGACAACGATCCATTCTGTTGCGAGGTGGTCTGGGACACCAGTTGCGCCGCCATCGCGATCGAGGTCTGCGGTCCGGCGCCCCCGAACAACGACGACTGTGCGAACGCCGTTCCGATCTTCTTCGGGACCACCGAGTTCTCGTCGATCGATGCGACTGACGATGGCCCGGAGCTCCCGGGTGAGTGCGATGAAGGCTTTGGAACCGGATTCGGTTCGGACATCTGGTTCACGCTCACCCCCGATCAGTCCGACGGCGTCTTGATCTCGACCTGTGATGCCGCGGACTTCGACACCCGGCTGGCCCTCTACACCGAGTGCGATGGCGCATTGATCGCCTGCAACGATGACGGCGCGGACTGCACCGGATACACGTCGCGACTGGGGTTCGCCGGGGTCGAAGGAGAGACCTACCTCCTCCGCGTGGGCGGCTACAACGGCGCCAGCGGTTCGGGAACGCTCAGCATCGAGTACGGCGACGTTCCGCCCGAGTATCCCATCGAAGTGATTGCCGAATGGAAGGTCGAAGACGGAGGGAACGGTCACTTCTACGCNGTGAAGTGGCTGGGACAGGGAAGCAGTTTCGCCACCGCCGATGCGGAGGCGATTCTTCTTGGCGGATATCTCGCCACCTTGACCTCGCCCGAGGAGACCGCGTTCGCGATGGACTTCGTCGGGGTCGGAGCGCCTGCGGTGTACGCCCGATGCGCGTTCGGACTCGTCCAGAGCGACAAGGGGCCGGAACCTGCGGGTGGCTGGGGATGGGTCACCGGCGAAGCCTTGGACTGGACGAACTGGACTCCGGGTGAACCCAACGACAATCCGGCGCCCGAGGACTTCGGTCAGATCTATCCGGCCGGAAACTGGAACGACTGCTTCGACGACGAATTCGGTTCGGTCTTGATCGAGTTCGACAGCGATCCCGGCATCAACACCGGCGTCACCTGGGCGACGTCCGAGGGCGGCAATGGTCACGGGTACCAGGGCGTCATCGTCTCGCCGCCGGTCGACTGGAACACGGCTCGTGCTCTGGCCGAGGAGGCGGGTGGTCAACTGGTCACCTTCGAGACCTATGACGAAGCGTTCTGGGTGAATCAGAACCTCGGTTCCTTCACATCGCTCTGGACCCAGCCGGACACCGCCACTGGAAACGGTGGCCCGTTCATCGGTCTCGAGGATCTGGGTGGCGAGTGGGTCTGGATCAACGGCGAGCCGCTTGCCTACGACAACTGGTATCCCGGTGAACCGAGTGGCGACGGGACGGTCGGACGATTGTTCAGCATGGCCAGCGGCCCGAGCGATCAATTCAACGACGTCCCGATCACCAGCACCTCGAAGAGCTTCATCATCGAATTCGATGATGGCGGAGGCGGGGGCGGATGCCCGGCCGACTTCAACGATGACGGTGTCGTCGACGGGGTCGACTTCGGATCCTTGCTCAGTGCATGGGGTCCGTGCGCAGGATGCCAGCAGGATCTCAACGGTGATGGTGAGGTCGGCGGTCCCGATGTCGGCCTCCTTCTGGTCGGTTGGGGACCCTGTCCCTGAGGCGATTCGCCGTTCTCCCATTCAGCTCGCTGAGAGGCGGGAATGCGTCAATGACGCGTTCCCGCCTCTTTTTTCGGCAGTGATCCGAGCCGGTTGCGTGCGGGCCGCATGGGGCCACGGACGGTGGGGTGTTACGATCCGACCCATGATCACCATGCCATCCATCGTCATCACACTCGCGGTCTCGCTTGGTTTCGTTCAGGAGGGGTCGGTGCCGGAGACGGCGCCCGTCGAGTCGGCCTCGACGACGCCCGTGCTGATTCCAGAGATGGACAGCGTCACGGAACACCAGATCACCGTGGATGGGAAGGTGCTCCGCTACAAGGCGACTGCCGGAACATTGCCGCTCTTCGAGGAGTCGAGTGGTGAGGTGAAGGCGAGGATCTTCTTCGTTTCATACGAACGGCTCGAACCGCAGGAGCCTTCCTCGTCGACGCCGGAGTCCACGGAGACGTGGTCGACCCCCGATCCAGCGACTCGGCCCGTCACCTTCTGCTTCAACGGGGGGCCCGGTTCGAGTTCGGTGTGGCTTCACCTGGGTGCCTGGGGCCCGAAGCGGGTGTCGATGGGTGACGCCGGCGCGCTGTTGCCGCCACCCTGGGAACTCGTCGACAACGACACCACCCTGCTCGACCTGACCGACCTCGTGTTCATCGATCCCGTCACCACCGGCTTCAGCCGTGCCGCGGACGGCGTCGACGACGGGGCCTATCACGGGCTTGAGAAGGACGGGCGTGCGGTGGCGGAGTTCATTCGCCTCTGGACCACCAGAAACGGTCGCTGGCCGAGTCCGAAGTTCATCGCGGGCGAGAGCTACGGAACGACCCGGGCGGCGTGGCTCGCCGACGAATTGCAGGATCGACACGGGATGTTCCTGAACGGGGTGATCCTGATCTCCAGCGTGCTCGATTTCTCGACCGTTCGGTTCGGACGCAACAACGTTCTTCCCGACGTGCTCTATCTTCCGACCTACGCGGCCACCGGCTGGTATCACGGCAAGGTGGATCGCGAGCGTTTTCCCACCGTCGAATCGGTGGTGGACGCGGCGGAGGTGTTCGCGATCGAGCGGTATCTTCCGGCCCTGGCCGCGGGGACGTCGCTCTCGGAGGGTGATCAAGCCGCGGTGATCGCGGGTTTGTCGGGGCTCACCGGGCTCGATCCGATCTTTCTGGAGCGTCGGAACCTTCGGTTGAGCGGCGGCGCGGTCCAGAAGGAACTCCTTCGCGATGATCGCGTCACCGTTGGTCGTCTCGATTCGCGGTTCACCGGACGGGACGCCGATGCGGGAGGAACCAGAACGGAGTTCGACCCGAGTTACGCGGCGATCCAGGGGCCCTACACCGCGACCTTGAACGACTACGTGCGGCGAGATCTCGGATTCTCCTCGGACATCCCGTACGAGATCCTCACCGGACGGGTCCGTCCGTGGGACTACTCGAGGTACGAGAATCGGTACGTCGACGTGGCGGGCCGGCTTCGCGCCGCGATGGTGCAGAACCCCGATCTCCGAGTGTTCAACGCCGCCGGATACTACGACATGGCGACGCCGCACTTCGCAGCGGACTGGGTGATCGACCATCTTGAACTCGAACCCGACTTCCAGGATCACGTGACCCGCACCTACTACCCCGCGGGGCACATGATGTACGTGCACGACGAAAGCCGGAAGGCGCTGGATCGCGACCTCGAAGCCTTCTACCGCGATTCGCTCGCCCGTTGAGGGCGACCGGTCGGGGCCTCACCCCGGGTTTCAGGTCGCGGCACCCACGGTCAGCGGCACGGTTCCGGGAGTCTCGTCCATCGCATCCGGCCAGTAGCCGGGGAAGAACGGCTTGTCCGCCTCGGTGAGTGGTTCGAGCATGTCGAACCAGGTCGCCTTCGGATCGAACTTCGCGAAGAACGGTTGGCGGACGAGTTCTCCTCGACGGCACTGAAGGTACTCGAGCACGAAGGCTTTCACGCCACCGACGTCGCGAACGCCCAGGATGTGGACCTTCCCGGGAAACGCCGACATCGAGGGGCCACGGACGGTTCGACCCAGTCCGCTCACCTTCTGGAACGCCTCCGCGAAGATCTGGTGGCACTGTTCGAGCGGAGTCTCGAAGTAGCCGCGGGCGCCGGTGTCTCGTTCCACGAAGAAGTAGTACGGGATGCAGCCCAGTCGAACGCCGGTGTTCCAGAGTTCGGTCCAGATCTCGGGGTCGTCGTTGACGTGCCGGATGAGGGGGCTCTGCATGCGGATGTTCGCGCCGGTCGCCCGGATTCTCTTGACCGCTTCCTGCGCGATGGGGGTCGAGAGTTCCACCGGGTGCGAATAGTGGCCCATGATCGCGACGGTCCGACCGCTTGCGATGATGCGGCGGAAGATGTCGAGCATTTCCTCGGCATCGGCATCGGTGACGAATCGCTGCGGCCAGTAGGCCACGCTCTTGGTTCCGATGCGAATGGTCTGGACGTGAGCCAGATCGGGATCCTCGAGGATTCGATCGATGTATCGCGCGAAGATCTTCGACTTCATCACCATCGGGTCGCCGCCGGTGAAGAGCACGTCGGTGATCTCGGGGTGTTCACGGAGATAGCCCGCGAGCTGGTCAACGTCCTTGTTCGCGAACTTCATGTCGTCCAGGCCGACGAACTGCGCCCAGCGGAAACAGAAGGTGCAGTAGGCGTGACAGGTCTGTCCGTGCGCCGGGAAGAAAAGGGTGGTCTGGTCGTACTTGTGCTGGATGCCGGGAACGGGTTCACCGTTGATGGTGGGCACGTTGTGGGTCATCTGGCCGGCCGGATGGGGATTCAGTTCGAGCTGGATCTCGCGAATCGCGGCATCGAGCTGGGGCTTGTCGCCCGCGGCCATCAGGGACTTGATGCGGTCGAACTGCTCGACCGAGAGCATGTCCCGGTGGGGGAAGGTCAGTCGGAAGATCGGGTCGTCTGGAACCGCGTTCCAGTCGATCAGTTCTTCCATGACGTACTTGTTGGTTCGGAACGGCAGCACCGCCGACACCACCTCGAGACCCTCCCGGAGGTCGGGATCGAGGGACTCCCATTCGGGGGTCGCGGCGACGTTCGTTCGAGTCACGGCCTTGAATCGTTGAGGCTCGTCGAAGGAGCTGATGTCGAAATCGGGGTCTGTTCTCTTGTCCTGGATCATGGCGCTGCGATCTCCATCGGCTCGGTGGTTGAAGGGAGCGATGCTCCCAGCCACGGGGTCGTGGGCGTCACCCTTTATTCGGGGCCTCCGCGGGGGAGGCGGGCAACTCGGATGTGACGGCGACGGGGAACTCAGGGATCCGCGGAGGCGGACCTCGCTTGGCCCATCGCCTTGAACCGGTCACGGAAAACTCCGGACCGGGAGAACCAGTGTAGTCGCTTCGGCCGCCCTTCGGCTGGAAACGCCCGTTTTATGCCCTAAACCGGCTTTTTCGGCCGCAGAACGAGGGTGAACGGGACCAGCAGCACCACGCTGAGTTGGATACCGGCGCCGATCAGATAGGTGCCTTGGACGCCGAATCTGGCTTCGAACGGACCCGAGAGGGTGTAGATCCCGGCGACCCCGAGATTCATCAAGGCCATGTAGGCGGTGAACTGAGTGGCGGCGATGGAGGGGCGACAGACCCCGAAGCAGATGGCGAAGAAAGCCGCATTGAGGCATCCCGCCAGCCCCGACTCGATGATCAGGTATCCCCAGACCAGCATCCGATCATCCCAGAAGGCATCTCCCAGGCCGAAGACGCCCAGCAGAAGGCCCAGGACCAGGCTGCACGCGGCGAAGACCCGACGAGGCCCGAGGAGATCCGCAAGGAATCCGCCCAGCACGGCGCCGGCGAGGCCCGCGAACACGGCGGCGCCGCCGGTGGCGGCCCCGTACTCCTCCTGCGACCAGCCGAGGTCTCCCACGAAGAGGTTCGTCGCGATCGGACTGAGCAGGCCGCTGGCCGCGGTCGCGAGCAACGCGACCACCGCGGTGACGATCGCGGCCCGAACCGTGAACGCGCCACCCAGATCGCGAAGCAGCGCGAGCGCTGAACGCGGCGGCGTCTCGGCCTCGGAATCCTCCGTGTGAGAGACGGATGCGCTCTTCTCGATGGTGGTCGGCTTCGACCATGGAAAGAGAAGGTCGCCCGGCTTCTCGATCGTGAGCAGCGGAAGCAGCGCGATACCGGCGATGATGATGATCATGCCGACGTAGGCGAGCGGCATCCCGCCGTATCCCGCGATGATCGAAAGGCCGCCGCCGCCGATCGCGGTTCCGCCATACTTGGCGCCGTACATCAGCCCGCTCGCCTTGCCGCGATCCTCGGGCGGGAGCAGGTCGATCGCCATCGCGTCGACGCAGACGTCCTGGAGGCTGTTGAAGATGTTGTGCAGGAGAACCAGCGTGCCGAGCGTCTGAAGATCGGCGACCGGGTCCGGCATCATCGCCATCGCGACCAGCGTCCCGATCATCCCGGCTTGCGCGACGAGAATCCACGGCCGACGGCGTCCGAAGCGGGAGTTGCCGAAACGGTCGACGAACGGTCCCCACACCCACTTGAGCGCCCACGGAAGCGTGCCGAGCGCGAACACCGACGCAATCGCCTCGGTCTCGGCCCCCGACGCGGCCATCGCGGCCGCGAGCGTGACGGTCAGAAATCCGAACGGCACGCCCTGCGCGACGTACAGCGCGCAGAGCACGACGATTCTGATGATCCGATGTTCTGAAAGGGCGAGGGGCTGCATGGAGGGTTCGGCGCGGTTGATCCGATCCTACCCGAACCCCGGTTGGGATCAACCAGCCGTCGCAGCGGCCCTCACCGTCGACGTCGTCGGACTGCGGCGAGGCCCAAGATGGCAGCGATTCCGCCGGGGCCAGGGATCACGAAGTTCGAGAACTCCATGTCGAAGTTCAACGTGTCGCCGAAGATATCAGTACCCGAGAAGGAGTCGCGGAGTTCGAGCGTCCACGAGCCCGCTCCAAGGAGCAGGTTGTTGGTTCCACCCACCCAGCCGCCGAGATTGGTCAAGTTTCCTTGGTAGTCTTCGTCGATGATCGGTACGGACCAATCGACGACCCCGGAGCCGGACGAGTAATCGATGTCGTAGAGGCCGCCGCCCGAGTTCAGATGGAGATCATTGTATTCGAAACCGCTGTCCAGTCCGCCGCCGATGTTGGAGAAGTTGAGCTCCGTCCATCCCGTCGTCGTGAAGTTGATGAAGATCGATCGGTCGTAACTCCAGCCGATGTCTCGATCCGTTTCGGTAACTCCGGACGAAACCGTCATCGAGTTCGTCTCCCGATACGCCATGGTCGTGACCCCATTGGTGGTGGTCGCGTCCAGCTGCAGTCGAGTCGTGACGTCGAGCGTCTCTCCGCCGACCGTCGCCTGCTGTTGGCTGGTCTGATCGAATGGACTCAGACCGTTCCAATTCGGCGTCACGTCGGTGAACGTGTCCGCGGTGTTCGAGTTGTCGTTGGGGTCGTAGAGCGTCGCGGAAACGCCGACCGAACCACTGCCCGTCGTGTTGAAACTGATGACGTCACCCACCGCGGCGGAGGCAATGAACATGAACGCAATAGCGCTTCCAA
>NHBO02000062.1 GCA_002167845.2 Phycisphaera sp. TMED9 | reverse complement strand
CCACCTCCACTCCGTCCTCCTCTCGTCCCTCGGGGTGCTGGTCATTCCAGCCGTCGCAGATAACGTCGTGATCGAGATCCCTCGATACGAGGCCGGCGTGCAGGTGAGTTCGGGCAGCATCCCGAACTGCTGCTCGAACCACTCGATGACCTCCCTCAACGCGTCGTCACTCGCCATGAAGGGCTGCACCACGATGGGCGGCTACTGCATGACCTCCCGCAACGCCCCGTTTCTGACCTTCGACCTGTCGTCGATTCCCGAGGACGCGACGATCGAATCCGTGCGACTCAAGGGGAGCAGGAGCTCCCCCCGCAGCGGTGGAGGCACCGCCCTTGTCGCATTCCTCCCCTACGGAGAAGTCGGGTCCTCGATGTTCAACGTGTTCAACAGCGGCTCCACCAACATCAACTGGACCCTTTCCTCGGCTTTTTCAATCAGCCTTCCTACCGACCAGTTCAACGAACCCGATCGGGATCGCTTCATGGTCACCCGGCTGACCATGGGTGGCGAGTACGCCTCTTTCATCAGGAATGCCCGGAACGTCGCCCCGATCCTCGAAGTCACCATCGTGACACCACCATGCGTGGGCGACGTCAACGACGACGGCGAGGTGAACTCCGCGGACCTGGGCTTCCTCGTGGCCTGCTGGGGCCCGAGCAATCACGACGCCGACCTGAACGACGATGGCGTGGTGGACTCCTCGGACCTCGGGATCATGCTCGGAAACTGGGGCCCCTGTCCGGCCCCCTGAGGCAGCGCACCGTCACCTGATCACGCGAACAACCCCGCGTTTCGAAAACCATCCCGCCCCGACCATCCCATCTCCACCTTTCTTCAACAGTCTGGGCGAAGTCCTGTATCAGAAGAACGGGACGTGCCAACAAGCACGCAGGAACGCATGCCCGGCCCCCCGCTCACTCGCCTCGTTGACGCCGGAGCCCCCGTTCCATCTCCTCGAGCGTGACGCGGTCGTTCCCATCGGTGTCGATCCGCTTGAAGAACCCCCGGTACTCCTTCGGGCATTCGCGACGGCTGAGCTCCCCATCCCGGTTCCGATCCAGAAGCGCGAAGATCCCTTCGGCCGAGAGATTTCCGGCCGTCGAGGCCCCATCTTCGGTCGGCAACAGAAATTCGAAGTAGCCGATCATCATCTCCTCGTAGGTCTGATCGCCCCATCGCACCGTGTCGGTCGGATCGGGATTGGCGGGATTGCCTTCGGAGTTGTCGAAGGTCGCGGACGCGATGATCCTCGAACCTCGTTCGATGGCGAGCGGCTCCCGATAGACGTAGTTCAACTGCCAGTTGAAGTCGTACCGCGGCACGTCGAGCATCGTCGACCGAACCCCTTCGGGCGACTCGAGTTCGTATCGGAACGAACGTCCGCGCAGATGCATGTGCGGCAACAGGGTCAGGATCTCGACATCCCGGGGCAGCGTCACGACGGCCTCGACGGGATGGGCCGGCGCACCCGGGGGGATCTTGAAGCGACGATTCGACGCACTGGCGGTCACGACCTCGATCTCGGGCGGACGATCGGCGAAACGAAGCCCCAGACGGGTGCGATCACTGGTGGCGAGGCCGTTCGGGGTGTAGTGCAACTGGAAGACGAGTTGCGCACCGGCGGGGATCCGCTTGGCGATCGACCGTCCTCGCGCGACGCGCGGATCGCCGTAGTCGATCGATCGGTAGCCGGGAACGTAGGCCGCGAGGTATCCCCCCTGATCGAGCCGGCGGCCGGGCTCCTTCATGAAGATCAGGACGTGGTGGACCGCATCGAGAGCCGTCGGGATCAACTCCCAGGCCTCGACCCACCGATCCTCGTCGAACCCCGGATCGATGGCGATGTTGACGTAGTCCAGATAGCCCTCGGCCGGAATCGCGATCTCCTCCGGAATCGGAATGATCAGGTCCGGCGTTCCGATGGTCCACTCGGCGGCCGCCCCGAGACGGGGTCGTTCGGAAACGACCCGCCGTGGATGACGGCCGGGCTCCCCGCTCGGACGTCCGTTCCGGGCCCACGTCACGATCGCCTCCCGTTCCTCGGCGGTGAGCGAACGGTCGTTCAACCAGGGCGAGTGTCCTGGACCCTCGACGGGCTCGACGGGTTCGGCGAACCAGGGTGGCATCAGTCCGGCGGCGACCTGGCGGGCGATCATGCCGGCGTTCGCCCGAGCCTCCGCCTCGACGTCGAGCGGGAAGGGTCCGATTCCGCCGGCCTGGTGACAGCCCACGCAGTGGACGTCGAACAGACGCGAGATCGAACCGTGCCAGGTCGGCGTCCGTTCGAGCCTCGGCTGCCCCAACTCAAGGCCGAGCTCGCACCCCGGCGAGGTCGTCGCCGCCGGTTCGGCCCCGCGGCCGGCCAGCACGGCGTCGACCGCATCCACGAGCGGCGTCGATCGCGGTTCGTTTCGAACGTATCCCAGCCCGATTCGATCGTCGACGGCACCTCGGTACCGCACCGTGCCTCGGTCGTCGAGCACGAAGGCTTCGGTCGTGGTGGACGCCCCGAGCGCTTTCGCCACCACCCGTTCCGGATCATGCACCGCGTCACCCTGGAATTCCGCGGCCGCGAGGAACGCGGCGAGTTCGTCCACCGCATCCGTACCCTGCACGTCGACGAGCACCACGCGAACCCCCCGGGGGCGCCATGCTTTCTCGAGCGTCGAAAGAATCGGCAGCCACTTGCGACTCAGCGGACAGGTCGTGCTGGTCATCACCAGGACCGTGGCGCGATCCTCGGCACGGAGCGTCAGCGACCCTCCGGTCACGAGATCGACCTTCGGAAAAACGGCGAGCCGCCCCACGCCGACCGCACGGCCTTCGATCACTTCCGGACCCACCCGTACGGGCTGATCGTCCGAAATCACGGCCGACCAGGCCGGCGACGGATCGGGGGCGAGGCCGAGAAGCACGACTGCAGCGACATGCACGGCATGGAAGCGAGGACGAAGCATGGTTCGATGGTAGCTGAAACACCCTTGATGACAAGACATCACCCGCGCTCGAAGGCCCGCAGCACTTCACCCGACCGCCCGATTCAATCGACGCCTCGCTCGATGCCGATTCGATCGCGAGTCTCGTCTTCATGCAAATTACACATCACCTGTACGCGATGGAACGGAACGCCTGCCTTTTGCAAACGACCGATTCGGGGCCCTCGATCGACGCCTCGCGTCATCCCGCCGTCATCGGCTCGAGGAAGAGCGGTCCGTTGTCGGGACCCAGCGGAATTCCGAGGGAGGACCAGACCAGCAGGAAGATCGGCCAGACCAGGAGCAGCGCGATGCTGTAGGGGAGCATGAGCGAGAACACGCTCCCGATCCCCGCCTTCGGCACGTACCGCCTCATGAAGACGATGATGATGACGAGGTAGGGATTCAACGGCGCGATGATGTTGGTGGTCGAGTCCCCGACGCGATAGGCCGCCTGGGTGAGCTCGGGTGAGACGCCGAGTCCGAGGAACAGCGGGACGAAGACCGGCGCGAGCAGGAACCACTTCGCGCTCGCGGAGCCGATGAAGAGATTGAGCCCCGCGGTCAGCAGGATCACCGCCACCACCAGAAGTTCCCGCGGAAGGTTCCAGCTCGAGAGCACCTCGATCCCGTTGATCGCGAGGATCGTTCCGAGCCCGCTCTCCTTGAACCACGCGACGAACTGGCCGCAGAAGAAGGCGAGCACGACGTATCCGCCCATCGACGACATCGACTCGGCGAGCATCCGCGCCACATCGCGATCGTTTCGAATCGTCCCATTGGCGATGCCGAAGACCACGCCGGGAACGAGGAAGAGCACGAAGAGCATCGGAACCATCGCCTGGGCCCACACCTCCGCGAGCGGGGCGCCGGGAAGCACCACCAGCAGGACCAGTCCGGTCGCCACAAGCACCAACGATGCGAGCGAGGCGAACAGTGGACCGTTCCCCGAGGATTCCGCTTCGACCTTGTCGTCACCCGTGGCCTCGCGACCCACCGCGATCTGGCGGGCCACCTCCTGCGGATCGAACCTCGGCTCGACGACGAACACGGTGACCAGCCATCCGACCAGGGTCACCAGGAAGGTCGAGGCGATCATGAAGTACCAGTTGGCGGTCACCTCGACGACGACGGCGTCGTCGATGAGCCGCGCCGCGTCCTGCGTCGCCCCGGCCAGCATCGGATCGAGGGCGGTGACCGCGAGGTTCGCACTGAATCCCCCACCCACCCCGACGAACACCGCAGCGATGCCGACGAGCGGGGATCGTCCCATGCTCACGAAGATCGCCGCCGCCAACGGAGGCAGGACGACGTATCCCGCATCGGTCGCCAGCGAGCTGAGGACGCCCGCGAAGACCAGCCCGGGAATCACCAGCTTCCGCGGTGTGATTCGAATCAGGATGCCGAGGATCCCGGCGATGAGCCCGGTCCGTTCGGCGACCCCGATGCCGAGCATCGCCACGAGCACCACGCCCAGCGGCGCGAAGCCCGTGAAGTTCTCCACCATCATGGTCCAGACCCATTCGAGCCCCTCGCCCGAGAGCAGCGGTGTCACCACCACCTCCACGCCGCTGGTGGGATTGACCGCGGACCATCCGAGCCAGGCGCCGAGCTGGGAGAGCACGAGGACCAGCAACGCGCCCAGGAGAAACAGCGTGACCGGATCCGGCAGCCGGTTGCCGATTCGCTCGACCGCGCCGAGGAATCCGCCCGAATCCCCATGCTCGGCATGCTCGGAGTGCTCGCTGTGCTTGTTCTTCATGGGTGCTTCGCTCCTCGTTTCGACTGGTGAACCGGCCCTCGACGCCGCTGTCTCACGGACCTCACGCCCCCGAGCTTGCCGGGTCGCGAGGACGTGACCGCGCCTCGATCAAGACCGATCCCTCGGGGGAAGGTACCGCATCGATCCGAACACGAACAAGGAAACCGACGAGTTCGGTCCGGCCCCGCCTCGAGATGGTCTCGCTCGGACGCGGCGCGGACCGGCATCGGCTTCGGAACGCGTTGGAACGATGCCGCTCGGACACCGAAGCGGTGCGACCCCGTCCGTCAGGATCCGCTCGGGCCGAATCACCACCCGTGTTTCGATCTCGTCCTGCAGCGGTTCGTCCCGTCCGGGGACCCCGGTGAGGCGATCAGACGCTCCAGGCGGCCAGAAGCACGCCCAGATCCTCCGAATCCACCAGCCCGTCGCCCGTGAAGTCCGCCGGACAGTCGGCATCCGGGCAGACACCCCACGCCGCGAAGAGCAAGCCGATGTCGCTCCCGTCGACCCGACCGTCGCCATTGAGATCGGGGATGCACGCGGCGTTCTCCGGCGTGCTCGACGCGTCGGCCGGATCGGCGCAGGCCAAGATCTCATCGAGGTCGAAGAAACCGTCAAGGTCACGATCGACGCCGATTCGAACGCCACTCCCCGAAGGAACCAGCGTGTACGTCACCGGCATCGACGGATCGGCCAGGGCATCGAGGTCCTCGAGGCCGATGACCTGGGCCGCGACGTCGGTCTGGATGCGTCCATCGGCGAGCAGGACCCCACCGCGATCCCGGCCCTCGAGGTTCATCCGAACCACCAGATCGACCTCTCCGGAGAGCGCCAGCGTCACCAGCAGATCGCGTCGTTCGATGGGGTCCGGACTCGCACCCCCCTGCTGGGCCTGGGCCCCCACCCCGGTGTGCGTCCCCGTATCCCAGCACATCATCAGGGCGACGATGTCCCGTCGCAGCTGATCGCCCGCGGCGCCATTGGGGAAGGTGAACGCGGGTCGCTCGAAGAACTCCACGAGGGTTCCCATGCTTCCATCGTGCTGAAA
The DNA here is from genome assembly GCA_002167845.2 of Phycisphaera sp. TMED9. Lineage (GTDB taxonomy): Bacteria > Planctomycetota > Phycisphaerae > Phycisphaerales > SM1A02 > UBA12014. The sequence goes on along the minus strand of NHBO02000062.1, from coordinate 9,674 downwards.
GCCGAAGCCCTTCGAGCCCTGCGAGGAGGTCTTGTCCATCCCCTGCTTCTCATACATGTTGCGCAACTGGGCCACCTTCATCGCCTGGCTCTCCTGGAGGAGATCGGCCGAGATCACCATGCCCATGGATCCGTTGGGCAGCGAATGACAGTCGATGCACTGGACGGTCGCCAGTTCGCCGAAGTGGAATCCATCCAGCCCGACGGTCGGGTCACCCCCGAGAATCTCGTCGGGCAGGGAACCGTCGAGTCGTCGATTCGGATTCGGCGGGTTCGCGATCGAACCGAGAAACGCCTGCATCGCCGCCATCTCGGCCGGGGTTCCGTCCGCGTCGTTTCCGAGGATCGACGTGAAGGCGTGATCGAACGCGGCGAAATCCTCGCGATCGCCACGCCAGTGGAAGGGCGCCGTGCCATTCAGACCGGTCAGGGTCTGCGTGGTCATCGGTCCCTTCATGGGATGCCAGTCCTCGCAGTTGTCGTCTGGAAGGTCCAGATCGCAGCTCTGGTTGAACGCCTTCATGTCTCCCGAAGGATCCCCCAGATCCCATGCCAGTTGATCGATTCTTCCATCGATGTGGCAGCTGTTGCACGAGGTGTGACCCAGACCCGAGGTCAGATGCGTGTCATAGAGTAATGGGCGACCATCCTTGATGAAGTGCGGCGTGGGATCGAACAGACGCAACAGCCCGATCTCCTTTCTCGAGACCCGGTCCAGCACCGTGACCGTCGCATCGAACCGATTGAGGACGTAGACGTGTGACCCGGTCGGATCCATGGTGATCCCGGTGGGACCGTTACCGACCACGATCCGGTCGAGCCGGCCGAGATCCTCGTCGTGAACGACCACGTTGTTGGAACCCATCCCGCTGACCCACACCTCGGCTCCATCGGGAGAACAGACCACGCCACGTGGATCGCCGATGCTGCGAATCCGCTCCGTGAAGGGAATGGTCGACCCGAGATAGTCCAGGTGGGGATTCAGATCTCGACGAACGACGTCGCCGCGGGTCCCGGGCGTGACGATCGAACCCTCCACGCGGATGAAACGGCCCGCCAGATTCGGTTCGAAGCGGACTTCGTTGATCGCTTCGGTGCCCACGACGACGACCCCGCCGCCCGGTCGCGATGCACAGGCCATGTTCGTCGTCGAAAGCCCGGTTCGATACGAGATCTCCAGACTGTCCGGATCCATCACCACGAGCCCGTGCCCATGAAGATCCCATCCGACGGCGTCCGACCAGTCGCCGCCGTTGTCGTCGAGCCAGACGCCGTTCTCGTCTCGACGGACGATCATCGACACGTGCGGGGCCTCGGGGAGCATCGGATTCAAGGACGGCTCGAACGCCATGCCCGAGTTCGGCGGTGGATTGGGATCCCCGGGGTATGGATTCAGATCGGAGGCGACGACGAACTCAGAGAGGACCGTGGTGAGGTTTCCTGCTTCGAAGATCGCGCTGAAGACCTTGGAACCGTCCGTGGCCAGCGCTCTCGGCTCCTGTCCTTCGACCGGAACGGAGACCGGCGGAAGATCGGGGTTCGCCGGATCGAAGACCATGATCCGATTTTCCTGCGAGATGCTGACGAACGCTCGGCGCGGCGATCCTGCGAAGACCACGTCCGCCGGCTCGTCGCCCGTCTGAAGCGTGGCGACCACGCGTCCCTCGTTCAGGTCGACGATGCTCACACTGTCGCTCAGGTGATTCACGACCCAGGCGGTCGTTTCATCCAGCGCCCGTACGGACACGGGCTCCAATCCCACGGGAACGCTCGTTCGAAGCCGGAGGTTCCCGGCGTCCAATCGGTCGAGGATCGCGAGGCGATTGTCGGCGGTGTTCGTGACGAGGACGAAGGTCCCGTCCGGCGTCACGTCGATCGGATGAATCTGGGGGGACTCGAAGTTGACGAAGGACTGGCCCACGGCGGACGTTCCAACGCCGAGGGCGAGGAATCCCGACGAAATCGTGCTCCAGGCCCGCTTCCTCATCGTCTTCCTTTCAAAGCTGGGACGGTAAAACCTGCCCCCCACGGTACATCAGCGGCGGCTTGGAGCAATGATCTTTTCAGGAAGATGCCGAGGCCCACGCTCCACGGACCGTGATTCCCGCGCCAGGGGCCACCGTGGGCGATTCGTGCCCGACGACTTGATCACTCGAACGATCTCGCCACGGGCGTCCGGTATCCTCGCGTTCATGCGAACTCCACATCACCTCTGCGTCCTCGCCTTCTCGATGCTCGTGACCGCGATGTCTCACGCGGGCCAGGACATCCGGGTCTTCGTCTTCGCGGGCCAGTCTAACATGGAGGGCGCCGATTCGAAGGTGGCCGACGTGGATCGGTTCCCCCCGTTCCGAGGGGTCACGGCACCGCGAAACGACATCCGCTTCTGGCACGTGATCGGTCGTGAGGACAAGGCCGACTCGAAGGGGTGGGTGCCGTTGCAACCCGTTCGCGGCATGGTCGGACCGGAGCTCGTCTTCGCCCGCGATGTGACCGAAGCCACGAAGGGCGACATCGCGATCGTGAAGGTCGCGGCGGGCGGAACCCATCTCGGCGGCGACTGGAATCCGGAGAACCCCTCGGGCTTCAAGATGTATCCGCTGCTGCTCGAGACCGTCCGAGCCGCGATGGCCGACCTTGAAGAACAGGGATTCGATCCAGTACTCGAAGGGTTCTTCTGGCACCAGGGCGAGAACGACATGTTCGAGGAGTCCTACCTCCGGAACTACGGTGAGAACCTCGCCAAATTCTTGACGCGGGTGCGGACCGATCTCGAAGCGCCGAACCTCCGGTTCTACGTCGGGGAACTCTGCACCAAGACGATCTGGGGCATGGACCTTCGGCCCCGAATGGCCGACATCGCCCGCGGCCAACGCGCCGCGACGGCGGCGGACCCGCTCGCGGAGTACGTCCCGACCTCGCACGTCGGCGTCGAGATCGGCGGCGGGGTCGGTCTCCACTACCACTACGGTACGCTCGGCCAGCTCGAACACGGGGCGAACTACGCGGCCGCGTATGGCTCAAACCAAGGCGTCGAGCCGCCGGCGCGAACGTCGATGAAACGGTGGCCCTATTCACAAACCAAGAAAGTCGATCTGTGGATCCTCGCCGGACATCGCAACATGGAAGGTGAACGTGCCTTCGTCCAGGAGCTCGACTCGATCGAAGGCGGCAAGGCCCTTTCGAAGCCACAGCGGATCCCCTTCCGCTATTCGACCGGCGGCGGCGTCCATGCCTCCACTGAATGGGAGCCGCTCGCGCCCGCGGGGCTCTACGACACCTTCGGCCCCGAGGTCTCCTTCGGCGCCCGCCTGAAAAGAATCGATCGTCGAACGCCGATCGCGATCGCGAAGTTCACGCACAGCGGCTCGCAGATCATCGACTGGACCCCCGAGGGCAGCGTCGCGAAGGAACGCAATCTCTATCCGGCCTTCCGCGATTTCGTGCGAGCGTCGATGGAGGCGATTCGCGACGCCGGCGCTCGGCCGCGGCTCGCCGGCGTGATCTACCACGTCGGCGAGAACGACATGTCGTTTCATCCCTTCCGGAATGAAGCCGCCGAACGCCTCGGGACGACGATCTCCAGTCTGCGGGCCGACCTCGGCAAGCCGGCGCTGCCGTGGTTCATCAGCCAGCAGCCGCCGACCAACCACGACAGCGTGAACTCGGTCGACGTGGTCGCCGACATGGCCGCGCTGGCGGCCGCGGACCCGCATACCCATCACCGCCTCGTGACCGATCTTCCCCCGCAACCGAAGCAACTGGTGTTCGACACCGCAGGCATCATCGAGATGGGTCGGCGCTGGGCGGACTGGGTGATCGAGATCGAGCAGGATTGAACGGACGTTCGTCGTCGATCGGAATCGGTTGCTCGCACGCCGCCGGCCGGGGACGACCGAGACCGGGCGCCCCGTGGAATCCGGGGGCCCGGTCTCGATGCACCTTGGAAGTTCCTCGCCCTTCCCGTTTCGATCAGGGGCACGGGCCCCACGCGCCGAACATGATCGTGAGGTCCGCGCCGTTGGTCACGCCATCACCGTTCAGATCGGACGGACAGTCGACGCACGGGCCCCACGCGTTGAACATGATCGCGAGGTCCGCACCGCCGACCACACCGTCGCGATTCAGGTCGGCCGGACAGGGAATCGAGGGCACGCACGAATCCGCGAGCTCGAACAAGCGGATCTCCGCCTCGATCGCGACTTCGAGGCAGCCGGTATCAGAGTCGCACTCATTCGCACTCGGAATCCGCCGCTCCGGTCGTCGCGCGATCGGGACGATCTCGGAACCGTCGCCTGGAATGGAAATGGAGACATCATCGCTGCGGACGAGCGTCACACTGAGCGCCCCCCGGCCGCAGATCTCCGGAAAAGAGTCGGCCGTCGAACAAGGCGTCCCGAATTCGAGTTCGATCTGATCGAGGTGGACCTTCGCATACCTTGGTTGGCACACTCCGCCATCTCCCAGCGTGGAATCATCGCATGCCATTTCCCAGTCGATGCTCCATGGGTCGAGATCGAACATGATCTCGAACTCGAGCGATTCACGTGGGTGATCATCCGAGTCCGGGAGTGGAATCACCAGTTCCTCGGTCAACCAGACGCCAGATTCCGGAGATGCGACGCGCGCATTCACGGTTGAACCTAGTAGCAGCCGCGGACGCCCGGAAGGAGTACTCCGAACAGATGGACACTGTGTAACTGGTGTTGGCACGTGCCGGTCTGCAACCCCCCGACGTACACCGCCACACCCGACGCAGCCTGAGAGAGTTCTTCATCTGAGAGTCGGCCCTTGTGCAACTCGGGCGACATCGGAATGGTGATGTGGGTCATGCTGTCGCTGTTCTCGACGACCTTGACATCGAAGCCATCGGGGGCATCAATGCCACGCTCGGCCAGGACCGCCTTGGGATCACTCATGAAGCGAGCCTTCAACGCTTCGTCCTTCCAGCAGGCCGCAAACAGCGACGCAAGTTGGTTCTTCTGCTCGGTCATTCGGCATTCCTTTCTTGAGACAGCGGTGTCAAAGANNTGGTTGGAATCGCTCAGTCAACACGCGTCCACTACCACCCTCGTCAACCGGTGGTGTGCGGCTTGAGTCGACGAACTCAAGCCAACGGAACGTCGCCGATCGTACCCCGACGGAGGCCATTCGCACGCCAGAAACCGCGACAGGCTTGGGAACGCCGTTTCGGAGCCCCGGTGAGCGGGAATCGTCTCTCGCATCGCTGCCACCGCCGAGGGCGCACCGCCTCGCCGGGGGCTCACTGCAGAAACTGACTTGGGACGTTGCTGAGCGGGACTGTGGTCAAGGATCGAGGGTCGGGCGTTCGACCAATATCGAGTCACTCGACGACGNGGGGAGGATCCGGCGACTCCAGTCGGCNGAGAAACCACCGACCGAACCTCTGGGTGCCATGAAGAATCCAAGTATCAGTCCCGGGCGGGCACGAGACACCGGTTCGATTGAAGACTCGTTCTGCAGTTTCAATCAGGTTCTTCGCCCGATACGGCGCTCACGGCGCAAGTGGAAGCTCGGGCAGGACGTATTTCTGTTCCACGATCCAGACCAGCCCGTCCCTCCAGATCATGATGTTCGTGATGGACAGGACGATGGCGATCACGATCGTGATTCGGCTCAGAGACCGTGGGAAGACGGCGCGGCCCAGGAGCCCGATGGAGATCACCGTCGCCCAGCCGTAGNTCGCCGAATAGAGAAACGACTCGCCCTTGCCGTAGATCATGTGGAGAAGGACTCCGAACATCGGAAAGAGTGGAATGAACATGACCCGGGCGGAGACCACGCGGAGCGAACAAGCGGTGAGGAGCATGACGACTGCGCCGGAAAGGTACGCGGGGAGGGTCGTCCAGTTGAAATTCAACGCCAGCATGGTTTCGGGCGGTGTCCCCTCGTACTGGCTCATGGGCGGCGCGATCCACGCAATCGCGAACAGGGAATCCCACCATCCTCCCTGCATGTAGGCAAGCAAGCGACGTTCACCGAGGACCTCGAGGAACTGCTGCATCGAACGATCCTGCACCAGGTACCAGCCTGTGACATGGACGANCGAGAGCAGGCCGATGCCCACGAGACNCGCGGTCAACATGGTCGGCGTCCTTTTCATCGTCTCGCGGATCAGCGGACGCGGTCGAAACCGGCGGATGAACCGACCGGGAAGAAACACCAGAGCGGCGAGCGCTCCATTGGTGATCGTGATCGATGCGGCGGTGGCGATCGCCAGTCCGTACACCGTGATNCTGTGTGGCGAGGCTCGATTCCAGATTCGCCCTGCGAACCTCGGATGACTCAGGATCAACGCGGACAAGAGCAGGCTCGTTGGGGCGAGGACGTGGGTCTCGAGAACCACGCTCCAGTGGATCGTGCTCGCGGTTCCGAGCCACGCGAGGCAGAGACACATGGACTGGGAGGTCGAGAATCCGATCTGTCTCGCCAGCAACAGGAAGAGCACGAGATTCAATCCGANCAGACATGGAACCGTGGTGTTCCACAGCTCCATTCCATCGAGTCCAAGGGCGACCGACGCCTTCTGGTAGATGCCGCAGATGGCGTACCAGGCGGGATGATCGGCGCCGGCCGCGTACTNCTGCGGCCGCGCGGAGTATCCGAGGAGTTGCTGCTGCAGGTCGTCCATGTCCGAGGCGTGGTATCGGCCGTGCATGGGCATCCCCGGCATGGACTCGACCTGCAGGGTCCCGACCGCCCATCCCAGGAGGAATAGGATCAATGAGCAAACGAAGGTCGAGCGGCTTGGAATCATGACGTCGCGGGCATCCTGAGGTGCGCCTCGATCTCGAGGGTGATTCGGCGGGAACCGCCTTCGAGACGGAAGGCTTGATGAGAACGGCCGTCGGGTCTCCTCGCTCGTTTCGGCCGGCCCCCGGAGTCGACGAAACCAATCTCCGTGGACTTCATTCGAGTGTCATCACCAACGAAAGACCGGAGCGCCAGATCGGCAGCTCCATCTCGCATCGGAAGCCGGCGAAGTCGTCGGCATTCCACCCTTGGTCATCGAACATGTGGGCGGCGAGTTCCTGGTGTCGCTCGTACACCTTCGATCCAGCGCCCGCGGTTCCCGAGCCGAGTTCGCTGAAGCGGATCTGATCCGCGAAGCGGGTCATCCAGAGATCCTCCGGGGGCGCGAGCAGCGCGGTCCCCCACAGGTGACAGTCGCCATGGACGATCAGCCCCTCCTGCATGCTGCGATGGAGATACATGTCGAAGATGCAGTGCCGGGTCGGGTAGTCGACGTACAGCCAGATGGCCTTGTGTGAACCCGGCTCGTCGACGTTCCATCGGTTGTGCTGGATCGCGAAGCAGTCGAATGGTTCGCCCGGCGAAATATGCTTGGGATCGATGATGTGCGCGAGGTGCTCGGACTTGATCACTCGCGAATCGATCGAGGGCAGAGGTCGAGTGCAGAACCCTTCGATCAGCTTCTGGGGTTCTCGAGCCGCCTCGTCATCGGTGACCTTGCGGAAGTCGGAGAACGCCATGTTCATCGGCAGGCGAATGGGCATGGCCGAACCGCTGGCCCGCATGCCCGCATACCCACGCACCGCGATCTGCTCGAAGTTGAATCCGTCCTGCCTGCTCGGCCGGATCGCCATCATGCTGGTTGTGAAGTCCGCGGCCTGTCCAGTGATCGTCGAGGCGGCGTCGAAGAGCTTCGCCCGACGGTCACGCAGTCGATCCGGGTCGGTGGTCGCCTGAAAAAGTCTGAGGGCGGAATCGAACCCCGTCTGGCTCAATCCGATCTCACGAAGGTATCGCTCGAACGCATCGATCGCGGCGAAGGCGTCGGCCATTGACGACCGCGGCACCCCCGCACGAATCACTGCTTCCAGGAACTCCCGGAGTCCACCGACGCCCGGTAGTTCGACGAGCAGTTCCGGCCCTGGATCGGCGGAGGTCTTCGCGAGCTTCATGATTCGCTGGCAGGTCATCCGCCCGACGCCCAGTTCGTTGGACAGCGTCGCCGCTCGATGCCCTTGGACAGGTGGGCTCTCGAGCACTGTGGTCAGGGACGCGTGGAGGTGGCAAGCCACCGCTTCGGCGTCTCGGATTGACTGTGCGGTCAGGATGGTCGTCATGGGGGTTGAGAACGAGGCGAATCGAAGGTCTTGGCTTGTAATGATAGATCAAAGATGCATAATGGGGAACGCACTGAGTGCTTTTTCGCCGCCGATTCCCGGCCTCGCTCGGTCACCGAAGATCAACACGAATCGCGAAGAGGAGAAAAGATCGTGAAGAACTCAGTCTGCTTTCTTTCCACGACCATTCTGGCTGGCTTGTCATTCCACGTCGCCGCCCATCAAACGGTGATCGCGGAAGACCGGGATCATCGAGTCGCAACCCATCGCACTCCCAGCCCCGATCCCCGTCCCGTCCACGGCGGGCTTCGCGGCATCGCGTCCGCGTCCGATGACGATGCCGGCCGACAGTTGACCGACCTCGACCGAGCGCGGATGCGCCGTGGAGTCGAGGCGTATGTCGCGGAGTTCGGGCCGCTTTCCCGATCCGATGATCATTCGGGCTTCGCGGGTGATTCGCCGCCCCTTCTTTCGTTCTACCCGTTTGGCGGCCGAGCGGGCGTGGACTTCAACCTGCACAACTTCTTCGACCATGCTTCCCAGGCGGGCGGCATCCAGGACTGGAACTGCGGCGACTACACGGCTGACGGTGTCATCGCCACGATGGGACTGGTGCCGACCTTCGACCGCCAGTTGATCGGCGTTCCGGTCTACGCCGCCCTCGACGGCGTCGTCGTGACGACCCATGACGGCGAGGATGACCAGAACGTCGATTATGANGAAGNACGGCCCACCAATTTCGTGAGACTCGATCACGGTCAAGGGCTCCAGACCAGCTGCTTCCNTCTCCGCAAGGACAGCATCCTCGTNTCGCCCGGCGATGAGGTNCGAGCCGGCCAGCAGATCGCCGAGGCCGCCGCGAGTGGAAACACNGACTGGCCTGNACTGGCATTCGCCACCCTGATGGACGAGGNGTTGTTCGACCCGTTCGTCGGNCCCTGCAACGAGGGTGAGAGCGCCTGGNCCGANCAGCCNNNGATNCCNGACATCAACGACGTCACCTTCACCGATTTCGGNGTGACGCTGGAGAACCTCGACGCGTACTTCGCGTTTCCNGAGAACCANCGCTGGCAGCCCCCGGCCGANGGATANGTNCCNCTNGACCACGANGGCGTCTGGATGTGGGCNCGNGGGTTNAACCTGCCGGCCAACAGCACCTGCACCTTCCANTTCTACGANCCNGCNGGCGANCTNCACTACGACNNCGGNTGGTTCTGGCTCAACTTCGGANTCACGTCNTATCGNTTNTGGAACTGGTGGTTCTACTGGGACNTNCCCGGGATGCAGCAGACNCCGGGCACCTGGCGGGTCAACGTGTTCGTCAACGGNCAGCTNCANNTGACCTTCCCGATGGACATCGTCGCGGAGGGAGATCCGACGCCCAACCGGCCGCCGACGACCATCAGTTCCACCGTGATCCGTCCGAACGACCCGACCCTGGAGGACGTCCTGGTCTGCGAGGTGAACTCGGCCGGCCCGTTGGATGATCTNGATTGGGACATCGTGCGGTATCGATACACGTGGTCGGTCGGTGGTCGCGTCCTGCGGGACACGGTCTCCGCTG
>NHBO02000061.1 GCA_002167845.2 Phycisphaera sp. TMED9 | reverse complement strand
GTCACCGGCATAGGTGTAACCGAAGGACAGGTTGTACCCGCCGAATTCGATGCCATTGCCGTTGGGGTCGACGATCGTGATCAGGAGATCACCAGCCCAGGTGAATCCACCCTGGTTGACGAAGTCAAAGGCGATGTTCATGCCGGCGAGGGCACCATCAGCTTCGATATCAGTCGTGTAACCGTTGCCACCAGGGCCGTCGACGATGAACCCGAGTTCAACGTCAGCGGCTGCGATGCCAGCGACTGCTGCTGAGGCGAGCCCAGCCATCAAGAAAGTACCACACTTCATTTCTTAATCCTCCTATCAAAGGAATTGGGAACTTGACTCGCCTAACACATTGGGAATAGGGCACGAGTCTGTGAATGGAATATCAACAGTCGAATCTACTCGACGTCACGGGATGGCGGAAATGGAAACTATGAAAAATGGGGAAGGTTCCCATGTTTTTGCATCCAAGGGCTATTTCCTGCTCAAAAACAAGGAGCCAAGGCTCGGAAATCAGTTATCGGGCGTGCCTGGCCGCTCCGGTTGTCTCTGGTGAGCCTGGTCTTCGTCACTCCATCGCACGGTTGGCCAGAGGCAGTCTGAAAGCCTCTGGATCTTGTAGGAAGCTGCTGGGCAAAGCGGGCTTCGCCTCGATCGGGCCTTCGAATCGGGTGGAGTCCCCTCCCCTCTCCGCGCCCCCCAGGTATCCATGAAAAAGCCCGCCTCCGATCCAGATGATCGAAGGCGGGCGGAAGGGTTCTCTTGAGGCGATGCTCGAAGGTTCAGCCTCGACGGCGTCGACCGGCAAGGCCGGCAAGGCCAAGGACGGCAAGGACGCCGGGCGCGGGAACGGCAAGACCGTTCATGCCCAGAACGCCGGACCAGCTGGTGTCGACTGACGTCATGTAGCCATTGGCGACCTCGATGGTCCAGTCGCCGGCTCCGCTCAGTCCGAAGGACGCGAGGTCGGCCGAGAATCCGTAGGTTCCCGAAACGTCAACATCCCAATCCGCGGGGAAGTCGCCTGCGACGACATAACCAAAGCTGTAGTTGTATCCGCCGAATTCAATCGAGTTGCCGTTCGGATCGGTGAAGCCGAAGAGGATGTCACCCGCCCAGGTGAAGTCGCCGGTATTCGTGAAGTCGATGGCGAAGTCGATGGAATCCAGAGCGCCTTCGACGTTGATGACGTAGGTCACCGTCTCTTCACCGTTCGAATTGAGCAATTCGAAGTCGAAGTCGACGTCGGCGACGGCGATGCCGCAAACGACGATCGGAGCCATTCCGCTCGCGAGGAGCATTGAACGTTTCATCTTGTTCCCTCCAGAGGCCGGGCCGCTTTTCCCGCGGCTGGACTCACATGTCTTGATCGAGCTTTTCCTCTAAGCGAACATTCGCTGAGTCAGCCGCCCGTTTTCCCTACTCAAAGGTGCCGCGGCTCTCGATCGAATCAAGCCTGAGAGGCCTTTGGAGGCGTCTTTTACTGGTAGGGCAAGGGAATTCAAGCCGCAGCCGGAATCCAAAGGTTGGTCGATCAAAGACTTACAATCCAAGGAGCTCTTGGTCGGAATTTTAGTTTTTTTAGGCTGGCGAGTTGCCCCCGTACTGAAACGGGCGAATCGAAGCTGTGCGATGGGTGCCCGGGCGAAGGGTGACGAGGGCGCCGCAGAGCCGCTCATCGCCGGATCCCATCTCGTAGGGCGTGTGGACTGCGGTTCTCATGTGTCTCAGCACCGCATCGGGATCCCGACCGATGATCGACGCGAAGGGGCCACACATCCCGACATCCGTCTGGAAGGACGTCCCACCTGGGAGAACTCGGGCGTCCGCGGTCGGAACATGGGTATGCGTGCCCAGCACGGTGGACACCCGGCCATCAAGATGGAACGCCATGGCGGCTTTCTCCGCGGTCGCCTCCATGTGCACGTCGACCAACGCCGCGGCGACCGAAGGATTTGCCTCGAGCAGTTCATCCGCGACGGCGAACGGGTCGTTGGCAGGCAGTCCCATGTAGACCCGCCCCAGAAGACTGAACACGAGGAGATCGCCGCCGCCGCACTCCTTGGGGAGAGGCACGCGGATCGACCTCTTTCCGGGTGCATGGGCTGAGAGATTGGCCGGACGGCAGATCGGTTCGGAGGGGTCCTCCAGGAACGGCACGATTCGACGATCGCGATAGACATGGTCTCCCAAGGTGATCGCATCGATCCCGAGCTTCCGGATGGCGTGATAGAGATCCGGACTCAGCCCCGAGCCGTTTCTGAGGTTTTCAGCGTTGGCGACGATCAGATCAGGGGCGTGATCCTGCCGGAGTTGGTCCAGGTGGGCGATGAGCACTCGCCGCCCCGGAGCTCCATTGAGGTCGCCGAGGAAGGCCACTCGGGCGGCCCTTGGGGATATCCTGGCGTCTGAAGGGCTTGTTTCGTTGGTTTGCTGGCTTGGCATGGGTTGAGCACGGTACACTTCCGGGGACGGGTTCGGTGCTCGATCGTCTTGGCGATCAAGCCCCCCGTCAGCGGATGAGTCCGGATCTGGGGTCGAGTCCAGCGGTCGCCACCATTGTTCGGGTGGCGTGCTGGGTCAGTCGGCATGCGTGCCGACGCACCGACACCTTGGAATGCGGCTCTCATGAATCCGTCCTCGGTCCACGCTTGATGACGACCATGATGATGATCAGGTCGTCCATCGAGAGATGCCCCTTGCGGGGTCGACGCAGGCAGTGGTTCCTTTCATGCCCGCACCTCGGTACGGATCCGATTTGTACAGATGCGAATCGCATCAGGAGTTCACGAAGTTGAAGCACAAGCAAGGTGATCGAGTCACGCATCCCGGACGCCCGGAATGGGGAATCGGTGAAGTGATGAAGGTCGAGCTGGTCACTCGTGACGGCCGGCCGGATCGTCGCGTCTGGGTCAAGTTTCCCAACGAGGGCACGAAGACCGTGCTGGCGAGCGTCGCCGGGCTCGAGACGATTGAAAAGCCGATCAGCCAGGAAGCGGCCGAGAGCAGTACGCTTCTGGATCGCGAAGCATCACATGAAGCCGGCTGGCTGGGCGAGATCGCGAAGAATCGCCCCGAAGAGGCGATGATCGCGGTTCCGGATCGGGCGACCGATCCGTTTCTCGCGGCGGGTGATCGACTGCGGTTCATCTACAGCCTCTATCGCTTCAACAAGAGCGGTGGCTCGATCATCGAATGGGCGATCGCCCAGACCGGGCTCGACGACCCGTTGGCCCGTTTCAATCGGCACGAACTCGAACAGTTCTTCGATCGCTGGTGCTGGGAGCGGGATCGAGTCCTGGCCCGAACCATCGATGAAGCGAGAAGAGCGGGCGAGCCCATCGATGCCCTTCTCCGAGACGCCCCCCCTGCGGCTCGACGCGGATTGAAGAAGGCCGCGCCGGCTCGATAGACGCGAGCGTCCGAAAACAACCTTCCTGTGACACGCCCCCATTCGCTCTGCGATGGCTGGTCGGATTGCGCGGTCCTCGGCGGGCCGGAACACCGGCTTCCTGTTGCAAGGGCGTGGCGGCTTCACGATTCCGTGGCATCTGTTGAGTCGTCCACTGGCGAAACGACTCGTCGACATTCCCACCGATTCGAAACAGGAAACAGAAGACATGGATGAAATCACCTTTCAGCGGAAGATGCAGGAGCTCATGTCCCGGATTCAGGCCATGCCGGAAGCGGCGGAAAGCCCGGCCGAATCCGTGAACGAGATCGGTGAACGCCGAGATCGAATCAAGGCTTCGGTTTCCGAACTTCAGGAATCACTCGATTACCTGCGACTGAGCGTCAAGTATCTCGTCTTCGATCTCGAGGCGACCCGCCGCGAGAACGCCTATCTCCGTCGAATGCTCGAGCAGTCCAGTCGGGACGCACAGCGTCAGATCGAGGATGAGGAGCCGAACGAGGACTTCGGAGACGAAGAACGCTTCGATTGAGAAGAACTCCCGCGGCGTTTCCCCTTCCCAGGGAGATGTCGATCCGGTGGGGCTGGCCGTTCCCAGAGTGGCCGATCCAGGTTGTTCCGACCAGCACCCACCCGAAATGCGTACCGGTTCGCCGGTACGCGTTTCGTTTTTGCACCTCTCCCCCGGAGGTCACGCTGCCGGTAGACTCTCCCCGTGATCGGCAACCAGATACGAAACATCAAGCGTTGGAAACAGATCGTCCATGTCCTGGCCAAGTATGGATTCGTGGAATTCCTGCGCGAAGTCGGGCTCGGAGACGTGGTCGCTTCGGCCCTCGAAACCGCGAGGATCGGTCGCGGCGAAGCAGAGCTCATGCGGATGCCCACTCCGGTGCGGCTCCGCAAGGCCATGGAAGAGCTCGGGCCGACGTTCATCAAGCTTGGGCAGGTCCTCTCGACCCGGCGGGACCTCGTTCCGGATGAATGGGCGGCCGAATTCGCCAAGCTTCAGTCAGGGTGCCCTTCGCTGCCGTACTCGGATATCGAAGCACAGTTGAACGAAGCGTTCCCCGACGGTTTCGACTCGATCTTCAGATCGATCGATGAGACGCCGATCGCCGCGGCATCCATGGCCCAGGCCCATCGGGCCGAGTTGGTGGACGGGACCACCGTGGTGCTCAAGATCCTTCGGCCCAGGATCCGCGAGATCATCGTCGGAGACATGGAGGCGTTGCGCTTCCTCGCCAATCTCGTCGATGAGCACATCGCCAACGTCGGGTTCGATCCGAAGGCGACGGTCGAGGAGTTCGCGAAGGAGCTTGATCGCGAGAGCGATCTCACCAACGAGGGGCGATCCACCGATCGGCTCAGCTCCATGTTCGCGGACAATCCCCAGGTTGACTTTCCGATCATCTACTGGCAGGCCACGACCCGAGACGTCCTCTGCGAGTCAATGGCGACCGGCACGCTCCTGGCGGATCTCGATCCCTCGACGCTCTCCGCCGACGAACGCCGGGCGATCGTCACGACCGGCGCCGGCGCCGTCTTTCATCAGGCGCTTGAAGTCGGGTTCTTTCACGCCGATCCGCATCCGGGAAATCTGTTCGTTCGGCCGGACGGCGGAATCACGTTCATCGATTGCGGGATGACTGGATTCGTCGATGACCAGACCCGCCTGCGACTGGCCGAGATCGTCTACGGGATGACCCGAAACGACTCGGACATGGTGATGAGAGCGGCGATTTCACTGGCGGACGTGGATCTGGACTCGATCGATCTCAGGGCGGCCCGGGCGGACGTCCAGCAGTTGGTCGGTCGATTCGTCGGCGTTCCTCTGGATCGCATCGACATGGGCAGCGTGTTGGACGAGTTCTTCCAGACGCTTCGCCGGCACGACCTGCGATGCCCGGCCGAGGTCGTGCTCCTGATCAAGGCGCTGACCACCATCGAAGGCGTGGCGATGCAGATCGATCCGACCTTCGATCTGATCGGATTCACGAGGCCGTACATCGAGAAACTGCTCAAGGGACGATTCAGCCCGAAGGCGGTCGCCCGCAGATTCCGCGAGGCCGGGATGGAACTTCTCCATCTCGGCGAGACGTTGCCCGGCGAGCTTTCGTCGTTCCTGCAGCGGGTCCGACGCAATCGGGTTCGATTGCAGCTCGACATCGTGGCGATCGAAGACGTGGTGACCGGGCTCGAAGACGCTTCCGAGCGAATCGGTTACTCCCTGCTCATCTCGGCGCTCGTCATGGCCAGTGCGATCCTGGTTCTCGCCAGTCGCGGCGAGGGGATCGCGTTTCATCTCGGCGTGGCCGGATTCGTGGTCAGCGCCACCTTCGCCTTCGGCCTGATGTTCAACGGATGGCGAAGCCGCCGGAAGCTCAAGAAGCGAACCCGCGCTCTCCGGCGTGCGAGAGGCGAGCGCAACTGATCGCGGCGGTATCCCGGGTTCAGGCTTCCGGGAGTTCCGGAAGAATCGGATCCGGTGGCGGCGGGTCCCCGGCCATCGCGGCCGCGATGCGAACCGCATGCACGTGCGAATTCTCGATGTAGACCTCGTACCGTCCTTGAGTCCCGTTCACCGCGGTGCCGGCGACGTGGACGCCCGGAATGCTCGTCTCCATGGTGGCGGTGTCATGCAGAACCGCCTTGTTCGGGCCGACGAGTTCGCAGCCCATCGCCTCGAACAGGGCGCCGTCCGCCTCGAATCCGATCTGAAGCAGCACGTCGTCGATCGGCTCGTCGAACGTGGAACCGTCGGCGAGATTCTCGAGGGTCACGGCGTTGGGTCCGATCGCGAGGACTCGGGTGCCGAATCGGGCCGCGATCAGCCCCGAACGGATGCAGGAGGCCAGTTCGGGACGGATCCAATATTTGATTCGGGGGTGCAGATCCTCGCCCCGATGGGAGATGATCACCTCGGCGCCAGCTCGCCACAGACGAATCGCCGATTCCGCGGCGCTGTTCTTGCCACCGACGATGAGCACTCGTCGCCCGAAATAGCGATGGGGTTCACCAAGTTTGTCGGTGACGATCGGGCGATCTTCACCCGGCACGTCAAGCCGTCTGGTGCTCGCAGTCCCTCCGACCGCCAGGACGATCCGGTCTGTGTGAATCATTCTGGAAAGCCCCCCCGCGGTCTTCGTTCGCACCACGAACCCGTCGTCCTTCGGAGCCACCTCCTCGACCGATTCGAAGGTCCGAACCGCGAGATCGAACTGCTTGACGACGCTTCGGAGGTACGCGAGGTAGTCCTCGCGGGTCGCTTTCTCCTGCGCGACGGTCTCGAGCGGCACCCCGCCGATGGAAATCCGCTCCGGGCCGGAGAACCATCTTGACTGCGGTGGAAAATCGAAGATCTGGGCGCCGAGAGGGCCGCGATCGACGTTGATCGAATCGATTCCTCGTCGCTGGAGTTCGATGGCNGTCTCGATTCCGATCGGTCCGGCACCGACGATCACCACGGGAACGGTCGTCTCGGCACGGGGGTCGGGCAGGATGGGAGCATCATTCTCGGGGGCCATGTGGGAGCGGTCCGGTGAGTCAATGAGAGGTAATCGGGCGATCGGCGCTTTCGCCTGGAAGCCCCGCCACGATAGACTCGGATGCGTGCCGTCGCCAACCTTTCAGACCCGCATCCTGATGGTCGTCGTCTCTCTGAGCGGCGGTGCGGTGTTCGCTGGCGACGAGGGTGACTCCGCGATTTCATTCAATCGGTCGATCCGGCCGATTCTGGCGCGGTGCCTTCCCTGTCATGGGCCGGATGCCGGCACGCGAACGGCTGACCTTCGNCTGGACCTGCGGGAAGACGCGATTCGATCGCGCCGTCGCGGCGCCGCCATCATTCCCGGTGATCCGCAGGGCAGCCTGCTTCTCGAACGGGTTCATTCCGCGGACCCCGACCGGGTGATGCCCCCCCCGGGTAACGGAAAACCTCTGGACGCTGAAGAACTCGAACTCCTCCGGCGTTGGATCGAAACGGGCGCGGAATACGAAACGCATTGGGCATGGATTCATCCGGATGCGTCGCCGCCGCCTCCGAAGGTCGAAGGCGATTGGCCGCGGCGCGACCTCGATCGATACGTCGCGGAACACCATCGGCGGAAGGATCTCCAGCCCTCCGAGGAGGCCACGCGTCCGATGCTGGCGCGTCGTGCATCCCTGGATCTCCTCGGGCTTCCTCCGACCCTCGAGTCGGTCGATGCATTCGTCAACGACGAGCGTGAAGACGCCTTTGAGCGATTCGTGGACGGGCTCCTCGAATCGCCGGCGTTCGGGGAACGCTGGGCTCGGGTCTGGTTGGACCTGGCTCGGTATGCCGACACGCGGGGATACGAAGCCGATCGGCGACGAACCATCTGGCCCTGGCGGGACTGGGTGATTCGCGCCTTCAACGCCGACCTGCCTTATGACCGCTTCACCGTGGAGCAGATCGCCGGCGATCTGCTGCCCGATGCGGATGACGACTCGATTCTCGCGACGGCATTTCATCGCAACACGATGAACAACGATGAGGGTGGCACGCGTGACGAGGAATTCCGGATGGCGGCGGTCATCGACCGCGTGAACACGACCATGTCCGCATGGATGGGGATCACGGCGGAATGCGCCGCCTGTCACGATCACAAGTACGACCCGATCGGCCAGAACGAGTACTACCAGCTCGCGGCGTTCTTCAATACGTCGATGGATGCCGATCGTCCCGACGAATTCCCCCTGTTGTCGCACCTGGTGGAGGAAGACCGAGCGAAGCGCGACGGCCTGCGGGCCGAGCGGGATCGGGTGCTGGTCGGCCTTCTTGATCGGGCGGAGGCCCTTGCCGCCGATTCGGATGACCGTCCGGACCGCTCGGCCGGTCGTGTTCCGATTCTTGGAGATCTTCTTCCCCCGGGCGCAACCCCTCTGGATGAGTTGGTCGATGGCGATCTCCCATGGGATGATCTCGCCCCGCCTCCGCCAGGCGCCCTTCGATCGCGACGCTCGGTGGCAGCCGCGAACTCGATCGCACAGCACCATTTCAACGACATCGCACCGCCCGCCCGGGTCGAGATCCTCGAGGACGATCTTCTCACGGTCTGGGTTCTCCTTGATGCGAAGAATCCGCCTGATCAGATCATGCTCCAGATTCATTCGGCGGATCAGGCCTGGGCCCATCGTGCCTACTGGGGCTCGAATCATGTTCCGTGGGGCGCGGACGGAACGACGGAGCGGCTGCGTCTCGGCGATCTCCCCGAGGCTGGAGCGTGGCGGAGGCTCGAGATCGATCCGCAGAAGATCGGACTCCGGCCGGGAACGGTGATCACTGGTGTCGCCTGTACGCAGCACGGCGATGCGGACGGGGGCGTCACGCACTGGGGACCGGTCGAGATTCAGCGGTCGGAGGCCGAATCGCCGTCGTGGCCGACCGACTTCGATGCCTGGNTGGCGGTGATGGTCTCGGTCGACGGGCGAGGTCTTCCCGGAGACCTTCAGGCCGCACTCCGGTCCGGTGACGCTCGGACCGACGAGGAGGAAACTGGTCTGAAAGCGTACTGGCGATTGAACGCGACCTCGGATGGAGTCATCGCGCGTCGGTCCGTCGCGACCGAGCTTGATCCCATCGAGAAGCAGATCGCGGCGATCCAAGCCGGCGCGAGATCGGTGCCGGTGTTGCGTGAGCAGGCGGCATCGGATCTTCGAGACACGCATGTGCTCACCAAGGGTGACTGGCGAAGTCCGGCGGAGTTGGTGGTTCCCGGCACGCCGGCGTTCCTCCATCCGCTCGAAGCGGCCGAAGACCCGCGGTCGGATCGTCTGTCGCTGGCCGAATGGCTCGTCGATCGGCGGAATCCCCTGACCGCCCGAGTTCACGTGAACCGAGTCTGGGAACGCTTCTTCGGGCGTGGCCTCGTCGAAACCTCCGAGGACTTCGGCACGCAAGGCACGCCGCCGGATCACCAGGCGCTGCTGGATCATCTGGCGGTCCGCTTCATGGAGGCCGGATGGAGTCACAAGGCGTTGTGTCGGGAGATCGTCACCAGTGCCACCTATCGTCAGGCATCGAAGATCTCCCCGGCGGCGACCGAATCGGATCCTTTCAATCGCGATCTCGCGCGGGCCGGACGGTTCAGGCTCGAGGCGGAAGCGATCCGTGATTCGGCGCTCGAAGCGTCCGGTCTCCGATCGGATCGGATGTTCGGGCCTCCCGTCTTTCCACCGCAGCCCGACGCGGTCTGGGAGATCGTCTACAGCGGAGAACGCTGGACCACCGCGATGGATGAGGACCGCCACCGGCGCGGGTTNTACACCTTCTGGCGTCGGACGGCCCCGTATCCTTCGATGGTCGCCTTCGATGCGGGAAGTCGGGAGACCTGTTCCGTGCGTCGGATCCGGACGAACACGCCGCTCCAGGCATTGGTGACCTTGAATGACATCGCCTTCATCGAGACGGCGGGTGGATTGGCGGGCCGGGCGCATCTGGAAGCGCCGGCATCGCGTCGATCGGAACTCGAGCGGGCCTTCCGCCTGGCGGTCATTCGATCACCGGAGCGTGAAGAACTCGGCGTCCTCGAAGAACTGCTCGAGTCGCAGACCCTCCGCTTCCGGGAGGCGCCGGAACAGGCNATGGCCTTGATCGACGCCGCCGGTGTGGAACGGCCGGAAACGCTCGAACCGGCGGAGTTCGCGGCCCGTATCGTGGTCGCCAACGTGATCCTCAATCTCGACGAGTTCCTGAACCGTGGGTGATCGCCCCTGCATCGGAAAGGAGACCGGCTGATGACATCCCGAAAGAACATCGATCCCCGGGACCTCCATCGTCGCCTGGTCGGCGAGGAGCTTCACGCCACGACTCGTCGAACTTTTCTCGGTCAGATGGGGTCGGGGATCGGGGGGATGGCACTGGCCTGGGCCACGGCTCAGGACGGCTGGGCCGGTGGGCTCGCCGGAGCATCGGTTCAAGAACNAGCGGCCTTGGATCTCTCGCGTCCGCACTTCGCGCCTCGGGCCAAGCGAGTGATCTACCTCCACATGGCGGGAAGCCCGCCCCACCACGATCTCCTTGATCCGAAACCGAAACTTCTCGACTGGAACGGAAAACCCTGCCCGGATCATCTCCTCGATCCGGAGAACTTCGCGTTCATCAAAGGGCATCCNGAAGTCCTGGCCTCCCCGTACGCCTTCGAGAAACGAGGCGAGTGCGGTACGGAGATCAGCGAACTGCTGCCTGAGTTGTCGCGGCATTCGGATCGGATCGCGGTGGTTCGCTCGAT
This sequence comes from Phycisphaera sp. TMED9, assembly GCA_002167845.2. Lineage (GTDB taxonomy): Bacteria > Planctomycetota > Phycisphaerae > Phycisphaerales > SM1A02 > UBA12014. The sequence goes on along the minus strand of NHBO02000061.1, from coordinate 13,495 downwards.
GCACACCGATCAGTTCAACCACGCGCCCGCGCAGTTGCTTCTGTACACCGGATCACCACGGCTGGGCCGTCCGTCGATGGGCTCATGGGTCAGTTACGGGCTGGGTTCGGAGAATCGCGATCTCCCCGCCTACGTGGTACTCGTTTCCGGAGGCAAGACGCCCAGTGCGGGGAAGAGCGTCTGGGGCAATGGCTTTCTACCAAGCGTCCACCAGGGGGTGCAGTGTCGATCCGATGGCGATCCGGTGTTGTTCTCCTCCAACCCTCCGGGCATCGATCGAGACACCCGGGGCGCGACCATCGAGGCGTTGGCCGACTTGAACGGCCTTCAATGCGAGCGAAACGGAGATCCGGAGACTCTCGCGAGAATCGCTCAGTACGAGCTGGCTTTCCGGATGCAGGTGGCGGTCCCGGACGTCATGGACATCGCCCACGAGTCACCGGAGACCATCGAGCGATACGGAGCGACACCGGGCGGCGCGAGCTTCGCCAACAACTGCCTGTTGGCCAGGCGAATGCTCGAACGGGATGTCAGGTTCATTCAACTCTTCGACTGGGGATGGGACACGCACGGGACGAATCCGAGCGACGACATCATCAACCAGCTTCCGAAGAAATGCCGCGAGACCGATCGTCCGATCGCCGCCTTGCTGGATGATCTCGTCGAGCGTGGGCTGCTCGAGGACACGTTGGTCATCTGGTCGGGTGAATTCGGTCGGACCGCGATGAACGAACGGCGAAACGGTTCGACCTACTTCGGAAGAGATCATCACCCCCACTGCTTTTCGATCTGGATGGCCGGCGGCGGAGTGCGACCGGGCATCGTNCATGGAGAGACCTGCGACTTCGGGGCCGAGATCGTGAAGGATCCGGTTCATGTCCACGATCTGCAGGCGACGGTGCTGCGTCTGCTCGGTTTCGATCACGAGCGTCTCATTCGTCGGCATCAAGGCCGGGACTTCCGCNTGACCGATGTCCATGGGGCGGTGATCCCGGGTCTGATCGCCTGATCGATCGCTCCATCAGGCCGGCGGTGCCGAGCTGTTTCGACTTCGGTTGCTCGCCCTGGCCGAGAGATGGGTGCCGACCAGTCGGGCCACCAGCACCGTGAGATAGACCTGGCCGATGATCGCCTCCAGGTTCGCCAGTGATCGAGCAAGCTCGTTCTGGGGCGTGATGTCGCCGTACCCGACGGTGGTGATCGTGATCAAGGAGAAGTACGCCATCAGGCGATCGGGCCCGAGCGAGGCGTCGACGCCGATCGGTTCTTCGGGGAGGAAGAACGCGCTCGGGTCAAGCAGCAGGAGGATCGAGTAGACCGAGGCGAACACGCCGGCGATCAACAGGTACACGGAGACGGATCCGCAGATCGTGTCGGCTTCCACGTCGTTGGTCGTGAAGACGTCGGCGCCGATCAGAAGTATCAGGTAGCCCAGCAGGATCGTGTCCAGCGACAAGGCGAAGGCCGTGAACCATTGGTGATCCGTCGAGGGAAGATAGCGGCCGAGAAGGCCGGCCCCGATCGCGGCGATGCCCAGCACGATGCAGGTCACGAAGTGGCGTCGTTGCCTGCTGAACGCGCGGACCGCGGCGAGCATGACGATGCCGATCAAGATGTCGCCGATGTAGATATGGGTCTCGACGATCTCGAATCTTCCGAACAGCGGCCCGACGATCATCATCAGGAACAGGCCGGTCATGATCCAGATGTACCTTCCACCGAAGTAGAGCCGGAGAAATCCAAGAGGCTCGATCCGCCGAATGCTGTCCGGCGGGGTGATCGGAGGATTGTTCTGAGATCGCATGACCGCTTCATCGGCCACGCCGGGGATGGTGCTGGAATGTTGAGACCCGCGCCGGCGGGCTATCATCCCGGTCATGGAAACCGCTCTTCAGATCACCAACCTCCATTTCGCCCGGCCGGACGGCTTTTCGATGCGTCTGCCCGAATTCTCGCTCGCCGCGGATGAACAGGTTCTTCTCGCCGGCCCCTCCGGGTGCGGGAAGAGCACGCTGCTTCTCCTTGCCGCCGGCCTTCTGGATGCCGATTCGGGCGAGATACTCCTCGCCGGAAGATCCATCACCGCGGCTCGCGGCGGACGACGGGACGCCATTCGGGCCGATCGAGTCGGCATGGTCTTTCAGACGCATCACCTGCTTCCCGGGTTCACCGCTCGGGAGAACGTTTCGGCGCCCCTTCTTTTCGGTGGTGTTCGCCCCGCGCAACACGCGGTGATCGCGGATGCCCTGCTCGGCCGATTGGGGATTTCCGACCCCACGGTCCGCGTCGATCGCCTGAGCGTCGGGCAGCAGCAACGGGTGGCGATCGCCCGGGCGCTGGTCGGAAACCCCAGCGTCGTCCTGGCGGACGAACCCACCGCGGCCCTCGATCCGGAGAATGCGGTGACGGCGGTCGAGCTTCTGAAGGACGTCTGTCGCGAGTGCAACGCCGCACTGCTGCTGACCAGCCATGATCCCGGTCTCGAAGGGGCCTTCTCAAGAGTGGTTCGATTCGCCGAACTGGCGCAGACTTCGGAGGTCGTGGGATGACTGATCTTCGACTCGTTCTCAAATCGTTGATGGCTCGGTTCGCTTCCACCGCGGTCACCTGCCTTCTGATCGCGATCGCGGTCGCCTTGCTTCTGTCGATGCTCTCGCTCCGCGAGGCGGGGAGACGCAGTTTCACGCGAGGCGTCGGGAACGCGCATCTCGTGGTGAGTGGCGACTCGAGCCCGCTGGTCGCGGTGCTCAACGGGCTCTTCTACGCGAACCCGCCGCGGGCCGCGCTGCCCGAATCCAAGGTGATCGAAATCACCACGAGTTTCCCTTGGGCGTGGGCGATACCCACCCAGCTCGGTGATTCCTTCCGAGGATTCCCCGTCATCGCCACCACGCCTCAGTTCCTCGAGGACTTCGAGCCGGCCCCCGGAGAACCCTGGGTGTTGGCCGAGGGGCGGAACATCGAACTTCCCTTCGAAGTGGTGCTCGCCAGCGGCGTCGCCGATGCGACGGGCCTCGGGATCGGTGATCGCCTGCATCTGACCCACGGCATGGGTGTCGGCGGCGCGCCGCCGATTTCGACCCCCGCGGCCGAGGAGTCGATGGTCGCGTCCGTGCCCGGGCCGCCCGTCGATGAATCTCTCGAAACAGAGACGGATGATCATGGACATGACCATGGACATGACCATGGACATGACCATGGACATGACCATGGACATGGGCACGTGCATGCCGACGGTGGCGAGCATGTCCACGATGAAGTGGTCTTCGAAGTCGTCGGCGTTCTGGAGCCCACCGGGACGCATCACGATCGGCTGGTCGTCACGGAACTCCAGGGCGCGTGGTTCATTCACGCGATCGATCGTCGCGAGCTCGCCGGCCGGGCGTTGCCGGTCTCAGTCGAAGATCTCGAAGCGGCGGATCGTCTGATCACCGGCATTCTGCTTCGGACGCCGGTTCGGGCCGGCCGGAACAGCGCGGCCGTTCTTCAGGGGGCCTTTGATCGCCTGCGTCGAGATCCTTCGATCATGGTGGCTTCCCCGTCGACCCAGGTCGATCGGTTGTTCGGAATCGTCGCCAGTCTCGATGCAGTCTTCATCGCGTTGGGTGGCGGCATTCTTCTGTCTGGCGTGATTTCGGTCATGCTCGTGCTCTGGAATTCGATGGAACTTCGCCGTCGGCAGATCGCCGTCCTGCGGGTCATCGGTTGTCCTCAACGGCGGATTCTCGGTCTGGTGCTGACTGAGAGCGCGATCATCGGTCTTGTCGGCGCGATCGCCGGCGGACTCCTCGCCATCGGCGGTGCGTCTCTCGCGGCCCGGCTGCTGGCCATCCGGACCGGTGTGATCATCGATCCCAGCGTCGATCCGAAGGCGGCCGTCCTCATCGCGGCAGGCACCGTGGCGTTGGCGGCGTTGGCCGGCGTGGCGCCGGCCATCAAGGCGTATCGCACGCCGGTCGCCGACAACCTGCGGCCCCTGGATTGAGTCGCGTCTTGACGCTGCAGCAACCCGGACTCGACTCGGAAGTAGGATGATCGTCCATCGGTTCTGGAAGGGCGGATCAGGAGANGGCGAAGTCTCATGAGATTCATCTGGGCGATCATCGCGGGCCTCTTTCTCGCTGCAGGCGTATTGATCTTCCGTTCGCCGGATTCGGCGCGGCGCTCGACGTCCGCGTCCCCGACCGCCGCCGCCTCGTCGCCCTCGGATCGGATCAGCGATCTGGCCGCGGCCGCCTCCTCGCCGAAGCAGGAGTCCGAGAGCACGTCATCCGCGGAGGGATCCACGCCTCCCGAAGACGCCGGCTCGTCGGGCGATTCGATCACCGCAACGACCCATGTCCTGGTGGATGGTGACACGCTCCAGTCGATCGCTCGCCGCCGCTACGGCGACGATCGTCTCTGGCGGAAGATCGTCGACGCCAACCCCGACCTTGCGGCGGGAAAACTCGAGCTCGGTGACACCATCCAATTGCCACCGTTGGAGTCGATCGAGATCATCGANCCCGCGGCATCCCTGGTCGCGGACCTCGACGATGGTCGGGCCGCGCGGCCGGACGAGTCGAAGGTGAGCCGGTCGGTCGAGGTCTCTCCGGAAGCACCGAGGCTCGATCTCGGGCTCGATCGGGAGATTCTCGATGCCACGGTCGCTCCGGGAGAGCTCGTTCGAACCGCGGAAGATCGGATCGTCGCGGACGGCGAGTTCACCATTCGCGGCGAAGGAACCCAGGAGTCACCGTATCGCGTGAGCTGGGAGCTCCTGGCCAGCGCCGCGGACACCTACCGCCCAAGCCTGGGCGAGACCGCGATTCCGCAACGCATCGCCGCGCTTGACGGGGCGTGGATCAGCATCGACGGCTACGTCGCGTTCCCGCTCGGCGGCGAAGCGGCCACCGAGATTCTCGTGATGCTGAATCAGTGGGACGGCTGCTGCATCGGCGTTCCGCCGACGCCGTACGACGCGATCGAAGTGGCACTCGCGAATCCCGTGCCTCGGTCACAGCGGCATGCCATCTCCTTCGGCACCTTGACCGGTCGGCTTCAGGTCTCGCCCTACCTCGTCGAGAGCTGGCTGGTCGGCCTGTATCTGATGGACGACGCCGAAATCAAGCTTGAACTCTGAACGCTCACCCCATTCCTCATCATCGGAATCCACGAGATGCTCATTCCACTCCTCCTCGCCTTCGCCCCGCTGCAATCCGCTCCCCCGTGGGACGGATACCTTGACGAGGCCGGGGTCTCGGGTCGTCTGAACGGCTGGGCGGCGGCTCATCCGGANCGCGTCCGCGTGGAGTCCTACGGGACCAGTCGGGAGGGGCGTCCGTTGTTCGTCGCGACCCTCGCGAGTGATCTCGAGACCGCCGACTCGAAGTCCGCGATCCTCGTGGTGGCGGCCCTCGACGGCCTGCATCCGGCGGGAACCGAGTACGCGATTCGGATCGGTGAGCTGCTGCTCTCCGATCATGCGGAACTGCTCGACGAGACGACGGTCTACATTCTTCCTCGAGCCAACCCCGACGGCATCGCCGCGAATCACGGGGGCCTGAATGCGGGACGNCGCGGAGTGAGCCGGCTCGTCGACGCCGATCGAGACGGTGCGGTCGACGAGAACGGTCCGCGGGATCTCAATGGTGACGGGGTGATCTCCCAGATGCGCTGGCTTGACCCGCCGCTCGCGAGACCGGCGACCCATCTGCCCGATCCGGCGGAACCCCGGCTCATGAAGACGCCCGATCGATCGAAGGGCGAAGAAGCGACGCATCTGCTCCTCATCGAAGGCGACGATGCGGATGGTGACGGCCTGGTCGGTGAAGACGGCCCAGGCGACGTACGCCTCGATCGGAACTTCCCCCATCTCTGGAAAGCGCATTCGGCGGAGGCGGGTCCGTATCAGCTCAGCGAGCCGGAGTCACTGGCGATCGCGGAGTTCGTGCTGGCCCATCCGAGAATCGCGGCCGCGGTCGTCTACGGGCCGAACGACTCNGTCGTGGCGATCCCCGCCACCGACAAGAAGGATCAGACCGGTCGAACNCCCGTCGGCATCGACGCGGGAGACAAGGCGCTCTACACGAAGATCTCCGAAGCCTATGGAGAGCACACTTCCCAGAAGCGGGCGTTCAACGACGACGGCTCGGGCGGCCTTCATTCCTGGTTGTACGCACACCGTGGGATTCCCACGGTGTCGACGAACGGTTGGGGACGGCCCGATCCCACGGTCGCGGAACCCGTGGAGCCGGCGTTGGATCCGGAAGGCGATCAGGATGCGTCACCGGCCGGCGGTGACGCCGGGCGCGATGAGGCGGAGGCGACGCAGGAGGAGCCACCCAAGCCCGCCGACGAGGACGCCGCAGGATGGCTGGCCTGGTCCGACCTGGACCGGGACGGGCGCGGATTCATCGAGTGGCAGACCTTTGAACATCCCCAGTTCGGAACGATCGAGATCGGTGGCATGGTGCCGGGATTCACGATGAACCCGCCCGCGGACCGACTCGACCAGATCGGACGTGAGCAGGCGGCCTTTCTGGTCGCCTTCGCCGCGATGCAGCCGGAAGTGGTGATCGAAGGCCCGGAAATCGAATCGATCGGAGGTGGCACCTACCGCGTTCGAATCGCGATGGTCAACTCCGGCGGCATGCCGACTCGCACCGCGATGGCCCGTCGCAATCGGGCGATCCGCCCGATCGTGGTTCGCCTCGATCTCGACCGAGATCGAATTCTCAGCGGAGCGCCGGTCAATCGGATCGAGGGCCTCGACGGCGGCGGTGGCCGAGCAACGCTCGATTGGGTCATTCGACCTCCGGATGAAGGACCGGTGACGATTCGGATCGATGATCCGCTCACTGGGGTTCGAATGATTGAAGTGCCTTTGCAGCACGGTGAAGATGGAGGTGATTCATGAATCAGCATCGATTGGCCAGCCGGTTGCTCCAGGTCGGGCTTGGTGTTCTCGTCGCGCTTCCGCTGGTCGGGCCGTCCCGTGCCGCCGTCGCGCAGCAGCAGATCGACGCCAAGGTCCCCATCGCCTTCAATCGCTTCTACGACTACGACGAACTGGCGGCGGAGATGGCGAAGCTCGCATCGGCGCACCCGGAACTCTGCTCGCTGCACACCATCGGAAAGAGTGAACAGGGGCGGGAGATGTGGCTCCTGACCATCAACAATCCCGAGACGGGCTCTGATCTCTCCAAGCCCGGGATGTGGATCGACGGAAACGTTCATGGCAACGAAGTGCAGGCCGGCGAGACCGTTCTCTACACGGCCTGGTACCTGCTCGAGGGCTACGACGAAGTTCCCGCGATTCGCGAGCTCGTCGATTCGAACGCGTTTTATCTCCTCCCCATGGTCAACCCGGATGGACGGGCCGGCTGGTTTCGTGATGCCCACACCCCCAACTCGAACCGGACCGGCTTGCGACCCACGGACAACGATGCCGATGGTCTGCTCGACGAAGACGGTCCGGAGGATCTCAACGGCGACGGTCACATCGGAAGAATGTGGCGGCCGGACCCCAACGGAACCCATCGTCGGAACGAACGCGACCCCCGCATCTTCGAACGGGTTCCCGCGGTCCCCGGGCCGGACGGGCGGATCATGAGAGGGCAGTGGTCGATGGCCGGGAGCGAAGGCATCGACAATGACGGAGACGGACGGATCAACGAGGACGGCGAGGGCGGGTACGACATGAACCGCAACTGGCCGAGCGACTGGCAGCCGACGCACGTCCAGCGCGGTGCGGGAACGCACCCGTTCAGCTACCCGGAGACTCGGAGCGTCGGTGACTTCATTCGAGCCCATCCCAACATCGCGGCGGGTCAGAGCTATCACAACACGGGAGGAATGATTCTTCGCGGGCCGGGGACACCCTACGAATCCGGCAACTATCCGCGGGCCGACCTCGCGGTCTACGACGCGCTCGGCGCCGCCGGGGCGGAGATGCTCCCCCACTATCGGTACATGGTCATCCACTCGGATCTCTACCCGGTCCATGGAGGATTCGTGAACTGGCTTTCCGAAGGCCTCGGCATCGTGAGTTTCACCAACGAATTGTGGTCGGAGAAGCGAATCATGCAGGATGGAGGCAACGGGCTTCCGGATGATGCCGCCAGATTCCGCTGGCAGGACCGAGTCCTGTTCGGCCAGACCCACAACGACTGGACGGAAGTGGACCACCCCGAATTCGGAAAGGTCCTGGTCGGCGGTGGAACCAAGTACTCCCGTAGGACTCCCCCGCCGTTCATGCTCGAGGAAGAGGCGCATCGGAACTTCGCGTTCACGATGTTCCATGCCTCGGAGATGCCGTCTCTTCGTCTCAACGAGCTTCTCCTCAAGGATCTCGGCGATGGCGTCTGGCAGGTCGATCTGGAGATCGCCAACGACCATCTCATCCCCACTCGGGTGAGTCACGCGGCTGCGAAGGGGATCGGAACCCCCGACTTCCTGGTCTTCGTGCCCGGCGACGGAACCGAACTCCTGCTCGCCGGACCGACACGGAATCGTTTTGCAAAGACCTTCGATCCCGTCGAATTCAGGCCGGAACGGATTCGCGTCGAAGAAGGAATCCAAGGAAGAAGCATCTCGACCTTCCGGTACCTTCTCGCCAGCGACGGGCCACCGACCGGCACCTTCATCTACGAGGCCATGAAGGCGTCCGATCTCTCCATCCCCCTCGAAGTCGCGGTGGAATGATCTTTCGGCGCGGACGGAGATCTTGAACGCCATGGCGAGTCGCGAGCCGATCTCCGTCGCGATCGTCGGCGCCGGCGCGGCGGGTCTGATGGCGGCGATCCATGCCGGGCGGTCGTCCGAAGGACGAGCCGGGTCCATCGTGGCCTTCGACGGCGCCGCGAAGATCGGGGCGAAGATCCTCGTGGCCGGCGGTGGGCGGTGCAACGTCACACACCACGAAGTCCTCCCCGAGGATTACGCCGGATCCAGCCGAAACGCGATCCGAAAGGTCCTTCGCGCCTATCCGGTGGATGCGGTGGTCGAGTTCTTCGCGGCCGAAGGCGTCGAACTCAAGCGGGAGGAGACGGGAAAGCTGTTTCCGGTCACCGACAAGGCAAGGACCGTTCTGGACGCCCTGCTTCATTCGGTCGAGTCGGCCGGGGTGGAGCTTCGTCATCCGGTCCGCGTCGAGTCGATCGAACGGACTCCCGAAGGATTCGGCATCAAGGGTCCTGGAATCGATGCGCTCGCCGATCGAGTGATTCTCTGCACCGGCGGCAAGGCGCTGCCGAAGACCGGTTCCGACGGACTCGGTCTTGAACTCGTCCAGAAGCTCGGTCATACGGTGACCACGACGGTCCATCCCGCGTTGGTTCCGCTCCTCCTGCCGGATGGGGACCCGATCTGCGATCTCTCGGTAATCGCGGCGCCGGTGACGCTGTCGATCCGAAGCGGAAGCGGACGTTCGATCGCCGCGTATTCGGCCCCTCTTCTGTGCACGCACTTCGGCATCTCGGGTCCCGTCGTGCTTGACGCGAGCCGGCACCTCCTCGCGGCGCGGGCCGAGGGTGATGCCGCCGAGGCCCGCGTCGACTGGTTGCCGGATGAAGACCGGGACGCTTTCGAGGGTTCCATGCTCTCCGCCTCCGGGCAGACGACCTGCCAGGGGATTCTTCGCGGCCGATTCCCGGAGCGACTCCTTCGGATGTTGCTCCTCGCCGGCGGCGTCGAGGCCACGGATCGGGTTCGCACGCTCACCAGGGCCCGACGCCTGGAGTTTCTCGATGTTCTGTTCGACCATCGCCTCGAAGTGGTCGGTGATCGTGGATACACCTTCGCGGAAGCCACCGCGGGTGGGGTCCCGCTTTCAGAGATCCGACTCGACACCATGGAATCTCGAATCGTGCCCGGATTGCATCTCGCCGGAGAGATCTGCGATGTCGACGGCCGGGTCGGCGGCTTCAATTTTCAATGGGCCTGGGCGAGCGGTTTTCTTGCCGGGCGAGCGGTCGGTCGCGCCGGGTGATCACCCGGAAGGAAGAGGCAACCTGTAGCATGCGGCCCACGAAGAACGGGCTGGTAGCTCAGCGGTCCAGAGCCCCCGACTCATAATCGGTGAGACCCCGGTTCGAATCCGGGCCGGCCCATCTCTCGTTCTTCGACGAAACGAATCAGCTCGATTTTCCGGCGTCCCGGCGGCGTCGTTCCCGAGAGAGCGAGTTCTTCAATCGGACCGCGTTGCCGATCACGGAGATGTCGCTGCATGCCATGGCCCCGGCCGCGATCAGCGGGCCGGAGGTTCCGAGCAGGCCGAAGGCCGCCGCGGGAATCGCGATGCTGTTGTAGACGAAGGCGAGGAACAGATTCTGGCGGATCGTGGTCAGCGTCCGTCGGGAAAGGTGGATCGCATCCGGCACGGCGCCCACGCGATCGGGAGGCACCACGAGGTTCGCCGCTTCGATCGCGGTTCCCGTACCACCGGCCATCGCGATTCCAAGATCCGCGCGGGCCAGCGCGGCCGCGTCGTTGATTCCGTCGCCGACCATCGCGGTGTTCGCGCCGGCGTTGGTGATCGTGTTCAACTTCGACTCCGGCGTCGCTTCAAAGGTGATCTCGTCGGGGCGGATTCCAAGCTGCTCGGCGATGCGTTCGGCGGAGGCCTGACGGTCACCGGTGAGCATTCCGATCTCGAGGCCCATCGATCGCAGTCTGGCGATGGCGGTCCCCGCATCGGGACGCGGTTCGTCGTCGATCATCAATCTCGCCACCAGCCTGCCATCGACTTCGATCCGGCAACTCGCATCCCGGTCTCGCCCGACCCGGACGGCTCGTCCCTCGACGGTGGCGGTGACGCCCTGGCCGGGGATGGCCGCGAAGTCCGTGGCGGGCGGCGGAATGATGTTGCGTTGTTCGGCGGCGGACACGATCGCCCGGCCGATGGGATGCTCGCTTCCGGCCTCCGCCGAAGCGACGAGACGAAGCACGGAGGCCTCGTCGAATTCCTCCCCGACGAGCTCGATCGCCACGACTCGGGGACGACCCAGGGTGAGCGTGCCCGTCTTGTCGAAGATCACCCGAGCGAGCCGTCCCGAAGCCTCGAGGCTCGCGGCATCCTTCACCAGAATTCCGCGACGGCTGGCCTCGCCGGCACCGACCATGACGGCCATGGGGGTCGCCAGGCCGAGGGCGCAAGGGCAGGAGATGATCAGGACCGTGACCGTGCTCACCACACCGGTACTCCAGTCACCCAGGAGGAATCCCCACACGAGCAGCGTGATGATGGCGATCGAGAGCACGGTCGGAACGAAGATCGATGAGACGCGGTCGGCCAGGCGTTGGATCGGCGCCTGGCTCGACTGCGCCTTCTGGACCAGTTCCGCGATGCGGACCACGGTGGTGTTCCGCCCGTCGACGGTGGCTTCCATCAGGAGGCGACCGGTTCCGTTCAAGGTCCCCGCCACCACGGCATCCCCAGGCGAGCGATCGACGGGAATGGGTTCGCCGGTCACCAGTGATTCGTCGAGCTCGCTCGAGCCCTCGACGATGAATCCATCCACCGGAATCCGACCGCCCGGGCGGACCTGCAGTCGATCTCCGGCTTCAAGATCACGGCTCGAGACCTCGCTCGTCGCGCCGTCCGGTCCGACCTTCTCGGCCACGTCAGGCTGGAGTTCGAGCAACTCCCGCACCGCGGCACCGGCATGCGCGGATGCCTTGGCTTCGAAGAAATGTCCGAGGCTGATGATGCCCAGCAGGGCGGCGGACTCGGCGAAGTAGAGCGGAAGGCCCATCCATGCTTCGGGGTCGGCCAGGATCCGCTGCGCCATGAAGACGATCAGGCTCCATACGAACGCGGTGGTCGCGCCGATCGCGATCAGCGTGTCCATGTTCGTACCGCCTCGCCGCGCGGCGGTCCATGCGGAGGTGTAGAAGCCGCCGCCCGCGACGGCCAGAACGATCGCGGCCCCGATGAGCATGACCCACGGCACCCACGGGCCTGCGTCGGCCCCGAGCGTCCAGTGCATCGTTTCCAGGGGGATCCAGACACCGAGCGCGATGATCGCGCGGCGGCGCCACATTCCGACCGTTCGCGCCTGGGCTTTCTCCATCCGAGACCGGGTCTCCGAGAGATCGACCTCCGGTGGAAGGTGCTCGCCCTCGAAGCCCTGGCGACTGATCGCCTCCAGAATCGGAGCCGGCCCGAGGTCGCCTTGAATCACCGCCAGTCCGCTGGTGAAATTCACCGTGGCCTCTCGGATCTCCGGAAGTTGGAGCAGTGCCCGTTGGAGGTCGGTGGCGCAGCCCGTGCAATGCATGCCCTCGACCCGGTATCGGGATGAGCCGTCCGACTCGGCCTCCGGGCCGGGCGGGACGGGCAGAGGCGGGTGATGATGGGGATGAGGGTCGTGATCAGGAACGTCGGGCATGTTGACATGCTATGAAAGAACCCCGCTCCCGGCCTCTTGGTTGACGAATCCGGGGTCCGAGAGCCGATGAATCGAATTCCCATCAACTGATTGGAGCGGTTCCGTGCTCAGAGCCTTGCCTTCGTCAAGGAATCGCGGATATTCTCAACGACCTCCCGGATCGGCCGCTGAACCACCCATGACTCATCTGACCTTCGAACGACGAGAAACGACCCCCATCTCCGCGCTGGCCGCGGTCCTGGCGGCGGCCATCGTTCTTTCGGTCGGAGTCACCACGGGAAACCTCGGTGGACTGGCGCCCGCGGCCGTCGGAGCCGTCCTGATCGGAGGGATCGGTTGCGTCGCCTCCAACGGCGTCGGCCGACCTTCCGCCGAACGGGCGGCGTCACGTATTCGGCCGGCAGCCGGAAACGGCTCGGTCGCACGAGGATCGCTCCCCGCGATTTCGATTCTCCGAACCTCCGGACCCTCCGGTCCGGCATCGGCAGATCTCCCTCCCCCCTCGGTCGTCTGACGATTCGGATGCCCGGCTCGCGCCGGAATTCTTGAAATCGACACGCTTCGACCAGGACCCGTCATTCAGATTCAGATTCACCCACGTCTCATCGCGCTCGCGTGAGTTCGTGCACCGATCCCCGCCGATGAGCGCGGAGGATCGTCTCCCGAAAGGATTCCGCCATGGGCGTTCCGTTGTTCGGCTGGGCTGCCAAGAAACTCTTCGGCACTCGTAATCAGCGACAAGTCTCCCGCTACCTCGAGAAGGTCGGCAGGGTCAATGCACTCGAAGACGAGATGCGCGTGCTCACCGATGCCGAGCTTCGGGCCAAGACCGACGAGTTCCGGAGTCGGATCTCGGAGGGTGGCGAGGTCGCCTACGAGTTGATCCCCGAGATCTTCGCGGTCGCCCGCGAGGCGATGGACCGGGCGGTGGGCATTCGCAACATCTTCAATCCGGAGGCGGGCTTCGACCCCGACACCCTTCCTGCGGACGTGCGACCGCTGTACGACGAGGTCAAGGCGGAGATGGATCGGACCGATCCGATGCCGCCCGAGGGGGAGTTTCTCGGTTGTGAGGAGCCGGTCCCCTCCTGGCAGTTCGTCGACATCCCGAACGCGATCTATGA
>NHBO02000060.1 GCA_002167845.2 Phycisphaera sp. TMED9 | reverse complement strand
TGTTCCCAACCCGGCGACCTTCTCGGGTTGGACGCCAGCACGCAGCGGTAGACCACTTCCCAGGTCCCCACCACATCGTCTCGAAGGATGGCGATCGGTATCGCCTCGCCGGACGATGGCACCCCGCATTCTTCCTCGAGCTCGCGTTGGAAGACGAGGTCCGGCCGAACCGATCCGTCAGACTCCGGCGGCACGCCACCCCCCGGAAGATATTCCCACATGCCCGGATAAGAGCCGCTCGCATCGCTGCGGCGGCCGGCAATCAGGCCGGCCTCGCCGTCACGCTCCACCAGGCAGAGCCCCTTGAGGCCGAGCGTCCGGATACCGGTATCGATTCCCATCGCACGGACCGCATGAAACCGGTAACTCGATGGCGCGAGATGCACGATGGCCCCACCGTGCCCGTTGCGAACCACACCGAGGACGTGGAAGACGTCGCCATCGTGGTATCGAGGGTTGCGCCCGCACAGCGCGGCCCAGGCTTCATCGACGGATTCCAGATCGATCGACTCGGGAATCCACCGGTCGGGAACCACGTTGAAGACCGGTGGACGACGAAGTCGTATCACCCGGCCTGTTTCCGCGGTCATGAAATCACGCCGCCGACTTCTCGATCGAATCTCCGGCGCCTTCCTCTTCCTGGAGGTAGGTCTGAGGACGATACAACCAGCCGACCGGAACGAAGAGGACGGCGGTTCCCAGCATCACGAAGGTGAAGAACCAGAAGTAACTGGCACCGCTCAGCCGATTCGCGCCGCCGATGTCCCAGCGAACCGAGTAGTCGAAATCGGGATTCTCGTTGATGGTCGCCGCCGACCCGCTCTCATCTTCTGGCGCAGAGTCGGCCTCCGTACCCTTCTCGGCGGCGATCTCTTTCAGACGCCGATCCTTCCAGGTCGTCTCCGGACGCGCAAAGGCGAGAAGATCTCCAGAGCCTGAATTGGCGATCGCTTCCCGCTGCTGCGCGGGAGTCTTCGATGAGAGAGTGACTTCGGCGCGGATGTCGAACTCGCTCTGCCAGATATTGTCCGGGCCATCACTGGTGAGGAAGAAACTGGATCCGGTCTTGATCTGATATCGCAGCTGCTGCCCCCACGGGTCGGTGAACCCCGCGATGATCTCGGTGCCTTCGGCAGTGCTTGGAAGCTTCTTCTGGTCCTCCCAGTGGTCTCCGATCTTCACGATCGCCTGCGTCATGGCCTTGAATTCCTCGTTCATGAAACCGGCCATCGTGCCGTCCGGTTCGAACCCGAGTTCAATATCGTCATCATTACCCAGCACCGCGTCGACGCCGGCATGCCGGAGGGCGAACCCCTCCCCGGGAAGCACCCTGAAACCAAGGCCTTGCGCCTTGGCGAGCACGCCCGGCTCGACCCCATCTCCCTCGCCGGAGGACTCGGGGTCTGCGATCTTCATGGCCAGGCTCTTCGCATCGGCCGCATTCGAGTCGACCATGATCACGCTGTTCACGCCAGCGGTAAAGAGGCTTCCAAGAGACACGCTCATGAGGAAGAGAGCCATGATCACGGATTTCATGGTTCGCGGAGCCTGTGTGTAGGAGAACTCCAGACAGGTGATCGAAACCATGACCTCGGACGCGGTGAGAATCGCGTAGGCCGCGATCTGCCAGCCGATGCTCGGCCGCTGCCCGGCGTCGAACGCTCCCCGAACCCATGACACCATCGCGAAGCCGACCACCATGATGAACAGGCCGATCGAGATCTTCCGGATCGGCGTGAGGGTGAACACCTTGTTGACCCACGGGTACACGATGAAGGCGAAGATCGGAATGAAGACCAGGATCATGATCGGGTTGACCGCCTGAATCTGCGACGGAAGCCAGTTCACGCCCAACCACTGGCGATCGAGATCCTCGGCCTGGAGCACCCAGGATGATCCGGTCTGATCGAAGAGCGCCCAGAAGACGGCCACGAAGACGTAGATCACGCCGAGCTTGAGGATCGCGCTGATCCCCTTCCAACTGAAGGTCTCGCGGAACCACTTCAGCCCGCCCGCAGGAACGTGGACGAACTTCTTCCGGCCGCACCAGAAGAGGAACGTCGCGATGCACATCAGGACCCCGGGGATGCCGAAGGCGAGATGTGGGCCGTACCACTCGAGGAACCAGGGCGTGAGCAGGGTCGAGACGAACGCGCCCACGTTGATCGAGAAGTAGAACGCACTGAACACCTTGGTGAGCAGGTGAGCGTTGGATTGGCCGAACTGGTCGCCGACATGGGCCGACACGCAGGGCTTGATGCCGCCGGAGCCGAACGCGATCAAGCCGAGCCCGAGCATGAGCATCCAACCGGGGTCGATGTTGTCGTCGATGCCCATCAACGCCAACACGCCGTGACCGAGGCAGTAGACGATGCTCAAGATCATGATCGTCAGATACTTCCCGAGGACGATGTCACTGAGCAAGGCGCCGAGAATGGGTGTGAAGTACACCGCGGAGGTGAACAAGTGGTACCCCGCGATCGCCTCGGTATCGGTCATCGCCTCGTTGTTGGTGGCACCGGGCAGCAGATACAGGTAACCCGTCATGAAGACGACGAGAATCGCCTTCATGCCGTAGAAGCTGAATCGCTCCGCGGCCTCGTTGCCGATGATGTACGGAATGCCGCCCGGAAGTTTCTTCGACGGAACGGGCGCAGTGAGGTAACTCGACATGTATGAGGCTCCAGAGGTTCGCTGGAGAGGATACCCGCTCCTCGTCACTCCAGCCCGGTATCGCGGACCCGACGCTCAATCCACGGTGAGCGTGAGTCGGTGCCGATCCTTGCGAACCCCGGGGAACCGCATCGCCTTGTTGTGCATGACGCACCAGATCCCCGGCTCGAGCAGCTGAATGGCCAGAAGCGCTTCGGTGATGTTCTGAATCGCGTCGGTCTGCCGAAGCTCGAACGGCCGCATCGCCCCCGTCAGCACCACGGGCTTGCCGGGTGCGGAGAGACGTTCATGGAGCAGATGGCCGGTATCGGCGAGCCGATCGGTGCCATGCACGACCACCACCCCGTCATGCTCCTCCAGGCCCGCACGCACTGAAGCGACGACGGACTCCAGATCCTCCTCGGTCATGTCGAGACTGTCCTTGTTCATCAAGGAGACTCTCGAGACCTCGACCCCGTCGAGCTCCAGTTGGGCGAGCAGCACGTCGAGCACGTTGATCTGATTGCTCAGAACGCCGCCGAGTTCGCAGTAGGTCTTCTCGATGGTTCCGCCGGTGGAGACGATGACCACCCGGAAGGGGCTGTTNATGGTGCGCATTCTGGAGATGGTAGAAGGATCGCGGGAGGCCGGTCGCGTTCAAGGCCGGATCGCGTTCAAGGCCGGATCGCGAACTCCACTTCCTCCGGGCGGAAGCAGACCCGCTCGTCGCAGGCCTGCCAGCCGACCATGAAGACCACGGTGGATTCCGGGGTNTCCCGGACGACACTGAAGGCCACATTGAGCGTCCCGGCGTGGACTTGAATGCCGTCCCGCCAGGGTGTTCCTTTCGGCCACTCGATCCGGACCTTGCCACCCGAAACCTCGACGAGCGACAGTCCGATCAATCCGGCGGCCTCCGGCGTGTCCCCGCCGGGCTCGTGGGCGTTGAGGTGCTGTCCATCGGGGATCTCGAACCGCAGGACATATCGCCCCGGGGCATCGCCTTCGATGACCTCGGCGATCACCTTGGTGGGCCGAGCCACCGGCTCNTCGACCGGCGGCACCGCGCGCATTCCCGGAAGCCGAAGCGGATCGGACTTCGCGAGTCGATCGACCGCCATCACGCTTCGCGCCGCACCGCTCGGGTTCTNCGCGATCCCGCTCGACATTCCGGCCATCGCTGATTGCAACGTGTCCAGATACGCCGGATCTCCAGTGAGGCGGGCGAGTTCGGAGATGTTCAGCAGCATCGTGCCCGCGCCGCTGGGAACCGCCCCGTCGTTCATGTTGACCGCTCGCACGATCAGGTCCGACTGTCCGGCCTGAGTGTCGAACCATCCACCACGTTCGTCGTTCCAGANGCGGACTCTCGCCGCCTCCACCAATGCCGCCGCTTGATCCAGCCGGACGGGGTCGCCCGTGGCACGGTGGAGCGCCAGCAACCCTTCCGCGAGCAACGCGTAGTCCTCCAGGAAGGCGTCGATCTGCACGATCTCGCCCCGAGCCGTGCGGTACAGACCGCCATCCTCCCGGCCGAGCCGCCCGAGCACCGCGTNCGCGGCGCGATTCGCCGCATCGATGAACTTCGAGTCCTCGAGCACTCGACCCGCATCCGCGAATCCCTTGATCATCAAGCCGTTCCAACCCGCGAGGATCTTGTCATCAAGCGCGGGCTGAGGACGCAACTCCCGGGCGGCCAGCAGCGCCGCATCGACGCGGGCGCGGCGTGCCGCGAACTCCGTGGGTTGGAGGTTCATCGCCGCCGCGACCACCTCCGGGCGATCGCGAAGCCTCAGCACGTTCGACGGGGGTGCCTCCGGGTGATGCGGATCACGAAAATTGGCTCCCGCATCGAGACCGTAGAGCGACATCGCGAAGTCGAGATCCGCCTCCAGCTTCGCCTCGGTCAGAACGGCCTCCACTTCGGCGGGAAGCCAGATCTGCGTCCCGCCCTCACGGGCGTCGACTTCCGCATCCTGAGCGGACCAGAACGCGCCGTCCGTATCGGTCATCTCCCGAAGGACGTACTCGAGAATCCCGCGGACCACCTCCGCGTGATAGGGATCACCGGTCCGAGCGTGAGCCTCGGCGTAGATCGACGCGAGCTGCCCGTTGTCGTAGAGCATCTTCTCGAAGTGTGGAACGGTCCATTCCGCGTCGACCGAATAGCGGTGGAATCCACCGGCCACCTGATCATGCACGCCACCGACCGCCATCCGATCAAGCGTCTTCAGAATCGCGGCCCGCATCGCGGGATCCTCCCAACCGATCTCCATCATGAGTTCGAGAAACACCGGTTGCGGAAACTTCGGTGCCCCGCCGAATCCACCGTTCACCGGATCGTGATACTGCAGCAGCCCGCTCGCCGTCGATCGGCCCAGTGAGGGATCGAGCCTTGCTTCGCTCGCATCCGCGGAAAGCCGCTCCTTGACCAGGGTCGCGATCCGATTCCCCTGCGCCACGATCTCTTCGCGCCGGGTGGCCCAGGATCCGGAGATGTTCTCGAGGATCTGAGGAAAGCTGGGGCGACCGTAGGACGGCTCGGGCGGAAAGTAGGTCCCGATCAGAAAGGGTTCGAGCGTGAAAGGATTCAAAAACGCGTTGAGCGGCCATCCGCCCGAGGCGCGGCCTTCAGTCAACTGCGTGAAGATCTGGCACGCGGTCATGTGGATCTCATCCACGTCCGGACGTTGTTCCCGATCGACCTTGATGCAGACGAAGTCGCGATTCATGATCTCCGCGATCGCGGGGTTTTCGAAGCTCTCCCGTTCCATCACGTGACACCAGTAGCAGGTGGAGTATCCGATCGACAACAGAATCGGCACATCCCGGCGGCGGGCCTCCGCGAACGCCTCCTCGCCCCATGGCATCCAGTCGACCGGGTTGTAGGCGTGCTGGAGGAGATAGGGACTGGTCTCATCGGCGAGGCGATTCGGCGTTCGATCGCCGCCGGCCGCGCCGTGGCCGGATTCATCCTGTTTCATGCGTGTTCCAGAGCTTGTATCAGTCGACGGCGTGGCCGGCGGAGGGTCGTCAGCCGGTGGATCGGAAGCGGGTTGTGGGACCGGAGCCGGGCCCGGCGGCGGGGTCGATCCACCCGAGCAGCCGGCCATCAAGCCCATGACCAGCCCTGTGGCGAGAAGACGNACTCGGCCGTCGGATCGAAACCCGTCGCGATCGAACGAACGGAAGTGTCGGATGAGACTCATTCCTCTTCGCCGGCTGGTTCCGTGGAATTGCCCTGCTGATGAACGATGCCGAGAACCGCCGCCGTGACCACCACGAGAGGAAGCACGCCGGGGTGAAGCGACAACTGTTCCTGAACCTGAGCCGAGATCGAATCGATCTGAAGCAGCAACGCGACCGAACCCATCACCATCATGGCGGCACCGCCGACGCTGGTGAAGACGATCACCACGATTCGGAAGAAGATGAAACTGAGAAGCGCGAGGGTGATGAACCCCATGCCCGCACCGGCCCAGGCCAGCGCCGTCTCACCCGGATTGAAGAATGACCAGACCGTGGCGCCGATGCCCGCGCCGGCGATGCCGGCGAAGATCGCGACCGCGTACTTCAGCAGCGGCGACGCGATGGCGGCCAGCAACACGCCGAGCGAGATGGCGACCACCGCCGACTTCCCGACATCCTGACTGATCATCCGTCCCACCGCGAATCCAAGCATCAACGAGAGAAGGACCACGACGGGCTTGTGCCACTTGTATCCCCGGAAGACGCACGCCACCCCCACCGCGGTGACCACCACGGCGCCGACGATGGGCAAGGACGTCAGCATGTTCAGGATCTCGTCGGGACGTCGGAAGAGATCCAACGAATTCAGGATCGTCTCCCAGGTATTCGAGAATGTGAGGTCACCGACTTCGGCGAAGATCAGGGGCGTCATGTCAACGGCTCCATTGGCGATCGGATTCGACGACCGCATGGCGGCCTTCGACGGGGTCAGGGTCAAGCCTCGATATCGGCCCGATACCGGATGAACGATCAGATATCGCGTCCAATGGGCCCTGAGAGGCGTTCTCGGCGACCTTTGGCCACCCTCAGCCCTCGGTTGACGAGGCTTCTGGGGGCTTTCTGGCGGGCCGGGTCGATGCCTGAACGAGGAGCCCGACGGCCGTCGCGAATCCCCAGCCCAGCAGCATCAGGAACGGCGACGGCAGATCGCCCGTCGACGAGAACCGGGACCACAGCACGGCGCCGCAGGCCATGAGCATCCATCCACCGAGGAACGCGGTTCCGATCGACGCCACCAGAACCGGCCGGACCAACGCGATGATGAAACCCGCGATCCCGACCACCACCGCGATCGCCATGACCAGGTCGAGCATCGCCGGCGCCACGTGAGCGGTGCGAACGGACCACCAGGCGCGGAGTTCGCCGAAAAGCGTGTCGGTCAGGCCCAGCAGTCGTCGCCGGGCCTCATCCACATGTTCCAGACCTCGCTGTGTCGCCGCATCAACGACCTGGCCACCGATCTCCTCGACGGCTGCCGCCCGAATCCCCTCGAGGAGNCCCTGGCCATCATCCTGCGCCGCGGGCTCTGCCTGCTCCTGCCACTCGACACGCCAACTCGCCGCCGTCGTGTCGGCGTTCGATCCGGAACCCGCGGGCGCTTCGCCCGCCCCGAAGACCGCCACCGCGATCAACAACACGCCGCCGACTCCGAGACCACCGATCAAGATCGCCAGCACCACCCGGGCGAAGACCGCCGCCAGAACTCCAGCGACGAGCGGCATCCCGATCACCCAGACCAGCGGCGGAATGCTCGCAGTCATCATCCACCCCGGAAGCGTTCCGGCTCGGGTGGCCGAGGCCAGTTGCAGACCGAGCATCGCACCGGCCACGGCGGCGGCCAGAACCAGACTCGGTCGAAACAGACGCCCTCCGAACAAAAGGAGGACCAGACCGACGACTCCGACGACGAGCAGGGAAACCGGATCGGCGGCGGACCAGGGAACCGACGTCGCCAGGGCGTCTTCCGGTGTTTCTTGGAGAAGCAACAGCACGATCATGGATATCGACCAATTCACGGTTTCCGCCACAACTCGCCCAACCCCCCTCGAGCGCATCACGTACCTTCCAACCATGACCGATGATTCCACCCATCCCGATCCCCCCGACCGCGATGAGACTCGGGACCTCGACGACCTTCGTCAGCGAATCGACGACCTCGACCGAAAACTGATGGAACTCCTCAGCGAACGGGCCCGGGTGGTGGTCGACGTCGGCCGCGCCAAGCAGGGCGACGGGACACCGATCTATGCGCCGGATCGCGAATCCGCGGTCCTCAAACGGGTGCTCGCGTCGAATCAGGGACCGCTCCCCGAGAGAACCGTGGAGGCGATCTGGCGAGAGCTCATGTCGGGTTCGTTCCGACTCGAACGCCCGCTCCGGATCGGTTATCTCGGGCCGGAAGGCTCTTTCAGTCATCTGGCCGCCCTGAGGCATTTCGGATCCAGCACCGAGTTGGCGCCGATGACCTCGATCAACTCGGTCGTCGAAGAGGTCATGACGGATCGTGCCGACTACGGGCTCNTNCCCTACGAGAATTCNATCGGTGGCTCGATCACCGAGACGCTCGATGCGCTCGCGGAACACGAGGCNCCGGTCTGTGCNGAAAGCCTGGTCGCGATCGATCAGGCGTTGATGGCCAACTGCAGTCCGGAAGACATCAAGGCGGTCGCGAGCAAGCCGGAAGCGCTGGCGCAGTGCGGAAAGTTTCTCGCCGCGACGCTCCCCCACGTCGAGATCATCGAGACATCGAGCACGTCCGCCGCGGTGATGCGGGCCTCGTCCGCCAGCCGGACGGCCGCCGTCGGCTGCCGACTCGGCGGGGAGATCCACGGGGTGAAGGTGCTCTTCGATCGAATCCAGGACCGCGCCGAGAACATCACTCGATTCCTGGTCATCGGAAGACAGGCTCCCGCGGCCACCGGACACGATCGCACCACCGTCCAATTCCAGACCGCCAACCGCCCCGGCGCCCTGGTCGACGTGCTCGCCTCGTTTCGTGATTCCGGCGTGAACCTCACCCACATCGACAAACGCCCCTCACGACTGGACAACTGGCAGTACACCTTCTTCACCGACCTCGAAGGACATCGCGACGATGCCTCCGTCGCGGCGGCGATCGAAGACGCCCGGACGCACTGCAGCAGCCTCCACGTCCGAGGTTCCTATCCCCGCGCGGTCCGCGTGCTCTGACTCACGCCGAAGCGCCGCCGATTATCCTGTCACCCGCATGGACCACTTCCACCATCGATCCGGCCGCCTTCACGCCGAGGACGTCGACGTCGCAGCGATCGCCGAAGAGCTGGGCACGCCGACGTTCGTCTACTCGGCCGCGACGCTGACCGCGCACTACCAGCGGTTCCAGGACGCGTTCGCCCCGATCGATCCACTGATCTGCTTCGCGGTCAAGAGCAACGCGAACCTCTCGGTGCTTCGCCTGCTGGGAGAACTGGGCTCGGGCATGGACGTGGTGAGCGGCGGCGAACTGCATCGCGCGCTGGAAGCCGGCATTCCTGCGGAACGGTGCGTCTATGCCGGCGTCGGCAAGACCGCACCGGAGATCGAATCCGCCTTGCAAGCGGGGATCGGCTCGATCAACGTCGAAAGCGAACAGGAACTCGAAACCATCGCCACGGTGGCCAGACATCTTGATCGCGTGGCCCCGGTCTCGATTCGTGTCAACCCCGACGTGGATCCCCACACCCATCGACACACCACCACCGGTACCCGCGAAACCAAGTTCGGCATCGACGCCGAACGCGTCCCCGGGGTGTTCGCGTCGGTGCNAAGCGACCCGTCGGTCGCCGCCACCGGCCTGCACGTCCATCTCGGGTCGCCGATCTACGAGACGGATCCCTTCGTCGTCGGACTGAAGCGCCTTCTCGAACTCGCCGAACGCGTTGAAGAAGACGGCGGCACCATCGACCGGCTCGACATCGGCGGCGGATTCGCCGCGGATTACGAGACCGGTCGGGCACCAGACGCCGCGACCTATGCCGACGCGATCTGCCCGCTCCTCGCGGATCGAGTCCGCCGGGGAACGAAGATCATTCTCGAGCCCGGACGGGCCATCGCCGCCAATGCCGGNATCCTCCTGCTCGAGGTCGTGGTGCGGAAGACCTCGGGTCGCAAGACGTTCCTGGTCTGTGATGGTGGAATGAACGCGCTTCTCCGCCCCAGCCACTACGACGCGTTCCACTTCGCCTGGCCGACCGCGGTCCCACCTTCGCTCGTTCCGACGACGAGAGCCGAACATCCCGACCTCGCCGATCTGGAAGTCGTCGACATCGTCGGACCGATCTGCGAGACCGGCGACTTCCTCGCCCGTGACCGGTCCTTCCCACGGTGCGACCGGGGNGACCTGNTCGCGATCTTCGCNACCGGGGCCTATGGCATGACGATGGCCAGCCGGTACAACGCGATGCCTCTGCCCGCCGAAGTTCTGGTCGACGGGGACGTCCATCGCGTCATCCGGCGTCGGGAGACGTTCGAGGATCTCATCAGCCACGAGCGCTGAGTCGCGTCGGCCGCGGACTCACCCACCCTTGCCCGCGGCGCGGGCCCTCGCCGAGACCTGGTCGAAGAAGAGCTGGACCGCCGGGTTCGATTCCTGCTGGAGATAGGCTCGCAGGAGTGGAATCGCCGGCGCGTACTTCCCCTGCCGGACCAGCGTCTCGGCGTGTCGAAGTTTCGCCTCCGCCTCGACGTCCGGGTTCAGGGCAGCCCGTTCCAGCCACGCGATCGCCGCGGGGTAGTCGCCCTTCCCCGCGTGGTACCGCCCGAGCAGCACCAGTGCCTCGCCGTCGGTGGGGTCGATGGAGACGATCTCCTCGAGGATTCTCGCCTGTTCCTCGCCTTCGCCGCGCGCGACGGCGATCCGGGCCGAGAGCCTTCGCAGCTTCGTCCGTTGCGGGGTGTCGAGATCCTCGTCCATCTCGGCCCGGACATGCTCGAGCAGTCGGGACACGTCGTCGATCATTCCTCGGCGGACGAAGTTCTCCGCCGCCTTGAACGCGAAGGTGGGATCCGGCATATCCGAGGCCTCGAACGCCTGGATGTAGTAGTCCACGGCGACGTCGGCGAGTCCCTCGTTGGCGTAGATGTTGGCCAGCACCTCCAACGCCTCGGCGTCCCCGAGGCCGAGGCCCACGAGGATCTCGTAGTTTTCGGCGGCTCGCATCGGTTCGCCCATCCTCACGAACGCGTCGGCCTGGAACTTCCAGAACCGCGGCTCATCCGGGTATCGGTTGATCAGCGAGCCGAACATCGACGCGGTCTCGGCGTAGCGTCCCTGCTTGAAGTAGGTCTGCGCGAGCTTGGCCTGCCACTCGGGCTGGGCGGGATCGAGCATGATGAGGTTCCGGAGCGCGAACTCCGCGGCCAGCCAGTTCTCGGTCTCGAGGTGGGCCTTGGCGATGAGCCCCAGGGTTCGGAAGTCCTTCGCGCCGAGTTCGTAGGCGCGGGCGAGCGAGCCGACCGCCTCCACCGGCAGACCGGCGCCGAGCTGCGACGCCCCGAGCATGCTCCAGGCCTGCTGGAAGGAAGGGAACTTCCCGGTCGCCGCGGTGTACTCGGACACCGCGTCCTCGAAACGCTCCTGATTGAAATACGCGCCGCCCAGCAGGAAGTCGAACCACGCGCTGCTCTTCGCGTCGATCTCCCGCTTCAGGATCGACTCCGCCTCGTCGTACTTCCGTTGGCCGAGAAGCCGCTGCACCTCGACGAGGGTCTCGCGTTCATCCTGCTCCACGGGAGGCACCACGGAGGATTCGACCAGGAGTGCGTCCGCGAACCGCCGTTGGAACTCGGGGGTGTTCCAGACGTCGGCCACATCGTCCGCCGAGGTCACGTCGGCGGTGAGAAGGGCGAGAATCGCGAGCAGAGGGCGGAGCCGGGATGGAAGAAGGTTGATCATGGTTCTGGTTCTCGGTGGAGCGGGTCGTGGAGGAAGCCGGTCGGATCACCGGGTCTTGTTGAAGATGAAGGGAACTCGCATGCGAGCGCGGACCGGGGTTCCATCCCGTTTGCCTGGCTCGAACTGCCACTTGCGGATCGCGGCGAGGCACGCCGAGTTGAACCGGGGGTCGCTGGAACGCTGCACATCGGCCTCGGCGACCCGCCCCCGTTCGTCGACGATGAAGATCACCCAGACCTCCGCGCCGTAGAGCCCTGCCCGGCGCTGCGCTTCGTCGTCGAGACTCGGCGCCTCCCGGTACGTTGCGACGGGCCGTTCGTCGAGATCGTCGAGCATCCAGTCGGTGTCTGGTTCCTCGCCTCCGGCGACGCCGAGATCGACGGTGAAGTCGGCCGAGCCGAGGTCCCCACCGATGCTTCCCTCGAGAAGATCGCTGAGCATGTTGAGATCGAGCGGTTTGATCTCATCCGAGATCTCGGGCGGCTCGATGTCCTCCGACTCCTCGGGCGGTTCCGGCTCTTCCGGTTCCGGCGGTGGTGGCGGCGGCTCGAACGCGGCGAGATTGATCTGTCTGACGACGACGTCGTCG
The DNA here is from genome assembly GCA_002167845.2 of Phycisphaera sp. TMED9. Classification (GTDB taxonomy): domain Bacteria; phylum Planctomycetota; class Phycisphaerae; order Phycisphaerales; family SM1A02; genus UBA12014. The sequence goes on along the minus strand of NHBO02000060.1, from coordinate 2,043 downwards.
CCTCCGAGATCCCCGATCCGCTGCATGAGCGGCAGGACGAGGAAGAAGATGAGCGTCAAGGCGACGCCACCACCCACCACCACGGTGCGCTTCACGAGGGAGCGGAGGATGTCGAGCGTCCTTCGAATCACGGGCGAGACCCTCCTGTTCACATCCTGGTGGCGACGCTGACGGTCGGCGGATCGTCGGGCTTGGCGAGCTTGACCTCGTCCAGAATCTGGATCATGAGACCCGTCTTCGAACCCTCGTCCGCCTCGATGATCACCGGCAGGGACGGATCTCCGTTGAGGAGCCGTCGAACCAGCGGCCTGATCTCGTTCATGGCGATGCCCCGGCCGCCGTACCGGATGTCACCTTCCTTGGTGAGCGCGATCATGATGCTGTTCTTGTCCAGCGCCGCCGACGATGCCGCCTGCGGCTTGTCGACGTCGACGCCCGTCTCCTCGACGAACGTCGTCGTGACGATGAAGAAGATCAGCAGGATGAACACGCAGTCGATGAGCGGGGACATGTCGACCGAAGCCTCGTTCCCCTCCTCGCCGCTCTTTTCTCGGAATCGTCCCATGAATGGATCTCCTGTCGATTTTCGCGTCAGGCCGCGAGTCGTGAAGACTCGACCTGTCGCTGATGGATCTTCTGCGTGAACACCGATTCAAGCTGGGCGAGAAACGCCCGGTATCGCTCGAAGGTGCGGTTCATCTGATACTGGAAGAAGACGCCCGGAAGCGCGATCACCAGGCCGGTTTCGGTGGTGATCAGTGCTTCCGAGATGCCGGACGCGATGAGCCCCATCGTCTTGTCCCCACCCGACCCCGTCGCGAGCGCCGTGAAGGTCGCGAGCATGCCGGTCACGGTGCCCAGCAGTCCAAGCAACGGCGCCGCGCCCACGCAGGTCCGCATCAGCAGCAGACTGCGCCGGATCGGGCTCAGCTCCTTCAACCGGATCGCCTCGAAGATGGCCTCGCACTCCGAGATGGTCCGAGCCGCCGAAGCGATCTCGATGATCCGTCCGACGCGGCCCCGGCGACGATCCGGGGCGTCGATCCACTCCCGCCAGGCGGATTCGGAGAGACGCTTGAAGCCCTTCCCGCGAAGGGTCATGTAGAGGTCGGTACCGAGTCCGAAGATGATGAACGCGACCACCGCGAGGGGGATCATCGCCCAGCCCCCGTCCATCCAGGTCTCGACGGCCTGGCCCCAGAGGCCGAGGGTGTCGGATTCGTTTTTTGGTTCCATGATGGAGATGCTCCAGTGGCGGCGGAATCGGCGTCAAGCGGGGTCCGACGTTGGTTTCGAGTCGTCGGAACCGCGTCGTTCCTCGAGGAGCGGACCGAGCAGTTCCACGAGGGCGTCCCGCGCGGACTCCGCCGCGGACGCATCACTTCCGCCACCGGACGAGGCGTCCGTCGTTGCTTGATCGGACCCGGCGTCTCGCGGGTCCGGTTGCCCGATCGCGACCCCGTTCACGAGCGACAGCGCGGACTGCTCCATGCGGTCGGTGATGCCCTTCGCCTTCCGGGAGAGGTAGGCGTGGAGGAGAAGGGCGGGGATCGCCGCGATCAGTCCGAGCTCCGTGGTGATCAGCGCCTCGGAGATCCCGCCGGAGAGCGTCTTCACGTCACCGGTTCCGAAGACCGTGATGAGCTTGAAGGTGCTGATGATGCCGGTCACGGTGCCCAGCAGGCCGAGCAACGGCGCCGCGGCCGCCGAGATCGCGATGAACGGAAGCAGACGCTGGACCTTGAGCCGGGTCACGAGCACCCGCTCGTACATGACCTCCTCGAGGAGTTCGACCGGCTTGCCGATCAATGCCACACCCGCGGCGAGCATCTCCCCGGTCGGACCACGGATACCCGCCGCGGCCTCCTTCGCCGCGTCGAGACGCCCCTCCTCCACGCACTGGAGGAGGGCATCGATCCGCTTGCGGGACGGACTGGGAACGAGCGACAGACTGATCCACTTGCCGATCGCGGCCAGGAGGGCCGCCGCGGCGAGACCGAGGATCGGCCAGACCACCGGTCCGCCGCGAAGGATGTGCTCGGT
>NHBO02000059.1 GCA_002167845.2 Phycisphaera sp. TMED9 | reverse complement strand
AATAATCGCATCCGGCAGCCATGCGAGTCGCCGGGAGCCTATTCTGCATCAGTTCGATTTCTCTGATGGAGGATATGGATAGATGCCCGATTCAAAGTCCGACCCGGTACTCGGTGCGATCTTCGGTGCGACCTTCGGCAATCGCCTCGCCTGCCGCACGGGTCGGTTTCTCCTGTGTTTGTCGGCCTGGCTGCTCATGCCGGCCCTCGCGCTGGGCATGCTTGATGCCGCGGTCATCGATGATCCGGTCACGCCGCCCGCACCGAAAGCTGATGCCGAAATCGATGCCCGAATCGATGCGGCCCGCGCGTTCGGTCCCTTCGGCGTCGAGTCCTACAAGGAGAGGGATGGCCTGCGCAACGGTCCGAAGTACGCCGAGGCGACCGTCTACTACCCGGTGATCAAGGACTCGAAGGCCGACGTCCCGGATGGAGAAACAGACGCGGGTTCCGAACCCGCCGTCGTCGTCGATTCGACGACACCCGAACTCGTCGAGCTCTCGAGCGTGGTTCTGGTCCCGGGGTTCATGGGGCCGGAGCGGAGCATGTCTCGATGGGGTCCGTATCTGGCGTCTCATGGCTTCGTCGTCATGACCATCGGAACCAACAATCCCACGGTGAATCCCGATGCCCGCGGGGAAGCATTGGTCGACGGCATGGTCACGCTCCGTGCCGAGAACGAACGTGAAGGCTCTCCGCTCTTCGGCCGGCTCGACCCGGACCGTATGGCGGTGGGGGGTTGGTCGATGGGCGGCGGCGGCGCGCAGGTGGCGGCGACGCTCGATCCGTCGATCAAGGCGGTCCTGGCGTTGTGCCCGTGGAAACCACGGCCGTACCTGACGCACGATGTACCGGTGTTCTTTCTCGGAGGCGAGCGCGATGGTCCGGCTCCGGTGAACAAGCATGCGCTCAAGCACTACGAGAAGCTCCCCGACTCGACGCCGAAGCTTCTCTACGAGGTCCGACGCGGCGGTCACAGCCTTCCGATGAATCCGAGGTATGCCGGCGGCGACGTCGGGCGCTTCTCGCTGGCGTGGTTGAAGGTCTATCTCGACGACGACGATTCCTGGCGGCCATTGCTGGAAGCGAAGCCCGACAACGCCTCTCGATTCCTGATCGAACTTCCGGAAGCCGACCCGGCCGAGACGGATGAAGACGATCGAGAATCAGCCGAGTTGAAGAAAGCGGCGTGAACCCTGAAATTCAAGGCTGGGTGCCCCCGGATTCTTGAGACCGGTGCCGGCCTCATGGCTTCGCCGCCCTACCGGTTCGCGCCGGGGGCATCGAGAATCTGTGAGTTGGGGACGCTGTTTCCGAAGCGATCGAACTGGTCGAAGGTCCAGGCGACCTTCTTGGTCTTCGGATCGAGCTCGATCAAGAGCGGCTGACCGGGGCCGGCGTGACAGTTCCCGATCACATAGTGCCCGTTCGGAAGAACTTCCAAGGTGGTGACCCAGGCGAGGCGAATGTCCGGAAGCTCGTTCTGAGTCAGGCTCCACACGATCTTCTTCGCGGGGTCCACTTCGATCACGCTGTGACCGTTTCCGGTCGCGATCAAGGTGTTGCCGTTGGCAAGGCGCAGCGCACCGAAACATTTGTTGCCGAAGGCGTCCGGGCCGTGGCCCTCCTTCGCGTCCCCAGCACGGCCCCCGACCTTCATCGGGACGTCGTAGTCCCAGATCACTTCGCCGGTGCCTTGGGCATACTCGCGAACGGCGCCATCGCCTTCATGGCAGACGAGGTAGCGGTTCTTCCCGATCTTGCGGGCGAGCCTGGTATCCATGTGCGGGTGCGGCTTCTTGACGGTCATCGGCGTGGTGGCGCGAATGGTGCCGGCCCGATCCACTTCGATGATTCGAGCCGGACCGCTCTCCGCGATCATCAGTCGCCAGTCGTCGGTCGGATTCGTCGCCGACCTCGGTGGCAGGGGCTGGAACGCGTGGACCTCCACGGCCCTTCCCTGGTTCCCGTTCTTCACTCGACTGTCGTAGGACCAGACGACCTGCTTCGTGTCGGGATCAATCTCCACGACTTCAGACGCCCCGCGCTGCACCATGATGTGACCGTCAGGAAGCACGTGGATGTCGTGAATGCCGCCCCAGGGCATCTCCCACTCGATGTTTCCTTCGGCATCGACGATGGCAAGGGTGTTGTTCCCTTGAGTGATCAGTCTGTGCTGCGCGGCCGCCACCATCGAGATGGCAAAGGTGGAGATGAACGCCGCGATGGCGATGAAGAGGCGGTGTCGGTGGCGAGATGGGTGCATGAGGGTCTCCGCAGGAAAGAAACTTCGGCCGAGTATGGCTGAATTTGCATCCGTCGGTGCGGCGACGCCGTGCCGTGGCCGGTCCAGTACCCGGCGGCCGGTCCCGCCATGAATCAGAAAAGACCCCGAAGTCTCCTTCGGGGTCTTCTTGAATCGGCTTTGAAGGGTGGAGGGGCCGCTCAGTTGAACAGCCAGATCTCATGTCGATACCAACCACTGGGGAGGCGGGTGCTCACCACTTCGCCCCGGGCGTTGGCGTACGTTCCGGTTCCGCCGAGGACGCCGCGAACGATCGGAGTCGTGGTCTCGATGCCCTTCTTGGGATAGGGATGTGACCCACCGGCGACGATCGAATCGCTGCTGCCATCCCAGTCGATTTCGATCATGGTCATGCGGTGTTCCCGATCGTCTTCGATCCGCGTGACCTGCATGGTGCCGTTGCACTTGCCGATGGTCTTCGCGCCGTCGCCTTCGGCGTCATCGAGATCCGCATGCCAGCCGACGATCGCGTTGACGCCGGCGTCTCGCTTCTGGGCTTCGGTCTGAAGGATGATCGGTGGTGCGTTGTAGACCGTCAGGGTCGGGGCGCCGAGCGGTTTCGCTTCCGAGGACGTCCCCGTGGATCGAGCGGTGGTGCCGCAGCCAGCCATGGCGATGAGCGCGAATACGATGGCGAGGAAGTTGGCAGGATGACGGTTGGTGAGCGTGGTGGCGTTTCGAGGCACGGTGGGTGATTCCTGTGAAGAGATGGACTCGAAGTCTGGACCGCGAACATAGCCGATCGAGCGACCTGTGGAAGGCGGCCGGAGCTTGATCGTGTGCTCATCGTCGCTTTTGAAACTGTTTGCGATAGAGATCACGGATCACCGCCGCCTGCTTCGCCGAGAACGGTGAAGCGCGGGTCGTTGCGGCGCCCGCCTGATCGATTCGCTCGACCCAGTCGCGCTGGCTTTCGGTGAGCTTCGGCATCACCGTGTAGAGCGCCTGGATCATGTCCTTGATCTCCGTTGCCTTTCCTTCGACCGCAGCGGTCATTCGCGCCGCATCGACGGAGGCGAGTGTGACCCTCTTTCCGATCTTGACTCGGGCGTCGGTGTGTTGTCGATAGCGTCGCCGGTCGTCTTCCGTGAGCCGGTTGAGCACTCGATTACGGTCGAGCCGATCGAGACCATCGAGCCACTGGTATCGGGCGGCCCGGTCCGGGAGGGACTTCAAATGCGAAAGTGGGTCATCGAGGGGATTCATGCCGACGTTGATACCTGATCCGGGAGCGTCGTGGGGGAGGACGCCGGCTCGTTCGTGATCCGACTGCGGTTCAACGGTCGAGGGTGGCAGTCAGGCGTTCGATCGCGTCGGCGCCGGCAAGTTCCGGGAGGCTCGTCCGTGCCAGGGACTGAAGCACCTGCGGGGGAGCGATGCCGGGCATGAGTTCAAGCCAGGCCTCCACGTTGCGGGCGGCGTCGATGGTCAACCGGCAGACTTCGAGGACGTTCGGCTCGGTCAAGCCCTGAACGTAGGTCCAGGCACGAGCATCCGAGATCGGAATCCGATCCGGCTCGATTCCCATCGCTCGAAGAAAGAGCGTCGAGTCGAACCGCCCGAATGCAGCCAGAAATCCCATGCTGTCCGCGATGATCTCGTCATGGAGATTGAGTCGCATGTTCTGGAAGAGGCGTCTCGTGGCGTAATGGGCGAACTCATGGTGGTGGCGGATGATCCGCGACTTCTCGAGCCAGGTCGCAGGGTCGAGCGGCGGATCGAGGTCGATCGCCTCGAGGCCGGCATAGACCTCGTCGTGCAGGATGAGCATCCGGTCCCGGAACCGCGTCGGGTCGGCCTTGTCGAGAAGCGGCATCGCCTGGTTCCACTGGTCGACGCCGAGGACCGCAGGGTCATCACGAAGACCGCCGGCTTCCCATGCCTCATGAGTGGCGGTGATGCGGCCCGGCGCGATCAGCCCGGTGATCAACAAGGCGTGAACCTGGGGTGAGATCGGTACGGGCTCGCAGCGGGCGCCCAGCGTCCGGAACAGCCACTCGAAGAGTTCGCGGTCGTGGGTTCCCACGACGGGGAGGTGTCCGGCGAAGTCCGCCTCGACGGAGAAGTCGAGCATTCCCTCGGGGAGGATCGGATTCGAGGGGATCGCCGAGGCATCCGCCGACAGAATCGCCGCGCGGTAGGCGGAGCTTTTGGCCATTCCCGCTTCGATCGGGAACGCCGCTTGTGGCAGGCGTTCCGCGAGCTCGGCCGGAGTCACCGCGCCGTCTGGTTTCCAGGCTCTCCAGCCGGCCACATGCGATTCATCCGGGAGCGGGAGGGTTGGAAGGGGGGCACTCGCCGCGGGGAGAAAGGCGTTCGCGAGATAGTCCGAAAGGTCGACGGGTTCACTCATTCATCGTCGCCGGCGTCGGTGCGTCGTCGGACTCGGAGGTCTTCTTCTTCGGATCGGCTTCCGCCGGCGGTGCGTCGGCGACGTCGTAGGGAAGCGGAGGGGAGAGCGTCTGGGGATTTTCGAGGAGGTCGAGGCGACTCGCGTCTCTCCACTCCACGCCGGCGTGACCAAGCAGGCAACCGGTCGCGGCCGCAAGATTGGCGAGGTCGATCTGATAGTTGGCGTCCTGTGAAACGCTGTTGATTCGGGCCAGAGCCAGCAGATTGATGGCATTGGCCAGGTCGGTACTGGTGCGTTCGCCCATCTGGAACAGCGTCTTCATCGCTTCGAGGTTGCGGTTCGCGGCGGCGACTTCGTAGCGTGCGACGAGGATCTGCCGCCAGCCGAACTCGAGGTTGTCGATGGCATTCAGGACTTCCGTCGCGACCGTGATCTCCTGTTGCCGGGTGTTGGCGATCGCCTGGAGTCGGGAGAACAGGGCGGATTGATAGTTCGCATCCGCCGCCTCGTTCCCAAGTGGCACGGATGCCGTCACGCCGATCGAGAAGCCGGCCGGGTTGTTGACCGTCGTGCCATCGAAGATGTCGCTGCGAGCCGTGGGAAGTGACCGGCCCGCGAAGTCAAAGCCATTGAGGTTGTAGCTTCCGATGAAGTCGAGCTCGGGGAGGAGCTGGTTCTTGGCCGCGAGGACTTCGATCGTCGCCTCGATCTGCGCCGCCTCGAGTCCGAGCAGATCCGCTCGATTGCGGACGGCGGCGTCCACAAGCAGCGTCTTGTCGAAGTCGAAGGTTCGGAGGATCGGTTCCGTCGATGGCACGATCGCGGCCGAGCCGTCCAGCGAGATTTCGGGGTTCTGAATCGTCGACTTGAGACTTCGGACGGCGATGGCGAGAGAGTCTTCCGCACTGAGAAGCTGAGAGACCGAAGTTGAAAGCGTCACTTCGAAGTTGTAGACCGAAGAAATCGATCCGTAGCCGGCGTTGACCTGGGTTCTCGTGTCGTCGAGCGTCTTCTTGGTGTAGTTGTAGATGTCCTTCTGGACCTTCAGGATCTCGGCGGCCCGATAGAGGTTCCAGTACGTGGTCTCGGCCTCGAGAAGAGTGCTGAGAATCGAGTACTGGGTCGCGGCTTCGGCCCGGGCTTCTCCAGCCTGCGCAATCACGATGGATGACTCGTTGTAGTCGTAGCCGGCATTGCGAAGGATGGGTTGAGTGATCGAGACGCCCGGTTGAACGATCGCGTTCGAGCTTGAACCCTGTGCGGTTGACTGAAGGGACGTGGTGGTGGTCCAGTCGACGGAGAGATTTCCACCGCTTCGGAGCGGGACATCGACCGATGGCACCGCGACGAATTGAGTTCGCTCGGAGTCGAAGGTTGTTGGGGGATTGTTCTTGGAGGGGACGAATTGCGGGCCGACCGTGCGGGTCTGGGTGACGCTGAGATTGAACGTGCTTTCGAACTTGGCCTGTTGCAGACGTACGGCCTGTTTCGCGATCGCGGGATCAAGAAGAACGGCCTGAATGGAGAGGTTGTTCTGGAGGGTCTGTCGCCGAGTCTCGGGAAGCGTGATGCTCGTCGTCTCGCCGGTCTTGGCCAGTTCGGCGATTCGAGCAAGCCGGTTCTCGAGTTCGATTCGGTCCTTCGAATCGCGATCCTTCTTCTTCAGGTCATCCAGCATCGAGTTGAGGGTCGCGCCTTCGGTCAGGCCGCGGTCCTCGCCCAGCACCCGGATGGTCCCCAGCTGTTCCTTGATGGTGCGGACATCGTCGTGATCGGTATCGAGCGGTGAGGCGCAGCCGGCGAGTCCAGCGAGCATCACGAGAGAGAACGCACGGCGGTGTCGGGGACCGAAGATGTCGACGTGTGCGGTGATCACAGCTTCTGGTTCTCCACCAGTTCGCGGAACAGGCCGGGAACCGAGTTCAATTCCTCGAAGGTTCCCGTCTGAACGACGCATCCCTTGTCGAGCACGTAGATCCGGTCGGCTTCGAGAATGGTGCTGAGTCGATGGGCGATGATGACGCGGGTGGCACCCAGCCGCATGATGCTTTCGGTGACCGCGGCTTGCGACTTGTCGTCGAGCGCGCTGGTGGCTTCGTCGAGCAGGAGGATGCGGGGATTGCCGACGAGCGCGCGAGCGATGAGCAGGCGTTGGGCCTGCCCGCCGGACAGGGAGCCGGCCGAGACCATCGTGAGCATGCCCATCGGCATGTCGTCGATCTCCTGCTCCATCTGCACGAGGCGGGCCGCATCCCAGGCGACCTCCATCGACTTGTCCGTTCCAAGTCCGAGGATCGTGCTGCGGACGTTGCCTCCGGTGAGGGTGTTCGACTGCATCACCACGCCAAGCTGGGACCGGACCTGGGCGGCGTCCACGCTTTCCAGTTCGATGCCGTCGAAGTAGACGGACCCTTCTTCCGCCTTCTCGAGGCCGAGGATGATCTTCAGCAGTGTCGACTTGCCGCAGCCGGTCTGTCCGACCACCGCGATGCACTCTCCGGGGTCGGCGTACATGTCGACGCCGTCAAGGACGAGCGGTAGATCCTCGTCATACCGGAACTTGATGTTGCGGAGTTCGATACGGCCTTCGAGCCGGCCGGGCGAGGGCATGTTCTCGGCGATTTCCGGGACCGCCTCCATCAACGGGCGGAGTCTCTGATACATCGGAATGATCGAGACCATGGAGTTGAAGGTCATTCCGATCAGCGTGGTGCACGCGAAGAAGCCGCCCAGCGCCGCATTGAATCCGAGGAACTGGGCGTCGGTGATCGTCGCGCCTCCCTTTTGGAGGCTGTAGGCGAAGACGGCGAAGATCGTCAGAGTGGCGGCCAGCGGATAGACCCTCGTGAAGAGGGTGAGAATCGCGCTGAGGATCTGAGTGATGTACGCCTGGCGAGCCACGTCGCCGAGTCGTTCAAGGAGCTTCGCGATCATCCGTGCGGAGGACCCCTGCAGCCTCACCTGCCGCACGCCGGTGATCAGGTCGAGCGCCGTCGCGTCGAGTTCGCCCTTGCTGACCGACTCGACATACTCTCGTCGGGCGAGCAGGGCCCCGATCGTGACGAGTCCGCCGACCAGGCCGAGGACCAATCCGCTGGCGTACAACGCCAGGGTGGTGTCATAGGTGAACATCAACCCGACGTAGGAGAAGCCCGAAACGAAACTGGTGAGGCTCATGATCACCGACTGGGTGAGTTTGCTTCGAATCTGTTCGATCGCCATCACCCGCTGGGCGAGATCGCCGGCGTTGGTTTCCCGGAAGAAGGTCGAGGGGAGTTGAAGGGTTCGATCGACGAAGGCCGCCAGGAGGAAGTATCCCGAGCGGGTCTCGACTCGGAGGAACGCCAGGCCAGACACCACGCCGATGAGCGCGGCGGAGATCGCAGCGAGCAGAAGNCCGAGTCCGAGCGCGTAGGCGAGGTCGACGTCGGCGAGCGGCACCACGGTGCTGGTGATCAGCGCGATCACCAGCGGAGTCACGAGGTTGAGCCCCGAGATCAAGATGGTCGCGGCGAGGGTCTTGAGCAGGTCCGGTCGACTTCCCCGGAACGCCACCTTGAGAAGGTCCCGCCCCTTGATCGCGCGGGCGGGAAGAGAGGGGTAGAACGTGACGGATCGCGGGGCGAGGCGAGCGGCGAATGCCGCATCGACGGGGATCTTCTCGAACCGCGCGACGTCATGCTGCACGTATGCGGTGTATCCGCGACGTCCGCGGATCATCGCGACGGGGGTTCGCTCGTCANCAACCCACCCCAGAAGATGGCCGCAGTCGTTCTTCCACCATCCGGACTCAAGGGTCACTTCGCGGGTCTGGACTCTCGCTGCTCGCGCGAACTGTTCGATCGGCGAGCGGGCGGTGTTCTGCTGATAGGTGATCTGGTTCTCGATCGTCACGCCCAGTTCGCTGACGACTCGGCGGCAGGCGGCATCGAATCCCGANCTGGCATTCGTGGGTTGGGGCGTCGGGCGTCCGAGGGTGATTCCATCCGCCACCGCGAATGCCGTGGCGTCGATTCGCGAAGCGTCGGCGCGTTCGCTGGCGAGCANCCGCTGTCCGAACGCGAGGTCTTCGAGTNGAAGGCGCTGATCGGCGAATTCAAGAAGAAGATTCGAGAGAAGGTCCGCCATTCCGGCCGGGCCCAGGCGTTCGACGGCGGTCGCCGTATCGCACGGCATCAGTCGGCGTGGGCCGGCGATGGTGACTGCGGCGCACGAAGTGACAGGGCGAGTGGTCACCCCGCCGTCGTCCTCTCCGAAGAGCCAGGTCACTGGTTGNTCGGCGGACGTCGCCACCAGCGAATCGCCTGACTCGAGCTCGAGTTCGACGCCGACCGCGGCGATCGTCGCTTCGCCTTCGCTCGGAGTGGTCTCCGACGACTCGTTGGTGAGGGCGTCGCAGAGGGCGTTGATGCGGTCCGTGGCGTCGTTCGAGGCCAGCAACGCTTCCGCCGCGTCCTGTCCGAGTCCGCGGGCCGTCGTCGATGAAGATCCCGAGATTCGGAATTGGATCGAGGGTTCCGAGTTCTCGGGAAGCACGAGGATGGAGCCCGCCGCCAACTCGAGGACATGGGACTGGGCTGAGAAACCTGATTCGCGGCGGCGTCGGGCGAAGAGGTACGCCTTGCCGGATTGCACGGAGATCGCTCGGACGCTCGGGGGAAGTTCGTGTGCGGAAGCCGAGATCTCGAGCGATGCGCCGAGGGCGTCGGACTCGAATGTCGATCGATCGGGCGTGGTCATGCGTCACCCCCCCCGACCAGGCGGTGGTAGTCGCCCTTGAGCGCGAGAAGTTCTTCGTGCGTGCCTCGTTCGGCGACGCCGCCTTCGCCAAGGACCAGGATCTCATCGGCGTCGCGAATCGAGTTGACCCGATTGGAAACGATCAGAGAAGTGCACCCTCTGGCTCGGAGTCGCTCTTCGATGTGCGCTTCCGTCTTCGAGTCGAGGGCGGAAGTGGCGCCATCAAGGACCAGGACGGTGGGGTTGCGAGCGAGGCAGCGGGCGATCTCGAGTCGCTGTTTCTGGCCACCGCTGAGATTTCGTCCGCCCTCCTGCAAGGGGGCGTCGAGTCCGCCGGGGCGTTCGATGAGTTCACTGCACGAGGCGTCATGAATGGCCCGGATCACCTGGTCGTCGGAGATGGTGGAATCCCACATGGTCACGTTCTCGCGGATCGATCCTCGGAAGATCGTCACCTCCTGATTGACNCCGGAGATGGAATTGATGCGTTGTTGTGCGGGCACCTCCCCGAGTGGCGTGCCGTCGAGGAGGATCTCTCCGGACCAGGGAAGATTCAGTCCCAGAAGAAGATTCGCAATCGAGGATTTGCCGGAGCCGGTTCCGCCGACCACCGCGACTCGGGCCCCGGAGTCGGCTTCGAAGGAGATTTCGTCGAGGATCGCGGGTGCCGTCCGGTCGTATCCGAACTGGACGGAGCGGAATTCCACTCGGCCGGCGAGGCGTTCGGGCAGGNTCGATTCTCCCGACGGGGTTTCGCTCTTCACCCCGGCGCCGATCTGGAGGGTGGGATCCTCCGGGTAGTGGAGGACGTCCGAGACTCGAGCGAGATCGGCNCGCGTGGTCTGGAGCATTCTGGCGAGCATCACGATCTGCTGGACTGGAACGATCAGCAGTCCGCCGAGCATCTGCATGGCGATGAGGCCGCCGAGGGTCAGGTCCCCNTCGATCACCTGAAGAGAACCATAGGTGAGAATGATCACGTTGAGCAGCAGGCCGTTGATGAACGTGGGGCACGCATCGAGCCAGGTCGTGATCATGCCGAGGCGTTGCTGGGCATTCGTGCTCTTGGCCTGGTAACCCGACCAGTTGGAGAAGACATCGGTCTCGCGGCTGGTCGCCTTGATCTCCGGAATCTCCCGGAGCATCATCATCAACGATCCGTACTGATGCCCGATTTCCTGTTGGAGCGAGTTGTTGCTGTCGATGACCCGGCGGTTGGTGAATCTCACCGCGGTGATGAGGATGGTCGTGGCCACGATCGAGAGAACGCCGATCTTCCAGTCGTACGCAAGCATCGCCAGGGCGTAGACGCTGGCCGTGGTGATCTGGATGATCCCGTTGGAGATGCCACCGGCGAGATTCTGCGCGATGGTCTGGTTGGAGACGAATCGGGAGACCAGGTCGCCGGGGAATCTCTGCTGGAAGAAGAGCATGGGAAGCCGGACGATGTGCTCGCACATTTCAAGGGAATGCTGCAGGAACATCCGTATCTGAACTCGCGCGAGCGTCACCTGCTGTAGCCAGGTGAGCATGCCCATCAAGGTGATGGCGATTCCCATCGCAAGCAGGATCGATCCGGCCCAGAGAGGCTGGGATCCGATGACCACGTCATTGATGAAGATGCTCGTCAGTCCNGGGATGAGCAGTCCGGGAATCGCGAGGATCGCGCCGCAGAGCATCGGAAAGAGGATTCCGGATCGATTGCCCTTCGTCCAGGCGAGGAAGCCCGAGAAGAGCGAGGTCGGCTTGCCTTCGGGTTTGAAATCTTCTCCCGGCTTGAACTCGAGCACGATGCCGGTGAAGGACTTGCTGAAGTCCTCCTCGGAAACGAGCTTTCGACCACCCGCCGGGTCGTTGATGCGGAACTTGCCGCCTTTCATGCCCTCGAAGACGACGAAGTGGCCGAATCCCCAGAACAGGATCGACGGTCGAAGAGAATCCGTCCGGAGCTCGTCGATGCTTCGCCGCATGCCCTTGGCCTCGAGGCCGTGCATCTTCGCGGCGATGTTGATTCGGTTCGCCTTCGATCCGTCCCTCGAAACACCGCAGTCGACCCGGAGCTTCTCCAGCGGGATGAACCGCTTGTAGTAGGCGAGAATCATCGCGAGTGATGCGGCGCCGCACTCGACCGCCTCCATTTGGAGAACGGTCGGGGTCGTTGCGAGATTCTTGCGTGGTGGAGGGACTCGGGTCATGCGAATTGCTGGTTTTCTGGTCTCGGATCAGCCACTGGCGGAGGTGCCGCCTGCAGGGCCGGAGTCGACATCTATTCCNAGGAGTTGTTTGAACCACGGCAGGATGAGNTCGATGGGCCGGTCTTCACGGGTGAACACCTTGATGTCGCATTCCGACATTCGCGGAAGCGCCGTCGGAAAACCCTTTCGNGAGGTCCACGCCAGTCCGCTTGCGGTTTCTTCATCGATCGTCAGGTCGATCGTGATCTGAAGAGCGACGCCACCGGTGGTGCTCTTCACGACCTGCGTCAGGTCCGCATTGCCCAGCGTCGCGGTGACGTCCTGCTCGCTGGAGGCATAGGCCGCGACATCGCGAATGACACCCTTGATGAACCCGTATTGGGTCGAGCTTGCGAATGGAAGCGCGATCTCTGCCGCCATTCCGGGCTTCACCTGGACTCCCTTGGCGAATGGAATGAACCCGATGACATGGTCGACCTGAGCCTCGCCCGGCTTGGTGTCGCCCTTTGGTTCGGAGGTGGCGATGACCGTGCCGATGGCTTCGCCAGGCGTGACAAACTGGCCCCTCTCGACGAAGACGGCGAGCACTTCACAATGCATCGGCGCCAGGATCTTCTCGTTCGTGCTCTTGGCTTGCTGAGTGGTGTCGAGTTGTGCCCGGGCGGTCGCGATGGCGGATTGGCGGGATGACCGGCTCGAAGCGGCCTGAGTCTGTGCCTGCTGAAGCGATGCCTTGAACTGGGAGATCTGTGCGGCGAGGCTCGATTCCTGTTCTTGCGAGCTGAAGAGCGTCGACTGGTCGGCGATGAGCTGGCTCTTTGGGATCAACTGTTGTTCGCTGAGGGTCTTGCTGTTGGCAACCTGTTTTTCGTAGAGCTCCATCAGGACCTTGTTGCTCGCGAGGCTGCGGTTCGCGGCATCGATCTGCAGTTTTGTGGAGGCGGCGAGTTTGGCGAGAGAATCGGATTCCGCGGCCGTGGAGGCCTTGTCCTGCGCCACGAGCGAGTCGAGGTTCGCTTGTGCCTGCACGATGGCTTGAACCGTCTTCGGGCTTCCAATGGTGGCGATGGTGTCNCCCGCCTCGATGATCTGGCCCGGCNTGATGGGGACGCTCAACACGGCGCCGGTGACGTCGGCGTTCTCGATGACGATCGGGAGGCTCCCACTCGCCGTGATTCCAACTCCATCGATCTCTCGAGGGATCCGCCCGGCGAAGCCCCAGACGGTTGCGGCGGCCAGAATGGCCACGATGACGGCNAGGAGGATCCATGACCGNCCTTTCACGACCACCATGGNCTGGTCAAGCAGCTCTGCCGAAGAGAGATGAGCCTGAGCTTCCGACCGGGTGATTGCCTGGATCTTTCGTTGGGACATTTTGCGTGACCTCTCCAGCTCGCAGAATCGTGCTTGCGGCAAGTGGCCAAGGTAACCGTTTCGGGAAGGGCGCGCGAAGGGTCGCTCGAAGGACGGCTTCGTTCTGCCTGTTANCGCATTTTTTTTTTCGAGGNGATTCAGNCGCGAAGATGTTTTTCGTATGCCTGCTGCAAATCGGGGATTTCGCCGGCNCTTCGAAGCTTCTCGGCCGAATCCGATCGAAACCGATCTTGGAGGCGNTTGCTGTTGAATTCGGTGACCTGTCGCATTCTGATTCGGGTTGCGTCATCCACTTCGTAGCCGAAGTACTCCGGCAGGTCTCCCTCGATGAACCGCGAGATGATGTCCGGGTACTCGACGATTCGGCAGGCGCCTCTTTGCTNCAGTCGATGAGCGGCGGCGATGAAGTCTCGAAGCCTGATGGCGGCTCGCTCGATCGGAGATTCGACCGTCTCCAGTTCCAGCGAGCTCGGGCCGGCGGGAAATCCCTCACCCCATCCGGGCGTCCGGCTGAGCGAGACGAGTACTTCAAGCGGGTTGCGATGGATGAACACCATCGGCAATCCGGGGAAGGAGTCGAGGAGTCGGTCTGCCGCGAGCACGTTCCAGCTCGTGCATTTCANATACCCCCGCTGGAGTCGGTCGCCATCCGGTCGCAGGAACCCTGAAAGTACGGGCTGGAGTGATCGGGTCGTGAATTGGGAGAGTGCCGAGTTCACCAGNGTGGCTTCCGACATCACCAATGATCGATCGACCGCCCCCAGGAGATTTCGCGCCAGGGTGCTTCCGCAGCGGGACATGTGAAGAATGGCGCCGCGCAAGGGTACGCCGGGTGATCGAAAGGCGAACTCGGGCAACGCGTNGGCTGAAGAGACGAACCATCTCGCTTCTCCAAGCCGATGAACGAGATCCTCGCCGAAGAACGGTGCGTGAAAGGGCCCGCGGCCGATCTCCGCCCAGATCACGCGTTCGGGCGCATCGCCCGCTTCAGTCGGAGGAAGGATCGCGATCGGGGTGAATTCTCCGTTGGAGTGGATCTCGGCGAGCCCGTCGTATTGGTTGATCTGGTTCTTCGGCTCGAGGTTCATTCGAAAGGATCTTTCGGCTGGGGGATGAACAATGCTACTCTTGCACACGGATCCAAGGGTTGCGCAAGAGATATTCAGTGAGAAAGCAGGGTTTCATGGCCATTCATTCCGCAGCAGAATTATTCGCGCCCCTCGGTATCGAGGAGTTCGTCGCCGGGCATCTGGAGCAGGATGTACTGCATCTCGATCGCCATGCGCCGAAACTCGTCGACGGCATCTTCGACCTTGATTCCATGGGGTACTGCGCTCGGTACATGAAGCCGCAGANCGGGAAGTCCGTTCGCCTGGTTCCCAGTGGCGATGACCCGGAAGAGACCGTGATGCTCAATGCCGCCGTGGNTTCCTCGCCCGATCATGGGGAGCAGTTTCTCATCGAGTCCTTTGCAAAGGGCAAGACGATCATATTCAACGCTGCGGAGCAATACTGGCCGCCGGTCGAGCGCATCATCGCCGACCTCAAGGAGGCGCTCGCATGCGACGTGAAGTGCAACGTCTACTGCACCCCGCCCGAATCGCAGGGTTTCGACACCCATGTCGATGGGCACGACGTGCTTGTTCTGCAGACCGACGGATCGAAGACCTGGCGGCTTCACGAGGTCGATTCCACGCTTCCTCTGGAAAGCACGCCACTTGCCAGTGAGATGTTCTCGATGCTCAGTGGCTCGAGGCCGGATTACGGGGATCCGACTCGAGAGGTGACCCTGCATCCGGGCGATCTCCTCTACCTGCCGCGTGGCGTGCCGCACTCGGCGGCATCGACGTCCGAACACTCGATTCATCTGACGATCGGGCTCTATCCGCTTCGTCGGCATGAATTCCTGTCGAGGCTGGTCGACCTGTTGGCCTTCGAAGATGAGGGGCTGCGGCGCCGGATGTCGATCGAGGTCATGAAGGGAGAGCGACCGGAGGCTTCGGCCGCGGAGCTTTTTCGAGAGCTCGCCGACATCGCGGATGGTCTTGAGAAGCCGATCGATGTGAATCGGCTCGCGGAGATCAGTGCCGAGTCGTATCTGCGGAGCGCCGACACGACCGGCGCGTACGAATCGGCCATCGGTGTGGANTCAATGACTCTTGAATCCGTCGTCGAGCGGCCGGAGGGGTGTTCGTGGCTCGTTCGCCGAACGGAGCAGGATTTTCGAGTTCGCTGCGGTGGCTCGATGGCGCTCCCGTTCAAGCTCGAACCGGTCATGGGGTTTCTGGATAAGAACTCGATCTTTCGCGTCGCTGACATGCCGAGTCTGATGTCCGACGATGCCAAGTTGATCCTCTGTCGAAACATGATTCGAAACGGACTGTTGAGGATCTCCAAGAAGCCCGCGCCAGTCATTCAAAGGGACGAGCCGGTTCCCTCGTCAGGAAATGATCTTTCCTGGCTCACGCCGAATGCCGGTTTCTGAGAAAGCGGGAGCATGTCGAGGCTCAGTTCCCAGCGGGCTGCAGTCGGTTCATCGATTCTCCCAGCGCTTCGCCGATCAGGAAGTAGCTCTCGGCGTTGCCGAACCAGTGATGGCCATGACCGGTGTTGGGCGAAGCCGCCGGGTCGCGAAGAAAGGACCTCGTCGCCACGAACGCCGACGGTGGTGGGATGCGTTCGGTGCCGATCCGCTGCTGCTCGCGGAAGCGGTCGTTCCCCGCGTTGCCCGTCTCGCCCACCACGATCGGGAGGTCGGGATCGTCGAAGTGTCGACGCAGGTCCGCCGCGAGGTGCACGAGATTCGCCGCATACGCGTCGATGCCACCGTCGACGTACATGTCGTTCCAACCCTGGAACCAGATGAAGCCGGCGAGTTGCGGTGTGCGTCCTCGAAGTTCGGGGAAGCGTCGCGTCGCGTCCCGGACGCCCTCGGCGTACTCCTCGAGCATCCGCGTGTAGAACGGACCGACTTCGCCCTCGGCGGAGGGCGGTCGGAAGTCCACGTGNAGGTTCTTTCCGCCCCAGGCGGTCTTGATCAGGAGCACGGGTTCGGTGCATGCATCTGCGAGCAGGTGGCCGATCTGGAGTTCCGGTCCGAAGTGATCGCGGCCGGGATACCCCGCGAAACCGATCGAGAGCGGTCCTGCCTTCAGCTCACCTCGGTCGGTCCGGTACCAGCAGAACGCGTCGTCGCGGACCGTCCAATCGCCATCCGCGTCACGCTTCGATTCACGAAGGTGCGACATTCGTTTCGCGAGCTTCGGATCCTTCATCACGTTCACGAGGTTGCCGCGGCCACCGTTGTAGTGCTCGGGGTGATCCATCGCGACGACCGCCTGGCCCTCCATGTTGCTCTGGCCGGCGAGCAGGAACACCTTGAAGGTCGGCTTGGAAGGCGGCGGACTGGCCGAGGGCGTGGTGGCCGCGAGCGCGAGGCCGACGGCGGCGAGCGTGGGCAGCATGGTCGGCATGGTCAGGNGCCTTCCTTCTTCATCGCTTCCTCGGCGGCACGGGCGTCCCGGGCGGCCTTGGCTTTCGCCTCCCGCGCCTTGCGATTCGCGACGAGGGAGTCCGCGAGGGTTCGCAGTTCCGCATCGGTGAAGGTCGGGTCGGCCTTCTTCAAGGCCGCGGTGAACGCGCTGATCTCGCCGTCGGTCGACGGGAAGCCGACGTTGCCGTCGGGACCGTCGCTGGTGGCCAGGGTGCTCCCGTCGGCGGCGAGGAACACGAACCAGGGAATGCCTGTGGACTTCCCTCGGGTGTAGGCTTCGAAGATCGCCTTGCCGCCGGTGTCGCGGTCGGTGTCGATCTTGCAGTCGACGAGGTGTCGATCAAGGATCGTCTTCACCGACGGCTCGGACATCCACGCTTCGAGGCGATGACACCACCCGCACCACGGTGCGCCGAAGTGGAGCATCACCGGGCGACCGGAGGCCTTCGAGGATTCGAGGGCCTTCTTCAGGCTGGTGGCGGCATCGCGGGGGGACGGCTGGTGTTCGGTGAGAAACGCCATGACCTTCGCGGGATCGTGCTCGCCGCCCGCTTCGAGGGAGCCGGTTTCCTGATTGGTGATCACCGATCCATCGGCGGCGAGAACGGTGAGGTACGGCACGCCGTTGCCCTTGAAGTCGGCTTGATAGGTCTTGGCGATGTCGAGATTCCGATCGAATCGACCGACGGGGACGAGCACCACTTCGTAGTCGTAGAGAAGCTTCCGGGAGATGTCTCGGTTCTTGCCGCAGAGATCGTGAAGTTTCACGCACCAGCCGCACCAGTCGTCACCCCACTGGATCATGACTCGGGTGTTGTCGGCCTTCGCGCGGGCGAGCGCCGCGTCGATCCGAGCCTGCGCGTCGTCGGCCTGCGGATAGAGGGCGACCTTTTCGGGCGGTGGCTCGACGGCCGAGGCATTCGTCGGTGAAGCGGCCGTCAGAAAGGCCATCGTGAGTGCGATGAAGAGGATCGAGCGGGACATGGCGCGGCTCCAGAAGAAGATCGACGAGACGCGTCGAGTCTACCTCCGGAGGTCGGCACGGTTTCGTCTTCGTGGATCAGGACCAGTTCGCGAACAGGAATCCAAGGTCCGCCGCGTCGACGATCCCATCTTCATTGAGATCGGCGGGGCAGGGGGCGCCCCGGCCGCACGGCCCCCAGGCCGCGATCAGAAGACCGAGGTCCTTGGCGTTGACGATGCCGTCGTGATTGAGGTCGCCGACCAATGCCGCATCGCCCAGGGTTCCGTCCGGAAGCAGGTTCTGTCCGTAGATCCTGGGGTTGCCGCTTCCACCGAAGACCATTCGGTCATCGGCCCATGCGATCACGATCTCGCCGCTTGGACTCGTCGCGGTCGCGGTCCGGCTCTTGTTGGAATCCACGTCGGAGATCGCGACGCCACCGGCCACGCCGCCGGCGTCCCCGTCCCAGACGGGCGAGCCATCCGCATCGACGGCCGCGGCGAAGATCGACGTCGGCTGCGGGATGAAGCCGCTGTTCCAGACGACCGTGGTGCCACCGTCGTCGCGGGGGTGACAGCCCGCCGCAGTGGTCTGGGTCGAGCCGAGCGGAAGGAACGTGATGCCGGTGGTTCCCCAGGCTCTCGACGTTCCTTCGAAACGCTGGCCCTTGAGCGAGAACTGGCTCTGGGAGGAATTCTGGGTGATCCAGTAGCAGGTGATGTTCTCTGAGACTGGATCGATGCACGCCACGGGGTTGACCTGGGTCTCGCCTGCCGCGGTGACGCCGTACTGCGACGTCGAAAAGCGAAGGGATCCGTCGGCGCGGACTTGCTGCACGAAGCACCGAAGGCTCGGCACCGAGCTGTACCACGTCGCGACCGCGCCACCGCGGCCGTCGGAAATCAACTTCGGGAAGTTGCCGATCTGCACCGATCCGCTGGTGAAGATGCCGACATCGCTCGAGCCCCACATCTCGCTGCCGTCGGCATCGAACTTCTGGGCCTTGAGCGGGCGGGGCGAGGTGAAGCCACCGAAGCCGACGGTCATCAGCACGCACTGTCCGCTCGCCCCTGGGGCGTCCGAAGCGACGAGCGAACTGGCCGCGATGCCGGTGGGCCGGGTCATGGTGTACGACCAGAGGATGTCGCCGTCGGTCGAGAGCTTGCGGAGTTCGATCACGGACGGGCCGCTGTTGGGGAACCGAGTCCACGCCGCGACGCTGTTGCCGTCGCTGGTCGCGGCGATGGTGGGCGAGGCCACGTCCTGCGAGTTGCCGGCGTTGAGCACCACGCCGTCGCCCCACGGCATCGTGCCGTCGGCGAGCACGCGGTTCGCGACGATCTGGGTGCCCGGGAGTGAATCGCCGCGATACGCAAGCACCGCGGCGCCGCTGGCATCGACGTCGAGACCGTAGGACTGCGTCGAGGAGAACGAGCGGTTGGCGACCGTGATTCCGCCGGTCGTCCACTCGGGGACTCCCGTGGGGGTGATCCGCTGCAACGCAACGTCGTATCCGCCACCGGGATTGGTCAACCAGGAGATGTAGCTGGTGCCATCCGGGAGCCGGGCGATCAACGCCTGATTCTGCGTGCCATCGCTGGCCCCGATCGGGAGGTTGGTCGCTGGGTCGTCACTCCACTGGGCGGTCGCGACCGAGGTCGCGGTGGCGGCGACGCCGAATGCGAGGAGGCGTCGAAGGAAGGACGGCCGGGGTGCGAGCGCGGTGGACATCATCGGGAACTCCTCGGTTGGTTGGAACGTGGTTGCCCAAGCGTAACAGTGGAAGGGTCCACTTCGTCGCGGAATACCGACAGTTCCGGGTGATCGCGTGACGGACCGTCGTGGAAGGGTCCGATTAGAAGGTCCAGAACGAGATCATGATTCCGAGATCGGCGCCGGTCACGAAGCCGCATTGGTGAAAGTCGAGGCGATTGCCACCGACGATCAACTTCGATTCCGTTGGCGTCGTGTCAGGCGATCAGCGAGTCGGGGCCGGAATCGGATCCAGTTCCCACAGTTGTCGCACGACTCGCGCGCCTTCTGGATCGATCTCGCGGAGTTCGCTGCGAACGTAGGGATGGAAGTCGTTGGTGCCGTAGAGCGCCTCGGTGGTCTCGGCGAACCATTCCATCTGGTTGGTCAGGGCGTAGTGGCGTCGGGGGTTGCCGGAGATGTGACCGACTTTCTCGTAGACGCCTTGGTCCGCCATGTTCCGCCACGCCGCGATGATTTCCGGATCGTCGTAGCCGAAGACCTGGTCGTGATAGCCGTGGGCGAGTTCGTGCAGGACCATCCATGGTTGGCCTTTGGTCCAGTCGAGAAACGCTTGGGCATTGCCGATCTCGACCGTTCCTTCCTTGTCGGGGTTGTATCCGTTGGGGATCAGCCAGTCCTTCGAGACGTGGTAGCACATGCACGCGGTCTTTGGCATGTCGAGTTCGACCCAGATCTCGATGTCTCGAATCCGGTCGAGCGAGGGCTTCGGGAGGACCCGGGTGATCATGTAGAGCTGGTGGTCGAGTTCCTCGAGCGTCGCCGCGAGCAAGGCCGGATCTTCCTTGGCGATCGCGGGATTCACCCGGACCGTCCATCCTCGGATGGTGCGGGTGTCGTATTCGGCGGTCGGCGTGGGGGGTGCCGCCGGGCGGGATGGATCGACCAACGAGGCCGGGCTGCTGCAGCAGGGCGGCGGCGGGTCGGCCAGAACGAGTGCGGCGACGGCGAAAACGGTGATTGTGAGCATGCTCATGACGCCATCGTGCCATGAAGCGGTCCGCGAGGCGAGTTGATTCCCGGGGTATCCGTCGTATCCGGCGGATCAAGGGGTACGCTGGAAGTCATGACCACCCGACGCTTCGGAATCCGACCGGTTCTCGTGCTTCTCTTCGTCGCCACAGCCGCGGCCCGCCCCGCTCCCGCGGATCCGCCGACGGTGCACGCGGTCGCGGACATCAGCCAGGAGTTCACCTTCTATATGGACGGCCGGTTCCACCGGCAGTACCTGAAGGACGTCGGGGCGGGCACCCAGAACTGGGGCACGCTTTCGAAGCTCGATCTCGACAACGTCAACCTGCTGCTGCTGGTGGCCGGCAATCCGAGGATCCCGTACGCGAAGGCCTCGATCGAACACGTCCGCCGCTTCGTCGAAGACGGTGGCACGGTCCTCCTGATGGGTAACGGTGCCGACCCGATGCCGCCCGGGCAGGCGGTGGCGTCGGTCTTCGACGCCCGGTTCACGACGACGCGGGCCCGAAAGCCGATCGCCGGCGTCGGCGAACTCGACGGCGAGGAGATCGTCTTCAACGGCGGCACCGTGCTCGGCCTCGGCCCGGACTGGACCACGCTTGCGACCGATCGCGACGGGCGACCGGTCCTCGCGTCGCGTCGCTTCGGGAAAGGCAACGTGATCTTCGGTGCCCGCGGGCTCTTCGGACGCAAGCCCGACGCGAGCGACCCGATCAACGCCGCGTGGGTCACGCCGATGCTCGTGACTCGGGCGGAGACCAAGCCGATCGACCCGAAGCGGCGACCAAGACCGACCCGGGCCGAGTTGAAGAAGGACATCGGCCCGCTCACCCTCCAGTTCCAGGAAGGCACCGCGCCGTTCGCCGACGCGGTCTACGACGTCTACCGCGAGGTGCGACCGCATCTCGTCGACATCACCGGCGTCGAACCGTCGCCGGGCATGATCAAGTCGATGCTGATCCTGCCGACCGGCGGCGGCGGATTCTCGAGCGGGGTGCTCATCGCGATCGGGGCGTGGTGGGGGAACTATCCCGAGCAGCGGTATCCGATGATTGAATTGGTGGCGCACGAAGCGGGGCATTCCTGGGTGCTGCCGCACGCCGAGCCACTCTGGAACGAGCCGATCGCCACCTGGCTCGGCATCGAGACGGGGCGGCGGCTCGGGTTTCCGGAGGCCGACGAGACGATCGCCCGGCAGATCGTGAAGGCCCGACGACGCGATCCCGACTTGACGAAGATGAACCCGCTGGCGGAGAATGCGCATCGCGACGTCATCTGGGGCAAGTCGTATTTCGTCTTTGAGGAGTTGGAGCGACTTCACGGCCCGGGTGCGATGGCGAAGTACTTCCAGACGAAGCGACGCCTGGTCGAGCCCGAACGCGACGGCTATTCGATGGACGATGCGGTCGCGGTGTGGAGCGCTGCGGTGGGCGAGGATCTCTTCCCCTGGTTCCAGTCACTCGCCTTCGACGTGGACCCGTCGCGAACCGACCTCGAGACGCCCTGATGTCCTGAACGAAGAACCCCCCGGGCGAGAAGCCCGAGGGGTGCGTTGGATCCGGTCTTCAGGTCGTCGATCGGCCGATCACTTCTTCGCGCGGGTGAGCACCTTCGGTGTGGTCATCGCGTCTCGGGCGGCACCCTCGGGGAGCGAAACGCCTTCGAGCTTGAATTCCGTCATGGTGAGGGTCATGGTGTCGCCATCGAGCTTTCGGAAGCCGAGGGCGGCGATCCGATCGCCGATGGCGTTGCGGCCTCGCCATGAGATTTCCATCGTGGTGGCGCCGTCGATCTTCCCGCTGACGGGGGTCGCCCAGCCAGAGGAACCGTTCGCCCCCATGAAGTGCATGCGGACCCGGTCGGCGACCCGGTCGTACATGTAGGTCACGGTCGAATCCTCGGTGGTCTTCCCGTCGGCGCCGACGGTGTGCGTGGTCTCGACCAGGGTCTTCTTGCCGGGACCCCATTCGACCTTCGCGATCTTGGCCTGGTCGTTCTCGGTGAAGTTCCAGGTGCCCACCAGCTGGTCGGCGATGGGGAAGGCTTTCTGGAACTGGTTCACGGGGGTCCAGGTCATGCTCGCGGGGACCGGGGAGCCCGACTTCATCTTGTTGGAACGATCGACGCCGTCGGCGTTGAAGACGTCGGTCATCTCGAAGGCGCGGATCTCCTTCTTCTCGTTCCAGGTCCTGACGTTCCAGGTGTAGGTCATGCCGTCGACGTCGGCGAGGGTTCCCATGGTCGTCACGATTCCGTCGGGCCCGGTCTCGACCTCGAGGAACCGCACCTTGCCGAGTGCCGCATCCCAGCCGCAGAATCCGGTCGACATGCTCGCGGGTCCCTCGCCGATGGAGTGGAAGCGGTAGTTGATCCGTTCGAACGGAACGCCCCATTCGACCTCAAAGGCGCCCACGACTTCGCCGGACTCGCCGTCCTTGAGCATGTGGTCGCCGGTGTAGCGACCCATCGCCGTCCACCAGTCCTCGGCGGTGGGGGGTGCTGCGTGGATCGCGGTCGTGCCGATCGCCACCGTCAGAATCGTCGTCAATCGTCGCATGGTGTCATTCTCCAATCGTGTTTTGAGGGGTGAGATGCCTGCACGCCGCAGGACGCCTCGCGCTCACCCGCCGTTGGGGTGAGCGGCCGAATCATGCCATAAATCGTCGAAGTACGACGAGTTGACGGTCGTGGACTCGGAGGCAGGGGCGTGGTTCAGAATCCCGATACGGCGCCTTCTCAGCTGGAGCTCGGCATACGGCTCGAAATCCAGCCAATGAACGCGGGTTGGGCTCGAGAGGCGACGAGGATCTTGCCGGTGCCCTTGAACCGGAGCACCACACCTTCGCCGGTCTTCACAGAACCGACGACCTTGCCCAGGAATCCGCCGCCCTGTCCGGTCGACATCGAGGCGCTCATCTCGACGGTGCCCGGCCAGCCGACCACGTGCCCGCTGTCGACGATCAGTTCGCCACCCGGCGGAATCGACATCTCCTGAATGGCGCCGATGGCGGAGACGCAGAGTTTTCCGGTGCCCGAGACGTTCATGATGAAGAAGCCGCCGGTCCCGCCGAAGAACGAGCCGCTGATGCTCTTGTTCCGCTTGGTGGCGATCTCGAGGGAGTCTTCGGCGCAGAGAAACGCGCCGTCGGTCAACGACCACGAGTCATCGCTGAGTTCGATGACCCGGACCTCGCCGGGATGGCCCGGTGCGAAGAGGATCCGACCCGCGCCCTTCTCGGCGATCGCATGCTGCATGAAGAACGACTCGCCGGTGGTCGCGGCTCGGGCGAGCGATTTCAGGACGCCACCCTTGGCCTTGCCGGTCAGGACGATGGTGTCCTCCATGGCGGCCATCGCGCCGCCCTCGGCGATCACGGTCTCGCCCTGGGCGAGTTGGGCGGAGATGAAGGGATCGGTCGTGCCTTGGATCGTGAATTCAGCCATGAGGGTGCGAGCTCCGGTTCGATGGAGGAGGGGATTCGTGGTGTTTACTGGGAACGAAGGAACGAGTATTCCAGCAAGACGTCGCCTGCGCCGCAAGCGGTATCAGTCGGCGATCGGTCGCAGTTCCCTGATCCGCAGGTTCCTGACCCGCACCGTCATCGGTGGGCCTTGATGGACCTGCAGGGCGAACGTGCCTCGGGCCGCGGACTTCGGATGCCGATCGACGGTCAGCATCATCCGCTTGCCGTCGATCCAGTGTTCGAGCCGGGGGCCGACCGCGACGATCCGGTACGTGTGCCAGCCTTCCTTCTTCGGATCATCCTCGACGGCCTTCAGGTGTTTCTGCAGTTCCTTGTCGTCGCGCCGAGGTTCGAGATCCTTGCGGGTGCCGTCGGCGTCGAAGTTGACCGCCTCGCCGCGTTGCACCGCGATCCCGCGGCCGCGGGTCTCGTAGAGGATGCCGCTGTAGCGGTGGGCCTGGTCGAAGTCGGCTTGATAGCCGGAGAGGTCGTACCCGTCGGTGACCTCGGGCCCGGTGGCGGTCGACCGGTACTGCATGCCGCTGTTCGCACCCTCGCCCTCGAGCTTGATCTCGAACTCGAGTTCGAAGTCGGCGAAGGTTCCGGGGTGGTGCAGATAGGTGGTCGTGGTGCAGGGGTTCTCGGCGGTCGATCGGCCGACGATCTCGCCGTTCTCGACGGACCAGAATTTTTCGTCACCGCGCCAGCCTTCGAGCGACTTGCCGTCGAAGAGCGGGACGCTGGGGCCGACCCCGACGCGGTGTTCGTCGTCCATCAGTTTCGGAGGCTCGGCCGCGATGGATGGATCTGCGTTGGCGAGAACAAGGGCGTTCATGACGATGAGGGCGAGGATGATCATGGGGTTGATGGTATCGCGAGCGGGGCAGACGTTCGATGCCTGCTGGATTGGCTATATAGAGGTCCATGGCCAAGACCCACCCCGGCATCCAGAAGTACCTGGCGGGCCTCTCCGACGATCGGCGTGAGGCGATCGAGGCGGTTCGCGAGGTGGTCAATCGAAATCTGCCCAAGGGCTACGAGGAGGGGATGCAATACGGCATGCCGGCGTGGTTCGTCCCCCATTCGGTGTTTCCCGACGGGTATCACTGTGATCCGAAACAGCCGCTGCCGTTCGTCAGCGTGGCGAGCCAGAAGAATCACATCGGCCTGTACTTCTTCTGCGTCTACCTCGACGAGGACCTTCAGGCCTGGTTCGAGGCGGAGTGGCGGAAGACGGGCAAGCGATGGGATGCCGGCAAGAGCTGCGTGCGCGTGAAATCACTCGACGGCATTCCGCTTCCTCTGGTCGGGAAGCTGATCAAGAGGGTCTCGGTGAAGAAGTTCGTCGCGGGATACCAGGCCAGCCGCCCGGCGCCGAAGAAGAAGACTGCGACGAAGAAGACGGCCAAGAAGGCGAAGAAGAAAACCACCAAGAAGTGAGTGGCTGAATATGGCCCCTCCGAGCGGGTTGCTCGGTAGTGGGGGAGACCCCGGTCTTGAGAATCCTGGTCAGAACCTGAGATCGAGGTCGTTGTGACCCCTCCTCTCCCTTCCCCCCTTCAGGGGAAAGGAAGGGAGAGGAGGGGGCTCGGCACGGTGCCGGCTTCCTCCCTCCCCCAAAACGGAGGTCGACATGGCCGATCGCAAGCATCGTGTTCATCAGCAACTCACCATCACTGAGGCCGCTCGGGCCCTGCATCTCGATTTCGAGGGCTTCAAGAAGGGGCCACCGGTGTTCGCTGGAATCCGCGTGGACGGGGAATGGACGGCCACCGTCTTCGGTGACACGGCGCCACTTCTCGTGCCGGCGGCGAGGGCGAAGAGGATCCGAGTCACCACCCTTGACGCGTTCCTTCGGGAGACGGTTGATCGGTCCATTGCGGAGGATCGTCTGGTCACGGGATTCTCCACGAGGGAGTTCCAGGTCTTCGAGGATCGCGCCGTCGAGTCTGATCGGCTTCGGCCGCGGTTCGTCAACCTTCTTTCGCTCGGCCGACGGTGGCGTCGGGAGACGCACCCCGAGGTCGATGCCAGGGTGAAAGCATCCCGAGCCCGACGAAAGAGTGCGGGCCGATGGGTCGGCGGTCACGGAAACACGTTGCGCGATTTCGCGGGGCTTGTGGAAGCGCCGCGGTGCGCTTCCTACGGGAAGGGGCGTACGGCGAGTCGACTCCGCCACGTCATGGGGCAGGTCGAACGTCGCGGTGAATATTCACGACTGACGCCGACCGCGAAGGGAAAGTGGACCCGAGTGCTGCAGCACAACGAAACCGACTGCCTCTGGTCATCGATGTTGGCGGCTGTCTGTGTCGCCGCATCGCCGGAGAACGGGGGTGGCCGATGAACTGGCTTCCCGGTTTTCTGGAGCAATGTCGACGGGAGCGTCTGTGCATGGCGATCGGTTGCACGACCTGTGGTGCGGGGGAGTTCATGGGTCGACTCCGGCGTCGAGCCGCCATGGAAGGCGACGCAGCCGGAGATCGTGGTGCTCGGACGGCTGTCGGCCGCGGCTTGATCATCGG
>NHBO02000058.1 GCA_002167845.2 Phycisphaera sp. TMED9 | reverse complement strand
CTCGGGTGCCGCCTCGGGTGCCGACTCGATGACCGGCGGAGAGGCTGGCCGAGCCGGAGGTGTCGGCCGCGTGGAATCAGCGACCTTCAGGCTTTTTTTTTTCGAAGTCGCACCCGACGAAACCGTGACGTCGCCGGCCAGAAGTGAAGCCGCACGAGCAAAGCGTTCGGAGAGCGCCATGCGAGTCACCGCGGCATCCAGAATCGCCCGCGGAGAGGCGCTCACCCGGACGCGGCCACCGGCGGCATCGCACAAGGCGATCATGTGGACCAGTTGTTCGGCCTCGAACGCGGATGATTCCTCGACGAGAGCCGCGGACTCCTCGCTCCCGGTCCCGAGCAGCGCCGGATCGTCACCGCAGACCCGAGCGGCCAGAAGGAGCCGGAAACGCTCTGCGATTCCATCCAGAGCCCGTTCCGGGGCGAGTCCTTCGGCGAGAAGCGTCGCCATCGCTCGAAGCGTCGCCGCGGGATCGCCGGCTCCGATCGCCGACGCCACATCCTTCACGATGTCCTCGGGCGGAACTCCGAGCACGCGTTCGAGCAGAGCGGCATCCAGTCGACCGTCGGCGGCGGCCACCACTCGCTCCAGAATGCTCAGTCCGTCGCGCATCGACCCGTTCGCGAGTCGAGCGACACGGAGAACCACCGCTTCGTCAGCCTCGATGGACTCGCTTCCCAACACCGCGGTCAGGTGCTCCGCGATCCGAGCCACCGAGATCGGCCGGAAATCGAACCGCTGGCAACGACTCTGGATGGTCGGAAGAACCTTGTGGGGTTCGGTGGTGCAGAGAATGAACTTCACATGCGACGGCGGTTCTTCCATGGTCTTGAGCAGCGCATTGAACGCCGCGTTGGAGAGCATGTGAACTTCATCGATGATGTAGATCTTGAAGGGCGACCTGGCGGGACGAATACTCGCGTTGGCGATCAGGTCACGGGCGTCCTGGACACCGTTGTTGCTGGCGCCGTCGATCTCGACGACGTCCATGTCCTCGCCGCGAAGGATCGCATCTCCCACCGCCACTTCCTCGGCCTGTTCATCCGTGACGTTCAGGGCCTGCGCGAAGATCCGAGCCATCGAGGTCTTGCCGACCCCTCGGGTGCCGCAGAAGAGATAGGCGTGCGCGGTTCGGCCGCGATCGATGGCCCGTTCGAGCGTCTCCGCGATCGACTCCTGCCCGACGACCTCACCGAAGGTCTTCGACCGATAGCGTCGGGCGAGTACCTGATATCCGGTCGTGGTGTCTGAAGCGGTATCGGGCATCCAGCGCCAGTCGGGTCGAGAGACCGAGAAACTTCGAGGAGCGACCCATCGAAGAGAAAACCATCGGGAGCACGGCGGACCGGGCCGACGAGATGGCGAAGCGGAGGACGGCCAGGCGACCGAAGACCCGAACGACGAAGCGTGTGGCTGCTGCCGTCAAGCCCTGACCAGGTTGGCGAGCCGTCCGTCCGACGGACCCGACCGTCCTCCGCGTCGCGATTCGCGACCCGAACGGCCATCGTAGCCCGTTTCCGGCCGAGCGGGCCGAAGCGGACCGCTCCGGCGCGTAGAATCGTCGGCAATGGAACCCAACGACTCCACTCCCCAGCCCACCGCCGGGAATCCCACCCCGTCGGACCTCGCGGTGACCGCCACCAGATCGCAGCGGCTCCTGCTCCTGGTGGTCCGTCTCCTCTTCCTCGTCCTGCTCGTCTCGATCTCGATGCTCACCATCGCCGGACGCGCCAGTGGGCCTCAGGAGTTCCAACTCCAGACCTTCCTCGGCGTGCTTCTGGCCAGTGCCGCGGTCGGGACCATCGTGATCGTCCTTGACGCGATGACCCCGAACAAGCGGTTGTCCTCGGTGGTCGGCGTCTACATGGGAATCTGCTTCGGGCTCATCGCCGCCGTCGCCGTCAGCTTCCTCATCGACACCGTGGCCAACGCGATGGGCGGCGCCGACGGCAAGACGTCCGTCTACCTCGGCGTCTCCAAGGCCGTGCTCGCCCTGGTCATCTGCTACCTCTCCGTCTCGGTGGTGTTGACCACGAAGGATGATTTTCGAATCGTCCTCCCCTACGTCGAGTTCGCGCGGCAGGTGCGCGGAATCCGACCGATGCTCGTCGATACCGCCACCCTCGTCGATGGCCGGATCGACAGTCTCGGCCAGGCGGGCTTCATCGACGCTCCGATCCTGATCCCCGAGTTCGTGCTTGAAGAGCTGCAGAGCCTCTCGGACAGCGTTGATCGGCAGAAACGACTGCGAGGGCGACGCGGGCTCGACATCGTCTCCAAGATGCAGCAGAACCCGTTTCTCGACGTCGCCATCGATTCGACCCGCCCGCCAGGCGTCGGCGTCGACGCCATGCTGGTCGAGATGGCTCGCGATCAGGACCTGCGAATCCTGACGTCCGACCTCAACCTGCGAAAGGTCGCGGAGATCAACGGGCTGACGGTGCTGAACATGAACGATGTCGCACGATCATTGCGTCACGCTTCGATTCCCGGCGACACGATGGAACTTGAGCTGGTCAAGATCGGAGAGGAACCCGAGCAAGCAGTGGGCTATCTCCCCGACGGAACCATGGTGGTGGTGCAGGGAGGCGGATCATTCCTCGGTGAGGTCGTCGATGTCGTGGTCACCAACTCCCTGCAGACCGCGGCTGGACGAATGATCTTCGCAAGAGTCGGCTCCGCAGACGAGCCGAAGAACTCCAAGACCGCGACGAAGCATTCGATGGGTACGGCGGCGACCAATCAACCCAAGTCCACCGGCCCCGGACCGAAAGCCGGTGGCGAACCCGATTCCGGCCGTGGCCGATCGCCACGCCGTCAGAATCCTCGTTCGTGAGCCACGACGAGGCCCACTCCGAAATGCTCAGGCATCCCCGGCAAGACCGCGGTGGAGCGGCGCCATGAGATCACCGAAGGCCTCCGCTCGATCAAGCGATCCACGGCTGATCGGCTGCCGGACCTGATGAATCGAGAGCGTCGGCATGTACCGACGTCCACCCCGCCCCTGTTCCGACCGATGCGGTTCGAGACAGCGATCATCCCAGTCCAGCCCCAGAAACTCGATCAGAGATCGGATCACCGGCTCGGGCTCCGTGACCAGATCGGAGTAGTTCAGATCGAGCCACGGATTCGGAATTCGATCCTTCATGGCATCAGAGAAGCGGCGATGACTTCGAATCATGCGGCCGATCCAATCGAGCCGCGTCGCCCAGGGCATTCGTTCGTATGGGAGGTTCTGTCCGAAAATGGAGATCCCGACGTCGGCCGGAGCGCGATCGATTCGGATCACGTGTGACTTCGGGAAGCATGCGGCGATGATGGGAAGAAACTGCCAGTTCTGAAGATGCTTGTTCACGATTCGCGACGAGTGGCCGAACAGCCCGGCCTGCCGTCCGAGATAGTCCCCACGAATCGCCTCAAGCGCATCCGGCATCGCATCGCGGATCCCCTGATACGGCTCCGTACCGATGGTGGGTCGAGCCGCACGCAGCACGTCCCCGATCAATCCCGTCTCGCCGGCTCCGTGCGCGGCCGGATGGACGCCGATGATCCGTTCCACCAGCGAAGTACCGCTCCGAGGAAGGGACGCGATGAACACTGGAACTTCGCTCCCCGCCGCCTCCGAAAGCTCCTCGGGAAGAGACATCGGATCCGTCGCCTCGATGATCGAATCAAGTCGACGATCCCATTCGTCGGGATCGAAGACGACCGAAAAGACGGCATGTCCCGCCTCGAAGGACTCCATCGACTCGGCGAAACGGCCCAGTTTCTCCAAAATTCTCCCGCGATGAAGCAGGAGTCGGCGACGAACCGGCGGCTGCGTGGCGGATGATTCGAGCAGACGATCCACCACCACCAAGGCGTCTTCGCGACGCCCCGAGAGCTCCAGGACGTTCGCATAGGTCTCACCCATCTCGGCATCGAGCCCACGCTTGGCGATCGTCTCCTCGATGAACCGAACCGCCTGATCCGTCATGCCGCCGCCCTCGTAGGCCTGAGCGAGCATCGCTTCGGCCCGGCGGCTTCCGGGCATCCTCTTGAGCGCTTCCCGACACGAATCGATCATCTCGGGATACCGACCGCCGAGCTTGTGGATGACCGCCTGGTCGAGCGGCATCATCGGGTTGCGAGGATCGATCTTGTGGGCCCGATCGAGGATCTTCTGCGCTTCGAGCATCAGCCCGCTGCGGAGAATGATGAGCGCCTTGATTCGAAGTGCGTCGGGGTCCTTCGGATTTCGTGCGACCGCGGCGTCGACGAGCGGGGCCGCCTCGGCGACCCGGCCGGCGTGGAACAATTCCACCGCTCTCTGCAGCCCCGGATTCCCGGCGCTCGAGCGCATCTTTCCCCGACCGCCGGCTTTCGATGGTTTCCTCTTCATGGCACTCGCATGCTATTCAAATCGTCCCGGATCGGGCCGTGTCGACCGCATTCCTTCATCCCACCGCCGAAGCCTTGCAGGAGGAAAAAAGACCGCGGCCGAAGGCGTCCCCTCGGGCGCCCGCGACCGCGGTGGGCTCGCTTGCTGGAAACTTCACGTTCCGACCGAAATCAGCGGCCGAGGGCGAGAAGCTGTGTCATGAGTTCATCGGTCGTCGTGATCACTCGACTTGCGGCCGAATAGCCGGTCGAGGCAAGAATCATGTCGATGAATTCCTGGGACAGGTCCACGTTCGAGAGCTCGAGCGCTCCGCCGACCACCCGACCGGTGCCGAAGTCGCGAGGCTTCGCGACCAACGCGGTACCGGAGTTGGGCCCGCTTCCGAAGAGATTGTCTCCCGCGTCGACCAGGCCTTCCGGATTGGAGAACTTGGCGAGCGCGACCTGCCCGATGGTTCGCGTGAGACCGTTGGTGAAGGCACCGGAGATTCCGCCGTCCTCACCGATCGAAAAGGACGCGAGCGTTCCGATCGGCGAACCGTCCTGATAGACGGCTGCGAAATTGCTTCCGCTGTCGGTGAAACTCGTGATGGAGTCGGTTCCACTGTCGAAGTCCATGTTGACGGTGAGCGGCGTGGTGGCGCCATTCGTTCGGACGATCGAGAAGCTCTGGTTGCTTGCCCCGGTGAATCGACCGTTGGAATCGAAGGAGACCTCGCCGAGTGCGAGCATCCGGTCATTGGCATCGTTGTCGTTCGACTCGGCGACGAACTCCCAGGTGGTGCCGCCACTGGGATTGGTCGCCTGGAGCACGAAGGAGAGATCGATCGTGAGCGGGGTTCCCAGCGAATCGTAGACCACGAAGCTGGTCCGAATGCTCTCGCCGTCGGCTTCTCCGGTCTTGGTCATGACCAGCGGGTTGCCGAGTCCGGCGCCGGGCCCGTTGACCGTGATGTCGCCGGTCTCGATGTCGAGTGCCTGCACGGTTCCTTCATTGCCGACCACCACGATCTGACCGTTGGCGTTGATCTCCACCGAGCCACCGAGATCGGAACTCGAGCCGATGGCAGAGGAGTCGGTGCCCAGGTACTCGTCGAAGAACGAGACCAGATCGCCGAAGGTGCTGCCGAAGGCGTCGGCACCCTCGACCGCGGAACCACTGATCGCGAAGGTCAGGGAACCGAGGTCCTTGCCACCCTTCTCGATGCCCGCGAGGGTGATCGACCGGCCGGGCTCGGAACTGTCGAAGGCGATGGTGAATCCACCGGCACCATCCGACACGTAGATATCGGTGGTGAGCAGGTCGGTCGCGGCGGTGACCGGCGTGGTCCCCGCGGGATCCGAATAGAAGGCTCGTGACTCGTGCGTGCTGCCGGTGGTCGCGATCTCACCGGATGCGTTGACGTTGCCGCTGAAGATGACGTTGTCGGTCTGCTCCGCCAGCGTCAACGTCCCGACCGGGATGTTCAGTTCGACGAGGTTGCCGTCGACCAGATTGAACTGATCGTCGACGCCGAAGCCCATGACCTTCGCACCGGACTGCGTCATGAGATCGTTCTCGGGATTCCGAATGAAACCGCCTGCTCTGGTGTAGAAGCGGGAACCCGACTGGTTGACGATGAAGAAGCCGTCCCCTTCGATCGCAAGGTCGGTGGCCACTCCGGTCACGCCGATCGCACCGTTGTTGAAGTTCCGCTGCGTGCCGCCGACGCTGACCCCGAGTCCGACCTGACCGGGGTTCGAGCCGCCGGTGTTCTCGCCTGGTGCGGTACCGAGGGAGAAGCTCCGGCTGAAGGTCGGGGCGAAGTTCATCCGGTTCGACTTGAACGCGGTGGTATTGACATTCGCGATGTTGTTGCCGATCACGTCGAGGCGACGCGAGTTGCTGGTGAGACCGGAGAGACCGGTGAACAATGCCGTGGTCGATGCCATGTCGGACTCCTTGACTCGCGAGACGGCTCAGGCCGCGTCGTCGCGTTGAATGGACGGTTGATTCTCGGAATGAGCGGCAGCGAGGATCGCTTCGGCGATCTCCGCAGGTACGGCGACCGCGGACGGCCCCGTGATGATGTTTCGATCTTCGGAGCCGTCGCCGCCAAGACGCACCGCGGCGTCCACCGGAAGCAACACTCCTTCGGATTCGGCTTCGGCGCCGAGTTCGCGTTCGATCCGTCGATCCGACACCGCAAGCAGAAGCGGCCGATCGCCGGCGACGACGAGGACTTGTTCGAATCCCGCGGCTTCCGCGGCATCGGCGATGCCCGCGAGCCGTTCCGAGAATCGATCTTCGAGCGCCTCTTCGAGGCGACTTTCATCGATCTCCCGACCACTGGTGAATTCGCCGTTGGAGGCCCGTTCGAGAAGTTCCTCGAATCCCGCGCCATCGATCGAGCTTCGCAACGTCCCGACGGGCGCGCCGACTCCCACGGGTCGCACCGCGGGTTCGAGTCGTCGGAGAAGTTGTCGAGGGTCGAGGTTCACGTTCGTGGGGTTCTCAAGTGAGGATCAGGGAAGCGTCGAGGGGTCGACGATGATCTCGACGTTGTCCATCGGGAGCATCCAACCACTGCTGAGTTCGAGGGAGACCGCGTCACCCTGACGGACCACCGAAAGGACCGTGCCCGCAACCGCGTCGCCGGTCGGGAGGATTCCCTGGACGGCCTTGCCGAGAAGATTCCCGGCCGAGGAGAGCTGGTTCTGGAAGACGATGTCCTCGAGCTTCTCCGTCATGGAGATGTCCGACTCGATCTGACGGATCGAATTGAGCTGGTCGAGGAGCGCCGAGGAGTCATTGGGCTCGAAGGGGTCCTGTTGCTGGAGCTCGGTGAAGATGATCTGCATGAAGTCCTCGGAGGACATTTCATTGAATCGATTCACGCCTGATCCGGCGACCGTGCTCGATGCTGCTGCTGGGATCGCACTCATGGGAACACCCTCCAGGGGTCATTGATCCGAAGTCGTGCCGGAAGCGGCGAGTACTTCGTTGAAGCCGGCGGTTTCCGCCTGCTCCAGTTCCGATCGTCGATCCGGCGACTGATCTCGCCGGCCCCGACTCCGTTCGCCGCCGGCATCCTGCCGATCAGACGATTCACTTCCACTCCGGGCGTCCTGCCCGTCGCCGCGGTCATTCCGCGATGCGGAGGATTCGGACGAGGTCTTGACCGAAGACTCGACCGCGAGTCGTTCGACCGCGAACCCGCGATCCTCCAGAGCGTGCCGGAGCACACCCAGGTTGTCTCGAAGCAAGGAGCGTGCCGTATCTCCCGCGGCGGTGATCAGTACGTTCACCCGGCCGGCTTCCATGTTCAGTTGCATGCGAACCTGGCCGAGATTCGGGGGATCCAGCCGCATGATCATGCTTCCGCCCTTCTGGGAGGACAGCGCCTGAAGCCCTCTGGCGACCCCGGCCGCGGTCCGCCGAGGTCCGGTTTCGGCCTCCTCGGGCGCAAGCGACGCGGGCATGGTCGGCAGAGACTGCGCCTCGGTGGACCCCGATGCCGGCTTGGCCAACCCCTGAAGTCGGGCCGCGGAGGGATCCAGCGTGGTGGGTTCCATCGTCATCGTCGGCGTCGATCCGGGCCGGGAACCGGCCTCAGCGACGGCCCGATCGTTTCGGATCGAAGCATTGATCTCTTCCGCCCGGTTGACCGCGGCCGGACCGCGGCCCGCGGTCGATCGACGATCGGTCGCGGAGGAGGCGGATCGCGCCGAAGCCGAGACCATGGTCGCGGCGGCCGGTGCGACGGCTTGCATGCCCTCTGGGACCACGACGCCACCGGGAGCGCTCGGAAGCGCGGCCGGGGTCGGCGACGCAGAGGTTCCAGATGTCGAGGGAGCAGCGATGTTCGCGGCGGGGCTGACCCGGTTCCCAGAGAACGCCGCCTCGGAAAGCACACCGGAAGCGTCACCAGCCCTTTCGAAAGTCGGCGAGCCGAGACTTGCCGACTGCGTGCCCGACCTTGGTTCGATGCCTTCTTCGCTCGTCGATCCCGAGGTTTCTGAGAACCCCGTTTCCGAGGGCGGACCGGAAAGCGTCGACGCTCCACCGTCGAGTACGGCATTGCCCACGACCGCCCCTGCGTCCGTGACGACACCCGATGCCCCGGTCATTCGAGCAGCTGGTCGGTGATCGATCATCGCCCACGAAGCGACCGCGTCCCCGAGCGGTTCACCGCTCGTTTCAATCTCGGATTCACCCTCTCCGCCCGACGGAGTTGGACTCACGACCTCGGCGGAGTTCTGGTTGGAGCCTTCCGAGACGACGTCGGAACCGTCGAGTGTCGGCCGGTTCGCTGATTCGCCGGACGCATCAGGCGCACTTTCCGCCGCTTCCCCGGCGCCGGAACCGCGCCAATCTCCTCGAGGCGACTCTGAGGCGAGGGAGATCTCGGCCTGGTCGAGGCTCGGCCCGAATGCCGGTCCTTCAGGTCTGGAACCGGCCTCCTGGCGTCCTGGAGGCTGAATTGCGGGGAACACTGGCGTTGACTGCATCGGCATCCTCCGGATCGTCTGCACCATTCGCAGTTCGATCACGGAGTCTGAGGAGCAACTGGCCTGCCATTTCGGGCCGGCCTCGATCGACGAAGCCCTCGAGGATCTCCTGACGCCGTTCTTCATCGAGCGTCGCCAGCACGTCCACCACGAGGTCATCCTTCTCGCGAGCCAGGAAGTCCTCCAGAACCGCCAGCGCCGCGTCGGCGTCCATGGCCTCGAGATCAGCGACCATCACCTTGAAGTCGGCATCCCGAAGACGATCTTCGATTGCTTTGATCTTCGCCTCTCGACGGCTGATCTTCACTTCACGCGCCGAAAGTTCCGCCAGACGACGCGCCGCCTGCTGATCGATCTCTTCCACCAGGGTCGCCGCCTGCCGCTGCAGCCGAAGTTCACCCAGTCGCTCGAGGTCGCGGTACTGCTCCTGCGCGTCGATCGCCCCCTCCGTCGAGAAAGGCATCTGACCCCACCGTTTCAAATCCAAGGCCTGTTCCGCTTCCACGGCTTCGAGCTGGCGTCGCTCATCGATCAGACGAGCCGCCTCCGAAGTCGGCACCCGGAAAATCTCCTGCACCGCGGTCAGGCGGTCTTCGTCCAACCGACCGGTCCACCCGAGCCAGCCGGCGGCGAGTCCGAGGGCCAGAAGGTTCACGACGGCCAGAAAGGACACGATGTTCCAGATCGTCTTCATCAACCGGTCTCCATCAGTCGCCGCGATCCACGGATCACCGCGAGTTCATCGAGTTCAGCCTGCTCCCGGCGGTCCTGCTCGCGACGCCAGTCTTCGTATCGACGTTCCTTGAGAATCTCCACGGCACGACGATCCCGCGACGCGGCGCGAAGTTCCTCGACCACGCCTTGAAGCCTGCGGTGGATCCCCGCGAGTTCCAACACGACCCGCTGGGCGTCCCGCATCCCTGCGAGCGANGCGTTGGCCTGTCCTCGCAGCGTGTTGGCATCGATCGGCCCCAGAAGTCGGCCGCGGAGTTGCTCGCGTGATTCTCCGATCCTCGCCTGCTGCGCCCGCAGTCCGTCTTCCAAACGCCGCCGCGAGGCTTCCAACTCCGCCACGCGGCACTGGCACAGCTCTTCGGCACGAAGCCGGGCGTCCAGGACTGCTTGGAGTTCGAATCGAAACGTGGCCATGTTCGGTCCTTGAGAGAGTTCGGTCCTTGAGAGAGTCAGGTCCTCGAGAGAACCAGGTCCTTGNGAGAATCAGTTCTGCGGCTTCGCCCCGGATGCGGCGGCTCGGAGTTGCTCGCTCTCCGCGGCGAGTTCGAAGAGCGTCTTGCAGGTGGCGGGGAAGGTGGAGCAATCACCGCGATCCTGTCGCAGGAATGCGTCGAGTCTGGGCTTCAGTGCGATCGCGACGTCGGTCATGACGTTGGAGCCGGCCGCATAGGCGCCGATGTTGATCAACTCCTCGCTTTCCCGGTGCGCCGCGAGCAATTCCAGAACCCGACGCCGCGCCACCTCATGATTCCGATCACTCACCTGGTCGGCGAGTCGCGAGATCGATTCCAGAGGATCGACGGCCGGNAAATGGCCGCGGGAGGCGAGCTTCCGGCTCATCACCACGTGGCCGTCGAGAATGCCCCGAGCGGCATCCGCCACCGGTTCGTTCATGTCGTCGCCTTCGACCAGAACGGTGTAGACACCGGTGATCGAACCACCGCCTTCAAGACCGCCGGCACGTTCCAGCAACTGCGGAAGCAACGAGAAGACCGAAGGCGTGTAGCCCTTGGTCGTCGGTTGCTCGCCTGCCGCCAGACCGATCTGTCTCTGAGCCTGCGCAAACCGGGTGACGGAATCGACCATCAACATCACATCGAGTCCGCGATCCCGGAAGTGTTCCGCCGCGGTGATGGCCGCCGCCATCGCCCGAACCCGGAGAAGCGGACTCTCGTCGCCCGTCGCGACCACCACCACCGATCGCTCGAGACCTTCGCGACCCAGGGCGTCCACGATGAACTCCTTGACCTCACGCCCCCGCTCACCGACCAGTGCGATCACGTTCACATCCGCACTGGTTCCTCGGGCGATCCCGGCCATCAACGTGCTCTTGCCCACCCCCGCGCCGGAGAAGATTCCGATCCGCTGCCCCTTCCCGAGCGTGAGCAGTCCGTCCAGAGACCGAACGCCGGTCGCCAGTGGCTCGGTGATCATCCCGCGCGACATGGGGTTGACGATCGGCGGAAACAACGGCCGCGAGGAAANTCCGGCGAGCGGCGGTCCGCCGTCGATCGGTTGACCGAGGCCGTTGAGAACCCGTCCCAGCCAGGAGTCCCCCACCATCACCGAATCACTCACCCGTTCGAGTCGGACCTGGTCACCCGGCGAGGTTCCCGTCGATCCACCCAGCAGCATGACGATGGCCCGGGTTTCATCGAAGCCGATCACCTCACCCTGCACGCTGCGGGTTCCTCGTCCGCCCGATTCGATCCGAACCACCGAACCGATGGGAACTCGGAAACGCCGGACGAGCACCGTCATGCCTCGGACCGAGTCGACGGTACCACACACCCCGCGCGGCTCGAATCCTTCGAGCGTCTCGATGGACGGAGAGAGCAAGCTCATGCGGACGACTCCGGACCGTGGTCGTCATCCGAATCCTCAGACGTTCCCGGGACGTTCCAATCATCAAGAAGATCCGATTCGGCCGACGGCGCGACATCCTCCGCGACATCGGTTCGCAGATCCTCAGCGTCCGCCACGGCCTCCATGTCGCCGACCGGTTCCTCAGTCGATGTCATTGGCGCCTCAGGGACGACCGGTTGAACGGGCGATACGGACGATTCGGAGGGTGGCGCTTCGAGGAGTTCAGGAAACAGGCCGCTGACGATCTTCGACATCTGCACGTCAAGCCTTGCGTCGATCTCGCCATCCCCCGCCCTGACCATGCAGCCTCCGCGAACGATCGCGGGGTCGGTGTCGATCGAGACGTCGGCTTCCGCACCGCCACGGATCTTGGTCATGACCGACGGGAGATGCTGCTCGATGGCCGGAAGATCCTCGGGATTCAAGGAGATCCGCAGAGAGGTGGATCCCGCGAGCATCTCGATGGCCCCGGAAACCTGAGTCTCGACCAGGGTCGGATCGTGGGCGGGAAGTCTCCCCAGGACCCGCTCCGCGATCGCCAACGACAGCCGAAGAAGATCTCGCCGGGCTTCCTCACGGATCGCCTCGCGACTGGCGACCAGACCGTCGAGCGCCTCGGTCCAGCCGGTGGCGATCGTCTCCAATCGCTCCGACATCGACGCGATCGCTTCCTCACGCCCCTGGGCCGTTCCTTCGGCGAGCCCCTCGGCCCGGCCGGCGGCCTCACCAGCGGCGATTCCTTCCGCCCGACCGATCTCGGCGGCAGAATCGGTCAAGCGTGCCGCTTCGGCGCGAGCGACCGTGAGAATCGACTCGGCCTCGGCCCGCGCCGACTCGATCAACTGGCTGGCCTCGCGCTGGACGTCCCCGAGGTTGAGAACCACGGCGGACGTGAGCAATTCGCGAGCTTGGACCTTCTTGACGATGGGCAACGATGAGCCTCCGGATTCAGACGATCACGTCGCCGCCACCACCACGACCTGCGATCACGATCTCACCGGCATCCTCGAGCCGACGAACCACGTCGACGATCCGCTGCTGCGCGGATTCCACGTCGCTCACGCGGACCGGACCCATGAACTCCATGTCGTCCTTGATCATCTCGGACGCCCGACTGGACATGTTTCCGAGGATCTTCTCGGAGAGCTCGGCCGAGGCCATCTTCAAGGCCAGACAGAGTTCGTCGTTCTCGATCTCCTTGAGCATCCGCTGGATACCCTTGTCGTCGACGAGCTTGATGTCATCGAAGACGAACATCAGCCGACGAATCTCCTCGACCAGATCGGGATCCTCGGTCTCCACCCCTTCCATGATGGAACGCTCGGTGTTGCGGTCACAGAGATTCAGAATCTCGGCGACCGTGTCCACGCCGCCGACGCGTTCCATGGAATGCATGATCATCGAACTGAGGCGTTGCTCCAGGCCTCGCTCCACCTCGCGAATGACCTCGGGGTTGGTCTGCTCCATGTTCGCGACGCGCCGGACCACCTCGATCTGCCGCTCCTCGGGGAGGCCACCGAGGATCTCCGACGCCTTGTGGTGCGGGAGATGACTGACGATCAAGGCGATGGTCTGAGGATGCTCGTCCTGGATGAAGGTCAGCAGATTTTCGGTCTCGGCTTTCTGAAGGAAGGCGAAGGGCGTTCGCTGGACCTGGGTCTGGATCTGCTGGATGACCCGATCGGCGGTACCGCCCTCGAGCGAGTCCCGGAGGAGTCTCGTCGCATAGTCGAGGCCACCCTCTCGAGCCCACCCCTGCGCCATCGCAAGGCCGTAGAACTCGTTGATGATCCCCTCTCCGAGCATCGCGGGCACATCACCGAGGGACGCCAGGGCGCGAGTCACCTCTTCGACGGACTCCGTGGGGAGTTCCCGAAGAATGGCACCGGCCGCCTCGGGATCGAGCAGCAGGAGCAAGACGGCGCTCTTGGCGACTCCATCGAGTTCGGCGACGGTGTCTGGAAGTTTCTGGCCCGGTCGGATCGTCATTCGTACAAGGTCTCCGGCACTCTGAGGTCAGGCTTCCGTCCGCATCCAGCGACGCAGGAGCGTCGCCACCTCGGACGGTTCCTTCTTGATCAGTTCGTTCAATTGATCGAGCATCTGCTTGCGACGCAGTTCCTCGTCGTCGAGCTCCACGCCCACCAGCGCGGGTGTGGCCTCGTCCGCTTCGCCGACGATCTCCGCGGAGTCGTCGTCGAGGACCGGCGGAACTCCCGCGAGTTCTTCGGCGGTCGGAAGCACTTCGGTATCCGACGACCGCCGGAGCATCATGAACATCATCGCGAGCGAGACCAGCGCGAGCCCGACCAGCCCAGCGTTCTTCAAGGCCTGACCGCTGTTCCCCTCGGTCAGACCGGCGATGGTCTCGGTGACCGACCCGACGCCGGCGGTTTCTCCGAGCCCTCGCGAGGCGAACGGCATGATCGCGACCTTGACCTCGCCGACGCCGCCGTCCCGAAGACTCGAGTTGTCCACGAGCGGCTCGAGCAACGCCACGATCTCGGTTCTCAGGTTCTCCTTGGCGAAGTCGAGATCCTCCGGCGTGACCTCCGCGGACTCGTCCTCGAGTTCGGAACGAATCGCGGCCTTGACCTCCGAGAGGGAAAGCAGGACGGCCGCCGAAAACTTGATCGGATGATTCGCGTTCTGCACGATCTCCGTCTGGACGCCCGGGACGCCCACGACGTTCTCGATCTCCTCGGTTTCCCGAGTGGCGAGTTCCCGGCTCGAGACCGGATTGCCGCCGATCGTCGCCGCGCCACCCACCTGGGCCTGCGCGAGACCGGAGTTCGATCGATACCCCGGCGCCCCGCCGTTTCCGCCGCCACGCATGGGCGTGCTCGTTTCGTCGGTTCGCTTGGATCGCTCCGCCTTCACCGGCTTGCCGATCTGCGTCTTCTTCTCGTGGATGTCGGCGGTCAGGATCTGGGCATTGACGCTGATCTGAGCCTGGGGAAAGGCACGAAGCACGAGCCGGTTGAGTCGTTCGCGAGCATCACGTTCGAAGGCCCGGACCTTGGAGAGATAGTCGCCGCCGATGCCGCCGCCATCCTCCCCGAAGGTGAACGCCCGACCGCCGTTCCGACCGTCGGTCACGGTGATGTTCTCGAGCAGCAGATCGTTCTCGACGGTGATCGCGATCAAGGCGATCGATTCCGCGAGATTGCGATCGA
Source organism: Phycisphaera sp. TMED9 (assembly GCA_002167845.2). Classification (GTDB taxonomy): domain Bacteria; phylum Planctomycetota; class Phycisphaerae; order Phycisphaerales; family SM1A02; genus UBA12014. The sequence goes on along the minus strand of NHBO02000058.1, from coordinate 8,140 downwards.
GCTCTCCGACGCCCATTCGAACCATGACGTTGGCGCTGGGCGCGGGGCCGTCGAGCACGAAGGCCTTCCGCTTCCCACCGGAGAAGGAGATGTTGACGGTGTCCACTCCCTCGATCATTCGAATGTTCTTTTCGGCCTGGGAGATCCGGTCGCGGCGCCAGTTCTCCTGCATCTCGCTCTCGGCCTGCCAACCTCCGCCACCGCCCGCACTCACGGCATCGTCATCGATCCGGGGCGCGTATCCCTTGTTCTCGAGGAACCCGGTGATCTCCGCCTTTTTCTTCGTCTCGACGAGGATCGAGCCCGGCTGGCCGCTGTCCGCGACTTCATGCCCGGACCCGCGGAGACTCTCCAACGCGATGAGCTTCTCCTCGACGCGTACCGATACGGGCGTCATGGCAGGGCCGGCCGCATACTGCGAGACCAGGAAGAAGCCCATGGCGAGAATGATGACGAGCGAACCGATCAGCAGCCTGGCCGAGGGGCCGAGCTCGCCAAGTCGACGCGAGAGTTGAGTGATGGAATCGCGAAATCTCTGAACCACGGGGGAGGCCTCCATGCCAACCGTCGCGTACCGCGTGTATTCCGGGCCTCCGTGCCACGTTCGTCATCCTGACAAGCGACACGGGCCGGATTCTCTTTCACCGACCAGGAGTGGAATCCGGTCGGTGAAGAGAATCACACACGAACATTCTTGACCTCGTCGTATGCATCGACGAGCTTGTTACGAACCGCGAGGAGCATGCGGAAAGCGGTATCCGCCGTCTCCGTCGCGACAATGACCTGATCGAGGGACGCCTCACCGGCGACGGCGTCGATCTTGACCTGCTCTGCATTCTGCTGGAGCTTGTCGATTTCGGCGATCTGACTCATCAGATCGTTCTTGAAGTCCAACCCTTCGGTCGCGGACTTCCCATTGGCCGGATTTCCGAGCCCGGAGATCCCCTTCAATCCAGACGCCGAGGCGCCTTGAGCCGGGTTGTTCGAGATCAGTCCGAGTGGGTCACTCATGATTGGCATCCGTCAACAGGGTTCTGGTCATCACGCAAGAACGCGAAGACCTGCATCGATCATCGACCGTGTGGCCTCTACAGCCTGAATGTTGGCTTCATACGCTCGAAGCGCCTCGATTCCATCCACCATCGCCGTGGCGTAGTCCACCGCCGGGTAGTAGACGAATCCATCCTCCCGAGCGGCCGGATTGTCCGGATCCTTCACCGGGTTGAAGGTCGCAAGCCGGTCGATCCCGGCCACATGGACCCCCAGGGGCTCTCCGGAGACCGGATCTCCGGCCCCGAATCGAACCTGCATGACCTCGAACTCGGGCGTCCGCTGGTTCGCCAGATTCGCCGTGATGGCGTCCATGCGAACCCGCTGGGCCTGAAGGCCGGAACTCGAAATGTCGAACGCGCCATAGATGCTCATTGGTCGGTTCCCGTCACCAGTCAACTCTCAGAAGGTCAAGGTCGTTCACGAATCGCCGAACGAAGGAGGTCATGGGACTTCCGGAAGAGCTCGCTGGCGAATCGGAACGTCATGGCGTTCTCACTCAACCCCTGCATGAGCTGTTCCAGATTCCGGTCATTTCCGTCGTGGTAGAGCAAATTGTCCTGCCCGGTGGCCGGACGAAGCTCCATTCCCTCGGGCGAAAACCGGATTCCCTTGCGATCCGCGAAGATCCCATCGCCGGCCACGACCTCCCCGCCATCCCGGCGACTCCGGTCGCGGGCATCCTTCATCGCCGCCTGAAACTCCGATACCGGCACATCACGCGATTGATACCCGGGAGTATCAATGTTGGCGATGTTGTCCTGAAGCAACTCGTTCCGCTTCCAGGAGAACTGCATCAGGCGTTCGAGATATGGCGTGGCGCCCCAGTCGCTGACTCCGTCGAGACTCATCGCGCGTTCCCCTCTCGAAGCGCAGATTCAGCGCTGCCAGGCGAAAACGGCGCGTCCAGGAACGCAGGATGTGCGCTTCGGGCGATCAAAGATCCGCCTCGACGATCTGCTCATCCTTCCACTTCTTGAGCTTGAGCCCCAGCGTCCTGACCCCGATACCGAGATCTCGGGCGGATCGCTGCCGATGCCCCTCATTCTGCCGAAGGGTCGCGACGATCGTCTCGCGCTCGATGTCCGCCAGGGTGAGTTCTCCGTTGCAGGCCAACCAGACCTTTCCGGACTGCTCGGTGCCGGGCTCCGACTTCACTTCGGTGGTCGAGGACGAAAGACCGACCTGAACGCCACCGATCGCCGCGGCCGAACCCGAATCCGCCCCCAGCCAAGGAGCGATCAGAGACGCGGGAATCTCATCCGTGGTCGCCAGCACCGCGGCACGCTCACAGATGTTCTGCAGCTCTCTCACGTTTCCGGGCCAGGCGTACTCACCCATCGCCGACACGGCATCGGGCGCCAACTTCTTCGGCGATCGACCCTCGCGGGCCGCCACCGACTCGAAGAAGTGAGCCGACAAGGCCTCGACGTCCTCGGTCCGTTCGCGAAGCGCGGGCATCTCGATGGGAAGCACGTTGAGCCTGAAGAAGAGGTCGCCGCGAAAACGGCCCGCGTCGACTTCGGACGAGAGATCACGATTGGTGGTCGCCACGAGCCGAACATCCACCGTCTGGGTGGTGCTGGAGCCGACCCGCTCAAAGGTCCGTTCCTGAAGGACGCGAAGAAGCTTCGCCTGAAGCTCGGGCGGAATCTCGCTGATCTCGTCGAGCAGCAGCGTTCCCCCATCCGCGAGTTCGAAGCGTCCCTTTCGAAGCTTGTCCGCTCCCGTGAAGGCTCCCTTCTCGTGACCGAACAATTCACTTTCCAGCAAACTCGCCGAGAGCGCGGCACAGTTGATGGCCAGAAACGGCGCGTCCGCGCGAGGGCTCGCGGCATGGATCGCACGGGCCGCGACCTCCTTGCCGGTGCCGCTCTCCCCGCTGATCAACACCGTTCCATGGCTGTCGGCGATTCGGGCGAGTCGTTCGCGAAGATCGGTCATCACCGGACCGGCACCCACCATGTCCTTTCCGTCGACCTCACGGCCGGCCGGGGCCGCCGCGGCACGAAGCACCTGGTTCTCCTTGCGGAGACGACCGTGCTCGATCGCCCGATCGACGGCGATGGCGAGCTCGTCACCGCTGAAAGGCTTGGTCACGTAGTCGAAGGCGCCTTCACGCATGGCTTCGACGGCCGTGGCCACCGTGGCGTAGGCGGTCATGAGAATCACCGGAAGATCCTCGTCGATCTTTCGAATCTCCGCGAGGAGCTCGATTCCGCTCATGCCCGGCATCTGCAGATCCGTCACGACGGCATCCGGCTTCTTTTCCATCAGCTTCGCGATCGCCATGTCACCGCCAACGGCACTGACCACCGCATGCCCTCGACGACCGAGGATCGTCGCGACGCTGTCTCTCATCATTTCCTTGTCATCAACTACGAGAATCTTCGCCATCCGTGGCCTCCGTCGCCTGAGGCGACTCGTTCCAGTCAAGTGTCTCAGGCCGCTCCGCGGCCCGAGTTGTCTCTGACGCGGCGCCGCACGGCGCCTTCCAGAGACCTGCCATCTTCTTCCGCATCGCCACCCGGGACATCCCGTCGGGAATCAAGGGGGAGCGACAAAGTCATGATCGTTCCAGGGTCACCGGCGGCGACATCGAGACGTCCGCCATGTGCGTCGATGATCCGATGCACGATCGCGAGACCGAGGCCGGTTCCTTCCGCCCGCGTGGTGAAGAACGGGTTGAACATCCGCTCGCGAACCTCCTCGGGAATGCCCGGGCCGGTATCGCGAATCTCGAAGACCACGTGCGGAAAGGTGCCCCGCTCGGGATCTCGGAGCTCTCTGCGTCGCAGATCCACCATCAGTCGTCGCGGCCCATCGACCATCGCCATGGCCTCGCACGCGTTTCGAACCAGGTTCAAGAGTGATTGCTCGAGCAAGGCGGCGTCCGCCATGATCTCGATCTCCTCGTCCAACGAGAGATCGACGTCGACGTCATGCGCGTCCACCAGATCCTCGGCATGAGCCACCGCGGCGATGACCACCTCGGCCGGACGAACGCTCGCCACCCTGACCTGAGTGTCTCGGGCGAAGGACAGCACGTCCCCGACGATGACATCCAGACGGGTGACCGACCGCGACACCCGGCCACAAAGCTCCAATTCTCCCGGTCGATCGGCGAGATCCTCGGTCAGCGCCTCGAGGTTCAGGGCGATCGCCCCCAGGGGGTTTCGAATCTCATGGGCGATGCCGGCCGCCATTTCGCCGAGCGCCGCCAGTTGCCGAGAGCGACGCAGTCGGCGATGCGTCTCGTTCAACTCGGTCTTCAGGGTCGCCACTTCCTCGCGAAGAGACGAATGAGTCGACTCCAATCGAGCCGTCACGTCGTTGAAGGATCGGACGAGCTCAGCGAAGTCGTTGGCGTCCATCGACGACGACTCCGCAGCGTTTCCGACGATGTCAGTGGTGGTATCGATCACGGTCATCCTGTTCGATCCGTCAAGTCACGCCCTGATGAGACGCCGGTCGTGCCCGCGGACTGATAGGCCCGGCCGACCCGGCTCCCGAGAGTCACCTTCTCGAGTTCGACCCGGCATTCATTCCCCGCCGACTCCATGGCTTCGAGATCCACGACATCCTGTGCTTCGATCTTCGCCACCAGCCGTTCGGCCTCATCGACGCGACCGAGCAACCGGGAGTCGTCCGTTCCTGCGAAGGTCTTCGCGGCGTCCTCGAATGCGGCGGCATCGGCGACGAGGGTCTCCAGAATCGCCGCCCGCTCTCCGAGCAGACGATCAATCGAACCGAACTGTCGCTCACGGATCGCCGCGGACAGCCGGACGGAGATCGCCGCGATCGCCTCCAGACGTTCGATCCGGGCATCAATCAGACCAACGATGTCGTCCTGCGAGGATTCCTCGACGACTCGGCTCATCCCGCACCCCCTTCACCACCGGGCGGGAAGAGCTCAAGCCATCGATCCAGCGAACGACTTCCACCACCGATGAAGAGATCGGGACCGTGATCCGCCATTCGATCCGAGACCGGATTCTGAAAGGCATCGGAGCCCTGGTCGCGATCGGCCCGGGCCCGTCGCAGTTTCTCGATTCGCTGCAGCTTGATCCGAGCCCGCCGCGTCGCCTTGCCCGCGGTCTCATCGTCACCGAGGCTCGAGGCGAGATTCGCCAGACAGACCAACGCCTCGATCGCCACCGGCTCTTCCGCGAATCGCTGTTCGACCTCCCGGTAGACGGCCATGGCGCGATCCGATTCGCCCAATCGCTCGAGCACCTCGCCGCGCTGAAGCCCGGCGACCCGAAGAAGATGCCGTTGAATCGGAGTGAGCCGCGGAGAATCAGGACCGTCGAAGGCCGTGACCACCCCTTCGAACCGGTCAAAAGCCTGATTCAAGGAACGGCGATAGGACGCCTCCAGCTCCGCTCGGTACCCGGGCGAGATCGGCGCTGCTTCGAGCCCCGGCGTCTGATCATCATCCAGAAGGAGGTCGAGCTCCTTCGCACGACTTGCCCAGGCGATGCCAGCCATGGCGGCACATTCACCCCAACGGACATCGGAGGCATACCGCTCGAGCCATGGTTCGAAGATCTCCACCGCCTCGAGCCATCGCTCCTGCACGATGTAGAGCCGTCCGAGATGAAAAGTCGCATCGCGATAGTCCGAGGAGCGAGGATCGACCTCTCGGCCTTCGAGGAAGTCCCGAAGCAGGCCTTCCGCTTCGAGGTGACTGCCCGAGCCCGGTGCCACCAGAAGCACCCTGGCGAGGCCGACCTTGGCCTTGGTCCAGTAGTCGGACTTCTCGTCGGGCCGCTCCGTCCCTTCCTGGAGAAGCTTGCGGTACCACGTCTCCGCCTCCTCGAGTTTCAGGAGCCCATGAAGACCGACCGCGATGCGGTACATCGCCTCGGGGCGATTCTTGTGGTCCGCCCGGCTCTCCACGAATTCCTGATAGAGGGCCAACGCTTGTTGCGGTCGCCCGCCCGTGTCATAGAGCACCGCGGCCTGCCAGAGCAGATCGTTCTCGTAGGTCGTCGAGGGCGTGAGAAGGTCCAATTCGAGAACGGCCTCCGCGGCGGCCACGAAGTGCCCGTTGGTCTCGATCCTCACCGCCAGGGGAAGAGATTCATAGGGAAGATCACGAAGATCAAGCCCCGCGAATTCCGGGCCGATCAGGAGCTCCGCGGATCGCCGATGCGAGTCGGCGACCAGAAGGAACCCCCGCATTCGCACATTCTGATCGTCACTGAACTGGAGCCCGAAACTCGCGAATTCCCGAGCCAGCCGGATCATCGCCGACCGCTCTCCGGGACTGGAGGCTCCCTTGGCCCGATCGATGGCCATGGCCGCCCCTCGCATCGCCGTGCGAACCGCCTGCTCGACGACCGAAGGCGGGAAGTCGGGATGAGCCGCGATGATCGTCGCCGCGTCCTGGAAATACCGGGAAGAGGCGGCATGATCGCCTCGAAGGATCGCTGCCTCTCCGAGGCCGATTCTTGCCTGCAGTCGATGGCGGGCGGTTGGCGATGACAGCGCATCGATGGCGTCGAACCGTGAAACGGCCTCCGCCATCTCCCCCCGAGCGAGCAACAGACGGCCGAGGGAGATCCCCGCTTCCGCCGCCACGTTGGAGTTGGCGGACAAGCGGTCAAGAGCGAATTCATATCGATCCGCCGCCGGAACCGGGCGCCCGTCGGCCAGATACGCATGGCCGAGCAGAACATGGAGCTCGGACCAGTCGACCTGCTCGGCCGACTGCCCTTCCGACTCCACCTCGAGTCGCTGCATGTCGATGATCAGCCGAGAAACCAGACCTGCAACGTCGTCTTCTCGAATCCTCACGCGTGCCCGAAAACCAACCGCCCAGGCCTCGAGCCCCCGCCCCGGAGCCTCGGCCAGAAGCGCCTCGACACCCTTGAGCAAGTCGGTCCCATCGACGTCACGGTCGAGATCTTCCAGCAGCCCGCGTTGAAGCAGATGATGCCGACGCTGCTTTGCGTCGGTGGCGATGCCGAGATCCTCGGCCTGCAGCAGTGACCCGAAACGATCCACTGCTTCGACCCGGCCAGCATTCATTTCGCAGATCGCCAGCCGATGAACCTGCTGCTCCGACAACCCGGCCCCGACTGACACGGCGTCTCCATAGGCATCCGCAACCCGTGCGGACACGGCTGGGACGGCCTGTTCCAGCGGCGCGTGAAAGGCGGCGAGATAGTCCGCCACCAGAATTCGATGGGGAACCAGGAGCTCCGGAGACGAATCCTCGCTCGCCGCGAAATCCTTCAGCGACGCGGCGACGGCTTCGAGATCCCCCGCCGCGAGTCTCTCCTGAGCGAATTGCAGTGACGAACTCGGATCAATCTCAGCAGCGACGCTCTGGGTTCGATGCCATACCGCCGCGAGAATCGCCAGCAGCGACATCGCAATGAGCGGGAACTGCCAAGAGCGACCCCGAATCGAGGGTTCGGTCTCGCCAGCAGCCTGCGTCGCCACCTCATCCTGAGGGGCTGACGCCTCGGAGGGGCTTCCGATTCCAGTTTCCAGTCGATCGTCTGACACGAGATCCTCTCATTTCGCACCCGAGACCCCCCGAAAGGGACCATCACGGCGCGGCGATCTGTGGCGACTCCATTCGCCAGCGCAACATTCATCGGCTGCAAGGCCGAGAATCCTCCAAACCTGCGGATTATTCGCGCATCGACTGCGCTTTTTCAGGATTGTGCTCAGTCGTCGGCAGGCGGAGAGGTTGAATCGCCCTCGTCCGACCCGGCCGGGGGTGCCTCTGAGGCCGGGCGTGCGGCGACGCAGGTTCGGGAAAGCAGTTCCGACATTCCGCGGCCGACCGGATCGATGAACACCAGAAAGCCGAGCGGAGGCAGCAACAGGACCACCAGTTTCAGGGTCGCTCGCAATCCACGCTGCACCATGCTCGCCGACGAGCCGTCGAGTGCGGTCACCTGCCCTCCGACCAGAGCCTTGCCGATCGAGCGGGCGAAGAAGACCTCCGCGACTCCGGCGATGGTCGCGGTGACGAAGACCGCGACGACCGCCGGAAGCGCGGTTTCGGGATCCCCGGTTCGAAAACTCTCGACGAACTGACCTGGATCGATCTCGAACACCAAGACGGTGA
>NHBO02000057.1 GCA_002167845.2 Phycisphaera sp. TMED9 | reverse complement strand
GCCCTACGACCGCCCATCCCTCACGCTCTTCAATGAACACTGCGACCGGGTGGAACATCGTTTCGGCCTCGCGGGGCTCCACATCAAGGAGCGTGCGATTCGGTGTGAGATCGAATGCGACGGGGTGGTGGTCGAATTGAACGACGGCCGTGCACTCAAGACCGCGAACCTCGTGCTCGCCGTCGGCGCGAGCGAACAGCCTCAATGGCCGGCATGGGCGCCGCGGAACGACCCACGGGTCCAGCACGTCTTCGATCCCGACTTCGACGCCTGGCCCGCCTCCCCCGAAACCGTCGCGGTGGTCGGCGGCGGGATCTCCGCGGGCCACGTGGCGCTTCGGCTCCTCCACGAAGGACATGACGTCCACCTCGTCTCGCGCCATGCGCTTCGACAGCATCAGTTCGACAGCGATCCGGGCTGGCTCGGGCCGAAGTACACGACGGACTTCAGTCGCGAACCGGACCGAGATCGCCGTCGCGCCGTGATCACGGCCGCCCGTCATCGGGGTTCGGTCCCTCCGGATGTCGGTCGCTCCCTCCGCCGGGCGATTCGACGCGACCGGATCAAGTGGCACGAAGGCGAAGTGAATCAAGTCGTCGCAGACCACGACGGTCTGAAGGTCGGCCTTCTTCCGGGCGATGAACTGATCGTGGATCGGATTCTCCTCGCGACCGGGTTCGCGTCGCGACGGCCGGGCGGCTCGCTGGTCGACGACCTCGTCGCCTCCGCGACACTGCCCTGCGCGAGCTGCGGCTACCCCATCGTCGATTCGTCGCTTCGCTGGCATCCCCGGGTCTACGTCTCGGGACCGCTCGCGGAACTCGAACTGGGACCGGTTTCGCGGAACATCGCTGGCGCAAGACGGGCCGGGGAACGAATCGTGGATGCCGTCCGCACGAGCGGCACCACCATTTCTTGAATCAACCACGAATGCGAGTTCGCGGCGAGGCCGGAATTCATGATGGGCATTCGAGGATGTACAATTCGCCCCATGACAAAGATGCTGAAGAGAATCCGAACATCTTTTCGGAACACGAAGCTCGTACATGCCCACCGCCTCCATCGCTACAAGAGCAGGACCGAACCGGAGTCCATTCGCTTCATCCAGTCGCTCGACCTCGATGGAACGTCAGTGCTCGATATCGGAGCCAACCGGGGCATCTACTGCTACTTCCTCTCCCGATGCGTCGGGGCAAGTGGCACCGTGACGGCGTTCGAACCACAACCCGAGTGCATCGTCACGATCAAACGGGTCATGAAGATGTTCAAGCTGAAGAACATCGACATACGGAATTGCGGAGTTTCCGACAGGAACACGACGGTCCCGGTCTACAGGGGCAAGCCGGAACACGGAAGTGCTTCGCTCCAGTTCGATTCAAGCGAGCACACGCCCGGCCAGGAGATCGAAGCCTCGGTCGTGACGCTTGATTCGATTGCGGACACGCTCCCCCGCCCGATCAGGTTCATCAAATGCGACATCGAAGGCCATGAGGCCGAGATGCTCCGAGGCGCGAAGACAACCCTGGCCGAAGACGAGCCGACCATACTGATCGAGATCCATGACGACCAGATGCCGGAGGTCAACGCGATACTCGCATCCTACGGATACACCGGGTCATTCCATGCCGACGGGCAGACCTACCCCGTGAGTGAATATGCCGAGAGACCCTGTCACAAGGGACTGCGGCATCGAAACTACATGTTTGAAATCAAGTGAGCGCCGCAGGAAGGCCCGTGCTTGATGCGACAAGAACACGGGCTGTCCGGAGTGTTCCATCCCAGATCCGCTCCTCCGATCGCGGAGTCGCCGGAGAGTTCGCCCACCACGATCGGCGAGGTGCGGCGCCTACGAGGCCATGCCGCCGGAACGGTGGATCTCCCTCATCCGGGAGGACCCGCATCAGCATCAAGCCATCCATGGCAACGGCTCCGGTTTGAGCCAAGGATTCACTGCCATCCACTCATGCGGGCAGGGGGCATTCAGTCAATGCCGGTCCAGTCGTCCATTGAGCAGATGATCAAGCCAATTGCGAGGCAACATCAGTATTCCAACACCCAGGATGGAAATGAAGAACATGATTGCCGACAGTCTCCTTCGACTGGAAGCGAAGAAAGAGACGAACGACGCCAAGAGGCTTAGAAGGGCAAATGGAGCGAGACCGAGGAAGATCATGAAGACGGTAATCACCGTCCTCCATGAAAGATGTTCGCACCGAGCGCGTTTCCTCGCCCCATGCTGGTGTCATTTTCCAGCGTTGGCGCTTGACGACTTGTCCTTGGCTGCCTGCTGCCCCCTCTGCTCAAAAGCCTCCAGGACCTCCGCGAGCGGATGTTGGAGTTCTCCGTTCTTTCGGTTCATGACCATCAGTCCGGAGCTGGAGAAGTCAATCGAAATCACGCCCGTGACCGGCGCGCCATCGCTCGAAACACCCGAATTCGATTCGACATAGTCACACGACCACGCGTAACGGATCTCGAAGATCCCGTTCTTCTTCTCTTCGTAAGTGTAGGTCTTGATCACAAAATCGATCTTGACCGGCTTATCGCCTCCATCATCGTCCTTGAAGTCGAACTTGAAGCTCTTGCTTGCCTTCCCAAGAATCGCCTCCGCCTCTTCCACGCTCGGGAGTCGACCGTCGTGCTCCTTCGCATAGTCGATGATCGGGGAGGCGCTTCCTTCGACCATCTTGTTGAACATGAGCAGCCAGTCACTGAAGATGGACACGAATGGCTGCCTGGCCTCGGCGGTGAAGTAATCGAGTGGGAAACCAAGTACATCGACGTCCAAGTACTGCTGTCGCAGGGGTGTCCCATCCTGGCCCTTCGGTATCGAACCGACCGGCGATGCCGTGACCAGAACACCATCCGCATTCTTGACCCAATCCACTGAGATGGCGACCTTGCCGCCCTCGGGATTCGCCCAGTCCGCACCGGTCAGACTCCCTGACTTCGGGCCGGAGTCGAGGAACACGCCCGCAGGAACTCGAGCGTCCTCCACCTGATCCTGGAGCACGGACGCAAGAGAAGGAGCGAATGCGGACGAGATGGCACTGGTCACGAATGCGAGAAACACCACACCCGACGCGCCGATCATCAGAAAAACAGAGATCACGGCAGACAGCGCCGTGCGACCCCGAGTTCGCGTCTTGATACGACAAAACACCAGAATGAGGTAGACCAGCGAGAGAGAAAGACCGACCACCGCAAGCAACCAAGCAGACGGAAAATCGGATCGCTTTTCCGTGAAGATGGAAGACAGGCTCCAACCGATCGCCGCCAGCGCTCCGATCGGAAGAATGAAGCCGAGCAGTCGCAGCCAGGGGTGTCTCTTCGATTGTTCATGGGCATCCATGTCATCAGCTCCTAAGCTTGATTTCGATCGATCTCGTTGTCGACGTCGCCAGCGTGCAGGATAGACAACAGCAGACCTCGCCACACGACTCACATCTCCTGCTCGAGCGATACGACCTCCCAAGGCTGGAACGACATGCTCTCGTCTTGTTCTTGGTAGACTGCGGTTTCGCGTCGTCGTTTCATGACGAGTTCGTTTTTCCGCTCAAACAAATCGGCGGCATCCATTACCAGTGTCTTGGATCGGGAGAATCACATGAAGATTGCAGGCGGAATCCTACTGCTCATTGGCGGCGCACTTGGTCTGATCGGGGACATCATGCTTCTCGCCATTGGATCATTCGCAACTCACATCGCGAATTCTGACAACACTCAAACTCATATGAGTGCTGATACCCTTCGCGCCATGCGACAAGGCATCCCAGACCTGCATCGCGAAGCAATCCTGCTCACGATCTGTTCTCTGGCGTTTCTGGTGCTGGGCGTGATCGTGCTCAAGTCCGCTCAGACGTGGCCCGGTCTCGTGGCGCTCGTTCTGGCAGTGCTCGCTTTCTTCTTCGGCGCTCACCTGACCGCCGTCCTTTGCCTGATCGGCGCACTCCTCGCCCTCTTCGGCTCGACTTCTCGCGCAAGCGATTGATCTTCAGGACATCTTCAAATTCAAACCGCCAGCAAGCCGCGCTTGCTGGCGGTTTCTGTTTCCAGGCGGGTCCTCAAGTTCGAGTTGAACCGGCGCTCGAATCGCCTCGCCCGTTCTCGAGTACAACACCGCCCCCGGCCGATGCCGAGGGCGGTGTTGATCTGACATGAGTCATCCAAGCCGTTTTCGTCAGTTCACAATGGGCGGCCCGATCTCGGGAGCCGTCCACGACACCCCCTGGCCGTTGTCTTCGAAGGCGGTGAAGACGCCACCTCCCTCCAAGCCCTCCGCGATCAACGCCAATGCATCACCATCGCGGTCACTGATCGCGACGATGCCACTTCCCTTCAAGACACCGATTCGGACGACTTGTCGTCCTTCGTCACCATGCGTCGAAAGCACACCCTCGCCATTCTCAGTCGAACCGAGCTTCACCAGCGACTTCCCATTGCTGCCCAGGGTCCGGGCCTGCCCCTGAGACATGCCGTCCTTCCCTTCGGTGTTCGACACGATGAAGGTGCGAGTCCCCATCTGGTCGTGATTCATGATGACCCCGGAACCTTTGGATGATCGAAGCGTGACCACCGCCGTCCCTTCATCGTTCACCACCTCGAATTTCTTCGCCTGAATCACATCAGGAACGGTCCGAACACTCGTCGCGGCCATCAGTCCACCGGCCATCACCGCCGCACCGAGCGCGATGTTCCAACGACGCTGACGACGGACCTGATTCTCCAGTGATGCAATTCGATCTTCGTTGACAGACATGATTGCTTCCTTGATGTTTCTTGAGATCTCGTGAAGACATCGATTGGCGGATCGGACCGTGAACCCTGAGGACCCTCCGATCCGCGTGCGGCGTTCGAACCACGCCCGCAGTCCCGTTCCGCCGAGGAGTACGGACCGAAGCGTCAAGAGGTTCATCCGCATCGCGGAATCGGCGTCGAGGGTACGAGGCAGGCGTTTCGGACGTCTCGGGCGGGCGGCGCGAGCGAAATCCTCACCTGGAAGATCGCACTGCTTGTGGATCGGCGACGGCCGGCTGCTACGCTTGTGGAGTCCCCGCGCTTTCCGACGCAAGATGCCACCGGAGATGTTGATCGTCCCGACGGCAACTCAGGCGACGCGGAAGACCGAGCCTCGCCCACGCTGAATCATCTGATCTGGAAACACGGATGCACCGACCCCTCCACCGAATCCTCGCGTCAATCGCCCTCGGCCCGATCGCATGGTCACTCCTCGCGTCGCCCGCGGACGGCGAGCAATCACCCCCCACCGTGGAGTGGTTCACCTCCCACGATGGTTCCCGCGAGGAATCGCACGGCCACTACATCCTCGAATGCGAGGACGGTGGATTCCTCCAGGTCGGTGAAACGGGATTCGTGGGCTCGGACGCGCGAATCCTCGTGGTGAAGACGGATGCCGCCGGCACCCTGATGTGGAAGAAGGAGTTCGGCACCGGCAACCGGAACATGGGAAACGCGGCGCTCGAGGTCGCGGACGGCTACCTCGTGTGCGGAATGCTCTCCCGCAACAGCGCGATTCTCAAACTCGCCAAGGACGACGGAGCCACGATCTTCCAGCGGACCCACGACAACGGTGGTGCCGACGCCTTCGAGCATCTCGCCCCCACTGCCAACGGCGTGCTGGCGGTGGGATACCGACAGGCGGAGGATCCGAACAGCACCTTCTTCGCGTACGGCCGAGGCCAGATCACCTTCCTCGACTCGGACGGCGAGATCATCGCCGGGCGAAGCGTGGACGCACACCTCTCGCAGGCCTATCGGGTGCAGCCCGCCGGTGACGACTTCATCATCGCCGGCGGCACGGACGATGCCCTCGAGTACGGCGTCATCAAGATCGACGCGCAGGGAAAGACGCTGTGGAGCAGGACGTTCGGCGGTTCCGAGGAGGACCACTGCTTCGGCATGGATCTCGGCGCCGACGGCTCGATCTTCCTCGCCGGCCACACCCTCTCCGGGACCGCGAACTGGGATACCTACACCATGAAGCTGGCCGCGGACGGTGAACAACTCTGGGAACGAAAGCAGGGCAACCCCAGAGGCTTCAACCCGAACTACATCCATGACGAGACCTGGGGAATCAAGGCCACGCCGGACGGCGGGTGCGTCATCGCGGCCGGGACCGGCGACGAGTACTCGTACTCGGAATGCACCGCGGGCGTCTGTTCCGACCAGTGGGAGGCCTACCTCGTGAAGTTCGACGCGATCGGTGGCATCGACTGGGAGGCGACCTACCGGAACCAGAAGGGTGGCGACTGGGCGGCCGAGGACATCGACCTGACCAGCGACGGCGGTGCGATCGTCGCGATCGACGACTCGACGTTCGGGTTCCTGAAACTCGAGCCGTTCCTCGATCCCGGTGATCCGTCGGATCCCGCCGACCTGAACGGCGATGGCTGCGTCGACGCCGCCGACGTGGGCCTGCTGCTCGTGGCCTGGAACGCTCCGGGCGGCGACATCAACGGCGATGGCAACACCGATGCCGCAGACCTCGGACTGCTCGTCGCCGCATGGTCCCCGTGCACGGGGTGAGGATCACCCGAAACCGCGTGTCCGCGAAGACGAACTCCGCAGGTCACTCGCCGTCCGAATCCACGGCTCGCGCCACCGGAATCTGGACCTCGCCGTACCGCCAGAACCACGGTACAAACGGGCTGTTGTAGCCGAGAAATCTCGACGATCCATCAGCCTTCCAAGTGGACTGGGCGGAGAGCCACGCGTTCACTCGGGCGAGGCCTTCGGAATAGTGCGCTGGCGAGTACGAACCTCGAACCCCGGTGCTGGCGTAGGACCGCGGCTGAATGTCCTCCACCCGCACGACACCATCAGTGCCGACGGGGCCGAGCTCCGGCGTTCGATAAAGGAAGGCCATCCCGGTCATGCGATCGCCGGTTTCGTCTGTCGCGCTTCCGTCGTCATAGGTCATGTCGACCGGCGAGGTCATCGGGATGTCGTTCGAACTGATGTGCTGGAAGAGTGATCGAAACATCGGCGTGGTGCCGGCCTTGCCACTCTCCTCGGTCACGACGGCGGCCCGGTAGCTCGGGTACTCGCGGATCTCGACCTCGCCGACCGGCGTCAGCTCGGGCCAGCCTTCTGGCAAGGGTGCAGAGTCGAAGTACCAGGTCCCACCGGAAGTGCGAACGCAACTCACGAGAACCAACGGCGTCGCGACGAGGAACAGGACGAGAAGACGCGCCGAAATTCTTCGAAGCGACTTCTTCCGCGGTCGAATGACTTTCTTTTCTCCGCTTCCATCCATTGATCCTCTCCGAACGGCGCCCTTGAGTGCCTCACCAGTCCGGCCGGTGAAGAGGTGGGACTGTACACGCTGATCGCCGCGGGGACCGAACATCGCGATGGACTTCCGAGCGCTTCGCGGAAGGCCATGGGGCCGGGCAGGTTCATCTCGTCATCCTCGAGGCGCTCGAGAACGACCTGTGAATCCACCAATGCCTCGCCTCCGCGATCAGGCGAGAGGGCGCCGCACGCTCGCTGTCCCGTTCCGTGGTCCTGAGGATGCCGGTATTGGTATCTATGTGCTCACACCCGAAACTCGAACACTTGGGTAGGGTGCGGCCATGAACACCACGCCACCGGATTCCGTTCGAAATCACGACCTCGTGGTCTGGGGTGCGACCGGATACACCGGACACCTCGTCGCACTCGCGGCCGCGGAATACCTCGCCGGCCGCCCATGGGCGATCGCAGGACGGTCTCGGGAACGACTGGAGACGATCCGGGACGAAATCGCGGAAGCCGGCGGCCATGCCCCCGACATCGTGATCGCGGATCTCAATGATGCGGCGTCGATGCGGGAGATGACCGGTTCGACCCGCGTGGTACTGACCACGGTCGGTCCGTACGACCACTTCGGCGAACCGTTGATCGAGGCGTGTATCGCGACTGGAACCCACGTCGCCGACATCACCGGCGAAGTGCCGTGGGTGCGACGCATGCGGTCGAAATACGAGTCCGTCGCCCGCGATGCCGGCATCCGGGTCGTCTCGATGTGCGGGTACGACTCGGTNCCNAGCGANNTNGGNGTNCGNCTCCTGCANNCGNNGGCGATCGAGGCGCATGGTCGGCCCGCCTCCGAGATCGAGATGACGGTCGGCCCGATNCGNGGNGGCGTGAGCGGCGGAACCATCGCGAGCGCGTCCAACATGATCGCCCGCGCGGGCGAACCGGAGATCCGGNNCGGNCCGCGNGGNGCCGNCGNNNTGTGCGTCGCNCCGCCANCGNACGCCCCGATCCGATCNGGCGANCAATGGGGNNTNCGNNGATCNCNNACGCTNGGAATCTGGACGGCACCGTTCTTCATGGCCGGCGTNAACGTCTCGGCGGTACATCGAACGCATGAACTGTTGGACCGGCCATGGGGCGATGACTTCCGCTATCGCGAGTGTGCCGCGGGCGGGCGCGGACCACGCGGATTCCTGAACGCCTTCGCGCTCACCTTCGGAACCGCCGCGATGGTCGCGGTCCTCCTNGTACCGCCGCTTCGCTGGATCGCCCGTCGCTGGTTCCTTCCCGCACCGGGACAGGGCCCCGACGCGGNTCGATTGCGGGACGGATTCGTCCGACACCGAACCGTGTCCTCGGACCCGCCGGTCACGGTCGAATTCAAAGTGGACATGGACCCCGGATACGCCGCCACCGCGCGGATGCTGCTCGCCTGCGGGATGTCGCTGCTCGACGACGATTTTGAGCGTTCGATCGAAGACGCCTTCTGCACNCCNGGNGCNTTGTTCGGCACTCGCCTCGTTCCACGACTGGAGAAGATGGGCTTCCAGATCGCGGTGCGGCGGGACTGATGCGCTCCGCGAGGTGATATCCCGCGGCTTGCCATGCCACCAAGAAAGAACACCGCCGGCCCTCATGGACCGGCGGTGCTCTCGTTTCGATGGCCACCAGACACACCAGGCGTCTGGCGTCCGACTCACATGTTCTGACCCACGGGATCACCAAGCACCACCATGCTCTGGAAGTACTCGATCACCCCGGAGTCCGAGACGTCCAGGGCCGGCCACTGGGGCCAGTCGAACGTGTCGTTCATGAAGGGCTGCATCTGATCCCAACTGAGCACCGTGAGATGATTGACGTCGTGGTTGATCGCCACGCCTTCGATCGACCGGAATCCGTGGCATCGGCCGTGCATCCAGCCACCGTAGTGCGGCTCCATCTTGAGGGTGTTGATGAAGGTCTGAACCATGCCGTTGGCCTCGAGGTGTTCGGCATATCCTTCGATACCGAACTCACGAACCATGTCCATGACCAGCGCCTCCATCTCGATCGGATTGCAGACGGTCCTTGCGGTCCGCTGGATGTCGGCGAGGATCTGCGGGTCGTAGGCGTCGTCGGTGATCCAACCCACCTTCGCACCCTGCATCGCGTACCAGAGGCCGACACCCTTGAGGTCCTCACCCCACCACTGGTCGTTGTTGGTCAATTCCTCNGCGAATGCCCAGTATCCGACGTCCTCGATTTCGAGCGCCGGCAGTCCGATGAACGCCCGGAGGTCGTTGTAGGCCAACATGGCTTCGGTGGTGATGGTGGTCCGACCACCGACCATGTGCTCATGGTCAGAGTTGTTGTTTGAACCGTGGAAGTCACCCCAGCACGTGATGTCGATGAACTCGCCCATGCACGGCATGTCGTCGTGAGCTCCGTCACCGTGGGGATCGCAGGAACCCCATCGACCGAGCAGCTGAGCCAGGTCCGCACCGTCCACGAGTCCGGACTGGTCAAGGTCGGACATCGCGTCGGAGCTGTTCCAGGCGGCGAGCAGGGTTGCGAGGTCGCCACCGTTCACCATACCGTCGCCGTCGAGGTCGCCGAAGCAACATCCATCGGAGCCGCCGCCGTCGTGGCCGTCGCCCCCGTCGTNNCCNCCATCGNCATCACCGNCNTCTCCGCCNTCGNCNCCATCGCCGCCATCGCCGCCATCGCCGCCATCGATCATCACGTCGACGAGCATGCCGTTGATCCGGACGTCCATCGGTGACGGTGGCCACGACCCGATCCCNGTGAATCCCAGCGTCACGGACTCNCCCGGNTGGANGTTCTCGTTGTAGTAGACGTGCCCGAGCACGGTCCGGTCACCATCCATGGAGAAGACGCAATTCCAGGCCCCCTCGACTTCGGGATTCCCGAGCCAGGACAAATCCCAACCGTTCAATTCCGGGCCCTTCTGGCCCACCTCGAGCACGATGTCGGCGTTGTAGCCACCCTGCCATTCCGCCGTGAGTTGGAAATCGACTGACTGCTGCCCGTGAAGCATGCTCGAACAGAGCATAGGCACGACCACGCATCCAGCCAACGACGTCGATCTATTCGATCCCGGTCTCATACTCCTGACCTTTCGATGCCCCTTCTTCGATTGATGAACGGACAACGATACGAACCCGGGNTTCACCGGTTCCGTCAGCCGGAGGACGGCGCAAGAAAAACCCACCACCACCCCTCTCAAGATCTTTAAAAGAGGATCGACGGTGAGGACCACCACCCGACGGGCGCACGAATCCACGACGGAACGATTCGAACGTTTCGGGCATCCCGCCCCGGCGTCACCGGCCCGACGCACGCTGGCGAAGGCGTCGGAAGAAACGCGATTCAGAAACCAGGCAGCTTCTTGAGGTCCTCTTCGGGCGTCACGTCCATCGGTCGTCTTCGATAGCACTTCCCGGAGGTGAAGTCGATGTCCTTCAATTCAAGCTGTCGGACGCGACGGTTGTTCATGGTGTGGAACTGGACCGTGAGATTCCGNGTGTCGTAGGCNACGGTCCACTGCGTGCCACTCCGNAGNTCGGANCCNTCNTCNCCNTNCTTNCCNGCCNTCACCGCCCCGATCGGCACGTTGAAGTTGTCGAGGATGCGGAAGGCCTCGTACATCGTCTCCGGCCCGGTCTTCGTGGGGCGGGCGCTCGCCGAGAACGCCGCGGCCCGAACGAACCGGGACGGCGGTGTCATGTCGCCGGGCAGTCCGATCGCTCCGGTACCGTGACCGAGCGGTGCGAGCTCCGCGCCTCGAACGTCGATCGGAGACCGTTCCGCGGCCGAGAAACCCAGGTAGTTTCGCAGGTTGGTCATGTGCCAGTCGTAGGTCGGCGCATTGGTGAGAACCCCGAGCGGCGCGTCGAAGATCCGGATCTTCCGCTCGAGGAACTCGATCACGATCGCCTTGCCGCTCGGCTCCGTCACGAGGAAGTGGAGCGGGGGCTGGATGCCTCCGAGGGCGGCCATCGGCGTCGCGACGACCGAGACCGCGTTGATCGCATCCCGGACCTCCTTCGTCGATGCACACATCGCCAGCAGATAGAGGGGAACGTCGGTGACTTCGATGCTCGANNCGGCCTNCGCCGGGTCGAGCGNCGGATAGGAGGCGTANCCGGGATGGTAGAGGCCGTTGACCACGAGCCCCTTCTCGTTCATGCCGTCGATCAGGTTCTCCCGGTCGAGGTAGTCGAAACCCACGACGCCGTGCGTGGTCTTCCAGGAGACCCCCGATCGCCCGCCCTCGAGCTCACTGGTGAACTCACAGTCCCGGGGGATCACCACCACCTTCGAATCGACGTCGAAAGCCGCCCACTCCATCGTGCGTCCCACCACCACCGCCCCGTCACTCGCTTCGAGCGTGATGCAGGTGCATGCATTCGCGTCGCGGACGCTGGAGACCGTCGCGATGGTGAGGAAGAGGAAGAGGACGAGCGTGGCGAATGGCGTCTTCATGTCTGGATTCCTGTTTGAAGGGATTCGGTAGACGGTAACCCGTCGATGGCCGACCCGCAATCGTTGACCGATTCCGACCCGCGCCGAAACGACGAGACACCCCGGCCTCGGCCTGGGTGTCTCGACGCATTTCGAAGTTTCGCCGAAGGGGCATGCCGCCCCATCGGTGACCGATCTCACTCGACCCGGTCGACGGTCTGGGCGCTTTCGCTCCAGCTCATCGGATGCCGGACACCATCGAGCGACATGTTCTGGAACGTCGTGGTGAGCGTCTTGTCGGTGATGACCTGGGTGGCCTGGGTGCTCATGGTCAATCCACCGAAACGACTTCCCTCGTGATTGGCCACGATCGTGACCGAGTTCCCGTTGCGGGTGATCGAGTCGACCTTGCCGTGGATCACCGTTCCGTGGGCGTCGAGGTAGAGCGTCGCGACGTGGTCGTACGCCGGATCCCAGTACCAGACGAAGAGGCTCTCGCTTTTCCAGTCGCCGCCCGGCGACTTCGCGGACCGCTCGTACTTGAGCACATGATCATCCGCGACCCACGAGACGACCTCGCGGGCGATGGACCCGTCGGGGCGCTTCGTCTCCCAGGTGCCGGGCAGGCCCGCCTCGGCGAGCATCGCCTTGCACGGGTTCGCTCGCGTGGCCTCGCTGGTCCAGGCCGCACCGTCGGCGCCCTTCACCTTCACCGCACTCGTTCTGGTGTTCATTCCGGTGTAGGTGACGACGTTCTCGTAGATCGTGGTCTTGCCCTGTGACTGCTCGGTGTATTCCCAGGCCAGGCCGTCGCCGGTCATGCCGATCAGCACCGAGTTTCCGTGGTACGGCTTGCCCATGTCGAACCCGGACCCTGCCGACACGACGGTCTTGCGGTCCGCGTCCCAGGTCATCACGTTCGATCCGGTCGAAATCACGCGGCCATCCTCGGTCGCCATGTGATGACTGTTGTAGAGCTCGTTCGTGCCGACGTCGTACCAGGTCGTCTGGGTGTTCACGACCGTGAGGCCGGCGGGGATGCCGACCCACATCGCCTCGGTGACCCCGGTGTCGCTCCACGTTCCGCAGGCGCCACGATCGAGATGCCAGTTGACGAATTCACTCATGCTTCCGGGAAGCGCCGCGGCCTCCGTCGAGACCGCGGATGCGGAAAGTGCCAGCGAACCGGCTGCGATCATTCCAGTGACAAGATGCTTCACGTTTTCGTTCTCCGTGTGTTGTTGCGAACATTCTCGCGACCGGAATGCCCCAGCCACGCCTGACATAGAAGTGATGAGGCTCGTTCAGTTCGACGAGACGATCGGCGCCCAGTCGGAAAATCCCTCGCGGATCGTCATCTTCCGGATGGTGTCGCCGGTTTCGGATGGAACCCGCGGGGCAACCTTCTCCCGGAAGAACTTCGACTGCGTGGTCGGCGTCGGGAAGAACTCGTCCCGCAGGGACGCCGGCGTGAATACGAACACGTTCTGGTACTCCCCGACCCGCTCCCCACGCTCGCCCACCAGGATGGCGCGACCAAAGCCTTCAATGGTGGCGGGCCACGCCTCGGCGAACGGCCCGGCGACGAACGTCTCGAAGTCGGCGGCCGTCACACCGTCCGCCAGCACGAGATCGTGAACGCCGTAGAGTTTCTCGACGCCACCCGCCTCGGCGTCCGGCGTCGCGTACATCACGACGTAGTCGGTGAATCCGGCTGAATCACACATCTCCCAAAGCCGTGCCCAGGCCGACGGAAGCTTCGAGGAAACCTCGTCCTTGAAGGAGGCCGTCGGCGATCCATCGGCAGGGAAGTAGGAGTTGCGACGGGCGACGGAGTCGAAGCTCCAGACGGCGCAGTAGTCACCGACACCTCGCCCGCGGTCGCATTTCTGGATCTTGACGACGAGGCCTCCGACCGGCTTCGTGAAGCAGGTTGAGAACGGACCCGACACGAATGCTTCGAACTCGTCGGGCGTGACGCCCTCGGCGAGTTCGAGATCGTGCACGCCGATCAAGGGTCGACCGTCACCAGTCGGAAACGTCGTCGTGGAACGCACGGCCGGGGCCGTACCACAACCGGTCATCAAAAAACCAAGCGTGACGACCAGTGCAATCGGAAATCGAATCATGAGTCCACCTCCACGAGTTTTTGTAAGAATCCGATACGGCCGCGCTTCAGCGAAACGTGGAACCGTCTCCGCCGCCGAATATAGTCGCCGTCCGCCGACCATGCGCGAAGTCATGTTCTGCCGACATCTCGGTGCCATACGCGACAGACACGTGCGGCAGGATCTGCGAAATGATGCTGCCACGCTTGACCAAGATATTCACCGTGTGTGAATGGCGTTAGAGCGTCGCCACGACGAACCGTGGCGGTGGAAGGCGGAAACAGATGGCGAGACGTGACGGGATTCGGCTCTTCGCCGCGATCATTTCGAAATCCATCGCGGCATTCCGTTCACATGAAAAAGGTGATCCGATCGCCGGAAGCATCCGGGCGGATTCGCCGCAGGCGAGTTCCATGAAAAAGCCGCCGCCGAGATGACTCGGCGACGGCGATCGACCATCGATTCCTGAACAATTCCCGCGGGATGCTGATCAGCTTCGACGACGGCGAGTTGCGAGACCCGCCATCATGAGCAGACCGAGTGCACCCGGTGCCGGCACGAGATTGCCCTCTACCCATTCGACCGAGGCCTCGAAATCTTCGTCATCCAGTCCGTAGTTGAAGGCGATCCAGAACGAATCGCTCGTCTCGAATCCCGCCATGGAGACGTTGAATTCCAGGAGGTACGACCCAGCATCGGAGCCCGATTCGATCGAGTAGATCGGATGCAGGTCATAGTCGTCCGAGATCAGAAAATCGATGAAGCCACCGGACTGCGAGTTCATTGACGCTGGACCGTAGTCGACGAACATCGTCGAATTGAAGACGGGATCGAAACCATCACCGTTCCAAATGCGGAGCCCTGAGAGCATGTTCAGACTGAGCGTGGCGCCTTCCGGCAGGCCGAGCTCGGCCGCAACGCCACCGATCCCCGGCTCGTCGATCGAATCGGGGAAGCCCGGAAGTTCGCCGAAATGGGCCTCGTAGACGCGGAGGTTGGCGACCTCGAGAGACTCGGTGTCGTGATCCCAACCACCGGTGGTGAGGACTCCCCCATCATTCCAGACGCCGATATCGAAATGCTCCTCTTCGCCTTCATCCGCGACCGCAGCCGAGGAGAGCAATGCGGGAAGGGAAGCGACCAACGCCAATCGTGCAAGACGCTTTACCGAAAAATCAAACGAAACTGACATCTCTTGATACCTCTCAAAAACGTAGTAAAGGAACTGAAATAGATCGCGAGCATTCCGGTTGATCACCCGAGCCACTCGTCCGATGAGTCATGGGCACACGCCCCAAGCCGCAAGTAGTAGTCCGACATCTGCGCCGGCGACGACCCCGTCTCCGCTCAGATCCACCTCGGGATCCTTCGTACCGAAGGCGGCGAGCAGAATTCCGAAGTCGGCGCCGTCCACGACGCCGTTCCCATTGAAATCTCCCGGACACGGCGTCGACGGGTCGAAGGAGTCGATGGCCGCGTCGACGTCGGCCTGCGAGGCGTCATAGTTGAAGAGGATGGTGAAGGGCTCGCTGTCCGCGATCCCCATGGTGGCATACAGGGAGAGATCGACGCGATAGACCCCGGACCGCCGCACTCCGGACGCGTCACCGAGGATCTCGAAGTCGAGATGACGATGCCAGCCACCATTGGGCTGCACCGCGAGATCGAAGCCTTCGACCGGATCATCCTCCACCACCGTTTCAAGCGTGATGAAGGAGATGCTCAATCTTTCGGGCACGAAGTCGGGCTCCTCCCAGGCGCCGAGCTCCCCATCCCACCGACGGAGTCCCGCCAGGACGTTGAAGCCGATCCGCCCCGGGGGGAAGGTACCGGCCAGGGCGTCGAATCCCGGGTTCGACGTGTAGCCGGGAAAACCGGTGTCACCGAAGACCCCGTAGAAGACACCATTGCTGTCCTCACCTCCGATCGGACCGTCGACCTCGAGGCGATCGTCCGACACTTGAAGCCCGATGTCGCCGGGGTGTTGCGCCATCGATTCCGCGGCGAAGAGAAGAAGCGGAAGGAGCAGGGTCACAAGAGACCCGGGTGTGTTTCGAATCGGAGAATGAACCATGAAATCGTTTCCTTGCCGAAGATCTCAGAATCGAATGCGAACAGGAATCAACCGCCCGACGGGGGAAGGCTGGCCGAGGGATCGAAGGCGTTCCGTTGAGAAGTCTCATAGAGATCCTCGAACCGGATCGTCGCGGTAGATCCATCCAGCATTCCGTAGTTGGAGGTTGCAAGTGGATCGATGACGTCGGCGCCCTCGGCGGCCGAGATGGCGATCTGCCGGCTCGCCAACTGCCAGGGCTCGTCTCCCGCTCCCCATGACTCGACGTGCGGATGGTCGCTCACGGCGAAGTCACCAGCCGGCGTCATGTGCAGGAAGCACACGATCCGCTCGGGGCGACGAACCTTGGCCACACGATCAGCCGCATGGCCGGGGCCGTACAGCGCAACCATTGGCGAGTAGTTCCGCGAGAGATAGTTGTTCATCCCGTAACTGGTCCGACGCAGCGGGCCGCCGCCGTCATCTTCCACGCCTCTGCCTTCTCCACCGACCTCCCAAGGCCAATGGGGACTGGTGTCCAGCGGCGACTTCATCACGATGTCGTCGGTATACCGTCCGAGGACCTCCGCAAAACTGGCTGCTTCGTCGCCGTACCCACCATGTGGAAGCCCCACATCGACGAAGTGGTCGGTGTTGGTCGCCTGGTAGGCGAGATGGGCGATCCCGAGTTGACGAATCTGAGAGAGGTCGTGGGTGTTGAGGGAAGCCAGCCTCGCGGTCCGAAGTGCCGGGATCGCGATTCCCATGAGCACCGTGATCACCCCGAGCACCACCAGAAGTTCCACCAGCGTGAAACCACGCTGGGAAAACGAGTCTGGTCGGCGCTGCGATGCAGCCGCTCGATGCATGAGGGACATGACGGGCTCCGAGGGCCAGGAAGGGACGGCCCTGAGTCATAATTCCTTAATGACAGCCTGAAGTCAATAGGCATTGGCAATATATTGTCATTTATGCCCCTTGATTGCGGGATTGCTGATCGACCGGCACGGCCCGAGGTGCGAGAATCCCGACATGACGACCCGAAGAAACACCAAGCAGCTCGAAGCGATCAGGAGTGTGATTGAAGAGGCCGGACGGCCACTTTCCATCGAGGAGATCCACGCCACCGCCAGTGGCGACGTGCCATCACTGGGGCTTCGCACCGTCTATCGCACGATTCGCCGGCTTCAGGAGGACGGCGTGGTCGCGAACGTCTCCGTCCCCGGCGCCGCGGACCGCTACGAACCCGCCCACATCGCCTCGAAACACCACCACCACTTCCACTGTCTCGTCTGCGATCGCTTTTTCGATGTCGATGGTTGCCCGGGTGGATTGAGCACGATGCTGCCCGAAGGTTTCAAACTCGAGTCGCACGAACTCACGCTCTCCGGTCGTTGCGCCGCCTGCGCGTGAACTGAGACGTACCGCGTCACACCGAGTCACGAGCGATCAGATCCGGCGGGTCATGCAGATACTGTCGGGGCAGTGTCGGTACTCGGCGAACGGCGGGCAGGCCTTGAAGCCTCCACGAGCATACAGCCGGCGGGCGGGCGCGAACGCCTTGCCGGTTCCCGTCTCCAGGCTCACCCGATGGCACCCCTGCTCGTACGCGGTCGATACCAGACGCTCGAGCATCGCCCAGCCGACCCCTTGCCCGCGGGCCGCCTCCAGCGTGTGCATCGACTTGATCTCCACGTGGCTCTCCTCGACGGGACTCAAGGCGCCGACCGCGAGCAGTCGGCCTTCAGCTCGAGCGGCGAAGAACTGAACGGCATCGGAGCTCAGTTCCGCGGCATCGAACACGTGGACGTTCTCCGGCTCCGACCACTCCCGGGCGAAGTCCAGATGTGCCTGCAGAAGTCGAACCACATCGGGCCGCCTCGGATCGTCGGGTTTGATGTCGAAAACTAATTCTGGCACGTATGGAGGTTTACCAGACCGGGCGAAGTCCGGCGCGGACCGGCCTCGATCACAGTCGATCCAGGAACGCCTCCGCCACCCGAAGGTGTTCATCCCGCTTGGAGGCGTCCATCTTCCGGGCCATGGCGCACATCATCGCCCAACGAGGGTTGCGACCCAGCTCCTCGACATGGTTCCAGATCCACCGCCAATAGAGGCCGTCCCAGATCGCAGTCCAATCACCGGGAGGGTGATTACTCATCTTCCGGACGTACGACGATCCCGAAAAGTAAGGCTTGGTGGTGATCAAGCCCCCATCGGCGTGCTGGCTCATGGCATAGACGTTGGGAACCATGACCCAGTCGTAACTGTCGATGAACAACTCCATGAACCACCGATAGATCTCATCGGGA
This sequence comes from Phycisphaera sp. TMED9, assembly GCA_002167845.2. Taxonomy (GTDB): domain Bacteria; phylum Planctomycetota; class Phycisphaerae; order Phycisphaerales; family SM1A02; genus UBA12014. Next base: position 85,761 of record NHBO02000057.1, on the reverse strand, counting down.
TCGATCTCGCACAAGAACATGAATCCACCGAGCACCATGAGCCGCTCGATGTGGTGGCAGTACCCCGTATCCAGCACTCGGCCGATCACGTCATCGATGGGATCGATCCCCGTGGTTCCGTCGTAGAAACCCGACGGCATGGAACGAACGTGCCCCCAGTGATTGCTGGTGCGCATCTCGACGCCGAGATCCTCGTAGGTCGCGCGCATGAATTCCCGCCAGCCGATGAGCTGCCGAACGAAGCCTTCCAGTGAATTGATGGGGACGTCGTGTTTCCTGGCATGGCGCATCGCGGCGTCCAGCACCTGCCGAGGCGTCAGCAACCCGATGTTGAGCATCGGGGTCAGCACGCCATGCCAGAGCCAGCGCTCACCCTTGACCATCGCATCCTCGTAGTCGCCGAACCGTTCGAATCGCTGGTCGAGAAAACTCGCCAACCAGCGCTCGGCGTCCGCGTGCGATGTGGGATAGATGAGTTCGTCCAGACGTCCGGGGTTGTCGCCGTAACGGTCCATGACGTGCGCTCTTGCGGCCGCGTCGAGGCCATCCCCGGCTTCGACCGATAGTTCGGGAATCTCGGGCAGCATCTTCCGCGGCACCTTCTTGCGATTCTCTTCGTCGAAACTCCATTGCCCCCCCACCGGCTCGTCATCCTCCATCAGCACCTGAAGTCGCCGCCGCTGGTGTCGGTAGAAATCCGCCATGAACCATCGCTTCCGACCGGCTCGATATTCGCGGTTCTCCTCCGGTGAATTGAGGAACATCGGCGTCTCGAGAAGTCGAAGTTCGATCGACCGCTGCTCGCATCCGCGACGCAGACGCCTCGAGAGCACGTCGTCGTGCGGATCCGTCAACTCCACACGGGAGAATCCCCCACGCTCGATGACTTCGAACGCCCGATCGATCGTGGCGCCGGTCGGGTCATGATCCACATAGTCGACCAGGCACCCACGGCCCTGAAGCAACTGCTCGTACCGCTTCATGCTGGCGCGATGCATCCACAACTTCTGCTTGTGAAACGATCCCGGGTGGACATGATCACCGAAGAAGAGCCCATCCTCGACGAGGACCAGACGATCCGGCGCCGACGCCAATCCCGGGTGATCGTCGAACAACTGGTGCGGAAAAATGAGCAGGGCGTGCGGCGAGGCCATGAGACGTTCCAGATGAAAGCCGATGCAGTCTCCGAGCGGACCGCGTAGCGTCGGTTTCTCTTCCGATTATTCACTCGATTCAAGAATCAGGAAGTTTCCGAGCGGCGGCTGCCCACCCCGACGCCGGACCGACCGATCATCTTCGCACTCTCGAAATGCGTCGGTCTCGAATCCTCGGCGCGATCTGTTCCCCATGGATCAGTTCCGGATGGCGATCCACGCCGAGTTCCGCCGGGGTCTCGCCCACCCAACGGCTCCCGGTCCCCTCGACGCGGACGGCGAGGTCTTCAGGATCGATCGTGATGGTCGCGAAGAGCGGATCTCGATAGGGACAGGTGTACGAGATCCAGGGATGTCCTTCGTGCACGTCTTCGCCGTAACTCCGATGGCGATGGTCGCCGCCGACCCACTTGTACGACGCGGAGTTGACGTGCAAGTAGGTGATGTTCCCGACTCGACGGATCTCGTCGATGTGCGAATGACCATTGATTGCGAGGATCACCTTGTCGGCGGCACTGCCCAGCACGGCCTGGATCTCGTCCGCATTGTCGACTGCGTACGGTCCCGCCAACGGCTGGTGACTCGCCACGATGATCGGTCCATCGATCGCCTTCAGGCGGTCCTTCAACCACGCCACCTGTTCCGGGCCGATGTATGAGGGGTAGCCGCCCTTGTAGTCCGGTGAACCGGAGTCGTTTCCATCGAGCACCAGCAGTTGGATGCCTTTGATGTCCTTCATGTAGTACCGATCCGGCATGCCCCACATCTCGATGCACTGCTCCGTGGTCGAACCGGCGTCCGTGTCGTGATTGCCGATGACATGGAGCGATTGCTCGTGGGCCGCGTTGAATCGATCGATGAGATTTCGATTCTTCGGTTGCGGATAGGCGAAGTCTCCAAGCTGCACGAGCGCATCCGGCTGCTTCGTCGCCATCGCTTGAAGAAACGCATCAAGACGAACGTCGCCGTCATGCATCACATCGTGATGGAGATCGGCGATGACGCCCAGGCTGACAGAGCCCTGCAATCTCCGAACCGCGGCGACCGCGAAGGAAGGCAGTGCGAAAGAGAGCGAAGCGGCACCCACAACTTTCAAAAAAGTGCGGCGGCTCGATTCCGGGGCGGGGAGACTCGTGTGTGAACCTGGATCGTTCATCGTCCTTCCCACTCTAACGACATCAAGTCGAATCCACGACGAATCAGGTCCGGATCCCTCGGGGAGAGAGCCCCGTGAAGATCAGAGATCTTCGCGCGGGATTCCCATCTCCCGTCGCCAGCAGGCGAGTTGCCCGACGTGCACACCCTCGTGGCCGGTCATGATGTAGGCGATGAAGTCACCGACCTTGGAGAAGCGGCGATGCAGCATCTCCATCTGGCAGGGAGCCGCGAGCTGAGCCTCGGTCGCGTTCGGAAGCAGCGCGGCGACCCGCGCATGCTGGGTCGCCAGCTGATCGACGAGCTCGGTCATCGACGGGTAGTCGGCGACCTCCGCCGTGATCGGGGCGCCCGGAAAGAACCGCTCGGCCCATTCCTGCGGAAACGTCTGATCGGCCCCGAGCTCGAATGCGGCGAGGTCGGCCGCGAGGGCGAGGTGCCCGATCTGCCACGCGGGGTGGTTGATCAGGCCGTTCGGCTGCTGAACGCACTGTTCCGGCGTCAGATCCTCGACGAAGTAGCGGAGGTGCTTGAGATTGAATTCATAGACGAAGAGCAGATGTTCGAGCATGTGGTTTTCTCCAGCCCGAATCGTACTCCCCTTCCGGATCGGCGTCATTCCACATCCTGGTCGTCCCCGGGAACCTCGCGATCGTGTCCCGTCAGCCGCGCCGTCAGTTCGGCCTGGCTCGTGACCCCGAGCTTCTTGTACGCCCGACGGGCGAGCGTGGACACGGTGTGCACCGACACCCGCAGTCGATCCGCGACCTGGGCCCGCGACAGACCGTCCGCGAGCGCGAGCGACACCTCGCGTTCCCTAGCCGTGAGCGCGGGAAGCCCCGCCGAGTCCGCGGTGGAGCCATCCCAGAGCTTGAGCTTCGAACGTGGCGACGTGGTGATCGTCGGCGTCGGCAGCAGTCCCCCGACGAGCGGTTCGAGCGCGATTTGGATCGCCTGGTTGCAACCTGGATCGACCTCGTCCCGATCACCTCCTCCCTTGCCGGAATTCCGCGGCATGTTGAGGAAGGAGACCACCGCGAGCACCCGGCGCCGAAGTTCCGCGAGCTCCTCGTTCGAGAGACGATAGGTGCCGCACATCTGGAATCGGAACCCAGCCTTCGAATGGAACTCGGGATCGGCGTGCCGCTCGACGACGGCGGCGAAATCCCGATTCACCGCCTCACCCACGGCGAAGAGACGGGACACGATCTCCTCGTCATGCTCGTCGAAGGCGACGACGATCTGATCGCAGGTCGCGCGATACCCGACTTCGCGACGCGGCTTGCGGGCGCGAATCGCGCGGAGCAGGTTCATCGCGAGGAGGGCGTCCGCCTGACGATGGAGCTCCGCAGCCTCGAGGCCGGTGACGGACACGAGCTCCGAGATCGTCTTGGTGGCGTTCGCACTTCGAACGAACTCCCAGGTCCGCATCGCCACGGGATCGGAGAGAAGTTCAAGCACCCCCGGGTCCGCGGCATCCAACGTCATCGATACGCTCATGCATCGATCATCGCATGACCGTGGCGATCTCGCCGGGACTCGGGCCCGAAACCGGAGGGACCGGCCGACGCGCGTACCCTTCCCCGGGTACGCGATCCTTCGAATTCCGGTCGCGACGGAGACGAAGCCGCGGGCTTCCGCGTCGGGCCGGAGCGTGACGACGAGATGCGGCGGACTTTTCCGCCGACCCGTACCCCGAAGCGACTACAAGCCGGTGCATCTTCTGACCTGCAGTGAGTTTTTGGCTCCATCTATTATTCCGCATGAACCTGATTTTGAAAGAACACCTGCTAGACTCATTCGTCCGACAAAGAGCATCGTCCCACGCGGACGCCATGCCTTCTCCATCAGACTCAGGGGTGATCAATGAACTCGAAGACGCTTCCCAACCGCAACCATCTCCTCGCGACCATCGCGATCGCCGGCCTCGCCTGCAGCGTGACGAGCGCCGAGACCATCACCGTCTGCCTCGACGGCTCCTGCGATTTCACCGACCCCGCCGCGGCCGCCGCCGTCGCGACCTCCGGCGACGTGATCGAGATCGCCGCCGGCACCTACCTGCTCGAGAATCCCGTTTTGATCTACGGACCGAGCGTCGAGATTCGCGGCGCCGTGGACGGCAAGGGCCGGCCCGCGACGATTCTCGACGGCCAGGGCGCCGGACAGGTCCTCGCCATCATCCTGGCGGTCGGTGAAACCGCTCGAGTGGAGAATGTCGTGATCACCAATGGTTTCGCTGAATTCGGCGGCGGCCTGTGGGTCAGGCATTCCCTCGTGGATCTCGAGAACTGCGTGATCAGTGGAAACCACGCCGAAACCCAGGGCGGCGGCATGTTCCTGAAAACCCTCCCCGGCCTGCCCATCACCTTCGATTCGTGCGAGATCTCTGGGAACACCGTGTCGCATCCGAAGTTCGACAGTGGCTACGGTGGCGCCGGCTGGATCTCGGAGGGCCTTGTGAGGCTCATCGACACCGAAGTCAGCGGCAATTCGGCGGAACACAGCGGGGGCGGCTTCGGCATGAGTTCCGAGGGGGAGATCGTGCTTGACGGCACTCGCATCTGCGCCAACGACGCCTCGGACGTACCGAGCACGTCCCAGGTCTTCGGCGGGACGATCACCATGGTCATGGGATGCATTGACGATTCCTGCGACTGCACCTTCGACGGGATCGACGCCGACCTCAACGGCGACAACGCCGTGAACGGCGCCGACCTCGGACTCCTGCTCGCGAACTGGGGGCAGCCGGGCCTCGGCGACCTGAACGGCGACGACACCGTCGGCGGTGCGGACCTCGGCCTGATGCTCGCCGCCTGGTCCGAGTGAACTCGGATGATCACCGATGACCTTCGGCTCGCGGCATCGCGGTCCGACATGAAGATCGACGACGACCCCGGCTCCGGCCGGGGTCGTTTCTTCATTCCGACCGACGGATGATGGCCACCGCTCGACGACCATCGCCCCATCCACCGTCACCGGTGCTGATCGCAGGGCGATGGTCTCCGCCGCGGCGCATGTTTCTCGATTTGAAGTCCGCGGCGAACCGCCTCGGTAAAGCTTGCGTATCCCGTCGCGGGGCATATTCGACGACCGATCCCCGCTCGGCCCATGCGAGCGAGATTCGGGCGTCTTACAAGGAGCGACGACATGCTTGGAAGAACCGACACACACCCCACCCCACGCCGCGTGGGGATGGTCCTGCTGACCACCCTCGCGACGACCGTCGCCGCGGTTCAAGCCGGTGGCGATCTCATCGAAAACGGCTCGTTCGAGTCCGGATTCGACGGCTGGACCACCACCGGACCGGTCTCGATCGGGAGCGACGCCCACGAGGGCTCCAACTCGGCCCGTCTCGAACCCCGATCCAATCAGACCGCCGAACTCTCGCAGTGGATCGAAGATCTCACGCCCCGCGGGCGCTACACGATCGCCGCCCGAATTCGGACCACGGATCGACTCGTACCGCCGATCCTCGGGGTCCGAAACGGCGCCCAGATCGGGAAGGCGCACGGCTGGGTCGCGATTGACGACGAAAACCGATGGCTCGAACGCCGATTCGAGGTCCACGTCGACGAGGACGCCACGGCATTCGAGGTGTACCTCCAGGGTTGGCAGACCGATCGCGACGCCATCGTCGAATTCGATTCGGTGCGGGCCTGGGAAGGTCGGCAGCCGCCTCCGGAAGCAGATCCCGGCGAGCCTCCCTGGGCGGAGGCGCCCGTCATCACGATCGTTCCCGACGCGGGCGACTCACTGCTGCGAAATCCGGCCTTCGATGATCCCGACGGCGGTGCCTGGGCGCTGGGACTCAACGCATCAATTCAGGAAATCGACGCGACGCCGACGCTCCAGTTGCTGTCGACCGCGGATACGTCAAGAGCGTCCCAACCGCTGGACGTCCTGCTCCCACCCGAAGGCGAGTGGCTGCTCTCCGTGGACGTCCGAACGGATCCGGACGTCGTGGGAACGGTCTACTTCACGGGTGCCGACGAGTTTCTCGTCACCCGCTCCTTCTCGAATTCCGAGTGGGAGACCATCGAACTCGACATCCGGACGAACGACCAATGGCTGCGACAGGGGAAGCTCACGCTCGAGAACTGGAAGAACCAACCGGGATCCGCGTGGTTTCGCGACGTCCGGTTCACCGCCCGGGGCGACGAATGGTCGCCGACCGTCGAGTCACCGCCCGCGCGGACTTCCGAGGTCTTCTTCGACGACTTCTCCGACGGCACGCTCGATCCCGATCGCTGGCTGATCTCCGGCAAGGCATGGGGTGGTGACAACGGCGGTGTCGCACCCGACAACGTCATCCTGGTCGAGGACTTCGACGACGGTGAACCGATCGTCGCGCTCCGCCTCGAAGCCCACGGGGACCTCTATTCCGGCGATCTCGAACACAACGGCCGAACCACCCGGGTCGGGGCCGCGATCGCGACCCGCTCGTACTACGCGTCCGGCCGGTACGAGGTCCGCGCCCGCGTCGCCCCGGAATACGGAACCTGCACCGCCTTCTGGCCCTTCCACTACATCGATCACCGCATGGGCGAGGCGGAATACTGGCACGAGCCCAATCCGCGGCGGAACACCGAGATCGACTGGGAGTTCCCGACCGACCTCGCGGGCTCCGACACCGGCAACTTCGCCTTCACCAAGGCCCGGACCAATTCCTGGGGCGGTCAGTTCGGCGGAGAAGGCGGAGAGCACAAGGGACGAAAAGTGCTGACCGATGAATTCGGCAAGCCGCTCGATCTCGCGACCGAAGCCCTCGACGGCCGGTACCACACCTTCACGATCGAGTGGCGATCGGGAAGTGATCTCGGCGACGAGGCGATCAACCGGACCGACGTCGGGTCGGTCCGATGGTTGCTCGATGGACGACTGGTCGACGAACTCCACGACGTGGAATTCGGGCAGGGTAACGTCCCCTTCCGCGCCGCCCGGTTCTGGCTCGGCACCTGGTTCCCGGCCGCCGGCTACGCGGGCGACGTGGGCTGGACCGGCAATCCGAATTTCGACACCACCGCGGCGCACATCGCCTGGGTCCGGATCACCCCGTTCGACGAGGCGCGCGATCGCTGGGTGGACGAGACGGTTCCGAATCTCGCGTGGGCGAGTCCCGATGAGTATCCGGATCCGATCGATCCGATCGACATCGTCTCCGCGGACATCAACCTCGACGGACGCGTCGACGGCGGCGACCTCGCCATCCTGCTCGCGGCGTGGAACACGGCGTTGGCCGAGGCCGACCTCGACGGATCGGGCCTCGTGGACGGTGGCGATCTCGCACGACTGCTCGCAGACTGGACCATGCGATGACGGCGGCGATCAGTCGACGAGACGTCGATACACCTCGGGGTCGGTCGCGCCTTCGGTTCCGAACAGAAGGACGCGGCTCTCCGCGGACAGTCCCAATCGCCGGGCGACGTCCGAATCGGCCGCTGCCGCCATGAGTCCGGCGAGACCAGCCACCGCCGATTCACCGGCAACGATCGACGACTCACGGGCCAGACGTCGCATCAGCGGGCCGATCGACTCGTCGCCGATCGTGAGAAAGTCGTCGACCGCCGCGGCGATGACCGGCCAGGCGACGAGCGACACCTCGCCACAGGAGAGTCCCGCCATGACGGTCTCCGTGGTGATGTCCACCATTCGAAGTTCGCCCGCCGTGGCACTCTCGTAGAGACACGCCGCCGGTTCCGGCTCGACGATCACGATCCGAGGCCGGTCCTCGCCGGAGCGGGACCAGAGATCGATGCCGATCGCCGCCGCCATTCCTCCGCACCCACCCTGGAGAAACACGTGGGTCGGTGGCGCGTCGAGCGGCCACTGCTCCATCGCTTCACTCGACATGACGGTGTAACCCGCCATCACCGATCGCGGAATGTCCTCGTAACCGGGCCACGAGGTGTCGGAGACCACGAACCAGCCGTTCAGTGCGGCATCCCGCGCTGCGGCCCGGACCGAATCGTCGTAGTTCCCCGGTACCCGCCGGACGGTCGCGCCGAACGCTTCGACCGCTGCTTGTCGACCGAGGCTCACCTGTTCATGCATGTGGATCACGCAACCGCAGCCGAATCGCTCCGCACCCCACGCCACGGAACGGCCGTGATTTCCGTCGGTCGCGGTCACCACGGTGACGTCCGCCGCCAGATCCGGGTGGTGGTTCCGTTCGACGTCCTCGAGCGTGACGGACCTCCCGGTCACCTCCTCGAAGACGTCGCGAAGCAGACACTGCACCGCGTACGCGCCGCCGAGCGCCTTGAAGCTCGAGATTTCGAATCGCGACTCTTCATCCTTATAGAAGACGGCGCCCAGTTCCAGTTGCTCGGCGATGGCGCCGAGCGAACGTAACTCGGTCGGTTGATACCCGGACCAACCACCGATCACCGTGCGGGCCTGTCGCCGCGCCGCCACGGGAATCACTTTTTCGAGCGACTCGGGGCAACCCTGACCGAGACCCGCCTGATCGTTCCAGAAATGTCGCCGAATCATGATGCCGACCTTCCGTCATCCCTCTGAAACCCACGCGGTACCGCAGGACTTCACCAGATCGAGGCCTGCTCGGGATTCCCCAGCCGGGGATCGTAGTCGAGCGACCGATGCACGATCCCACCGGGTGAGGCCACGAGGCCGTCAGGGCCATCCAAACTCGCGAAACGATGTACCATCGCAACATGCACATCCTCATCATCAACTTCAATTTGAACGACATCACTCGTGACCAGTACGAAGGCGTCTGCGGCGAAGTCGCCGCGGACTTCGCCGCCGTTCCCGGCCTGGTCTCCAAGAAGTGGCTCGCCAACGAGGAAACGAACACCTACGGCGGCGTCTACCTCTGGAAGGACAAGCAGGCGATGCTCGACTACCAGCAGAGCGAACTTTACAACTCGCTTGGCAGCAACCCGGCATTCGCAAACATCACCGCGACCGATTTCGAGATGCTGGCGGGGCCGTCCAAAGTGACCGGCGTGGCCTAGAACGCGGGTCGTTCGTTCCGAAACCCAATCGCATGCTTGTCGCCACCTTCTATCGATTCGTCACGCTCGAGGATCACGCCTCGTTGCAAGGCCCGATCGAAGCGTGCTGCCGAGTTCATGACATTCGAGGGATCATCCTTCTCGCCCCGGAAGGCATCAACGCCACCATCTCGGGAAACCGGGAGGGAGTGATGGCGGTCATCGATCACCTCCAGGAAGACCCTCGCCTCGCCGACCTGACCTGGAAGGAATCCGAGGCGACTCGCCAACCATTCCGAAAGATGCGGGTCCGGCTCAAACGCGAGATCGTCACCATGGGCGTCGAGGGAATCGACCCGTCGCACCTGACCGGCACCTACGTCAAACCCGAGGACTGGAACGCGTTGATCAGCGATCCGGACGTCATCGTGATCGATACTCGAAACGACTACGAGGTCGAGATCGGCTCGTTTCGGAACGCCATCGATCCCGAGATCGAATCATTCGGCCAGCTCCCGGAGTGGCTCGAGGATCGAATCGACCCGGCCCGACAACCGCGGGTCGCGATGTTCTGCACCGGCGGCATTCGTTGCGAGAAATCGACGGCGCTGCTCAAGCAGTCCGGGGTGAAGGAGGTCTATCACCTTGAAGGTGGCATCCTCAAGTATCTCGAACGTATCCCGGAGGAAGAAAGTCTCTGGACCGGCGAGTGCTTCGTCTTCGACGAACGAGTCTCCGTCGGCCACGGACTGAAGGTCGGCGACTACGCGCTCTGCCGCGCGTGTCGGCATCCCATTCGGGACGCCGACCGCGAATCGGATCTGTTCCTGGAAGGCGTGAGCTGCCCACGGTGTCACGACCGCACCACCGATGAACAGAAGGCTCGGTTCGCGGAACGACAGAAGCAGGTCGATCTCGCGCGTGGCCGCGGAGAGTCTCATCTGTCCGATCAATCCGAGACTTGAAGGATGCCGACGGAAGGCGTGGCGTGCAGGGCCATCGGATGAAACAGAATCCGACCACGATCAGGAAGAAACTGAAGATCGCCTTTCGAACCGCCTCTGGGTTCGATGTCTCCATTCCGAAGATTCCATCGGGCTGAAGTGGATTATCATTCGGGCATGCGATCCCGGCGACACATCATCGTCCCCATACTTCTCCTCATCGCCGCGTTGCCGCTGGTGGGCGCCGGCCTCCTCGTCGCGGGACTCGGCCTCCTGGGACTCGGGGGCGTGCTGGCGGACGTCAGCCTCGCGGAGAATCGCGCGTTCGGAATCGAGTTCCTGCTCATGTCGCTGGTCTTGATCGTGCCGGGAATCGTGCTGCTGTCACTCGCGTTCATCCTCGGCCGTCGTCGTTCGGACGATGGCCTCGATGCAAGTACGAGCTCCGCGGCGCGCTGATCGCCTGCGCGGAATGCGGGTTGAGACCGACCGGCGCCAATTCTGAAGCCGAAATCTGATCCGATGATGACTCGCCCGCCGACGACAGAGAGAGACACGAAGGGCGACGCATGCAGGAACTGATCACGACATGGGCGATGGCGATCACGACCCTGACCGCCACGCTCCTGCTGCTCCTGGCGATCTACACCTGGCCGAGAGGCGAACGACGCCGGTGCCCCGGGCACCGAGGCTGGCGGAAACTCTGGAATCCTGCCCGCTGGGTCCGCAGAAGCGACTGCTGGCAGGACCTCACCGGGGTGCCGGTCACATCGACCGACGAGATCCGGTGTCCGGAGTGCGGAAGATCCACACCGATCGATCGCCTCCTTCGTGACGGGCGCCGAATCCGCCTGGGCCTCATCGGCGTCGTCCTCGCCATGCTCGGGGTCGGTTCGCAGATCGGAGTCGCGGCTCGATCCGGCCGACCGCTGCGGCCCGTTCCGACCCTCGCCCTCGTGATGCTCTCCAACACCGCGATCGGTGAACATCGAACCTCGGTCCGCCGGGAAATCGAACAACGGGTCAGCGATGGCGCGATCGTCGGATTCAACGCTCGTCGCCTCGCCGGCACGCTCGCCCTCGACCTTCGATCGGACGGGCGGAAGTGGAATGCGAACGAGGCGTTCCAGGGACTCCACCGGCTCTGGCCGGATTCGAAGGATGCGTTGGACCGAGAACTCATTGAAGGCGACGTCCAGTCGCGGAAGATCGCCGCGGTGATCCTGCGCTCACGCGATCAAACAGGGTCGATGGAGCTCTTCATCGCCAGTGTGGATGATCTGCGGAACGACAGTGGCAACGGGGCCGGGTGGCTGGCGACACGCAATGCCCGCAATGCCGGTGAGTACCTCGCCGATCACTACTGGGAAGCCCCCGAACGGGTCCGAGCGGTCCTGGATTCCGACGATGCCCAGCAACGCAGATTCGCGAGGGCGATCTGTGGATTCGCGGGTGATGCGACGGTCGTCGAACGCGTCGTTCCGGTTCTCATCGACAGCCTCCGCGACAACGACATCTATGGGGATGCCAGATTCGCGGCGCCGGCTTTGTTCAAGTTCGGGCCACCCGCCATCGAATTCCTCCGTCCATTCGTCGATGATCCCGATCGCCAGCTTCGGGAGACCGTGCGGTCGATCATCGAACGACTCGAACATCCGGATCGGGCCTGGGATGAATGTGAGAACCGACTTCCCCGCATCACCAGCACGACTCATGATCCACTCGCCCTTGATTTCTGGACGGCTGCTGGAGGACAATGAGGTCGTCCGACCCTGATCACACGACCATCAAGAAGAAGCGATCTTCGAAGACGAATCCCGCCGGACAATGAATGAACTGAACGTCATCATCGACCAGCTGCTCGGACTCGACCGAACGGAGATCGTATTCTGGGTCTGCGTGGTGCTCGCGCCGATTGGTTCCATCTGGTACCAGTACGACGAGACCAATGACGGATGGCCTCGGATTCTCGTCTGGAGCGCCTTGTGGACCCTTCTGCTCCCGATCGGGGTGCTGCTCTTCTTCTGGCAGGTCCACCAGCACTTCCCGAGTCGATGGCACCGACATTGACCGCCGAGACGCGACACCGATCATCGAAGGCCCGCATCGAGACGCCGAAGATCGACCGAGCGCCGGTGCGACTCCGCGAAGCCCGGTAGGCTCGTCTTCACTTCGTTGCACACGCGGCCTCGAATCCCCCGTATCGGGTCCGCCCATGGAGCCGCTCATGAGTATCACCCCCTCGCCCATCCGACGAGTTCGGCTCGCCTCCCCCGCGACCTCGACGCCTCGAAGAATGCTGTGGGGCTTGAGCCTCGCCCTTGTTTCAACCACAGGCATCGCCGCCGCCCAGCACGACGCTCCGGACGACCACGACTCGTCATCCTCGCCCCCGATCCGGGTCTACATCCTGATGGGTCAGTCGAACATGGTCGGGTTCGGTCGAATCGGCCCGGTGGAGACCGAAGGCACCCTCGAACATCTCGTCAAGACGAAGGGCGAACGACAGGACCTGATCGACGACTCCGGCGATTGGCAAGTGCGCGACGACGTCTGGTGCGTCCAGGTCACCGCCGGGAATCGTCGCGGATGGCTGGAACCCGGATTCGGCGCCCGCGGCAACCTGATCGGTCCCGAACTCGGATTCGGCATCGCGGTCGGTGATCGTCACCACGAGCCGGTTCTCCTCATCAAGGCCTCGCAGGGAAACCGAAGTCTCGGATGGGACATCCTTCCGCCGGGGAGCGAGCGTTTCGAGCACGACGGAAGAATCTACGCGGGCTACAAGGACAATCCTTCGTCGTGGACCGAAGATGATCCCGGCAAACCGGTCGATTGGTACGCCGGCAAACAGTACGACGACTTCGTGACCGACATCCGGAAGGTCCTCGACAACCTCTCCGACCACACCCCCGCCTCCGACGACCATCCCTGGGAGATCGCGGGCTTCGTCTGGTGGCAGGGCCACAAGGATCAGAATCCGGCGCACGCGAGTCGATACGAGTCGAATCTCGTGCGTTTGATCGACTCCCTGCGACGCGATTTCGACGCGCCCGAGGCGCCGTTCGTGCTCGCAACCATCGCCTTCGATGGCTGGAAACTTGCCGGGGCCGGCCAGACCGTGGCCGACGCCCAGCTCGCGGTCGACGGGGAAACAGGACGGCATCCCGAACACCAGGGCAACGTGAAGACGGTCGAAGTCCGCGACCATTGGCGCGACTCCACGGTCTCTCCCACCCGTCAGGGGCATCACTACAACCACAACGCCGAGACCTACCTGCTGGTCGGCGAAGCCCTCGGCGAGGCGATGATCGCGCTCGAACCGCCGCCGAAGAAGGACACCCGGACCTTCATCCCCGTCCCTGATGAACCGACCTATCACGTGCTCGAGGGGTACGACCCGAAGTGGCAACGCCAGATCCGCGATGGCGTCGAGCTGGCGAGGTCGTTCTGGGGGAGCTACGGACCCGCACACGTCTTCGTGGTCGGGACCGAAGATGGCGAGACGATCCCGGAGGCGTCGCGCGAGGCGTTCCTCGAAGACTACTGCCGGTGGCGGACCCGGGGTACCGGACGAACCACGGCCGAATGCCGGCCGCACGCGACCGAGCGTTTCATCGACGTCGCGGAGCGCGGTGATTCGGAAGCCTATCTCTCGTGGGTCGAGGAGTTCGAGCAACCCGAGGCCGAACTCGTCTTCATCAACGTCCATCAGTGGTACCACGACCGGGATGAGATTCCCGATCCCGTCCTTCGTGGCATCCACGAGTACACCCACGTCTTCCAGAAGGGCTTCGCGACGATGCCGACCTGGATGATGGAGGGTGGCGCGGTCTTTTCCGAAGGCTGGCTTCCGTGGGTCGCCGGCCGGTGCGACTACGACTTCATGGCGACACGGATGGACCACCTCATGGACCGGGCGCTGACGGTCGACGATCCGGAACTCACCATCGCCGACATGGAGGACATCGACACCGCGCCCGCGAAGGTCCGGAAGCACTACCGGGAACTCGCGTACGACACCGGCGCCTGGGCGGTCGCATTCCTGATTCACCAGTCCCCGAGCGGAAGCGTGGCGGCCTACCGCGACGAGTTCCACCCGATGGTCACCGAACTCGGCTGGGAACGAGCCCTCTCGACCTGGCTCGACATCGAGGACGTCGAGACGTTCTACAAGGGGTTCGATTCCTTCATGAAGGCGCCACGCAAGACGCAGATGACGGTTCTCCGCGAACTCCAGCCCTGAGCGTCGGATCGCCCGTCAGGGACATTTGCCCCAGGCCGCGAGAAGCAGGCCGACATCACTTCCACCGGTCGTGCCGTCACCATCGAGATCTCCTGCCGGCGTCTTCCACGCCGCCGCGAGCAGCCCGAGATCGGCCCCGTTCACCTGACCGTCCCCGTTGAAGTCCGCCGGACACGGTGGCGGGAGCGCACATCCATCGAAGAACGTTCGGATGAACTGCCGCTGCGTACCGTTCATTCCGTGTCCTGCATCACCGCGGAGATGGACCACCCGGCCGTCGAGATACTCGTAGGCGAAGACGTTGCTTCGCCCGACCCGTTCACCGGCTCCGGGAATCGGCCCGCCCTCGTGCCCTTGACTGCGAGCGACGAGCCACGCGGATTCGCGAGCCTCGATGAAGACGAGCCCGCCGGGTCCCGGCCCCCCTGAATAGGGAATGACCGAGTCGTTCTCGTTGCAGATGCCGAGATACTTTCGACCGGTGATCGGCTCGGTCTGGACGTCGTACCCGCAGAAACTCGCCGCGCGGGTGGTCGGGCCGCCGGGACGGAAGAAATCACCCTCATGGTGTTGCGCCGTGACTAGTTGCGAAACGATCGCGGCGATCCGATCGATGCCCGGATTGTCGTTCTCGATGAGAACGCGATTGGCGAGCGCGGATCCGTTGGACACGCCGAGAATTCGAATCCGATTCGGGTCGACGTTGTCGAAGGCTTGAAGCTGCTCGACCAATGCCGAAATCATCTCGACGTCCGGTGCATCGCTGCCTTCGCCACAGATGTTCCAACTCGCCGCATACCCGGACGGTGCGACCAGCGCATGGCAGGGAAGCAGACCGACGAAGCCCGGGAGCATGCCCGCGCCGTTACCGCCGTTTCCGTGCAAGAGAATGCAGACCGGCAGACCGGTCGCTGGGGCGTCGCCTTCCGGCACGTGGATCGCCATCGGGTATCGCCAGCCGTCGGGCGCCTGCGACCATTCCAGCGTGATGTCGATCGAGGTGTCCGCACGGAGATCCTCCGCCGACGCATTCCGCTCGAAGCAGACGCCACTCCCGATCACGACGACGGCGAAGGTTGCGAAGGTTGGAAGGACTCGTTTCATTCCTCGAAGATACGTCATCACCCGGCCGGGTGAAAGAAGACGGCGGAGGAACGATCGTTTTCAGGGTGCCCGAAGCCGACGATCCGCAGGACCGAGGGCCGAATCAGGAGACGGCCGCGCCGTACCGCTCGCGATACGCCACGATTCTGCCGCGATCCTCGTCGCCGAGACGATCGCCGAGATGCTCGAGAATCTCGTCGAGATCGACGATCGATCGCGTGGGCATCGCGAACTCCGCCGCGAGTTCGTCGAGGGCGGTCTGGTCGGTCGTTCCCCGCTCCATTCGATTCACCGAGACGATCAGACCCGCGAGCTCCACCTTCGCGGCAGCCCGGAGCACCGGGACGGTCTCT
Organism: Phycisphaera sp. TMED9; assembly: GCA_002167845.2. GTDB lineage: Bacteria > Planctomycetota > Phycisphaerae > Phycisphaerales > SM1A02 > UBA12014. The sequence continues at coordinate 69,849 of NHBO02000057.1, read as the reverse complement.
CGAATCGACGTGCCTGCGGTGGTCACATCTTCGACGATCAGCACCCGGTCGCCGTCACGCAGTTTTCGACCGACGATCACGCCGCCTTCGCCGTGGTCCTTCGCTTCCTTGCGATTGAAGCAGAACTCGACTTCGCGACCGCGTTCCGCGAAGGCCATCGAGACCGCGACGACCAGGGGGATCCCCTTGTACGCCGGGCCGAAGAGCACGTCGAACCCGCCCGGGAAGGAAGCCTCGATCGCGTCGGCGTACGCTCGACCGAGCGTCGCCATCTGCATCCCCGACCGGTAGAGCCCGGTGTTCACGAAGTACGGCGTCTTTCGGCCGCTCTTGGTGGTGAAGTCACCGAAGGTCAGAACGCCGACGTCGAGCATGAAGTCGATGAAGTCTCGTTGGAAATCGTGCATGGCGACGTGGATGGTATCGCAACGTGGCCGTCCGACGGATCGAGGTCACGCATCGATCGGAGCCGAGGGCGATTCAGCCGCATCGGACGGAGGATCGACGGCGTCAGGCGACGATGCCGCGGCCTCCGCCCGGGCGTGCCTGGCGAAGGCCGCCGCGACGAGCTGCCGGGTGAACCCCTCGTGGCCGGCGGGGTCGAGCGAAAGGCAGATGTCGGCGGCCCCGTAGTCCGCCGGTGGGTAGTAGATACCGCAGTTGGCGTTGATCTCCAGCATGTACGGCGTGCCGTCCTTCGCGACGCGAAGATCGCAACGGCCGAAACTCGCCGCCTTGAGCTGGACGAAGAACCGGCCGCATTCGTCCCGAAGTCGATCCGAGAGCACGGGATCCTCCACCGGGAAGGACTTCAGCCCCTCGTAGATCACCCACTTCACGTCGGAATGCTTGAATTCCTCACCCTTGGGAAACTGATACTGCGCCGGTGTGTAGGTGATCGGCCGCTCGGGATCTTCCGGGTTCTCCGCCACGAGGACCGTGCACTCGATGCCGTCGATGTACTCCTCGATGAGCGCCGCGCCATGTCGGGACATGATCTTCTTCGCCTGGATCCGAAGACCCGCGGGCGTTCGAACACGTGATCGCCGACTCAGGTCGACGCTCGCGTAACTGCTGTAGTGCTTGACGAAGAGCGGGAATCGAAGCGTCTCCGCCGCCTGCTCCACGTCTTCCGGCGTCGATGCCACGACGTAGGCCGGGGTGGCGATCCCGAGCGCCGCGCACGCCTCCTTCATCTCGACCCGGGTCGGTTCGTAGCACTCCGATGTCGCCCCGGCGAAAGGAACGCCGTGCTTCTCCAGGGTCTCGATGACCTCGATGCCGGGGATGTTCTGATCCGCGGCGCCATCGCAGAGATTGAAGAAGAGGTCGAACCCCTTCTTGATCAATCGTTCGACCTGGCGGACCGATCCCTTCTTCCCCTTGAGGGTCGCGACCGTCCACTCGGCCTCGGGGAGAAAGGGACGTGGATCGCATGGCCAATCGTCCTCTGGGAACGGATCGGCATCGAGATCCTGCGTCGTCAGCAGGCAGATTCGCATGGCCTGAAAGTCCGGTTGGATCACCATTCGAGCACTCTATCAAACCAGCCATGACGGCTTGAGTACGCAATGTCCCGGAAAAATCCGGGTGCGAGGACGACAAGACTGGACTACCTTGCACCGAGACCGATCCACACCTGGAACACCCATGGCAAATCCCCCCATCATCGGCCCGCTACAACTCATCTACTTCTGGTTCAAGAACCGAAGCCGTCGAAAGATGGTTCGAAAATGGGCCACATCCAAGGGCCTTCAATTCGCTCCCGACGCCAAGACGTTCAGCCCTCCCGAAAATCGACACGCGAACGAGGACGCGTCGCAACTCGCGAAGCACAGTGACCGAGCCCGAAGGATCTTCTCACGGATGTTGGGTCTGTCGAAGATTCAAGCCAGCTACCCCCAATTCGCCGCGAACCGCTTCCGAGGCGACTGGCAGGTTGATAAGAACATCTGCTGGGGCGAGTTCGGAGGAAAGACGGTGGTCGTCTGGGACACCGTGCTGTATGACCTCGATCTGCAGAACGATGACTGGACGGAGGGCATGTACACCTCGATTCTCGTGCTGACCGACATCCCTCTTCATCGAACCCTCATCGCCCCGAACAAACTCTTCAAGCGGTTGTCGTCGTTTGGAATCGAAGAAGGACGCGGTACTTTTTCAATGAGCACCGTCAAGTTCGAGCTCGAAGCCTTCAACAAGGCCTATCGAGTACGCGGACGGGATCGGAAATGGACGTTCGACATCATCGATCAGGAGATGATCGATTGGTTGATGGAGAATCAGGGACACACCATCGAACTCGCGGCCGGAGGAAGCATGATCTCGACCTGGTTCACGCTCTCGCCGGACCAGCTCGACCAGCAGCTTGAATTCGCGACGAAGTTCCTCGACCACATCCCGGAGGACCTTCAACACGCCTCCCCGCAATCCCACGGCTGATCAAAGGAATCACCGATGCCCGCCGGAATCACCATTCTCGCCCTGTCGCAATTCCAGATCGTCGCCGTCGTGATCGGCGTCACGATCCTGATCGCCGCCGGAATCACGATCTCGATGTACAACCGGCTGGTCAAGGCCCGGCAGTTCTGCAAGGAATCGTGGTCGGATGCCGACACCGAGCTCCAGAGGCGTCACGACCTGATTCCGAATCTCGTCACGACCGTCAAGGGCTACGCGACGCACGAGACCACGGTCCTGGAAGATGTGACCCGACTGCGAGCCCAGGCCGTCGCGGACAAGGACGCCGATCCGAAGACCCGTGCCCAGATCGAAGATCAACTCGGCGCCGCGGCGAAAGGGCTCGTCGCGACGTTCGAGGCCTATCCCGATCTCAAGGCGAACGCGAATTTTCTCAAACTGCAGGAGGAACTCGGCGCGACCGAGACTCGAATCGCCCGGGCTCGGCGTTTTTACAACTCGAACGTCCGCGACTTCCTGACCGCCGTGACCACGTTTCCCAGCAGCGTCATCGCGGGGCTCACCGGCTTCAGTCGAACCGAATTCGAATACTTCAAAGCAGATGACGCGTCGCGAGCGCCGATCGACGTCGACCTCGGAACCTGAAGACCGCCACGCACTGAGTGCGAATGGGAACAAGCGATCGTTTAATCGGACGTGGGCCGGTGAAAAATCGCGATGTGAAGCCAGCGTTTTTGATTCCTTTGAATCCGCACGATCGATAAATCGAATACGAGGATCGTGGTTTCCGGATTTCCGAAGAAGCCACCTGAAGTGACCCCGGCGGCGACGGCTTGTCGCCATCGGTCCGTAGATGCGGGTCATTCCTGAATGAGGCGGATCACCCCTCAGGTTTCAGAAGAGCCCCCTTCCAATGCGTCCCTCACTCCGATGATCAACGGGAGTCGATCTTGTACTCGAGGCAGACTGAAACAGCGATCGCCGCCACGACCAGACTCGCGGAGGTGTACGACGGAGGGTCCACCCGGCTCTCGGTCACCGACATCGCGGAATCTAGAAATCTTCAGCGACCGTTTCTCGCAAAGATCCTGACCGTCCTCTCGCAGGCAGGCGTGGTGAGCGGCACGCCCGGCCCCGGCGGCGGATTCATGCTCGCGAAAGACCCGAAGGACATTCGCATCAACGACATCTATCGCCTCTTCGAGAGCGACAACACATCCCACGCCTGCCCTTTCGGAGGTGGAGTCTGTGGCGAGGGCGATCCGTGCCCGCTCCATTCAGAACTCGTCGACGTTCAGAGCGCCGTGGACCGCCTGCTCCATGACACGACGCTGGAACGATTCCAAGGGATCGAACCGGCGCCACCGGCTCTCATCGAGGTAGGCGTGAGCGCGACGGCCAATCGTCGCAGGGCGTTCCGCGCCAAAACCGGGCGCATCACCAGCTGATCGAGCGTCGAGCCCGGGTCGGGAACCCCAGACCTTTCAGCCCGAGTTCATCACCGCCCCCGAAACCTCCCGTGCGTCGTCCAAAGTCGGGAGGACGACCAGCCCGGGACCCAAACACCACATCCGTGTCGAGAAGCAAGCCCTCGCAATCAAACCACGCTGCAATGGGTGATTCGCAAGCTCCGGAGATACGCGGAAGTTCCGAAAACCACCTGGAAGGACCTTCTTCCGGCTCTTCGCCGCATTCGTAGAGGCAGGAGGACAGAGGAGCCGATTACAGTCCTGCCATGGACCCGTTCCCTGATCTGAACGACCCAGCCCGTGGCATCTCTCTCTGACTCACGGATCCCAAACATCATCTCGATCAGACGCACCATCGAGCGGTTGAGCCGAGGCCGCTCATTCGTCCGAAAACTTCCGCGAGACTTCGGACAGATTCGGGTCGTGGTATCGCCGGATGCCGCATTGAAATACCTGAAGCCGGGGGACTCGGCGTTCAGCACGGACCTTCTGAACTTTGCCAGAGAATTCGTCCTGCCGGGGAACACGGTGTGGGACATCGGGGCAAACGTCGGGGTCTTCACCTTCTCCGCCGCCGCACGAACGGGCCCCGAGGGCCAGGTGCTCGCCATCGAGGCCGACCGCTGGCTTGCCGGCCTCCTGGACCGAGCAAACCACCTGAACCAGCCCGCCGGACTTCAGGTCCAGATTCTGGCCGCCGCCATCTCGAACCGTGCCGGCTACGCCCGACTCCACGTCGCCGAACGCGGCCGCGCCTCCAATTGGATCGACTCCGCCAGTCAACGTACGACGGCAGGCGGTACGCGAAGAACGAACCTTGTACCGACCATCACCCTCGACGATCTTCTCGACCATGGACCCGCACCGGACATCGTCAAGATGGATATCGAAGGTGCCGAGGTCATGGCACTTCAGGGCGGGAAGCGATTGCTCTCTGAAGCCCGTCCGATCTTCTACGTCGAGGTCGGCCATGAGCAAAGCGACGCCGTGGGGAAGATCCTGACCGATGCGGGATACCACCTCCACGACGGAGATGCTTCCGCCGGGCAGAGACCTCGTCTCGATCACTGCGCGAAGAACACGCTTGCCATTCCCAGCGAACGAAGCATCGAGCCCGGGTCGAAATGACTCCCGGCGGTCACATCCAGATGGCGACCAACGCCATCACACCGGCCCCGATGAACGCACAGACATATCGTCCGTGACGGTCCGTCTCGACCGGGAAGAATTCCTCCCGAACGATGTCGAGAGTCGCGATGTAGAGGAACGTGCCCGCCGCGATCGCCTTGAACCAGGCCGTCACGACGTGCATGCTCCCCGCGTCGAACGCGATATCCGCGAAGAGCCCGAGAACGACCCCCACACTCGTCGAGCAGGCGAAGAAAAGCAGGGCCGGCAGCGCCCGGCGGATGGCCACACCGGCTCGCTGGAAGGTCGTGCCAAGCGCGAATCCCGCGGAGCCCTTGTGGGCGAGAATCGCGATCAACAGCACGAGGAATGAAGACTGCTCCTCATCGGTCCCCAACGCCACGCCGGCGATCAGGGAATGGATGGAGAGCGTCGTCAGCAACAGGTAAGGCGTTGCGGCGGATGTGGCGGTGGCATCCACGAACGCATCCGCTTCCGGATCCCCACCCGACTCCACCTCCAACTTCGAGACGCGCGGCACGACCCGCTCGACCGCGAGGACGAGCAGGAACGCGCCGGTCGCGATCGCATAGGCGATCGGGTAATCGAGATCGGGATAAATGTCCGCGAAGTCTCCCACCGAATCACCGAGCAGATGGATGAGACCAGCCGCCAGCAGGACGCCGCCGGCGAAGGCATTGCCTCGGGACAGGACGGAGGGAGAGACCCGAGTCCGCATCAGCAGTGGAAGGATCGCCCCTCCGCCCCCCACGAGGAAGATGACGACGATCGCGAGGATCTGGATGCCGGTCACGCGAGAATCTCCGAATCAGCGGCCAAGCGGGCCGAACGCAACTGCGAGACGAATTCGCAGCTTCAGTACGCTACCGTCCGACCCGACGCCAGTGCAACGAAGGTACCGTGGAAGCGCGGCAATTCCGACGCCGCCGGAGTCCCACCATGAAGATCACTCGAATCCAGGCTTATCAGGTCGACCTCCCTCTGAAGGAAGGCAACTACAGCTGGTCGGGCGGGAAATCCGTCGAAGTCTTCGACAGCACCGTGATTCGGATCGAGACCGATGACGGAGTGGTTGGATTCGGCGAGATCACGCCTCTTGGCCCGGTCTACCTCCCGTCCTATGCCTCCGGCGCGCGAGCCGGTATCGCGGAAGTCGCGCCGGCGCTGATCGGCCTCGATCCGCGAGACCTCGACATCCTGGGCCGCGCCATGGACGCTCGACTGAAGGGACACCCCTACGTCAAGAGCGCGATCGACATGGCCTGCTGGGACATCCTCGGGAAATCGACCGGACTTCCTCTGGTCACCCTGCTGGGCGGACGCAATGGCGACGACTTCGTGCTCTATCGCGCCATCTCGAAACGGGACCCGGAGGCCATGGCCGCGAATCTCAAGGGATATCGCGACGAGGGCTATCGGCGGTTCCAGCTGAAGGTCGGCAGCGACGTCGAGACCGACATCGCACGCATTCATGCGTGCGCCGACGTCATGGAGCCAGGCGACATCCTGGTCGCCGACGCGAATACCGGATGGCTGCCCCACGAAGCGGCACGCATCGTTCGAGCAGTCGCGGATCGCGACGTCTACATCGAGCAGCCATGCCGAACCTACGAGGAATGCCTCTCGATCCGGCGGCGGACCAACCACCCCTTCGTGATGGACGAATCGATCGAAGATCTCGATTCCCTGGTTCGCGCGCTTCGAGACGACGCCATGGACATCGTGAACATCAAGATCGGCAAGTTCGGGGGACTGACCAAGGCTCGTCGAGCTCGCGATCTCTGCGTCGAGCGGGGCATCGCCATGACCATCGAAGATGCCTGGGGCAGCGACATCGTCACCGCCGCGATCGCCCACCTGGCGCACAGCACGCCGACGGAGCTGCTCTTCACCGCCACGGACTTCAATTCCTACGTCAACGTCTCGACCGCGGACGGCGCTCCACAGCGACGAAACGGCCGGATGTCCGCACCAACCGGGCCCGGCCTCGGCATCGATCCTCGAATGGACGTTCTTGGCGCAGCCGTCATCGATTCCGCGGTCTGAGCCCGTCTCCGATTCCCACACCATCGAGATCAGGGTGGATTCCCCTTCGAGAAACGGCAGATCCGGGCGGAACGCGCTACGCTGTCGCCATGCCAGCATTCGCAGCCATCCTCTCCCCCGCCAAGAGCCTCGAAATGGACGCCGGTGACCTCCCCGAAGGTCTGGTGACGAGCAAGCCGCGATTCACCGCTCAGACGCGGGAGATCGCCGAGGCGCTCTCGAAATTCTCCGCGCCCCGACTCGGCAAGTTGATGTCGATCTCCGATCCCCTTGCCAAGCTCAACCACGCGCGCTGGGCATCGTTCGGGACTCGAAGCAATCCCCGAGGCCCCGCCGCGATGTGTTTTCGCGGAGATGTGTACCAGGGACTCGAAGCCTGGACCATGAAGAAGAAGTCGCTTGACTGGGCACAGGATCACGTGCGGATTCTCAGCGGACTCTACGGCCTGCTTCGACCGCTCGATCTGATCCAACCGTACCGACTCGAGATGGGCACGAGCCTCAAGGTCGGAACCGCCAAGGACCTCTACGGTTTCTGGCAGGACCGCATCGCCAAGGCGCTTCGGAAGGACATGGCGGACTCGGGTTCCGAGACTCTGGTCAACCTCGCCAGCGACGAATACTCCAAAGCCGCGAGACTTCGCGATCTCGAGATCCCCATCATCAACACCAAGTTCCTGCAGATCGATGGGGGCAAGGCGAAGTTCATGGCCTTCTATGCCAAGCAGTCACGCGGGCTCATGGCTCGCTGGATGGCCGACCATCGACCGAAGACCGTCGCGGCACTTCGAAATTTCGATGCCGAGGGCTACACCCTTTCAAAGGACAGTACGGACGACACGCTCGTCTTCACCCGTCCGAAGCCGCTCCCCATCGCCCAACGTCGCAAGACCGGCTGAAGCCCCGAGGACTCCGACGAGTCAAGGCGTCGCATTCACGCCGGTGGTCGTCGCCGAGATCTCCTCGACGTGCAGATCTTCTCCCGCAGCGTTTCGGATTCTGGCAACCAGCGTGCTGGCATTCCCGGTACTCACCGCATCGACCAAAAGAAAACTGTTGATCTCACCGACACTGAAGATCAGTCCGGGATGCGGTGGATTCGCCGCGGGAATCAGTTTTTCGTGGATCGGACTGGTCACGAACTCCATCAGGTCGTACCCGAGACGTTCCTTCGTGTCGTGACGAATCACCCGCGACCAGTGGACGTCACCGCTCACCAGCACGACGCCCTTTGACTTCACTCGAGCGATCAGATCGACGAGCCGGGCATACTCCGCGGGATAGACTCCCCAGCAATCGGTCTTGAACGGCCGGACCGATCCGTTGAAGACCATCCCGCAGGCGAGAATCTTGAACGGCGCCGTCGAGGCCGCGAGCGAGCGCTCGAGCCAGGCCCACTGCCGGGCGCCGAGCAACGTCGGATCGCTCATGTCGCCTTCGGTTCTCGCAAACCAGCGGGCATCGAGCAGGAAGACCTCGACCGGACCCTGCCGAAAACTCGTGTAGATGCCTTCACCGTTCTCTCCGTAACTCGGATTCGGGCGGTACTCGGTCACCGCTCGCCGACTGTTCTCCTTCCCCGGGAGGTTTCCGTCGGTGTCATTGCGCCCGAAATCGTGATCGTCCCAGGTGGAGTAGATCGGAACGTGCGAAACCAGTCGTGCGAAGTCCGCGGGTTGTGCGAACGCCCGATACCTCGCTCGCTGCCGCGCCAGATCCGTGGTGTCGATGTACGGCGTGTCCCCAAGCAGGACCAGGGCCGTCACCTCGTCATCATCCATCCGCCGCCAGACCGACGAAGAACCCGCACCTTCATCGGCACAGGAACCAAAGGCGATGCGACAGGCGTCATCGGCTTCGGCCCGCGTCCGGAACCACCAGTCGTCATCGGTCTCCCCATCGATCGAGAACGTGAAACGGGTCCCGGGCGAAAGCCCGAGCACTTCGAGCGTTCCGGTGTGGTCGCTCTCCACCGTCGTCCTGAGCGGACCGCGACGGATGATCCCGCCGTCGGCATCCCTGATCTCGATGACCGAAGTCCGAGGCGCCGGGGTTCGGATCCAGATCTTGACCGACTCGGCGGTCAGGTCACCGAGCATCGGCCCGGCATCCTCCGCAGACGATGCGACGGAGGTCGGGTCGAACCGCTCCATGGTTCCAAAGAGAGGCTGCGAGACGGCCAGGAGAACAAGGGCGCTGATGACGTTCATGTCACCCACGGTATAGATTCGAGGGCATCTCGGGCGGGTTCATCGTGCCCGATCAGGCGAGCAGATCGCCGACCACCCGACCATGCACGTCGGTCAGCCGGAAATCACGTCCCTGATGGTGGTGCGTGAGTCGCTCGTGATCGAGCCCCATCTGATGAAGAAGCGTCGCTTGGAGATCGTGCACGTGGACCGGGTTCTCGACGACGTTGTAGCCCAGATCATCGGTCTGACCATGCACGATGCCCGGTTTCACGCCCCCACCGGCCATCCACATCGTGAAGCACCGAGGATGATGATCACGACCGTAATCCGACGCCGTCAAGGCACCTTGTGAATAGTTGGTCCGACCGAACTCGCCTCCCCAGACCACCAGCGTGTCTTCGAGCATGCCCCGCCGCTTGAGATCCGTCACCAGCGCCGCCGACGCCTGGTCGGTCTCCCGCGCCTGCACGCGGATCGCCGCGGGCAGTCCTCCATGCTGGTCCCACCCCTGGTGATACAACTGAATGAACCGAACGTCGCGCTCGGCGAGGCGTCGGGCGAGGAGACAGTTCGCGGCGTAGGTTCCGGGGACCCGGGCATCCTCGCCGTAGAGCTCGAAGACCGAATCCGGTTCGTCGGAGAGATCCGTCGCATCCGGCACCGACATCTGCATGCGGTAGGCAAGCTCGTATTGAGCGATGCGGGACCGAATGGAGGAATCCCCTTCCCGTTCCATCTGCGCCCCGTCGAGCGATGCGATGCGATCGAGCATTCGTCGACGAGTCCGAGGCGAAATGCCCTCGGGGTTCGCGAGGTAGAGCACCGGGTCCTTTCCCGCTCGCATCTGCACGCCCTGGAACCGGCTCTCGAGAAAACCGCTTCCCCAGAGTCTCGAGTAGAGCGGCTGGCCACCCTTGTTCTTCGTGACCAGCACGATGAAGGCGGGAAGATTTCGATTCTCGCTGCCAAGGCCGTAGGTGACCCAGGATCCCATCGAAGGACGGCCGGCGATTTCGGAGCCGGTTTGCAGGAACGTCACGGCCGGGTCGTGATTGATCGCTTCGGTCTGCATCGAACGAATGAAGCAGAGGTCATCGACGATCGCCGCCGTCCGAGGCATCAGTTCGCTGACCCAGACCCCGCTTCGCCCGTGCCGGGCGAACTTGAACTGGCTTCCTGCGAGCGGCAGCGTCGATTGATTGCCGGACATGCCGGTCAGACGCTGCCCCTGGCGGACCGAGTCGGGCAGCTCTTCGCCGTTCAGTCGCTGAAGATCCGGCTTGTGATCGAAGAGGTCGAGCTGGGAAGGCCCACCGCTTTGAAAGAGATAGATGATCCGCTTCGCTTTCGGCGCGTGATGGGCGGCGGCCCGTGCGACGGCGTCGGCCATGTCGGCCGGTGGACCGACGCGACCATGCCCCAGCGACGCCAGCGCCATGGCACCGACACCCGCGGATGCCCGCGAGAGGAAGTGTCGCCGAGTGACGTCGAGCGGGTTGGGGTTCATCGGATCCAAGTGGACGTCCTTTCCGGTCGCCGGTACTTCATCGCTTCATCACCGCCGCATCGGTGTTCATGATGGTCGAGCAGACCACGGTCATCGCGGCGGTTCGAGCGGGATCGAGCGTCTCGTGTCGCGGGGGCTCGCCGACGGACGCCACCGCCAGGGCCGCTTCGGGATCGGACTCGAAGACTTCCAACTCCTCGGCGTGAAGCTGTTCGAGGATCTCCCGCTCCCGGCCGGTCGGCTTCCGACCGGTCAGAAGACGAAAGGCGTGTTCGATCTGGCCGGCATGATCCACATCTGCGGCCTGCGCCGAGGCCGTGCCGCTCATCACCCGCTCCGCCAGCACCCGGGCCGCTTCGACGAACTGGATGTCGTTCAGGAGCACGAGCGCCTGGAGCGGCGTGTTGGTCGAGGAACGGCGAGCCACACAGACGTCTCGTTTCGCCGCGTCGAAGAGCATCATCGACGGGGGCGGCGAGGTCCGCTTCCAGAAGGTGTACATGCTTCGGCGGTGCAAGGCATCACCGGTCCCCTGCGGATAGACCCGCCCACTCTTCTCCTGCCAGAGCCCCGCCGGCTGATAGGGATGGACGCTCGGGCCTCCCACCTTCCGGACCAGCAATCCGCTCGCTGCGAGTGCCTGGTCACGAACCATCTCGGCGGTCAGTCGCGCGCTCGGGCCACGCGACAGGAATAGATTCTCCGGATCGACGGCCTGTGACTCGGCGGTGGCGGCGGAGGCCTGCCGATACGTGGAAGAGACCACGAATCGCCGAAGCATCGCCTTGACGTCCCATCCCGACTCGATGAAGTCGAGGGCGAGTCGATCGAGCAATTCCGGATGCGTCGGCCGCATGCCTTGCGATCCGAAGTCCTCCGGTGTCGCGACGATGCCGCGGCCGAACGCGATCGACCAGAGTCGATTGACCGCGACCCGCGCGGTCAGCGGATGTTCGGGATCGGTGACCCAGGTCGCCAGTCCGAGTCGATTCGGCGGGAGGTGCGCGGGGAATGCCCGGATCCGATCCGGCGTTCCCGGCTGAACGACCTGCATCGGCCGGTCGTATCGTCCGCGTTCGAGCACTCGGCTCTCCCGCGGCTCCGGGAGTTCGGCCATCACCATGATTTCGCGGGTTCCATCGATCACTCCGGCCAGTTCACGCCGAAGCGTCTGGAGTTCCAGGCGGGCCGCCTGCTGGGCGGGATCGACCGAACCGTTGAAGTAGGCCCGGAGTTCGTGGACGTCGGGATCAGGCGTTTGAAGTGCCTCATCATCATGAAGATGCCGAATCTCGACCGGACTCAATCGCCGATCGAAGACGCGGAGATGATCGACCTCCCCGCCCTTGAAGCCCCGATCCCGGAATCGCTGGCCGATGGTCATCGCGCCAGGCCCACCACCGGTGATGGCCTTGGTGAGGTGGTCGCGGACCACTTCAATGCCGACGGCATCGCCGTTGAGATGGATCGAAAGCCCCGAAGCCCGACTGGAACCGTCATACGCCACCACCACCTCGACCCACTCGCTCACGGGAAGTGGCTCGAGGGTTCGTATTCCGATGGCATCTCCGGGCCAGAAGTGGATCAACGACCAACTGACTCGGCCATTCTCCAGAAGAAACTGGTAGCCCTGACTTCCCGCATCGGTCCAGGCCCTCGAACGATGAAGCACCACGGCCCGATCCGCGACGGTCTCGACCCTGACCCACAGGGCGATCGTGAAGGGATCGACCCGGCTGAATTCACCCACCCCCGGGAAGTGAAGGTTGTTCTCGCCATCCATGCGGAGGCCCGTGGAGTCGATGCCCGGAACCGGAACCGGGGCACCGGAGACCCGACCCGACCTGGCCGGGTCAGCGAGATTCTCGAGTTGGCCATCGACGATCTCGTCGAGCGGATAGTCCCCCACCAGACCCGGGATCAGCGGCGTCAGCGGATCACCGGTGACCGCCAGGGAAGCGTCATCCATCCAGGCTTCGAACGCCGGCGACTCGGCGGACTCCAAGACCCCGATCGCAGATTCGGCGGCGGCGATCCGACCCCGCAAGTCATCGATTCGCGTCTGGGTCTCGGCGGTGGCCAGCAGGAGGGTCGGGGTCGGAACCGCACCCGTGAAGTGGGAATAGAGCCCGCTTTCGTCGATGTCGTCGAAGAACGCGAAGAGTTCGTAGTACTCCTCATGGCTGATCGGATCGAACTTGTGACTGTGACAGCGAGCACACTCGGTGGTGAGCCCCAGAAATGCGGTTCCGAAGGTGTGCACCCGGTCGGCCACGTACTCGACCCGGAATTCCTCTTCGACGCTGCCGCCCTCATTGGTCTGACGATGCAGTCGATTGAACGCCGTCGCCAGGCGTTGGTCGGCGGTCGCGTCGGGGAGCAGATCACCTGCCAGTTGCCAGGTCACGAAATCGTCGTAGGGAAGGTTCTCATTGAACGTCCTGATGACCCAGTCCCGGTACGCCCACATCGGCCGATCAACGTCGCTCTGATAGCCGTGCGTATCCGCGAAACGAGCCAGGTCCAGCCAGGCGGTGGCCATTCGCTCGCCGAAGGCCGATGAGGCGAGCAAGCGATCGACCACCCGGTCGTAGGCCGCCGGGGATTCGTCAGCCAGAAACGACTCCATCTCCGGAATCGTCGGCGGGAGGCCGGTGAGGTCGAAGGTGACTCGCCGGAGAAGCGTCTCGCGATCGGCCGGGATCGAGCCCTTCAGCCCTTCGGCAGACCATGCGGACTTGACGATCCGATCAATGGGATCGACTGCGGAATCAGCCTGAATTTCCCCGAGGTCTGAAGGCGATCCGCCCGAGATCACAGGCGGCTCGGGAGAGATGAACGACCAGTGCTCTTCCCAGATCGCCCCCTGCTGAATCCACGTCCGAATCGCCTCGACCTGATCGGAAGTCAACGCGTGCCCCGATTTCGAAGGAGGCATCAGGTCACGTCGGTCGTCTGCCGTGATCCGCAGGAAGAGTTCGCTTGATGCCGGATCACCCGGCAAGACCACGCCACCGTCACCATCAACACCGAACAACCCTTCTTTCTGGTCGAGACGCAAGTCCCCGCGACGAGTGGCCTCGTCCGGGCCATGGCACTCGAAGCAGGTCCGCGAAAGCAATGGGCGGATCTCGGTCTGAAACTCGATCTTGCGATCGACCTGATCCGACTGCATTGCCAACGCCGGAACGTTCAACAGGAGACCGCACACTCCCAACCCAAGTTGGAGAACCAGGCGGCGCGGCGCGTGCTCGTGAAGAAAGCGTTCCACGAACTCAGTCTATCCCTGCCCACGCTCGATCCAGTCATCAACCTGACGGACTCGATACCGGGGTTGAAACACGCTGCAGGAAGCCGCTTGCAGGCTCGTTGACGCGGCGGTTGCTGCCCCGTTTCTTCACGACTCCTGGATCCCGGTCATCCGCACCAGAGGCACGCCACCCCCCGCCGGATAATCAAACCGCCCCTTTACATGTGACGCCCGATAATATCAATGAAATCTCCATTTGAGCGTTGGATTGGCTTTTTGAGGCCATCGGGACGAATGGGAGGGCAAAAGACTCAAGAAAATCGGACCTTCTGTCTTGAACAAAAGATCTGCTCCGGTACATTTGTCCATGGCTCTTGCGTGTCTGCAGCAGCCAGTCTGAGCGGATTTCCCGCCGCTCAGGCACCTGAGTTCAAGTGGCTCCCACCGCTTGAACGCCAGTCTCGGTTGGTTTCCCACCGCCGAGAGATAAGGAGATTCAGAGATGAAGAGTAGATTTGCATTGGGAGCCGCCCTGGTTCTCGCAGCGCCCGTCGCGATCGCGTCGGCCGAAATTGATCTGGCTTGGACCGGTCTTGGCCCGGAAGAATACGTCAATTATTCGTACGATGGAGCGGAGTTCTGGGACTCATCGTTCCGCACCGTGAATACGTACGGCTTCCTCGGCTTGTACCTCTTCAATGGCGGAGAATACGAGGGCTACTGCTACGACCTTGATGCTCCCGTGAGCCAAAGCCCGATGCCCTATGAAGTGGAGACCTGGACCGATCTCGATGCGGAAACGCAAGATCGCGCCCGCTTCCTCGCCTCGCTCTACGACCAGTGGTATGACGCCGTCAAGATCACTGGCGACGACGCCATGGGTGCGGCTCTGGCCTTCCTGACCAACGAGATCATGGAAGAGAACTACGACTTCATCCCGGGAACCTGGTACCTCGCTGACGTGCAGGCACAGAGCTCCACCTCAGAGGGTGCCGTCCAGTTCAGCGACTACAGCATGGAGGCTCAGGCCTACTACGACACGATGCTCGCCAGTCTCGACTTCGGTACCGATGCGATGTTGGACAACCTGGTGTTCTACAACAGCACGGGAGTCATGCAGGACTTCGTCGGCATGGTGCCGGCTCCGTCCGCGCTCGCACTCCTGGGAATCGCGGGTCTGGCCCGCCGCCGTCGCCGAAACTGATCGGCTCGATTGCGACACTGCACGAGAGAGTACTTGCTGCAGACACTTGAACGACCCGCATCTCACGATGCGGGTCGTTCTCTTTTTTTGGTGGGGAGCTGGCCGGCGAAACCCAACACCTTTCGGCTACGCTCACGGAGTCGCGTCACCGGTGGAGCATGCCGCACGAGTACGGTGACTGCATGAGAAGATTCAACCCCAAGACCGGAGCGACTCCGATGAATGACGACCCGTCCCAGACGTTCGACATGACCCGAAGAACCGCGGCCAAAGGCATCCTGGCCACAGCCGCCGCCATCCCGTTCCTTCCCGCTGGTGGACTCTCGCCGGCCATCGGCCGCCTGAGGACGCCCGCAAACGGATCGAAGATCGTCCGGCTGGGGATCATCGGGTACGGCATTCGTTCCAAGAACCTCCTCGACCAGTTCATGCGAGCCTCCGGCGTCCGCCTGGTCGGTCTGGCCGAAGTCTGCCCCGCTCGACGGCAGACTGCGATGGACCGCATCGCCAAGGACAGTCGCGGTGAGTTCTGTGTCGCGTACCAGGACGGTCTCGAGATGCTCGCCAACGCGGATCTCGACGCGGTCGTGATCACCACCCCGGACCATGCACACGCGGTCGACGCCGTGGAGGCATGCCGTCGGGATCTCCACGTCTACTGCGAGAAGCCGCTCTCGAGAACCATCGAGGAAGGCCGGTCCATCGCCGATGCCGCCGCCGCGTCGGGTGTTGCGTTCCAGGTTGGAAGTCAGCAGCGGAGTGAATTCAGCCGCCACTTCGTTCGAGCCGCGGAGTTCGTCCGCAACGGTTCGATCGGGGACATCCAGCGGGTGTACATCGGCGTCGGCGATCCCCCGATCCCATGTGATCTCCCGGCGGAACCGCTCCCGGAGGACATGTCCGCGGCGGATTGGGACCGATGGCTGGGAAGTGCCTCGAGCCGGGACTTCAACAGCATTCTCTGCCCCGTCGGAATGCACGGGCACTACCCGGCGTGGCGGAAGTATCGCGAGTTCGCCGGCGGTGGCCTCGCGGACATGGGGGCCCATCACTTCGACATCGCACAGTGGGCGCTGCGCCGTGACGACTCAGGCCCGAGCCGCATCATCCCACCCGAAGATGCCGCCGCGACCCGAGGGCTCCGCCTGGTCTATGACGATGGCATCGAACTGATCCACGAAGGTTCCATCGACTGCCGATTCGAAGGCTCCGACGGCTGGATCGAAGCGGGACGCGGATATCTCCGAGCATCGGACCCCGCGATCCTCGAGACCGAGGTCGACGCATCCGCCAGTCTCCCAAGGCCCGCGAATCACATCACCGACTGGCTTGACGCCATCAACGAGGATCGACCCACCATCGCGCCGGCCGAAGCCGGTCACCGCACAGCCACGGTCTGCCAACTGGCCGCAATCGGGTACGAGCTGGGCCGCCCCCTGACCTGGGATCCGGTTCGGGAGGAGTTCATCGGGGATGGGGCGAACGAAGCCAACGAACTTCGAACCCGCCCACACCGCCTCAATTGGACTGGCAGCGGCGAGCAGATCAAGAACAATGGCTGAGCCTGAGCCGTTTGCGAACATCTCTGGTCGACGCTCCGAGGCCAGCACGAGGCTCTGGGCGGCCGGAGGCATGCTTCTCGCCGCCGCATTCGGGCTGGGCAGCCGGATCGCTCCCATGGCCACCTGGCCGATCATCGGCCCGTACGGCGGTGACGCCGCCTGGGCGATGGCGGCCTATGCCGGCTGGCGATTCGTCTTTCCCGGTCTCGACCGACGCTGGATCGCCGGACTCGCCTTGGGCCTCGCCACGACGGTGGAAGTCTCTCAGCTCGCGGACTGGGACTGGCTGAATTCAATTCGAGCGGAACGTGTGGGGGCGTTACTTCTGGGCCGGGGATTTCTCTGGTCTGACCTGGCCGCCTACGCCGTCGGAACGATCACGGCGATGGCCCTCGGATCACTGATCGATGTGCCTCGCCGACGTCCTGATGCTGCAGGAACGGGCTCGCCTACTTCCAGGCGATGATCGGCCGGAGCTCCACGGTCTTGAATTCGATGGCGGCACCCTCGCTTTGCAATCCGATTCGACCGGGGACCTGCTCGCATTCCACGGCTTCGTTCTGAATCAGGCCGTTGACCTCGAGCGTCAGGTTTCCACGATCGAGTCGAATGCGATAACGATTCCATTCACCCAGCGGTCTTTCATTGGTCTCGTACGCCTTGATCGTCCTGCGACCCTTCGTTCTTTCCTGATCGGCTTTCATCGGGAAGGCGCCGATGTTCCAGATGTCGCCGGCATTCCGGGAGTGCAGTTGCGCCTCGATCGAATTCGGCCAGACATTGGGCTCGCCCTTGATCCGAAGCAGCACCCCGCTGTTCCCGGCGCCCTTCTTCGGATCGAAACGCCACTCCACGATCAACTCGTAGTTCTCGTACTGCAGTTCGGTCTGGAGATACCCGATCGGCCGGCCGTTGCAGACCAGAATCTCGTCCTGAACCGACCACGCCTGCGCGGGATCGGTCGACTTGTCCTGGAAGAACGCCGTCCAACCGGTGAGATCCTTTCCGTTGAACAGGCGAATCGGCTTTCCGAACACCGGCGACCCGATGCTCGGCACGATTGTGGAGCCAGGCGCCGCGGATGACGACGGCATGGAGCCCTCCATGGCCGCGATGACCGAAGTCACGAGAAGGAGGGGAAGCCAGATCCAGATCATTGCGTGTTGTCTCATGCGATCGAGGATACCCCGAATCAACCATGCGGAAGAACTCCGCCGGATTCTCCAAGACAGCCGCCCGCGACTCTGAAGACGCGGGCGGCTGAAGTTCCTTGCAGTTGCGGACCGGGAATCGCGAGTCAGCAGTCCTGTCCCCAGGCGGAAAGGAGCAGACCAAGATCCGCACCATTGGTGTCGCCATCATCATTGATGTCAGCCCCATCGGTGCCCCAGGCGGCGAGCATCAGACCCAGATCCGCACCATTCACGGTGCCGTCGTCGTTGAGATCCTCGGGGCACGGATCTCCACCGATCGGCTCGCAACCCACGAGCAGGACTCCCTGTCCTTCGTCACCTTCAATGGGCGAGCCGACTCGAATCAGGAGCTCCTGACCTTCCAACGCGAGGAAGGTGAAGGATGCGTCGTCTCCGCAGACGTTATCTGCACACGCGATCGGCGATGCCGAGGATCCGGGACATGCGGGCCCGTTGTAGACCGCGATCCTGGAGTCGAACCCACTGTTGCAGGTCGCGATCGTCGCGAACCCCGTGCACGGCGCCGTCCAGCTGAACCAGACGTCGGCGTAGACCTCGGGGCCGTTGGAACTCGAGCACGACAGGGGCATTCCGAAACCGGATCCGGAAGCGTCGACCGTGGTGAACTCGGTCGCACCTTCAGTGACCACGACCGCATCCGCACATTGATCGTTCACCGGCGGATCGACGATCTCTTCAAAGAGCACCTCGAGTACGAAGTTCCCGCTCTCATTCCCCGGGCTTCCGACCTGGACGATCAATTCCTGACCACCGAAGACGAAGGAAGACGTGATCGCGTCATCCCCGCAGTCGTTGTCGCTGCAGGCAAGCAGAGGGCCTCCGCTCGANGGGCAGGATCCACCATCCCAGATGTTGAGTCGGGAATTGAAGGACGCCCCGCAAGTCGAGAGCGTGAGCAGGCCATTGCCCGGGGCGGTGTAGGAATACCAGACGTCGTTGCGAACCGCGACACCGGAGGTGCTGCTGCAGGACGGTTCCGAGATCACGCCCGAGTAGGTCGCCTGGAAGGTGGTTCCTTCGTTCGGGCCCTCCACCAACGCGATGGCCCCTTCACATTCGTCATTCTCCGGAATACCGGCTCCGGTGCAGTCGGTGCACGGAAGCTGCGTGCGATAGTGCTCGAGGTTGCAACGCATCCGGAGATGCTGCTCGTAGGTGAACTGGTTCATGCAGGAATCGACCGAATAGTCCATGTAATTGCGCTGGTTTTCGTGCGACTGACCACATGAACTGCTGGAGCTGCAGTTGCTGGTCGGGCTCTGCTGCGGAAGGGTGTCGCAGATCAGGTCGCCGTTGTTGTTGCAGTTCCCCGCGCTCGAGCAGCCGCCCGAGAAGGTGTGTTCCAGGCCGAAATAGTGCCCGACCTCGTGAGTCAGCGTGCGGCCGCCGTCGAAGGGCGCCGACGTTGCGCAGTTTCCGACCGCAGAATAGAGGATCACGATCCGGTCCTGAGCCTGGCCGTCGATGTTCGAACAGCCGAGCGCCGGGACGTAACCCAGGTTCCCGCTCGCCGTATTGGTGTAGACGTTCATGTATCGACTGGTGTCCCAGGCCAGGGAGTTGTAGTAGCCGCCCCCGTCATTGAACCAGGTGGTGTTGTCGGAGTAGGTGATTCCGTTCGTCGCGTTGCCGTTGGGATCCTCCGATGCGAGCACGAACTCGATCTGACAGTTCGTACCGGGAGCACCGGGCGATCCCGAGATCGCGTTGAAGTCCTCGTTCAGCGTCAGGACCTGGTTCTGGATGCAGGCTTCAGAGATGTTCCCCTGCGTTCCAGCGCTGTTCCGGATCACATGAAAGACCACCGGAATCTGATACGTGATGCCACCCTGCGCGTCGTAGACCCCCGTGGGGTTGGTCTGATTGCAACTGCAGTCGGACGCCGAACCTCCACCGGCAACACCCCCGAAGTCGAGATCATCGATCGGCCCCACGATTCGTTCATCCTGAGGAGGAAGCCCGCAACGACCTCCCACCGACTCGAAGAGATCCGACCCGAGGTACTCCTCGATGCTGCGGAATCTGGTCCGTCCATCCGCGTTGTTGACTTCCACCGTTCCGTCGTCATGAACCCAGAATGCTGGAGCCGGTGACGGGCCGCTCCGAATGGAGTTTCTCGATTGAGCAGTCACCATCGACGTGAGGGACAAGGAAACAATGCTCGCGGAGAGCGCAAGAATCGGTCGCATCTGGAGAATCTCCAAGAAGTAGTCGGACAGACAGACGAAGCCGGAAGAGTGTCCGGACCAATGACTCTTTGCGTCCTTTGACTGATCGCACCTTCATAGATGCCTGAGCGACGAAACGGTTTCCACGGAAACCTGATCCGACGCCAAAAAAGTAGGCCCACGGTTGAGCCAGTCAATTAACCATCGATCCTTTCACTGAAAACGGGCGTTTAGATGCCGGATCGAGGGTCGCTTCGCATGTAATCGGTCCGCCCGACCGGAAATTCCGAGCTTCACGGCCCCGATTCATGGCGTCCCACGGAGCCGGACGCCGTATTCTGTGAGGTATGGGACCCGCCATTCAAAGAACCGTGGCATCAGGCCTTTGCCTTCTCGCCCTCGCGGCCTGGATCGCTGACGCGACTGCTGCCGGGGACCCAGATCCGACCTTGCCCGAGTCGACGGAGGACACGACGGCGCGGGCGGTCGAGACCACGACCATTCGATTCGGGCGGGATATCCGACCGATTCTCTCGGACCGGTGCTTCCTGTGCCACGGTCCCGATGCCGCGACGCAGATGGCGGACCTTCGCCTGGACTCTTTCGAGGACGCCACCCGGGTGGTCGACGGACTCGCCGCGATCGTCCCCGGCGATCCCGATGCCTCCCTGCTCTTCGAACGCATCACCGCATTGGATCCGCACGATGTGATGCCTCCTCCCGACAGTGGCAAGAGAGCGATCTCGGACTCCGAGGTCGACCTGATCCGACGCTGGATCGAAGAAGGCGCCGAGTACGAGAACCACTGGGCGTTCGAGTCGTTGCAGGCCCCCGTCGTTCCAGCCTCGACCGATGACGGTTGGAGCCAGAACGACATCGATCGGTTCACCCTTCGACGTCTGCGGCAGTCCGGTCTCGAACCCGCGGCACCCGCCGATCGGGCCACACTCGCTCGACGCGTCTTTCTCGATCTCACCGGCCTTCCACCGACGCCCGCGGAACTCGACGTCTTCCTCGCCGACGCGAGCGATGATGCCTACGAACGACTCGTCGATCGACTGCTCACCGAAGAGCCGTATCGCACACGGCTCTCGGAGCGTCTGGCCACACCGTGGCTGGACCTCGCTCGTTTCGCCGACACCAGCGGAATCCACATGGATGCCGGAAGGCAGATCTGGCCCTATCGCGACTGGGTGCTGAACGCCTTCCGTGAGAACATGCCGTTCGACCGATTCACCGTCGAACAACTCGCGGGAGATCTTCTTCCGAATCCGACCATGGAACAGTTGATCGCCAGTGGATTCCATCGAAACCACGTGACCAGCGACGAAGGCGGCGCCATCGCCGACGAATATCTTCTGGAGTATGCCGTCGACCGGGTGGAGACCACCGGCGCCGTCTGGCTGGGCCTCACCGTCGGCTGCGCCCGCTGCCACGACCACAAGTTCGACCCGATCTCCCAACAGGACTTCTACAGCCTGATCGCGTTCTTCAACAACGTCGAACAGCCGGGGATCTACACCCAGGTGCCGGATTCGAACCGAGCCTTCGAACCGTTCCTCGAGATCCCTCGAGAAGAGGACGCTGCGCTGGCCGACGAACTCGCCGTTCGCATGAAGGAACTCGAATCCGATCGCGATCGCTCGACACCCGAGGAACAGGCGGCGATCGAGGAGTACCTCGCAGACCTGCTGGCCGATGACGGCTTCGCCTGGTCTGCGGCGGTCCCCGAGAGCGCGGAGAGCGTGAACGGCGCGTCCATGTCGATTCTCGACGACGGATCCGTTCTGGCCGGCGGGGAGAATCCCGCAAGCGATGAGATCGTCATCACCTACCGAGTCGCCGACGGTCTCCATGATGCCTTCCTGATCGAAGCGCTTCCCCACGAATCGCTCCCGGACGACAAGACCGGGCGGGCTCCCAACGGAAACTCGATCCTCTCCGGAATCACCGCCGAAGCGGTCTCCATCGTCGACCCCACGCAGCGGGTCGAGGTTCCTCTGGAATGGGCCTGGGCCGACCACGAGCAACCGAACGGCGACTTCAAGATCACCAATGCCCTTCGACCGGATGACGGTCGAGTCTGGGCGGCGCAGTCCTACGACATTTCCGGAGCTCGGACCTTCGTCTTTCTCGCCGCTGAACCGTTCGGATTCGAGGGCGGAACGGATCTCGTCGTGCGATACGGTTTCAAGTCCCCCTACGCACAACATTCGATCGGTCGGACCCGACTTCATCTCGGCCGATCGACCCCGCGTCTCCGGGCCGCGCTCCCGGTCGCCAATACGAACTGGTTCATCATTGGCCCCTACCCCACAGCGAACGGCACCGAGGCCTACGCCACCGCATTCGGCCCGGAAGCAGACGGCCCCATCGCTTTCGGCAAGAACTTCCGCAATCAAACCTGGCGATACGCGCCAGGCGTCATCGACGGCCAGCCCATCACCCTTGCCCAGGGAATCGGCGCCGAGTACGTGGCTCGTGAAATCTACAGTCCAGACGAACGACTCCTCCCACTCTCGCTTGGCTCCGATGACGGCATCCAGATCTACCGAAACGGCGAGATGGTCTTCGAGCGACAAGTGGCCCGAGGCGTGGCCCCGGACCAGGATCAGTTCGACCTTCCGCTGGTGAAGGGTCTCAACACCCTGGTCTTGAAGATCGTCAACACCGGTGGTGCCGGCGGGATGTACTTCCGAGCCGATCCACCGACCACCGAACTGTCCGGACCGGCGGTCGCCGTGCTGGTTCCGGAAGACTCCGTACGTCCGCCCGTCCTCGCCGCGGCAGCCGAGTCCCTCCGAATGCAACGTTCGCCCCGATATCGGGAGATCAGCGACCAGATCGCGAAGATCGACGCGGAACGGGACGGCCTTCTCAACGACGTACCGAAGACCATGGTGATGAAGGAGCGGGCGATGCCCCGCGACACCTACATCATGATGCGCGGCCAGTACGACCAGCCCGACGTCGAGCGCCCCGTCTCGCGAGCCATTCCATCCGTCCTCGGATCGCTCCCCGACGACCTCGAACAACCAAGCAGGCTCGATCTCGCCCGCTGGATCGTGAGCGACGAGAATCCACTCACCGCTCGCGTGGTCGTGAATCGATACTGGGCGATGCTCTTCGGACGAGGACTCGTCGAGAGTGTCGAGGACTTCGGTCTGCAGGGAGACTGGCCCTCGCATCCGGATCTCCTCGACCATCTGGCCATCACGTTCCGTGAAGGTGGTTGGGACCAACTCGCCCTGCTCCGACGCATCGTCACCAGCGCGACGTATCGACAAGCCGCTCGTCGTGACGAACTCGCATTGGAAGTCGACTTCGACAACGAATTGCTCTCATCCTTTCCACGGCAGAGACTCGCGGCGGAACAGATTCGGGATCAGGCCCTCTTCACATCAGGCCTTCTCGTCGAGCAGCTCGGCGGGCCGAGCGTGAAGCCGTATCAGCCGGAAGGCCTCTGGCGCGAAGTCGCGATGCTGCAGTCGAACACTCGAAACTACGAGCAGGGATACGGCGAGGATCTCTACCGAAGAAGCGTCTATACGTATTGGAAGCGTGCCTCTCCTCCACCGACCATGCTGGCACTCGACGCCCCGACTCGCGAGTACTGCTCGACCCAGCGGATCACGACGAACACGCCGTTGCAGGCGCTCGTACTCTGGAACGACCCTCAGTTCGTGGAGGCCGCGAGAATGCTCGCGGCTCGGGTCATTCGAGAAACCGACGAGGACGATGCACGGTTTGACCTTCTCTTCCGACATGCGACGTCAGCTCCGCCCTCGGAGGCGATCCGACCAATGCTCGAGAAGACGCTCTCCGACTATCGCGCCCGTTACGACGCGGATGTGGAAGCGGCCGCCGCCCTGATCGCGGTCGGCGAATCGATGGCCCCCGAGGACATCAAGCCGCAGGAACTCGCGGCCTGGACCATGCTCGCCAACGCCGTCTTGTGCTCGGATGCCGCCATCGTCAAGGACTGACCAGAGGATCTTCGATCATGTCACACCCCCCCATCAATGAGAATCCCGCCGATCCACTCGAAGGCTACCTTCGCAATCTGACGCGAAGACGCTTCTTCGGATCCATGGCGGGTGGACTGCTGGGCGGACTGGGGACCACGGCGCTCGGTTCACTGATCGGAGATCGCCCCGCATTCGCGGGAAGCCGGGTGAGCGAAGTCGACGAGATCCTCGCCTCGCTTCCCCACCATGCACCAAAGGCCAAACGGGTCATCTACATGCACATGGAGGGCGCGCCGAGTCAGCTCGATCTCTACGACTACAAGCCGAACCTCCACGAACGCTTCGACGAAGACCTGCCGGACTCGATCCGCAACGGCCAACGCATCACCACGATGACCAGTGGCCAGTCGCGATTCCCCGTCGCGCCGACGATGTTCAAGTTCGATCGATGCGAGAACAACGAAGATGGCGTGATGCTCTCGGAGATCCTTCCGCACACCGGAAAGATGGCCAAGGACATCTGCTTCATCCGTTCGATGCACACCTCCGCCATCAACCATGAACCCGGAATCACCTTCTTCCAGACCGGAAGCGAGATTCCCGGCAGACCATGCTTCGGATCATGGATGAGCTACGGCCTCGGAAGCATGAACAGCGATCTCCCCACCTTCGTGGTGATGATCACCCAGGGCATCGGGAACATGCAGGCGCTCTCGGCCCGCTTCTGGGGAAGCGGCTTCCTCCCGAGTGAACACCAGGGCTGCAAACTTCGTGCCGGCCGTGATGCGGTATTGCATCTTCGCGATCCGGACGGAGTCAGCCGCGAAGACCGCCGTCGCATGCTCGACCTGGCCGCCAAGATGAACGAAGAAGAGTTCGCGGAGTCTCTCGATCCGGAGGTTCAGGCTCGCATCGCCCAGTATGAGATGGCCTACCGCATGCAGATGTCGGTGCCGGAGCTCACCGACATCTCCGACGAGTCAGAAGCGACGCTCGAGATGTACGGGCCGGACGTCCGAACGCCGGGGAGCTTCGCCGCCAACTGCCTTCAGGCCCGACGGCTCTCCGAGCGAGGCGTTCGTTTCATCCAGCTCTACATGCGGGGATGGGACCAGCACGGCAATCTCCCGAGCGAGATTCGAGCCCAGGCGAAGGCCGTCGATCAACCACAGGCGGCCTTGCTCGCCGATCTCAAGCAACGCGGAATGCTCGACGACACGCTCGTGCTCTGGGCGGGCGAATTCGGCCGAACCGTCTACAGTCAGGGGACGCTCCAACGAGAGAACTACGGCCGGGACCATCACCCCCGATGTTTCACCGTCTGGCTCGCCGGCGGCGGAGTCAAGCCGGGCATCTCCTACGGAAAGACCGACGACTACTCGTACAACATCGTCGAGAATCCCGTCGAGGTCCACGATCTTCACGCGACCATGCTTCATCAACTCGGCATCGATCACGAGCGCCTGGCGTACCGCCATCAAGGCCGTGACTATCGACTCACCGACGTGCACGGCAAGGTGGTCAAGGACATCCTGGCCTGATCATCCATCGGATCCGGTCAAGACCGGATCGATGCGCCGACCACGAGCATCCAGACCGCACCTCCGCCCCCACACCCAAAGCAATGGAATGGTCGCTGCGAAGAGCAGCAACCCGCCCGCCACGCAGATCAAGTGATGCTCATGCACCAGCATCGTGGTGATCGAGACCGGAATCGCCCAGGCGAAACCGATGACCCACCAGATCCCACCCCAACGCCGAGCGACCACCGTGGCCACGGTGAGCGAATAGGTGACGTGAAGCGACGGGGTCTGGTTCCACTGAGAGACGTTCTTCATCCCCAACGGCTCGAAGAGATACGCACCCCAGACGCCGGTCGGCATGTCGTTGAGGTAGGTGTTCTCGATCGGAAGAAGCACGAAGAAGGGCGCTGCGATCACGACCTGCAGCAGCAGCAGGCCCATCGGCGGAATCGCCTCCCGTGCCGAGCGAAAGACCAGTGGAAGCAGGACCACCGAGATGTCGAGCGTGAAGTAGAGCGGAATCGCCCACGGTTGGAAGGGAACGTGTGATTCCCAATCGAAGGTCAAGGTGAGCCGCTCGGCATGCAGATCGCTCAATTCGTGGGCGATGGTCCAGACGATGCTGAAGCCGACGAAATAGACGATCGCGACCCAGATCGCCCCCCAACGGCCCTGGGCCCACGGCCTTCCGAGGCAACGGTCGATCACTGATGCACGAGGGGATGAGGCGTCGGTCATGAATCTGGGGCTCGGCAGGCGGCTGGTACGACCTTGGACTCGAAACAAGAGAAGAATCATCAGAGGCGGCGAGATGACACGATACTGAATTGATGCAATCGACCGAAAAGTCCGAGGTACCGACCCCGACCGGCGGCGACTTTCCCAAACAGAGGCGGTTGATCGGCCTCTGGAGTGCGACCGGAATATGCGTCGCATCGATGATCGGCTCGGGCATCTTCGCCGTGACCGGCATCGTCGGAGCCGGACTGGTTTCGACGTCGAATCTGATGATGGCCTGGATCATCGCGGGTGTGATCGCGTTGGCCGGCGCGTTGACCATCGGGGAACTCGGCGCCATGCGTCCGAAGGCCGGCGCTCAGTATGCCGCGGTCTTCGAAACCCTCGGCCCGGTCTGGGGATACCTCAACGGCATGATCACGCTGTTCATCGGCTACATCGCGGCGATGGCCGCGATCGCCCTGGTCGCCGGCGACTACATCGAGGATCTCGCACCCTGGACCGAAGTCCGAACCACGGCGACCGTTCTACTCTGCGGCCTTGGCTTCATTCACGCGATCACGGTGGTCGGCGGCAAACGATTCAACGACGGACTCGTGATTCTCAAGGTGCTTCTGGTGGTCGGCTTCATCATCGCGGGGTTCATCGCGACCATCGAACCGATTCTCCCCTCCGCCGAACTCATCGAAGCCGCGAAGATGCTCCGCCCCGGTTCGGCGATCGCCACCATCCCTCCGGATGCGACTCCCGCCGCGACGCTCGAGCATCTCCGAAATGCACCGGCGCCCAACGCGATTTCCGGAGTCATCGGTCTTGCGGTGATCTCCATCTCCTTCGCGTATCTCGGCTGGTCGACCGCCGCCGAAGTGGGCGGGGAGATTCGACGCCCGGGACTGTTCCTCCCGCTCTCGATCATTGGAAGCGTCATCGTGGTCGGCGGGATGTACCTCCTGATGAATCTCGTCTACCTGCGCGTGGTTCCGGCAGCGGGCATGCTCGAGTTGAACTCGGATGGAACGATCCAACCGATGGCCAGCATCGGCGCCACGGCGGCCATGAGCATCTTCGGCGAGTTCGGTGGACGACTGGTCACCGGCGTCATCGTCATGCTCTTCATCTCCACCCTGAGCGTCTCGGTCATGACCAGCGGTCGAGTGGTCGCCGCGCTTTCCTGGAAGGGTGACTTCCCCGCATCCTGGGGGCGGCTGAATCCTCGCGGGGCCCCGACCCTGGCGATCTTCCTCATGATTGCCGCCACCCTTCCCCTGGTCTGGTACTCCGGGATCACGGCGCTGTTCGAGTACGTCGGTGTACTGACGACATTCGCGGTCTGCATGACCATGATCTCGGTGATGGTCCTCCGCGTCCGTTTCCCGGACGAACCACGCCCATTCAAGATTCCCCTTTATCCGCTCCCACCGCTCATTTCGCTCGGGCTCGGAATCTGGCTCATCGTCACCGCGGCCATCGAAGACTGGGTCCCGGTCGCTGCGTCCGCCATCACCCTGGCGCTGATGCTCTTGGTGAGACCTCTGCTCAAATCCCGCTCGAGCGAAACGGAGCTTCCACCGAGATCCGCGGGATGAATGATGCGGCATGCTTTCTTGGCCACCCCAAGGAACAAAGATCGTGACAAATACGATAAAAAGGCCGTTTATACCTGTTTATGCTTGAGGCTCGCCACCTGACCCGATAACGTGAAGAAATGATGGGCTGCTGATCGAAGGCAGCGCCTCCACCCTTCCCTCATTTCGGTGACGGCCCCCATCGTCACGCCCCCAGAATCTCGACCACAAGGAGAAAGACATGCGACCCGGAGTTGTTTCTATCGCCATCGTGGCAGCAGGCATCGCGAACACCACGCTGACTGCCGACACGTTCACCGCCGCCGTTGCCACGGGGTGGTCTGATCCCGTCACTGGCGATCCGGACTTTGCCGACCTCAGCATCTTCGGAGTCGGCGCCACCGTCTTCAGCCCATTTTCACCGAGCACCGGAACCGGTCAGACCAACCTGTTCAATCCCTTTACGGGAGGCCCTTCCTCGTTTCAGGTCGGCGCGGACATGACGCAGGACGGCGACATGTACGAAGTCACCATCAACTGGAGCACCAGCGACGGCTCGAGCTTCTTCGAGAACATCGCTTCGGCGGCCATGATGCTGCCGAGCGGCCGGACCGCGAACATCCTCTGGTTCGACATCGGGAATCGAACTGGTGCAGGCGGCATCCCCGCCGACGGCATCGATCTGGGTACCGAATGGGCATTCGTGTCCGGGACACAGACGCTGACCGACACCATGGGCGGCAGCTCCACGAGTGAGATCACCTTCGGAGACTCCCCCTTTCCGTACCCGGATCCGACCAGCTTCTACGCGACGTCCAACTTCCTCATCGACAGTCTGGACTCCCAGAATCTGAACGGCATCTCCTACACCTTCAATCTTCAGGCGGTTCCCACACCGGGCGCACTCGCTCTCCTGGGCGTGGCCGGCCTGTCTCGAAGACGACGACGCGACTGAGTACAAGCCCCGAACGATCGAGATGTTGACGAAGTCAGACTCGGGACCCGGCCTTCGCCGTGTCCCGTTTCATTTCAACCGACCGGATCCATCCCGAGGCCCTTGCTCCTCCAGATCACGATCCGGAATTCAAGGCGTCCAGGTGCCGCTCGATCACCTTTGCGAGTGCCGGTTCCGAACCGAATCGGAAGAAGTCTTGGTGGTCGACCAGATCGACCGGGTCGTGCTCGACGCCACCGAGTGCAAGTCGCCACCACGCCGCATACTGGAGGCGCCGACTCCCACGCGTCACCAGTCGAATGGCGATGGGTTCGGGAACGGGCCGATACGAGGCGAGCGCCCGAATCAGCATCCCGGAGAATTTGCGATCGCGATCATCCGGGGCTCGACCTCGTGGATCACGCGGATCGACCGACGTACCGGATTCCTCGAACAATCGAAACCGATGCCAGATTCCTCGTAGCGGATCGAGGTTCGCGACCGAATCAACCACCGCCTCGAGTCGACGACGACATCGTTCACCCGGGGTGCCGCCGACATGGATCCCCGGCTCGATGAGCAACGGGCCGGGAATCGACATGCCGCGTCGACGTAGATTCGCCGTGACTTCGTAGGCCAGCCAACCACCGATCGAATAGCCGACGAGCACCGTCGACCCCAAGTCGCCCCGCGCCAGTACGAGTTCGGTGAGGTCTTCGGCAAGCCGTTCGAATCCGCCTCCTCCCTGATCATGATCCAGAATCGATCGGCATCGATCGAAGTCGAGGTCGATCGCCTCGACCATCGCTTGTTCCCCCACAAGTCCCCAGACGTGACGGAGCGTCGCTTCACCGTGGAGTCCCGGCATGAAGAGCAGGGTGGGACCGGATTTCGAATCGACCACGCATCGGCGACGGTGTCCGTTCAGCACGAGATCCGGGGCGTCTGCGGAAGATCCCGCCGTGAATCGCTTCGCGAGATCGTCGATGTCCCGCGCGGCGTGCACCAGCGTCAATGGAAGGGGATGCCCGCACGCCGCCTCGAGGTTCGCGTGCAATCGCATCGCTCCCAGCGAGTCCCCACCCAGCTCGAAGAACGAACGCGAACGGTCGTCGACCGATCGACCGAGCACCCGGCCGACCTCCGCCGCCATCCATTCGGGCGACTCTCGATCCGTCGTTGATGGTTCATCGGACTCCGCGTCCTCGAAGAGCCCGCGAATCGACGGCCGGTCGACTTTGCCGGAGGGCGTCCGGGCAAACGCCTCGACGAATCGCCAATCCCGGGGAATCGCATATCGGGGCAGCTTGGATTCCAGCCGAATCTTCATCTCGCGTATCCAGGCATCGACCTCGACCGCGGTGGAGTCGGCCTCGACCACGACGCCCAGCCTTGCCTCGGTGCTCGCGCCGATCATCAGCACCTCGATCTCGTACTGGTCGTCGATCCGCTTGATCGCCTCCCGCACTTCGTCCAGCTCGANNCGAAANCCNCCGACCTTNACCTGGTCGTCCGCTCGNCCNCNGAAGCGAATCTCTCCATCGTCACCCCAGACGCCACGATCTCCGGTTCTGAACCAACGACCTTCGGCCCCGGCGAGCGCCTGGAATCCTCCCTGATCATCCCCGGTCCCCAGATAGCCGAGCGCCACCTGCCCGCCGCCGATCCAGATCTCGCCTTCCACGCCGGGCGGTACCCGACGTTCCGCCTCGTCGAGGATCCGGATCTCCGTACCGCGTTCCGGCCGACCGATCGGAATCGTCNCACCGCGGCGCGAATCCGCATCGACGACATGGGCGGTGACGGTGACCGTGGTCTCCGTCGGTCCGTAACGATTCATCAATCGCACGTCGGTCCCCGCCAGCTCGAGCCAGCGTTGAACCAGCGCCGGATCGGCCACGCTTCCGCCGATGTCGATATGCCTCAGGGTCCGTGGAATCGGCTCACCACGTTCGGACACGTACTTCATCCAGGTGCTCCACAATGCCGTCGCGCAACCGAAGCCCGTGACGTCGCGATCCTCGAACGCGCGGCTCAACGAAGCTGCACTCGCCATCTCGGCGGGCTCGAGAACGACGATCCGCCCCCCGTGGACCACCGGATAGGTGACTTCCGCCACCGAGGAGTCGAAGGCGACCGAAGACGTCCACACGGACCCCTCGTATGCACGCGGATGAATCGCCTCCGCGACGACCTCCAGGTACTGGTCGAAGTTTCGATGGCTGATTCGGACGCCGCGTGGACTCCCCGTGCTTCCCGAGGTGAAAAGCACGAATGCGACGTCGTCGGGTTCGGGGCGATCGAGGCGGTCGAAGATCGAGCGAGCCTGGAGCACCTCGGACGGCGCAGAGACCCACATCATCGGCTTCCCAGGCATCCCCCGTCCCGGCACGCTCACCCCCACGCGTGCGTTCAAAATCTCGAGCATGCGTCGGATCCGATCGTCGGGTGCGAGCGGATCGAGCGGCACGAAGGCGGCCCCGAGACCGAGTACCGCGAACATCACCGCAACAAAGGGAGTCCCGCGATCGAGGGCTACTGGAACGAGATCCCCCGGTCCGACGCCGGCAGCGCGAAGCGCCACCCCCCATGACTCCACCATCTCGGCCATCTCGCGGTCCGTGGCGCCACCATCCGACACGGAATCGATCAGGACCGCCTCGGAATCGGCGGCTTGCAGACGCCCCATGATCGTTTCGAGGAACGACTTCGGACGAGGAATCGACTGGGATCCCTCCCATGACCTCAGGGTCGTTTCGGCGCTTCCCACGACTCGGGGCATCGTCGCCGGCGACGCATCCGGATTTTCTTCGAGAACGCGTCGGCGATGGTCGAAGAGCCCCGCGAAAGTCGCCATCGCCCAGCCGGGACCGGACACCGACCAGATTCCATCCTCACCACGGTGGAACGACCATGCCGCCACCGACTCTTCCAGAGCGTGGCCCCCCTCCATCACGCGAATCGGAAGCTGTTCCGGATCGAGGAGGGGCCGCTCGCCCACGCCGACCCGCTGAAGAAGATCACGCAGAAAGGGGCCCTTTCGACGCGCCTCGGAGACCGCAGTCTGCAGCAGATCGACCAGTCGGCCGATGCCGACCGAACCCTCGATCGGAATCGATACGGGAGCCAGGGGATGAAGCAGCGATGTCACCGCGGGATCGACCTCCGGCCCGACGTCGACGGCGAGTTCCTTCGGACTCCAGCCGAGTGCGAATTCGATCGCGTCGTCCCCGTGGATCGCGTGGCACGCGATCAGCCCGCAGGCGAGATCCTCGAAGCGGCCACCCAGTTCGAGGCTCGACGTCTCGTTGCTCGTCTTCCACGCGAAGTTCGAACCCCGGGCGGCGATCCGATTCCGCCATCCGAGTTCAAAGCGAAACCTCGCCGCATCCCAGACTTCGATCGCGTCGAGTTCCGCATCCCGCCGAACGACCATCGATCGATCGGCATCCGTCTTTTCTGAGATGGGTGGATCGCACTCATCAATCACCAGGCACGCGTCGCCGCATCGCACGTGCAGTCGACCGTCACGCGCCGTCCAGGTCGATCCCGGCGATTCGCCCGAATTCGGGCACGCCGAATCCTCGCATGCTTCCGCGGCGATCAAGGCATGCCAGCGATCGTCGAGTCGGAATCTCGGGTGACCCACGTAGTTCGCATACGGACCGAAATCGTGGGCGTCGACCACCCTGCGAATCGACGCGACCGACGATCGCCAGTCCGTCTCGATCCCCTGCCGCGACCACCGAGCGTTCCCGAAGCGTGTTCGAAGCGATGGGTCCTGAACGCGGCCCTGCGGCTCGGACTCCCGAAGCATCGGGATCAATCGTTCGAAGGAGCGACACCCCGCCTCGACGCATCGAAGCTGCAACGTGAGCGCCGTATCATCCGCCTCGATCCCCACCGGCTCGGTGACCAGGAGATCACCCGTGTCGATCCCTTCATCGACAAGGTGCCAGGCCACGCCATGTTCGGTCGCTCCATCCAGGAGCGCCCGCGTCGGCGCGTAGAGCCCCGAGTATCGCGGCAGCGGTCCGTCATGGAAGTTGATGACCCCCCGAGCGGGGTGGTCGATCACCTCGGCCGGCAGGATGCGGGCGTTGAAAACACTCAGAATCCAGTCGCAGGGTTCGCGGCAGAGCGCCGTGAGATCCGCCCCGACCGCTTCGGTGCGAACGCCGCGGCCACGCGCTTCCGCGGCGAAGGCATCGCCGCCGGGAAGACAGGTCGTGACCTCGAAACCCGTCTCGAGCAGGCGGTCCAGCACCCGCTGGGCGATCATCGAATCACCGATCAGGGCGATTCGGATCGATTCTGGGGGGTTGGTCGTCATCGTCTCAGGACTACTTCGTGGCGGGAACGATCACTTCGGCGGTGAACACCCCCGCCGGATCGCCGCGTTCCTTCAGGGTTCGGTTGATCACTGCGCGGGTTCTCGGCACGAGGCCTTCGAAGACCACCTTGGAATCGCGTCTCACGATCACAGGTTCATCGAGATCGACCATCGAGTCGTCAAGTCTGATTCGAAGCCCCCGTTCACCACCTTCGAGGATATCGATGACGTTGCCCGACCGCTCGGCCACGATCCGCTCGCGGGCCTTCGGCTCGTCGACCGCGAGCCAGTAGAACCGCGGGTGTGTCACGTCATCCTGCAACCAGACGATGCGTTCCGGACGCGAGACGCGACGATGCTTCGCCATCCACGGAACCGCGACTGCATCCTCCCGGTCCATCCAGTGCCCCTTGCCCTCGTGGATCACCACCTCGTGCGGATATCCACCCTCGTCTGCGGCTGCAAGATCCGCGAGCGAGGTCTTCCAGTTTCGTGCGATCTGATTGCGGTCGTAGGCGCCGTCCTCGCCACCCATGTGAAGCGTGAAGGGCAGATTCCGGAGACCGTCGGGCTTCGTCTCGTTGGGATGTCCGGCCATCATCGCCGCGGCCGCAAGTCGATCCGCCATCCGCGGCGCGAGTTGATAGACACCGTCACCACCGGCGGAATACCCCATGAAGTAGACCTTCTCGGGATCGACGTTCTCGAACACCACGAGATTCTCGATCAAGCGATCGAAGAAATCGTCGACGTGCCCCTGATGCCAGAGGTTCCAGGTGTCCGTCGGGGCCCGAGGCGCGAGATAGATGCCTTCCTCGGGCTTGTACAGCCGCTTCTGATTCTCCCATTGCTGCGAGTTCACCGCGGGGGGCGCCCCACCGCCACCGTGCATCGAGATGTACAGACTCCGTCCCTCCCCCGCCGCCGGCTCTCCGTTCACCGCATACCAGAACGGCATGCGACGTCCGTCGAGTTCGAGCACCTTCGCATTCATCTCTTTCGCGCGGGTTCGTCGAATCATGGCTTCGTGGCGCTTTACCACCCGGCCGACTTCAACTTCCGCTCGCTTCCGGGAAAGCCCCTTCGCCGTCGGCTTCTTCTTCTCCACCGCGATGCCCGTTCGAACGTCGAGCAGCTGCTCGTCGCGAAGAAGCCGCTGCCCCGCCTCGAGTTCTCCGTCGGGGAGTTCGAATCGAACCATGAAGTCGGCCCCTTCGGGGATCACGAATTCGAGATGATCGTTGGCGTCGAAGGATTCGTCCCGAGTCGTGCCCCGGCCGACGATCTCACCGTCGACCGCCACCGAGGCGGGGGCCGCAACGCGGCGACCGGAATCGAGATCACGCAGTCGGACGTAGAGACGTCCGGATCCTTCCGGAACCTCGATCGGGTCGAGCGCGTAGCGATCCGTGACGTTGACCGCGCGGACACTTCGATCCTCCGGGGCCCAGACCAGAGGGAAGGATGCGGGCGACTCGTTCCAGGTGGTTGCCCAGACCGCACGACGAGGATCGTCGCGAACCGCCCCCCGAGCACGACCGGCGAACCAACCCTTGTCGAGATCCATACCAGTCGGTTCCGCCGCGCCGGTGAAGCGCCAGCGTTCGCCGTCCCAGATCTCCACCCAGCTGTGGTTGCCACTTCCGTCGGACCAGAGTGGTACGCCCACGAATCGAGCGGGCACGCCGGTGGCGCGACAGGCTTCGATGAGCAGGACACTGAGCCCGGTGCACGACGCCAGGCCCGCTTCGATCGATTCGAGTCCGGACTGATCGGCCTTCGGCCGCTGTGTGGAGTACTTCACGCCGACCTGGGGAAAGACCTTCTGGTTCAGGAGGGCGGCCGCCTCGGCCGGTGTCCTGGCGGACTCGACGATCGGAAGGAACCGGGCCCGAAAATCGGCTCGCCAGTCATCGCGTCGCTCGTTCACCACCGCGTAGGGCAGGACCGCGTCGAGGAAGATCTCGTCAGGAACTTCATCTCTCCAAGGCGCGGTCTCCCGGGCTTCGATCGCCAGCCGGAGGTTCTCCACGAGGTAATCGGCGCTCAGGGTCTGCAGATCCGAGGTCGGCATCCGTGTGATCAGCCATTGCATCCAAGCGACATGTTCCGCCGGCGTTTCGGTGATCGCTCGCTCGATTTCGGCTCGATTGCCGCCGGATCGCTCGAGCGCGGCCAGAACATCCGCGTCCTGCCGCAGACCGGTGGCGGCCTGCAGTTCCAAGCCGACCAAGAGCGTCGCCAGGGTGGCGACGAAAACGAGAAGAAGATGAACTGATCGTGTCCGATGCATGAAGAATCTCCAAGAGGCCTCAATCTAACACCTCACGATGATCCGACGTCGCCCGAAGTTCGAGGATTCACCTCGCCGACGAACCTGACCGCCGTACCATGCATCCCGCAGGAAGCATGAATCCCGGTCTCGCTCACGCCTGGAGTCGCCGAATGAAGCCCACGATCGATCGCCGTACCGCGCTGCTCGGCATGGGAGGCGGGCTGGCCGCCTCGTCCATCACCCACACGAGCTCGGCCAAGGCTCGGGAATCGCTGGAGCGACCGTTCCAGAACGGTCGCAGCCCATGGCCGATCTGCCTCGACACCGCCACCATTCGCCCGGTGCCGCTCCTGGAGAAAGTCCGAATCGCCGCGGAAGCGGGATTCGATGCGATTGAACCCTGGGACGGTGAACTCCGAGACTTCGAACGCGAAGGCGGCTCGCTCCGCGACCTTCGAACGCGGATCGAAGATGCCGGCCTGTTCGTCCCTTCGGTGATCGGGCTCTGGAACGCGATCCCGCCGACTCGTGAAGGCTGGGACGCGGGCCTTGCCGATACCCGTGATCGCATGCGAATGGCATCCACGATCGGAGCCGAGCACATCCAGGTGATTCCGCAGCCCCAACGACCCTGGCCCGAGTTCGACCTTGCCTGGGCAAGTGCCCGCTATCGGGATCTGCTGGTCATGGGACTCGCCGACTACCAGATCAATCCCGCCATGGTCTTCGTTCAGTTCCTTCCCGGCGTCGCTCGTCTCGGCCAGGCGGCGGCGATCGCGCTCGATGCGGACCATCCGAAGGCGCGGATCATTCCCGACGTGTTTCACATGCACATCGGCGACTCCGGATTCTCCGGCCTTCGCCACTTGCAAGGCGACTTCATTGCAATCTTCCAATTCAACGACGCCCCGGCGACCCCCGCGAAGATCGACCTGAAGGACGAACACCGAGTCTTTCCCGGCGACGGAATCCTGCCTTTGGAGCAATGCCTCCGAGATCTTCGCGACATCGGGTATCGACGGTGCGTGTCGCTCGAACTCTACAACCCCGCGTATTGGAAACGAGACCCGCTCGAGGTCGCGATGGAAGGGCGAAAGAAGACCGTCAAGGTGATCGAGCGAGCACTCGCCTGAGCAGGCGATCTCACATGTCTTGAACATCCCGGACGAACGAGACGAGAGACGTTCACTTGAGTTTCGAGATCGCCGCTTCGAGCTGCTCGATGGTGAAGGGCTTGGTGAGCACTTCGATCTCTTCACCCTCCTCGGAGAGTCGCTCGGGGGAACTTCCCGAGATCAAGATCGTCTTCATTCCCGGGTACCGAGTCTCGACCCGTCGCGCCAGTTCCAACCCCGTCATTCCCACGAGCGAGAGATCCGTGACCAGCACGTCGAATGGCACCGACTCCTTCTGCAGAGCCTCCAGCGCCTCCAAGGCCGAGGACACGCTCTTCAACGACCACCCGGCGATCTCCAGCATCTCGGCCAATGCTGGCCGGACGAGGTCGTCATCCTCCACGAGCAGCATGCGACGATGCTTCATTCCAAGCGACGACGGCGTCTCATCGCCCAAGCCGACTGATTCCGGGACCGCGGAAGAAGGAAGATGCACCGAGATGGTCGTACCCTCGCCCTTCCGCGTCCGAACATCGATCACGCCCGAACACCGCTCGACGATCCACCAGACCGTTGACAAGCCGAGCCCCGTGCCTTCCCCGAGATCCTTGGTGGTGAAGAACGGCTCGAAGATTCGAGGTAAAGCGGCGGCGTCGATGCCGACTCCATCATCCTCGATCTCGATCACGCTCCAGGTTCCAGGCTGACGATCCGCACCGAACATCGAAACGGGTGATTCACTCCGATCGAGCCGGGTCCGGATCGTGATGGACCCACCTTTCGGCATCGCGTCTCGTGCATTCACCACGAGATTGAGAATCAACTGCTGGAGCGCCACCGGATCGGCCCGCACACTTCGGGCCTCCGGATCGAACTCAACGGCGAGATTCACTCGATCTTCCAACAGCGGTTCGAACAAGGCCCTGCTTTCCTCGATCGCTTTCACGAGATCAAGATCCCCGACCTCGAGTCGTCTCCGACGAGCGAACACCAGCAGTCTCGCCGTGATGTCCGCGGCACGACCACTCGCCTCCTGAATCGCATCGAAGTGGCGGCCTGCCCCGGTCAGATCCTCGGCGCTCGCCCCGAGCGTCGCGTGGCCCGAGATCGCCAGAAGAACATTGTTGAAGTCGTGCGCCACCCCACTGGCGAGTTGACCGATCGCTTCCATCTTCTGCGACTGAAGCAACTGAGCCTCGAGATCCGCCCTGGCCTTCAATTCCCGCTCGAGCTCGTGGTTCCGNCCCTCCAGTTCAGAAGATGCATCCCGAAGTCGGTCGGCCAGACGCCGCATGTCCTCGACGGAGTTGTTCTTCGCCTGAAGAAGCACCAGCAGATCCGCGACGCCGGCATTCGCCGGAAAATCCTGCAGGCCCAGCCCCTGACCTTCGAGTTCTGAGAGATCCGTGATCCACGGATGCCCCAGAAAACGAACCACTTGCGAATGCTCGTCATGGATGAACTCGCCACGCAATCGAATGCCATCGAGCATCGGCAGATTGACGATCTGCATCTCCCCATCGGTTCTACGGAGGGATTCGAAGTCTCGAATCGGCAGCGGCGTCTCGATCGCATTCAGATCGAAGAAGGAGACTTCTTTCAATCGGTCACCGGCCAGAGCGGAAAGCCGGGGACCGGCGACCACGACTCTTCCATCGGCCGCCACCCCGAAGTGGAATGGAAACGCCCGATCGAGGATCGTCGGCGCCAACAGCTCGTCCGGCTCGAACGTCACGCTTCCACCACGTCCTCTGAGGCGGCGACGTAGACGATCTTGAACGCATCGTGAGCCTCTTCGCCCTCACCGGTTCGGAAAGGTGTCACTTCAACCTCTCTCCCGAATCGAGAAGCCAGCCCCTTCACCAGACCGGTCACCAGCGCGGAGAGTCCGGGGCGGTGGCTGAAATAATGCAAGGTCAAACCAGCATCGGTCGAATCGGACACTCGAAATCTCGGTGGTTTGAGATCTGGGAATGCAAGCTTCACCCGCGCGTGCATCTGATCGAGATTGGAGAGAAACTCCGGAAGCGTCTTCCCGGCGGAATCGAGGAGCTCCCCGTAACCCTCTACCGCGGTGTATTCGACCCAGTACCCCCCGAAGGCCTCGAGAATGACCTCGGCCTCGAGCCCCAGCTCCTCGGTCGCCGCAGCGACCAGGTCGTAGGTGACGGAATCGTCGTAACTTTCCATCGAAATGAAGTCTTCATCTTGAAGACCCGCCCGAGTTCGGATTCGATTCCAGGCATCGATCCCGAANTGCTCCGTGACGAGCCCCTTGACCGCCCTGTTGATTAGTCCATACATTCCATGCTCCCGNAGTGTTCCGAGATCATCATAGGCTGAGGCCCGATGGATCGCGGACCACCGACGGAATCCGTTCCAGACTCAAGCGTTCCAGACTCAAGAAGATGTCCAAANCACCACAAAGGATGCAACACCAGATGCGACTCGCTCTCAAGCCCACCATTCTCGCCGGCCTCATCGCCATTCCCACCGTTCTCTCAGGGTGCGGAAGCGTCCCAACCACCCAAGCCGAAATGGACACCAGGATGGACGAGGTCGGGCCGAAGGCGAAGAAGGAAATCGCCAACATGGTCGCGAAGGACAGCACGCTCAAGCCGCTCGTCGACGAGGCCTACGGCATCATCGTCTTCCCGAGCGTCGCAAGCGGCGCCCTGATCCTCGGCGGCCAAGGCGGCGACGGGGTGGTCTTCAAGGGCGGGGAACCCTGGGGTCTTGCGAAACTCGCGGCCGGTTCGATCGGATTCCAGATCGGCGGCGAGTCCTTCAGCGAGCTCGTGATCATGAAGGACGAGAACGCCTTCAACATGATCACCGCGGACAAGTTCTCCTTCACGGCCGGGATCAACGCCACCGCGGTCAAGGCCGGCGCCGCCCTCGACGCGAAGTTCAGCAACGGCATCGCCGCCTTCGTGTCGACCAACGGCGGATTGATGGCATCGGCGGCGATCGGGGGACANCAGATCACCTGTTATCCCGCGGATGTGGAATGAATGCNCTGATCGAGCCTGAAGCACCCGCGACGGAACCTCATCAATGACCGACTTCTCCGGCTGGAANATCCTTGGAGAAGTGCTGCTTCTCGTGGGTTCCGCCGTGGCGCTCGGCGTGGCGCTCGAGTCGATCAAGATCAGCGCCATCATCGGGTACCTCCTTGCGGGCGTGCTGCTCGGTCCCAGCGTCTTCGGCCTGGTCGGCGACGATGGAAGACTGGAGGTCGTCGCCGAGCTCGGCGTCTCGCTCCTCCTGTTTTCGATCGGCCTTGAACTCACACCCACCCGACTTCGAGGATTCGGCCTTCGAGGCGCCGTGGTCGGCATCGTCCAGGTCGTCCTCACGATCATGGCAGGCACGAGCGTCGCCTTTCTGCTCGGCCTCGNCTGGAAGGAATCAGCGATCCTCGGCTGCATGGTCGCTCTGAGCTCGACCGCGGTGGTCGCGAGGCTGCTGAACGAACGCGGCGAACTCGAGTCGCCNCGAGGCCGGGAGACGCTCGCGGTGCTTCTGGCTCAGGACGGCCTGCTCGTCCCGGTCCTTCTCCTGGTCGGCTTCCTGAGTGACGGCTCGGGGGATTCTGGCGACGCTCCCGGCATCGCGGGTCAACTGGCCAGTGCGGCGATCGACATCCTCATCATGGTCGCATCGATCGCCGTGGTGGGAATCTTCATTCTGCCACGGCTGCTCAACGCCTCGATTCTTCGACGCAACCGCGACTTCGCCATCGTCATCGCGATCATCACCTGCCTCACGGCGGCGTGGGGAAGTCATTCACTCGGCCTCTCTCCCGCACTCGGCTCCTTCGTCGCCGGGGTGCTTCTGGCACGCGTGTCCTTTTCCCGGCAGATTCGCGCAGACACCGGCGCCCTTCGCGCCGTGTTTCTGACTCTCTTCTTCGCCTCCGTCGGAATGCTGGCGAACGTGAGAGAGATGATTCAGCCCGATGTTCTGAAACTGCTTCTCGCGATCCTCTTCATCGGACTCTTCCTCAAGGTCGCCATCGCCTGGTTCGCCATCCGGATCACCGGCGGGCATCGCAGAATCGCCATCGGCGCCGCGGTCTGCCTGGCGCAATTCGGAGAGTTCAGCTTCGTGATCGGAAGCGAAGCCCTCAAATCCGAAATCATCAGTCCCGAGATGTTTCAGGCGGCGATCGGCGCCTCTCTGATATCACTGTTCGCGACCCCGTTGCTCGTGGCGAACGCGAAGCCGATCGCGACGAAGATCGACCGCCTCTTGGTTCGTCTCCACATCTGGAAGTCATCGGTTCCGCCCGAGTCGCCGCCCGATTCGGACCTTTACGGGCACATCATCATCGTCGGCTACGGACCGGCCGGCGCCGAAGTGGCCCGAACCGCGAAGCTCGCCGGTCTCACGCCACTGGTGATCGACATGAATCAGAGACTCGTCGAGCAGGCCGCAGCCGAAGGATTTCGTTCCGAGTTCGGCGACGGCGCTCAGCACGAGATCCTCGCGCACATCGGCGCAAGCCGAGCCGCGGCCCTGGTGATGACGCTGCCCGAACCACAGACCGCGATGGCCACCATCACGCAGTTCAGATTGCTCAATCGCGACGCCATGATCGTCGCCCGTGGCCGCTACGAACGGTGGGTGTCCGATCTGGAGATGGCGGGCGCAGATTTCGTGGTCAGCGAGGAGTCGACGGCGGGCACCATGCTCGGGGCGACCCTCATCTCAAGGCTCACCGGAGACACTTCGGCGGCCTCCGATCTCTCCGGTCAGCCTGAAGTGCATGACAGCGGCGATGAACCGTCCTGAGACGGGTGATGCTCAGACCTCATCGGCCGCGATGACGTCGAATCTCCCGGTCATCGGTCGAGCTCTTTCCAGAGCCCTTCGGCACCAGCCTGAGCCTCGACATTCCCATCGAGAACGTCGTGGGGATTCGTTCCCGCGCCGTAGGACTTCAACATCAGTTTTTCGTCGATGGTGACTCCAAGACCGCCGATCGCAGCGCCCCCGTACAACCCCTGGGACATCGAGATCACCGTGGTGTCATCGGCCTTCATCGGGTCGCCCGCGGTCCCGGTCGCGCGGATCGCGGTCCCACTCGCCTCCGCGATGAACCGCGTCCCATCGAACACAAAGTCTTCGAAGGACTCTCTCGACCCGAAGACGAGGACGATGTCCGCCGTTTTTCCACCGATCAAGAGGCCGATGCTGCCGGAGATGTAGTCAAGCGGAAGCGGTGGCGACCAGCCATCTCCGAGGCGGCGCAGGGCGACGCCATGACCACCCATCATCCCGATCCCCAGTCCCCCGCCGCCGATCTCCATGATCACCACACCACGAGCATCTGCGAAGGTCGAAGCGTCGATTTTTCCGGCGGCACGCAGATCACTGACGATCCGCGTGTCCTGATAGCTCTGAAAAGCGATGGAATCCGGGCCGCAGCCTGATCCNGCCAGAAGAACCAGGCTGAGCACGCCCAGAAGGAGCGCCGCCTTTGATCGATCCGCGGACGCGATGAGGAGAATACTCATGTTCTTGATCCAATACGCGGTTTGGGGGGTCATTCTGGTTGCGTGCCGACCCCGGAGACGGCGAGGATACGACGATGAGAGCACGCCTGCACTTCGGTTTCGCCGTTCTGAGCCTTCTTCAACTCGGATCATCCCCGGCATCGGCCTCCCAAGAGAATTCAACGCCCGAATCCGGCGACGATTCTTCATTGATCCGACTGGGAGATCTGCAACAGACGCAGTTCGCNTCGGACATCGATTCCCAATCGGAAGTCGTGCCGCTTTTCTCCAGTCACGGCGAGACCACGAAGTACGAGCCGTTCGCGGATTCGCCGCCTCTGGGCGATACCAGACTCGACCCGCTGCTCGGAAGCCCGCTCGGNTCACTCCTGGCGCCTCTTCGGAACGCCGAGTCCTGGACGAAGCAGAACGCGGGCCTGAGTTGGAACATCTACTACACCCTTCTCTATCAACACGCGACGAGAACCAATGACGGACTTGGACGAGACGCCGGAAACGGGCGTCTCGACATCAACTTCGACTGGGTCATCTTCGATGAGCCGGGACTCGGCCGAGGGAACATCGGATTTCTCCTCCGAAGCGGGGTCGAACTGGGACAATCCAACGACTACGCCATGGGCAATGCCGTCGGGGCGGCGCCCNTCAATCTCAATGCGCTTCAGTGGACCTATCCCGCTTCGATCGACTTGCTCTACTGGCAGCAGGGCTGGTGCGAAGACCGAGTCGTCGCGACCGTGGGAAAGGTCCATCCGAACCAGTACATTCAATTGAGCCAGGTGGCCAACGACGAAAGCCGTCAGTTCCTCGCCGGAGCATTCGATGGACTCAACACCCTGGGCTCGACGCTCGGCACGTACACCGCGGGCGCCGCGATTCAGGCCGTTCCCATCG
Organism: Phycisphaera sp. TMED9; assembly: GCA_002167845.2. Lineage (GTDB taxonomy): Bacteria > Planctomycetota > Phycisphaerae > Phycisphaerales > SM1A02 > UBA12014. Next base: position 26,803 of record NHBO02000057.1, on the reverse strand, counting down.
ACGGTCTTTACATCAATGCGATGTGGGCGGACCCCGACGGTGGCCCGGACGAGGGATTCGGAAGCCTCGGGGACGGCAGTTGGTGGGCGGCGGCACAGGTCGGCCTCACTCCCGTGTTCGAAGGTCTTGACGGAAGCGACGTCACCGGCAACTGGAATCTGGTCTTCGCGGGGACCAATCGAGGGGTCGAAACCTCGACCTTGCAGACCCAGACTCAAGGCCAGTCCAACGGAATGGGATTCGGCCTGCTTCTGCAACAAGGCCTCACCGCCACGAGCGAGAATTCGAATGAATGGAGCTGGGGAGTCATGGTCGAGCAAGGACTGACCAGTGATTTCGATCTCCTCCTTCAATACGGCTCGAGCACCGACGGCATGTCCGCGATCGATCGCCAGTTCAATGCCGCGTTTCGATGGGATCGCCCATTCGGACGCCGTGACGAAGCGATCGGCGCGGGCTTCAGTTGGTCACGACCGACCGACCTCTATGAACCGGGACGCCGTGAAATCATGTTGTTCGAAACCTATTACCGGATTCAATTGACGGAGAGCATGCAACTCTCACCGGATCTCCAGGTCGTCCTGCAACCCGCGACGGGTGCGAACCGCCCGGTCTACGTCTTCGGCATTCGTTTGAAGACCCAGTTCTGAGGACTCACCCGACGAGAAAGGCCGCCCCGATACGGGACGGCCTCGTGATTCTCGTATTGAAGCCCGCCGAACACCTCAGAGCCCGGCGACCGACCATCCATCCCGATACTTCCGGGTCACGTACTGGTTGAGCTCGGGGTTGTTGGTGAACTTCATCCCCTTCGCATCCCATTCCAGCATCTCATTGGGAGCGCGACTCGCCAAGGCTCCGATCGCGAGCGTCTCCGAGACCTTTCCGGCGTAGCTCAGGGGAGTCAGGGAAGGATCTCCACCGCGAGCCTCGTCGATCCACAGATGCCAGTGGTTGCCACCACGAGCCTGAGGCATTTCCATGTTGCGTTCCATGCCCTTGCGGAAGTACTTGTAACCATCGCCTCCCTGAGGAACGAGGAGCGAAGCCTTGTCACCCACGATCACCACCACGTTCTGCGGCAGTTTGTAGTCGGCAGGAAGTCCGAGCTGCGAAGGAGACGGCATCACCTTGCCGTCGTACCACGTGAACGGAATGTCCTCGCCGCCTGACGCCTTGTTTCCGGCGAAGACCATCTTCACGACTTCCGTGGAGGGGTACTGGTCATCCGTGCAGTCAGTGGCTTCGCAGATCACGGTCTTCGGATCGCCGAGATCCAGAGGCTGGAAGGCCGCATCGACGATGTGGCATGCCATGTCCCCGAGCGCTCCGCAACCGAAGTCACGAACGCCGCGCCAAGCGAAGGGCGCATAGGCCTTGTCGATGTACGGGCGATCGGGTGCGGTTCCGAGCCACAGATCCCACTCGAGCTGAGCCGGAACCGGGTTGCTGCCCGGCGTCCTGGCGTTGCCCTGAGGCCACCAGCCGTTGGGCCGATCCGTCCACGCATGGATTTCCTTGATCTGCCCACAGATCCCATCTCGGACACCCTGCATGCATCGCTGCTTCATGACGCGTGATGCGTTCTGAGTACCCATCTGGGTCGCCAGCTCCGGCTTCGCGATCGCGGTGTTCCGGAGCGCCCGGCACTCGTGAACCGAGTGCGCCAATGGCTTCTGACAATAGACATGCTTGTTCTGATTGAGGGCCATCATCGCGATGATGGCATGCATGTGGTCGGGAGTGGTGATCGAGACCGCATCGATCTTGTCTCCCATCGAGTCGAACATCTCGCGAAAATCGACGAAGGTCTTCGCATCCGTGTGCTTGCCCGCAGCCGACTTGAGGTTGTTTCGATCGACGTCGCAGAGGGCGACCATGGCGACTTCGGGGTGAGCCGAGATCTGTCCCAGATCGCTCGCACCCATTCCGCCGACTCCGACGGAAGCGACGTTGGTCTTCTGAAGAACGCCTCCCCGACCGAGGGTCGGCTTCCAGCCGACCAGGACGACACCGGCGGCAGCCGCGGACTTGATGAAGGTACGACGACCGAAGTTGCCGTTGGTGAGATGCGAATCTGTCATGTCGGACTCCTGATGCTCGGCGTGTGCCGAGACGGATTTCTGATCTTGGGGTGTATCGCACGACCGTGGAGCGAGAACCGGATCGATCACCGCCCGGTCAATCTCCGATGCTAGCGTCAGGGTTTGGATTCGGGGCGAAAAATCGGCTGGACTCGCAGATCCTTGAAGTAGACGAGGTCTCCATGCCCGCAGAATCCGAGATGCCCCTTTTCTCTGGAGACTCCAGGATGCTCCTGACCGCTGAGCGTCCCCGCGCGAACCGCCTCATCGAGATCGAACTCGCTGATCACCATTCCGTTCAAAACGACCCGGATCCGGCGGCCATCGGCTCGAATCTCCTCGAGATTCCATTCCCCCGGAGAGGCCTGATACCCCCGAAGGGCCGGTGAGATCCCGTACACCGAACCATGGAACTGCCAGGGCTTGAGCCCTGCGTACTTCGGATGACTGTTGTCGAGGACCTGAACTTCCATCCCCTCAAAGGCGGCATCGCCGGTCGAAGGCGCACGGATTGCGATCCCGTTGTTCGCTCCCGGCGGGACCTTGAAGGCGAATCGAAAGACGAAGTCGCCGAATTCATCCTGCGTGTAGAGATTCCCGCCCGCGCGTTCCGGAAACGTGCGAATGGCGCCGTTCTCGACTCCGTACCCCTTGACGTTGCCGATCCATCCGGTGAGATCACGGCCGTTGAAGAGGGATTGAAAACCAGGCTCGTCGACACCGATTCTCGCCATCGAGACCTTGTCGAGAAGAACCGTGGACTCCCGAACCGCATCCTTGTTCTCGACCGTTCGGAAGACCAGCGTGAACGGCCCGGAGATCGTGTCGCCCGACGGAATCTCCAGGTCCACGAAACGGCGTCTCCAGAGGCCCGCTTCGATCGAGCCCGAAGAGGCGATCGGACGGCTCGCGCCATCTTCGATCGACACCTTCAACGACGCCAGATCAGGGCCCCATCGTGCGACATTGAATCCGATCCGATAGGACGCGCCGGAAACCACGGCATCTGCGGGCAGAACGCAGCTTGCAGTGCATCCACCTCCCGTTCCCAGCGTCGCGACTTCACCCTCGAACCATTCGGCGTCCGCAGCCCCGTGCTTCTTCGGCGACCAGTACCCGGCGTCCGCTGATTCGGTACCTGTGAACTGCCAGGATTGACCCGCTTGATCGAACTCCGGATTCGCAATGCGAATCGGTTCGAGTGTGACCGCCTTCGTCTCCGCGCCGGCCGGAACCGGGGAAGAGGCGACCGTGATCAAGGCGAGACCGATGATTGAAGAGATGTCCATACCGCCGATCATATGGCAGCCGGCCCGACTCATCCCAACCCAAAGCCACGACTTTTCGCACCTCCCGCCGCAGCCTTGCCGACGCGGGCGGATTCATCCGTCATGATGGCTTCCGATGACTTCGTTGCAACCCAGGATCTTCGCCGACGGAACGGAAGTGCTGGAGAGCCGCCTGCTGGCCGCTCATCACTTTCCACACGCCTTCTCGACGCGATTGGGGCCGGGAGGCCTCCCGTTTGATCTTGCCCGGCTCGGAGAGAGCCATCTCGGCACATCGGATGATCTTCTGCTTGCCAATCTGAGCCGATTCGCCGACATCCTCGGCGTCGANGAATCCAACCTCTCAACGGCGAGGCAGGTCCACGGAACCGACATCGTCGACGGATCGCATGCCATCGACGCCGACGCGGATGCGCTCGTCTCGGACTCCCCCCGTCGAGCGATCGCGGTGCGCACCGCGGACTGCGTTCCGATTCTCCTCGCGTGTCCGGAGACACGAATCGTCGCCTCGGTGCACGCCGGCTGGCGGGGACTTGTCGCGGATGCCCTGGGAATCACCATCACTCATCTCGAGTCGCTCGGAGTGAATCGCCGTGGACTGATCGCAGCCGTCGGGCCATCCATCGGATCCGCCCGATTCGAGATCGGGCCGGANGTGGCCGATCGTTTCCAGGCTTCNGGTCTCGGCAACAGCCTTCGAATCGGAAGTCTCCGGCCCCATGCGGATCTCTTCGATGCGACGATTCGTCGACTGCTCGAAGCGGATGTGGCGAGAGAGTCCATCGACGGCGATCCCTGTTGCACATCGGAGGATCCCCGATTCTTCAGTCATCGAGCGGAATCCGGTCGCACCGGAAGGCACCTGTCCGGGATCATCGGGGGAACCCGCCGGCCGACTGAATCCAAGGGTTAAGATGTTCCCGTGCCTCCGGGAATCCAACCATCCAGTGACGGTCGACNTGAGCCNCGATCGGATTCGCTCGACATCCTTGCGGGCATCGCCGCGGACATGCTCGATCGCGATGATTCCAACGCCTGGCCGCCGCTGGTGGTCGAGGGAATGCTCCGGATCGAAGGCGTCAGGGCGGCGACCATCTGGCGAAGACCGNCGATCGGTGAACCGATCGAAAGCGTTTCGAACAGCGGGCTTGAAGATCCGGCCCCCCTCGATGTATCGAAGGAACTCGCCGAAACCATGCTGGAGACGATCGGTGACGAGATGGTCACCAGTCATCCCGATCCCGAATCACTCATCGCGATCAGACTCGACCACGACACCGTTCTCACCCTCGCAGGCGAGCCCGGATCGATTCCGAAACTCCTCGAATTCGCGGAACAGGCCGTTCGCATGCTTCGCGCTCCGGTGGCGGCGATCGGCCGCGGCCTGGAACTCCGATCGCTCAGCCTCGACCTCGCGCATCACCGAGCACTCGAGCGTCGAATCGCGGAAGCCTTGAGCACCGTGAAGGACACGGCGTCGCTCGGACGGACGGTCCAGAGTCTCGCGGAAACCAGATTCGACGTCGAGTATGCCGCGATGTACTTCCTGGACGCCGGAACACGCAACCTCCGACTCGTGGGAAACAAGGGCCTCAACGAATGGGAGATCGAAGATGCGGAGCGCACGGCGTGGGACCGACATCCCGGGCGCGTGATTCGCACCGGCGAGACGGTACACGTCCACGACACCAAGAACGATCCCGAGAACCGATCCGTGACCTCCGCCCGGAGAGTCGAGATCCGCAGCCGCTGCTATCTCCCCGTGCACGCGGGCGGCGAGGTGGTCGGCGCTCTGGGACTCGCCTCGACCACCGTCGGAGCGTTCGATGAGCGCCACGTCGAAGGCCTCAAGTTTCTCGGCGACCTGGCCGGCCTGACCTGGCTCCGGTTGCAGGAAGAGGGTCGAAGACAGACACGAGATCGCGTGCTGGTGGCGAGCGGCGACGCCGCGGATCTCCTGCTGGCTTCAACTCGATGGCGTGATTCGATCATGAAGGTGCTCGGGCTGATCGAAAGCTCGTTCCGGTCCTACTCCGCAAGATTCATCGCCATCGACGGAGAGGCCTTCGGCGGTCCCTCGACCATGGCCGACGTCCCCTCGGAATTTCTTCAGGCCGTCGCGGCATCCGAAGCGGGCGGTCTGGTCGGAAATGGCGCCGAACCGATACCGGGATTCGATCCGAATGCCACCGCCATCTCCACCAGTTTCGTCGCGGTCCCGGTCTGGGTGCACGGCGAGATCGCCGGCGTACTCCTGGTGGAGGAGATCAATCGAGTCCGGGTGCATGACCAGTCGTCGATCGCCGCCTTGCGGGCATTCGCCGATTCGATCGGAACCACGATGGCACGAGAGAACCTGGAAGGTGAACTCGTCCATGCCCAGCGAATGGAAGCGGTCGGACTCCTTGCGGGAGGCATCGCGCATGACTTCAACAACCTGCTCTGGCCGATTCTGGTGCACTCCACATCACTGGCCGATTCCGAGACGGAGGAATCCCGTCTCGAAATGCTCGCCGACATCCAATTGGCCGCTCGCCGGGCCGCCGAACTCGTGGAGCAGATCCTTTTCCTGAGCCGAAAGCGCGTGGTCGCCGACGCGAACACCCCTCTCAAGAACGTGATCGACGAAGCGATGGTGCTGCTCGCACCATCCACACCGACGCACATCAAACTCGAGTCGGACATCGAGGACCCGGATGCGACCACCCGCGGAGATCGAACGGCATTGCTGCGAGTGGTCCAGAATCTGGTGACCAACGCAAGGCATGCGATCGAGGACACGAGCGGAACCGTGACCATCTCGTTGAAGCGGCATCCCGATGACGAAGGGATCGTCCATATCGAAGTTCGCGACGATGGAGAAGGAATCCCCGAGGAGATTCGCGACAGTCTCTTCGATCCATACTTCTCCACTCGGAAGACCGGCCGAGGAACCGGCCTCGGACTCACCATCGTCCACCGGGTCGTCACGGAACTCGGTGGGGAGATCGAGGTCCAGAGCGAACGAGGCGAAGGAACGACTTTCCGGGTCTCGCTTCCCCGAGGCGAAGAGCTCCAATCNCCGATGATCGAGGAGGCGCCCCGAACTTCTCCTCGCGGCAACGAACGAATTCTCGTCGTCGATGACGATCCGATGGTGCTCCAGACCAGCTCTTCGCTCGTCGCCTCGCTGGGATACGAGGTCGAAGCCGCGGATGGAACGAATACCGCCCTTGCAATGTTCGAAGATGCCCGAAAACAGGAGCGTGAACCGCACCTGGTACTCACCGATCTGGCCATGCCGGACCACGATGGCATCTCACTCACCGAGTCTCTTCGGGATCAAGGCTTCAAAGGCCCGATCGTGCTCATCACGGGATACGGCGACGAGTCCGCCGAACGCGCGACCGTCGCCGGAGTCACCGAGATTCTGCAAAAGCCGATCGCCCGAGAGGATCTCGGAATCGCGATTCGACGCCTTCTGGACGAGCCCGTCTGACCATCGGAACGGAGAGACGCCTCGCCCCGTTCTCCGAAGCACGGGCCATCCGGCGCCGCAGTCTCGTAGACTCAGGCGATGAATCACGCTTCATTCATGCTCTCGGGCCTCACGCTCGCGTTCCTCGCTCATCACCCCGCCCACGCCGGCCCGGCCCGGGACGATCGACCGTCCGTGGTCCTGGTGATCGCCGATGACGCCGGTTGGATCGACTTCGGATTCCATGGTTCATCCGAAATCNCCACGCCTGAACTCGATCGACTGGCGGCGGAGGGTGTGGTGCTCGAGTCCTGTTACGTCACGGCCTCGGTCTGCAGTCCATCCCGAGCNGGNATGCTCACCGGCCGATACCAGCAACGCTGCGGACATGAATACAACCTGCCCGGCGATGCCCCGCGTTCCGAAGGCGGCCTTCCGCTCACCGAACGGACCATCGCGGACCGGATGAAGGCCGCGGGATATGCCACCGGGNTGATCGGGAAGTGGCATCTCGGCCTGGCTCCGGCCTTCCACCCGACCGAACGGGGCTTCGACGAGTTCCATGGTTTTCGCGCAGGAAGTCGCTCGTACTTCGGGAACGAGTCCCTCTCGGGAGGAGATCGCGGATACGAACATGTCAACNACGCCGGCCGCACNTCGGAAGCCGAATCGGAGATCTCATACCTCACCGAGACGATCGCCCGAGATGCCGTGACCTTCATTCGCGACCATGATGACCATCCATCGTTTCTGGTGGTCGCCTTCAATGCGCCGCACGGCCCGATGCATGCGACGGAAGAGGATCTCGATTCGATCGAACCTGCCGTGGCACCGAAGCGGCGACGAATCTACGCCGCCATGATGCGGGCCCTCGACCAGGCCTGTGGTTCCATCGCTGATGCCATCGATGCTTCGGGCCGGGACACCATGCTCATCTTCGTCAACGACAATGGAGGCGCGACGAACAACGCTTCCGACAACGGGCCCTTGCGGGGCATGAAGGGGTCTCACTTCGAAGGTGGNATTCGGGTGCCGGGATTCATTCGACGGCCCGGCATCCTGAATCCTGGCTCGGTCGAACCTCCGGTCACCGCCCTCGACCTCGTGACGACCGCGGTTGCGGCCGGCGACGGTGACGTTGCCGGCCTTGACGGAGTCGATCTCGANCCCTGGCTTCATTCGCGAGCCACGGATCGACCCCACCAGAGCATGTTCTGGAGGCGTGGGCCGATCGCGACCATTCGAGATCTCGATCTCAAGTTGATCCGCGTCGAAGGCGGCCGGACGCTGCTCTTCGACCTCGAAGCGGACCCCGGAGAAGAGAAGGACCTCTCGGCGAATCATCCCGGCGAGACGATCCGCCTCCTCGCCCGACTCGCCGAGTGGGAGTACGCCATGATGCCGCCTCTCTGGACGACCGGTCCCATGTGGCGGAACAACCTGCTTCGGAAGCATCGAATGGACGTGGTTGGTCGCGAGGCTGAACGTGCCATCCCCTGAACCGAACAGCCTCTTCTCCGCCGATGAGATCCGGACCGCGGCGCAGCTTGCGACCGAGTCGCTCCCGGCGCCATTCGTCGAACGACTCCGGTCGGACTTCCCACCCGTCACTGGAATCGCGGACCGACTGCTGGCCGCCACCGCACTCGACCTCCCCCGCGGCCTGCGGTTGAATCCACTTCGCGGTGAGGTCGAGCGGACGATCGACGAGCTTCGCGAACTGGGGATCGAGAGCACCCCCGTCGCCTGGGCGCCCTGGGCGCGGGTGATTCCCCGCACCTCTTCACGGGCGATCACCGAGACTGAAGCTTGGCGTGAAGGGCGAGTGGTCCTCCAATCACTGACCTCCATGCTTGCGGTCATGGGACTCGCTCCCCGACCCGGCGAGCGGATCCTCGACCTTTGTGCCGCCCCCGGCGGAAAGACCGCGTTGATCGCCGCCATGGTCGGAAACGATGCGCAGATCATCGCGAACGATCGCAGTCGCACTCGATGCATGCGAATGCGTGCGATGATCGGAATGCTGAACGCCAAGGCGTCGATTCGAACGTCCCCGGGAGAGCGGATCCCATTCCGAGATCACGGAACCTTCGATCGCGTCCTGGTCGACGCGCCCTGTTCGGGTGAAGGACGTTTCCGTTCCGACGATCCGGCAAGCCATGAGAAGTGGTCGGTCAAAGGCGCCAGGCGACTTGCCTCGGTCCAGAAGTCGCTGCTGCATGCGGCGATTCAGGCGGTTCGGCCGGGCGGGGTCATCGTCTACTCGACCTGCACGCTCGGTCGAGAGGAGAACGAGGCCATCCTCCATCGCGCCCTGACCAGGTATGGCGAAGGCCCGACGGGCATGTCGCTCGATCCCCTGCCTCCCGAGATTCCCGAGGGTCTGGCACTTCTCGATCCACCAATGGACACCGCGGAAACTTCGGCGCCACCGCCGGAGACCGCCATCCGGCGCTACGGTTCGGACCCCCGAGGCCGACCGGAAAATGCTGCAATGGAGGGTTTCTTCGTCGCCCGCCTTCGCAAGAGAGGCGGCATGAAAGCCCCTTGACGCTGGATTTCACGACGAAATGTCCGATTCCGAATTCGTTCGGACACGACAGGCGACCGAGAAACCTCGATACTGCCTCTGTCCGATCGTCGGATTGCGACACGCGAGTCGTGACGATCGCGGACGATTCCACAGGAGGTCTCGACCATGACCATGCAGGAACTTCTCTTCGATGACGGTGCCATCTGGTTCTTCGGAATCGCGGCCATCGCATCGCTTCTCTTCATCCTGACCATCCTGATGCTGTTCATCGGCGGTGACGGCGGCTTCGATGCCGATACCGGTGATGCGAGCGACGGGGCGTTCAAGGTGCTGTCATTCCAGGGAATCGTCGGCTTCTCGATGGGCTGGGGCTGGGGCGGACTCGCCGGCTTCCGAAACCTCGAACTCAGCTGGGCCCAGTCGGCCTTGTTCGGCCTGGTGATCGGCACCGCGTTCCTCTGGATCCTCTGGCTGGGCTTCAAGGCGATGCACGACCTGACCGGCGACGGCAACATCGATCCCGGTGATGCCATCGGCGCCGAAGGCACCGTGACCATCGCGATTCCCGCTGACGGGAGCGGACGAATCTCCGTCGTCGTCCGAGATCGACAACGTCAATTCAAGGCGGTGGCTGAAGGAAAAGCCATCGCGTCTCGCACCCCGATTCGAGTGATCGCCGCCCGCGGCGACGGTACCCTCGAAGTCGAAACGGCCTGAGCAGAGGATCGTCTCTTTCCGGGGACCTGCACGGAGCCGACACGCTTCCCTCTTTCTTTCTTCTTTTCGGAGGACAACACATGGAACCCGTCATCTGGCTCGGCGTCATCGGCGCTGCAGCACTGATCGCCTTCTTCTTCCTGATCTTTCTGGTCAAGCAGTACAAGCGATGCCCCAGCAACCGAATCCTCGTGATCTACGGAAAGGTCGGAAGTGAACGAGCGTCGAAATGCCTTCACGGCGGCGGCGCCTTCGTGATCCCGCTGATTCAGGATCACGAATACCTGTCACTCGAGCCTCTGGTCATCGAGATCCCGCTGGAGGGCGCCCTGTCGCTGAACAACATCCGGGTCAACGTCCCCAGCACCTTCACGGTCGGCATCTCCACCGATCCGGTGCTCATGAACAACGCGGCGGAACGCCTCCTCACCCTGAGCGACGGCGCCATCCGCGATCAGGCCCAGGACATCATCCTCGGCCAGCTCCGACTGGTCATCGCGACGCTCTCGATCGAGGAGATCAACAAGGACCGCGAGAAGTTCATGACGTTGATCAACGAGAACGTCGCCGACGAGATCAACAAGGTCGGCCTCGAACTCATCAACGTGAACATCCGCGACATCACCGACGAGAGCGGATACATCAGCGCCATCGGCAAGCGGGCGGCGGCGGAAGCCATCAACCGTGCGAAGGTGGAGGTCGCCCAGCAGGAACGGGAAGGCGCGATCGGCGAAGCGGAAGCGGTCCGTCAACAGGAGGTCCGCGTCTCGGAGGAGAACGCCAAGGCCGAGGAAGGCCGGAAGCAGGCCGAGCGCACCCAGCGACTCGCCGTCGCGACCTTCGAGGCCGAGGCGGTCACGGGTGAGGTGGAGGCGAAGCGGAACCAGGAGATCGCGACGGCCGAACGCGGCGCGGAGACCTCCATCGCCTCCAAGAACGCCGAGCAGTCCGAACGGGTCGAGATCGCGAAGGCGGAGTCGCTCGCACGCCAGGGCGAGAACGCTTCCGCGGCCGAAGTCGCGGATTCCGATGCGAAGCTCGCGGAGATCCGGGCCGAAGCCAAGCGGCGCTCGGACGTCGCCGCCGCCGATGCCTCCCGTGCGATTCTCCAGNAGGANCGGGANGAGGAACTCGCCCGACTNGCGAAGGATGTGATCGCNCCGGAGGAGATNCGAAAGCAGCAGATCGAAATCGCCGCGGANGCGACCGCGGAACGNAGCCGGCGCGAAGCGTCCGGCGAAGCGGATGCGATCATCGCCNGATACAACGCGGAAGCCGANGGCGTCCGCAAGGTCCTCGAGGCGAAGGCCGACGGCTATCGGGAACTCATCACGGCCTGCGCGGAGAACCCGCAGATCGCACCGACCCTGCTGTTGATCGAACAGCTTCCGGATCTGGTCAGGGAACAGGTCAAGGCGATCGCCAACCTGCAGATCGACAAGATCACCGTCTGGGACGGCGGCCGGGGCGAAGGGGGAAGAGGAAGCACCAGCGATTTCCTCTCCGGGCTGATCGGCTCGCTTCCCCCCATGCACGAACTCGCGGAGCAAGCGGGCATCGAGTTGCCCGGCGTGCTCGGAAAGGTCGGATCTCCGAAGACCGCGGTCGAACCGAAGCCCATCGCAGAATCGGATGTGGTCATCGACGAAGCCTGATCGCCCTCGATCCAGGCATGGTTCCCGAACCGGCACGACCCCGCGCGTCTCCTCGACGACGCGGGGTCGTTTCGTTTCCGAGCCTGCGAGCGAGGTGGAGACGGGCGACCGGTCGCCTCATGCCTCCGGGCGCGACTCGACCCGCAGGCCATGTGGCAGGCGGCCCATCGACGCCGGTCTCCCCCTGCGTTCCGCTCCAGCAGCTCCTCGGCGGGTGGACGACTCGCGTAGACTCGCCGCGTGCTCCAGCTCATCGCGATTCTTCTGGGACTGTCCACCGCGCTCGACGCCGGGGGGCCGCCCGCCGATCCGCCGCCGACGCCCCGGCCTTCGGTGGTGCTGGTGATCGCCGACGACGCGGGCTGGATCGACTTCGGATTCAACGGTGGAACCGAGATCGCGACCCCCGAAATGGATCGCCTCGCCGGGGAAGGCCTGACCTTCGGCGCGTGCTACGTGACGGCCTCGGTATGCAGCCCATCGCGGGCCGGCATGCTCACCGGACGGCACCAGCAGCGGTTCGGCCACGAGTACAACCTGCCCGGATCCGCCCCGCGGCCCGAAGGCGGACTGCCGCTCGACGAAGTCACCATCGCGAACCGCTTCGAGGCCGCCGGACTCGCGACCGGGCTGGTCGGCAAGTGGCATCTCGGGCTGGCGGATCGATTCCATCCGACCCGACGGGGCTTCGACGAGTTCCACGGCCTGCGGGCGGGGAGCCGTTCGTATTTCGGCGACGGACCGACCGGCATCGAACTCGATGCCGTCCCGACGTCGATTCCCGCGGGCCTGCCGCTTCTGGGCGCTCCGGCCGACCTCGACGCGACCGCCATGCGACGGCTCGGCCCCGATCCACGGGGCGATGTCGTCGAGGCCGCCACGGAAGGCTTCTTCCTCGCGCGTCTTCGCCTGCGAAGGCGCGGAGGCGAACCCGTCGTGTGAGATTTCGGTTATCGAATCGTTTGAGCACGACTCGCATCCGGTTTCGCGAAACGAAACGCGATTGAAATTCGAATATCTCGATCGCACTGCGCACATTCAATATCGCGATCCTCCTTGCTCATCCATCCCGTGGCCAGTTCTGTCACGGGTCACGAAAACGACGAGGAGAACCGAAAGATGAAGAGATTCAGCATTTTGAGCGCGAGCCTCGGGCTCGCCGTCGCCGGAACCGCCGTTGGAGAGGACTTCACGCTGCGCCTGCTCCCGCTCGGCGCGTTCGAAACGGACGTGTTCGACGAGGCGGCCGCGGAGATCAACGCGTTCGACCCGGTAACCAGCCGGCTCTTCGTCACCAACTCGGATTCGGACACGATCGACGTCCTCGACGCGAGCAATCCGGACTCACCGTCCTTGATCGACACGATCTCCCTTGCGAAGTACGGAGACGGAATCCAGTCGGTCGACGTCGATGCCGCATCCCGACTCCTGGCCGCCGCCGTCGGGGCGTCGGTGGAGACCGATCCGGGGACCATCGTGCTCGTGAATCTCGACGACGGTACGACCACCACCCATCCCGCCGGCGCCCTTCCAGACATGATCACCTTCAGCCCGGACGGCGGGCTCGTGGTGACCGCGGACGAGGGCCAGCCGAACGACGAGTACACGATCGATCCACCGGGCGGGATCACGATACTCGACGTCGCCAAGGGCACCTCGACGACCTTCACCTTCGAAGGAATCGATCCCTCGATCGTCGGTGACGACATCGTGCTCAGCAGCCCCGAAGGCACCACCTTCGCCCAGGCCATGGAGCCCGAGTACGTCGCGTTCTCCGCGGACGGATCGACCCTCTTCGTGGCCCTTCAGGAGAACAACGCCTTCGCGAAGTTCGACGTCGCGAACCGCGAGTGGATGTGGGTCCGTTCGATGGGATTCAAGGACCACAGCCTGCTCGAGAATCGACTCGACGCGAGCAATCGCGACGATGCCATCAACATCGCCCAGTGGCCGATCAGCGGTATCTACATGCCGGACGCGATCGCGACCTTCGAAGTCGACGGCGCCACCTTCATCGCGACCGCGAACGAAGGGGACAGTCGGGACTACGACGGATACAGCAACGAGGTCAGGGTCGGCAGTCTCACGCTGGACCCCGCCGCGTTCCCCGACGCCGATTTCCTGCAGCAGTCGCGGAACCTCGGGCGGATCCGGGTGGACGCCTCGCTCGGCGATACGGACGGCGACGGGGACTACGACGCCCTGTTCAGCTTCGGCGCCCGCTCGATGAGCATCTTCGATGACGAAGGCAACCTCGTCGCCGACACGGGAGACCTGATGGAGTCGGTGACCGCGTCGGTGCTCGGCGAGAACTTCAACTCGACCAACGACGAGAACGACAGCTTCGACAACCGATCCGACGACAAGGGCCCCGAACCGGAGGGAATCACGATCGGCTACCTCAATCTCGGCCGTCCGGTTGCCTTCGTCGGGCTGGAGCGGATCGGGGGCATCATGGCCTTCGACCTCTCCGATCCCACGGAACCCGCCTTCCTGACCTACATCAACACCCGGGATTTCTCGGGTGACGCCGAAGCGGGTACCGCCGGTGACCTCGCCCCTGAAGGTCTCACCTTCATCGCCGCCAGCGAGAGCCCGACCGGCACGCCGCTTCTCGCGGTCTCCTTCGAGGTCAGCGGTTCCACCCGGTTCTTCGAAATCGAGTCGGGCTTCGGCGAGGAGATCTGCAACGACCCCGGCCCCGACTCCTTCACGGCCGACGGTTTCGAAGGACTCGAGCAGGGCGGCGTCGCCTGCTACAGTTCCGCGGATGACTTCACGCTCGACAACGCCTGGGCGAGGGTCTACAACGCATCCCAGATCGGCTCTGAACGGTTCGACGTCTCGTGCCTCGACGTCGGCATCCGGAACGCCGGCGGGTACTGCGATGCCATCCTCAATCTCCACCGATGCAGCGTCTTCAGCTCCACGGGAGCCCCGTTGGAGCTCGAGCTGATCGCGAGCGAGCCGTTCGGGATCCAGCCGATTCTCGACGGAGACCTCGCATTCCAGACCGTCAGCTTCGACACCCCGGTCGAAGTGGACCTCTCGGACGGTTCCAGTCTCGTGGTCGAGATGCAGCTTCCCTTCCAGCCGTCGGGCTTCACGAGCTTCGCGGGATCCTCCGCGACGACCTACGGCACCACGTTCATCCGCTCGGAGACCTGCGGAATTCCCGAGTATCTCACCCTCGCGGACATCGGATTCCCGGGCTTCGAGTGGCACCTCACCGTCAACGGGTGGGCTGGCGAAGCGCCGCGCTGCAACGCCGACCTCGATGGCGACGGTGACGTCGACAGTGCCGACCTCGGAATCCTGCTGGGACACTGGGGCCCCTGCAGCCTGCCTCGGACCTGCCTCGGCGACCTGAACGGCGACGGCGCCGTGGCCTCCGCCGATCTCGGCATGCTGCTCTCGGCCTACGGCCCTTGTCCCTGACCGGTCAGCAGCTCGTCACATCCTCACCTTCATCGAATCCCCTCCGGCCCGGACCGGAGGGGATTCCTGATGGAAGGATCCATCCGGCGGGAATCAGGGATCGACCGGCTGCGGGTAGGCTCTTGTCATGAGCGACACCCACGACTTCGACCTCCTCGTCATCGGCAGCGGCCCNTCCGGCCAGTCCGCGGCGATTCAGGCCTCCAAACTCCACAAGCGCGTGGCGCTGATTGAGAAGCGAAGGCGAGTGGGCGGCGTCTGCACCTTCACCGGCACCATCCCGTCCAAGACGCTTCGCGAAGCGATCCTCTCGACCACCGGCGGCGGACTCGACGATGGATTCACCGTGCGGACCCGACCGGAGATGGTCGATCTGATCGATCGAGTGAACCAGGTCATCGCATCCGAAACGTCCGTGGTTCGAAACAGCCTCGCACGAAACGACATCACCGTGATCGAGGGCGAAGCATCCTTCATCGATGCCCACCGAGTCGCGGTCACCAACGACGCCGGGACCAGAGCGGTCACCGCGGAGAACATCCTCGTCGCATGCGGGACCAACGCCGCGGCCCCTCCCACCGGACCGAGCGACGGAAGACTCATCCTGACCTCGGACGACGTCCTGAAGATGAAGGACCTCCCTTCCAATCTGGCCGTGGTCGGCGGCGGCGTGATCGGCGTGGAGTATGCCTCGATCTTCGCGACCGCCGGCGTGCAGGTGACCCTGATCGATCGCCGCGATCAGTTGCTTGACTTCGTGGATCGCGAGATCGTCGACGAGCTGATGCATCAGATGCGGAAGAAGGATGTGACCTTCCGACTNGGAGAAGCCGTCGCCCGCGTCGAAATCTTCGAAGAAGGTCGACCGGAGGTCGAACTCGAACTCGAGAGCGGCAAGCGGATCATCGCGGACTGCGTGATCTTCTCGATCGGTCGAAGTCCGGCGACCGAACCTCTGCACCTCGGCTCGGCCGGCGTGGAGGTGGATGGCCGAGGCCGAATTCCCGTCAATGAAGCCCTGCAGACCAATATCCCCAACATCTACGCGGCGGGTGATGTGATCGGCTTCCCCGCNCTCGCCGCCACCAGCAGCGAACAGGGCCGGATCGCGGCTTGTCGGATGTTCGGATATCAGGCCGAGAATTTCGGAACGCTCTACCCCTACGGTATCTATGCCGTTCCGGAAATCTCCATGTGCGGCGCGACCGAGGAGCAGCTGACCAAGGATCGAGTTCCGTATGAAGTCGGCGTCGCCCGTTACCGGGAAACCGCCCGTGGCCAGATCCTTGGCGACGACACCGGCATGTTCAAGATGCTCTTCCACCGGGAAAGCCATGACCTTCTCGGCGTTCACTGCATCGGAACCAATGCGACGGAGCTCGTCCACATCGGCCAGGCCGTCATTTCGCTCGGAGGTGGACTCGACTTCTTCATGAACAGCGTCTTCAACTATCCGACGCTGGCCGAGGTCTACAAGATCGCGGCTCACAATGCGGCCAACCGGCTCCGCCATGTTCGAGGCCCGCGGCGGAAGGCCGATTCAAAAGCCGCGGACACTCCGGTGGTGAGCGCCGAAGTGCCGGATCGTGAAGATCCCAGACCGAACGAGGAGCCGCCGCCGGCCGGAAGCCGGACCACCGAGCGAACCCTCGAAGAGTGACCGCTCCGGGAATCCGCCGCGAATTCACCAGCCGGAAGACGTCGACCTCCGNGTCCGTGTCGCAGAGACGANCCGGCCTCCCCCCCCGGAGGCACCCCGGTGATCCGAGGTTCGGGCGACGTATAATCCTTCCGACATGCCGACCAAAGCCGCACTTCTGATTCGATACCTGGCCATCGCCACCGTGATGAGCTGCGGGGCGTTCGAGGCCGGCGCCTCGCAGGATGCGGGCTGGCCGCCCGACGTTCCGATCGGACGCAATCCCGTCGGAAGACCGACCCGCCTGCCAACCAGCATCCGCGCGATACCGAAATCCAATGGCGCCTGGCGCTGCATCGTGAGCTACCCGGGTGGCGATGACGCAGCACAGGTCTCGCTCGCCGGGAGCTTCAATGGCTGGAGCACGACCGCCAATCCGATGGAGCGGTCTCCCTCCGGAGATTGGATCGCCACGGTCGATCTCGAAGACGGCACCCACTTCTACAACTTCGTCGAGGATCGGGATCGCTGGGTGGCCGACCCCGCGAACGTCCAGCGACGACCGAGGGAACGCGGGGTCGACCAGACGATCTTCTGGCTTGGTCCCGATTCGATGCTCGACCCGACGCGAGGCGCCCTGGGCGACGGCGTGGTCGTCGGCGCCGGACTTCGGCACGACCCCACCGATTGGCGGGATCTGCAACGACTTCCCGACGGCCGCATTCGAATCGTGGCCCACTCTCTTCGCGGCGACGCAGAGGCCGCCAGTGTCGCGTTCTCCGATGGTTCCACGATGGAAATGCTCGCCACCGTCGGTTCCGAGATTCTCGATGCCTGGCAGGCGGACGTGCCCGCCGATCGTGACGGACTCGAGTACACCTTTCTCTTCCAAGATGGAGGCCGCTTCGTGCGCCATCCCGAACTCCACGAACTCGATGCGGGCGATCTCGATCGCTCCACTCCTCGGACCCCGGACTGGGCCAAGAATGCGATCTGGTACCAGCTCATGGTGGAACGCTTCCGAGACGGTGAGGATGCGAATGATCCAACACCGATGCGCCCCTGGACCAGCGAGTGGTACACCCCGAGCGAATGGGAAGGGAAGGATGGATCCACGTTCTACGATTCCTTCGTGTTCGGGCGGCACTACGGCGGCGACCTTCAGGGACTGCGAGAGAAACTCCCGTATCTCAAGGAACTCGGAGTCGATGCGATCTATCTGAATCCGGTGTTCCAGGCGGAGACGCATCACAAGTACGACGCCACGGACTATCGCCACATCGACGAACACTTCGGCGCCGGCGATGGAGATTTTTCACGGACCACCGCCGCTGAAGATCTCGGAGATCCCGAGACCTGGACCTGGTCGGCGAGCGACACCATCTTTCTCGAGACCCTCAAGGCCGCGAAGGAGCTTGGATTCCGTGTGATCCTCGACGGGGTGTTCAATCACGTCGGCACCCGGCATCCCGCCTTCCAGGACGTCAAGNAGCGAGGCGTCGAATCACCCTACGCGGACTGGTTCTCGGTGAGATCCTGGGATCCTTTCGAGTGTGATGGCTGGGCGGGGTTCGACGAGCTTCCGGCCTTTCGAAAGAGCCCTGAACACGGACTGGCCTCCAAGACCCTCCGGGATCACATCTTCAACGTGACTCGTCGTTGGATGGACCCCGACGGCGACGGTGATCCCTCCGATGGAATCGACGGCTGGCGGCTCGACGTTCCCGAGGAGATCCCGCAGGCTTTCTGGATGGAATGGTGCGAACTGGTCCGCTCCATCAATCCGGATGCCTACATCGTCGGAGAGATCTGGAAGCCCGCCCCCGACTGGCTCGACGGTCGGACCTTCGACGCGGTGATGAACTACCCGTTCGCCGATGCCGCGCTCGCCTGGATCGCCCACGAAGANAAGAAGATCTCGGCGACCGAACTGGACCGTCGGCTTGAAGAACTGCGGAACACCTACCCATCCGAGGTGACCTACGCTCTTCAGAATCTTGCGGACAGTCACGACACGGACCGACTGGTCTCGAAGATCTTCAATCCGGATCGCCCGTTCGAAGAGGGAAATCGTGAACAAGATGATCCGACCTACGACGGATCGAAGCCGTCGGACCACAGCTACCGCCGAGCACGACTCTTCGCCCTCCTGCAGATGACCTACGTGGGGGCGCCCATGATCTACTACGGCGACGAAGCGGGAATGTGGGGATCCGACGACCCCAACAATCGAAAGCCGATGCTCTGGAAGGACCTCGAACCCTACGACGCTCCCGAGGAGAATCGCGTCGACGACGAACACCTCGAGTTCTATCGCAGCGCGATCGCCCTTCGTCGATCGCATGCGGCGCTGCGAGTCGGCGGATTCCGAACCGTGATCGCCGACGACGCGCAGGATCTCTGGGTCTTCGTGCGGGAGGATGCCGACGAAGAAGTCCTGGTGGCGCTCAATGCGTCCGACTCGGATGCTCGATTCGATCTTCCCGGGGAAGGTTGGACCCCGGTGTTCGGCGCTCCGGGCACACCGAGNTTTCCGGGCGAGCGACCGGAGACCGGGACGCCCTCGTCCGTCCTGATTTCCGGAATCTCCGGACGAGCATGGGTCCGCCCCCGATGACAGACNGGNGTCCGCGTCTCGAACCGGATGCCACCCGCCCGAACGTCGGACGGCACGTCATACTCTCGGCCGGCAACGCGGCGGGTCCGTGAATGCCCGGCAGTTTCAACCATGAATGAATCGCCGAGACCAGCCCGATGACCTCGCCCGAAGCACCCCGCGTCCATCCTCTGCTCGCCGACCGCGCCGCGGGGGTGTTGCTGCATCCGACGTCGCTCCCGTCGAGCGACGGCGCGTTCGGGATCGGCGACCTCGGCCCCACCGCCCGGCGTTTCGCGAGCTGGGCGGCGAGCGCGGGCCTCCGTCGATGGCAGATGCTTCCGATCGGTCCCGTGGGAGATGGAGACTGCCCCTACAGCGCTCGATCGAGTTTCGCGATCGAACCGATGCTCACCTCGGTCGCGGACCTCGTCGAAGACGGCTACCTGCCCGCCTCCGCCACCCGAATCGGACGCGAGGAGTCCGCCCGCGACGATCGGGGCCGAGCGTCCTGGGGACGGGCCCGACGCTGGAAGCGCCCGCGTCTCGAAGCGGCGTTCCGAAGATTCCAGAGTCGACGAGGCCGGATGGGCCTGCATGGTTCCGCGTATGAGGATTTTGGGATCCGACAGTCGGACTGGCTCGATGACTGGTGTCGATATGCCTCGGCACCTGCCCGACTCGGGCGGTCGAACACCGAGGTGGAACGGGATCCGACGTATCACGCCTTCCTCCAGTTCATCCTCGATCGACAATGGGACAGGCTTCGACACCATGCCCTCGATCTGAACCTCCGGCTCATCGGCGATCTGCCGATCTTCTGCGCCCCGGACAGCGCCGACGTCGAGTCACGGCCCGATCTCTTTCGACTCGACCGGAACGGCGATCCCACCGTGTTGACCGGCGTCCCCCCCTCGCCCGATCCCACCGATGCCGGACAGTCGGTCTGGGGCGCGACCGCAGTCGATCATGGGCAGCTCTGGGGACACCCGCACTACAAGTGGGCCGCCCACCGGTCGGAAGACTGGGCCTGGTGGCGAAGTCGCGTCCGTACCACGATCGAACGGTTCGATCTGGTCCGGATCGACCATTTCGTCGGATTTCGCAACGCCTTCGAGATTCCCAGTGAGAGCGCCGACCCACGAAACGGCCGGTGGCGCCGTACCCCCGGCGAGGAACTGCTCGGAGCGATCACCCGTGAAATCGGCCCGCTTCCGTTCATCGCCGAGGATCTCGGTGATCGAACGCCACCGGTCAATCGTCTCCGCGACCGGTTCGGGATCGTCGGCATGCGGATTCTGGAGACCGCCTTCTTCGGCACGCCGGTGGCCAGTGAAGAGCTGCCTCACAATCACCCGCGTGCCTGCGCCGTCTATCCCGCAAGCCACGACAACGACACCGTGGCCGGCTGGTATCGGGCGATCGACGCGGAGACTCGTCGACGCTTCTCGGCGTACGCCGGCCCCTCGGCGGCCGCCGAACCGGCCGATACGATGACGCGACTCGCGTTCACCAGTCCCGCCGACATCGCCATCGTCCAGATGCAGGACCTGCTGGGCCTCGGACGTCGAGCCCGCATGAATCGGCCCGGCGAACCGACCGGCAACTGGTGCTGGCGGATGCGACGCGGCGACGCGACCACCAGGCTCGCTCAAAGACTCGCCTCCCTCGCCTCGGCGGCCGAACGCATCCCCTGACCAGCGTCTCCCCTCCTTCACGCTTCCGTTCATTCACCGCCACGCACCGATCCGGATCCCCGTCATGCCACGCCCGTCCACCGTTTCGATCGACGATCTGCTGACCCGCCTGCTTCGAATCGCGGAAGACCTCGCGTGGTCCTGGCACGAGCCGGTGCAACGTCCCTTCGCGATGCTCGACCCGATCGCCTGGGAGGCGACGAATCACGCACCGATCGAAACCGTGCTCTCGACGCCGAAGGCACGACTCGCGGCCGCCGCGGCGGACGTCCGCTTCCTCCAGACGCTCGAGACCGCCGAGCGCACGCTCGAGGACGCGCAGCGGGCGCCACGATGGTTCAAGACCAATCACCGCGGTCGTGATCGTCGACTGAAGGTCGCCTACTACTGCTCCGAGTTCGCGATCCACGAATCGATGCAGCAGTATTCCGGTGGCCTCGGCGTGCTCGCGGGCGATCACGTCAAGAGTGCCGAGGACCTCGGCGTGCCTCTGGTCGGCGTCGGACTGCTCTATCGCCATGGCTACTACCGCCAGCAATTCGAGTCCGACGGCCGTCAGCGGATCCTGTATCCCGAGTACGACTTCGATCGCTATCCCATCGAGGAGACCGGAACGTCGATCGCCTGCCCGATCGGTCGCCGGACGGTCACCGCCCGGATCATGCGGCTCACGCTGGGAAACACTTCGCTCCTCCTGCTCGACGCCGATCTCCCTGAGAATCGCCCCGCGGATCGCCGGCTGACCGAAGGTCTCTACAAGGGCGAACCCGATCTTCGGATGCGGCAGCAGGTGCTCCTCGGAGTGGGCGGCGCGATGGCGCTCGAAGCGATGGACGAACGACCGACCGTCCACCATCTCAACGAGGGACACGCCGCCTTCGCCGCGGTCGAACGGATCGCCCGGCTCGTCGAGGATGGACTCGACCAGTCCGACGCCATCGCCCGGGTCCGGGCGTCGACGGTCTTCACCACCCACACCCCGGTCCCTGCCGGACACGATCGCTACCCAGCACGCGATGCCGCGGCGGCCATGAGCGGCGTCCTCCGACGTGCGGGATTCACCGGCCGTTCTTTCGCCGATCTCGGACGGGAGACGCCGGGCGACCGGTCGGAACCGTTGTGCATGACGATCCTCGCCCTTCGGCTCGCCGAACACGTCAACGGCGTGGCCAGACTCCACGGCGAGGTCAGCCGGGAGATGTGGCGATCGGTCTATCCCGAAGCCGAGACCCTGAAGGACGTCCCCATCGGATCGATCACCAACGGCGTCCACCCCGGAACCTGGCTGGATCCCGCCGCGGCCGCGTTCTGGCGGAAGCACATCCGCCTGAAACCCGAGATCGCGAAACCGGATGAAGCCGCGTGGTCGAAGGCGACGAACGTCGATCCCGCCGCGGCATGGGCACTGCGGAACGTTCTCCGGGCCCGGCTGGTCCGCTTCATGCACGATCGGCTCGTCCGGCAGTCCGTGCAGCGCGGCGACGATCCGAGCGAGCGACTGGCGGCCGGCGCCGGTCTGCGCGAAGACGCGCTCACCATCGGCTTCGCCCGGCGGTTCGCGACCTACAAGCGGGCACCGTTGATCTTCAGGGATCGCGCCCGGCTCGCCGCGATGCTGAACGATCCCGACCGCCCGGTCCAGATCGTGTTCGCAGGCAAGGCTCATCCCCGTGACGGCGAGGGGCAGGAATTCGCCCGCATGGTCTATCGCATGAGCAAACGCCCGGAGTTCCACGGCCGGATCGCGATCCTCGAGGAGTACGACATGCGGATCGGCCGCGAACTCACCTCGGGCTGCGACGTCTGGCTGAACAATCCGATCCGGCCGCATGAGGCCAGCGGCACCAGCGGCATGAAGCCACCGATGCACCTGGGCGTGAACTGCTCGATTCTCGACGGCTGGTGGCCCGAGGGCTTCGACGGCCGCAACGGCTTCGAGATCGTGGGCCATCCCGTGCGTCGAGGGGCTGCCGCTCGCGATGCGGCGGACGCCACGGCTCTCTACGAAGTGCTTGAGGATTCCCTGATTCCGGAGTTCTTCGATCGAAGCCGGGCCGGCGTTCCGAGTCGATGGGTCAAGCGGGCGCTTCGCAGCGCCGCCACCATTCCAGGCCCTTTCAGCACGCACCGCATGGTCGCGGACTACGTGACCACGGCCTACCTGCCCGCGAATCGCTGAACATCTCCCACCGACGCGACGATCGATCCCGTCAAACGACGACGGGTCGCGACCGAAAGGACGCGACCCGTCGCCTGGTATTCGATCAAGCCTGGAATCAGGGGCAGACGCCCCAGACCGCCAGCATCAGGCCGACGTCGGCGCCATCGACGGTTCCGTCGTCGTTGAGGTCCGCCGGACATCCGGGACAGAGACCCCAGCTCGCCAGCAGCGATCCGAAGTCCGCGCCGTTCACGATCCCATCGTCGTTGATGTCGCCGAAACATCCGTCTCCACCACCACCTTCACCGGGTACCACGAAGAACTGGTCGCCGGGCAGATCCTCGAAGTTGACGAATCGCGGGAAACCGAGATTCGCCGAACCACCGAGACCGCCGAGAACCTGATTCGAGAGAAAGTCGTGCCCGCTTCCGTTGATGAAGGCACAGACCCGAATGTCATCACCCGCCGCATGCCCGAGCACTTCGAGCGGTATGACGATCTCCACCCCGGTGGTCACGCCGGCCCCGTCGTCGATTCCATCCCCGCCGACGACGCCGAGCACGTTGGAGTTGTCGATCGCGGCGAAGATTCCGTTCCCCGTCACCAACGCGCCTTTCGCACCCGCCCCTCCGGGACCGGCGTATCCCGATTCTGCAAGATCACCACCTCCGGTGAGCAGCTCCGAGAAGTTCAGGTACGTGTCGTATCCGGGCTCTCCACCCTTCTTCGGGGGAGCCCCGGGGCCACCGGTGAACGAAAGCCAGAAGTCCGCATCGAACCCCGCGTCGAACGTGAGGCCCGGCTGCACTTCACCGGTGTCCGGATCCTCGAAGCGCCCCATGGTGTTGAGGGCATTGAAGTCGATTTCCGAGTTGTTTCCGAGGATTGGATTCTGCCCTTCACCCGGGATCGCATCGATGAAGATTTCAAGCTTGTTGTAGTTGCTCTCGACGTTTCCGGAGATCAAGACATGCAGCATGCCATCGGCGATGAAGCCGTACGCGGAATCGACCTCCGAACCGTTGCAGAAATCGATGCTTCCCAGATCGGCATTTCCGAACCCGGTCGAGTTGTCTTGAATGACCAACGGCGCTCCATACGCCGCTTCCGCGGAGCCGTCGACGACGGTTGCTTGAGCCGAAACGCCCGTCGCAAGGCAGAGAGAGAAGAGCGAGGTCATGGTGATGGAGGTGCGGTTCATCTCGTGGGAACTCCTGGTCTGGTCATGGGAAACCCGAAGGCCGGTCCGGATCCCGGACACGGCGATCTGCATCAAATCTACCTCGAAGCGATCTTGAAATCCAAACTTTGGGAGGCATTCAAACAAGGCCACGGAAATATCGGCCGCTTGATCGCATGACGCCGATCTCGAGCAGCTCGTCGAGTCAGGGGCACGCGCCCCAGCATCCGAGCAGAAGCCCGATGTCGGCACCATCGACGACCCCGTCCTGATTGAGATCCGCATCACATCCTGAACACGGCCCCCACATCGAAAGCAGGGTTCCGAAGTCTGCTCCATCGATCATGCCGTCACCATCAAGGTCGCAAGGACATGACTCTTCGGAGGCTTCGACGATCACCACGAACTGTTCTCCGCGCACCGAGCTGAAGTCCACGGCGCGAGGCTCACCGAGGTTGGGCGCTCCACCCAGAGGGCCGAGCACCTGATTCGAGAGGTAGTCGTGATTCGATCCGTTGATGAAGGCGGACACCCGGATGGCGTCACCTTCAGAGTGGCTCAAGAGTGCCAACGGAATCGCGAACTCGATTCCAGTCGAGACCCCGGAACCGGAATCCGCTCCGTCTCCGCCGGAGACTCCCCCGACGTTTCGGTTGTCGATGCTTGCGATGATTCCGTTCGCGGCGAAGATCGCCTGCCCTGCTCCCGGGCCGCCCGGCCCGGCGAACCCTGAGTCCACCGCATCTCCACCATCGGTGGCGAGCCCGGACCAGTTGATGAAGGTGTCGAATCCAACGCCGAACTCACCACCGCACGTGAAGTCGATCCAGAAGTCCGCACCGAACCCCGCATCGAATCGAAGCCCCGGTTCCGCACCGCGGCCCGAGCCACCCATCCGGTTGAGTCCACCGAACTTCACATCCGGGTTGTCGTCACGGAGGCGATTCTGTCCCGCATCGGGAACCGTATCGAGGAACACTTCGAGCTTGTTGAAGTTGCTTTCCAGATTTCCCGCAAAGTGCAGGTAGAGCGTTCCATCCTCGATCCTGCCGGCCATGCCATCCAATTCCGAGCCATCGGCGTAGTCGATCAATCCGAGGGAGGAATCGCCGAAGCCGGTCTGAGTGTTCTGAACCCCGAGTGGTGCGCCGTACAACGAATCAAGCACGCCGTCGACGATGATCGGGCCGTCCTGACGGCCGCCACCTCCCGAGTCATCCGGCTCGCGTTGCGAGAAGACGAGGCAGGTGTACGGCGGAACCTCGAAGGACGCACTGAATCCCATGCCGTCCCAGGGCGTCGATGTCGCGTCCACCGCGGTCGGTCCGCCTCCCGTGAACTCGGGGTCATATCCCGTCGCATTGCTGTTGAAGATGCAATGCCAGGTGCCGGCGGACGGAAAACCGATCCGATAGTCCGAACGCGACACGCCGGACCAGTGCGAGACCACCACCACGTCGTCACCGACACCTCCCTGACTCCAGCGGTGCCAGGCACCGACTTTCGACTGGTCATCAAGATGATGGAACGACGTGTTGTTTCCGGTGAGTCCCCTCGTGGCGTCCCCACGGTTCAAGCGAAGCTTGATCAGATCGGAATACAACTCGAAGATGCCATGAAACGTGTCCATTCGACCCCAGTCCATCGGCGCCGCGTCGGTCCACGTCCCGTCTTCGAAGAACTCCTGCCCTTGGAAGATCATGGGAATCCCCGGCGACGTGAAGACCACCGCGGCGGCGAGCGTGGATCTCTTCTTCGCTTCCCACCCATCCGCATTCCCCGGCCAGATGGCCTCCGGAAGTCGCGGCTGGTTGGCCGCCTCATCATGGCTCTCGGTGAAGATCACCCGCTGGGTGGCCTGCCCGTTGAACGAATGAAGCACGGATTCGCGAAGATCGAACATGCTCCGGTCCGCATCGTTCACCGTCGTCGCGAGGCTGCGGATCGGATGAACGAAGACGCCGTCCCATTGGCTCTCGAAGCCGGCACCATTCACCGAGGTCGACTGCGAAATCGAATCGAGCCCACCCCAGTCCTCGGCGATCGTGATCTTCCCGGCAGTGGCGACTGCAGGGTTGTGGTTGCGCGAGGTCTTGCGGTAGACGAGGTTGCCCTCGGTGTCGCCCTTCCACGCCCGCACCAGCGCAAAGTCCCCCGCCAGCGCCTCCTCCAGAATGTACTCCTTGCCGTTGAAGACCTGCGACGGGCGCGGCGCCGAGCTCGTGACGACCGCGCCCGACCTGTCGGCTGCGTAGCGCACGGGCATGCCTCCATGATGGACGAGCGTGTTGACGCCGGTGGCGGTGAAGAAGCCCGGGATCCCCGCACCCGCCGCGCGCATGCGCTCCGCCAGCGTG